>CAZVHC010000009.1:26083-42985 GCA_964627005.1 uncultured Desulfurococcaceae archaeon
TTAGCCTCTTCAGTCTCTATAAGTCTCTCCTCAAGGACAAGTAGTGTTCTTAGTTCATCAAGTGTTTCTGGACATATATTTATGATCATGATCTTTGTCTCGGGCTTTAGATTGAAGGCATCAAGTTCTCTATCGAGAGCTACTGCACGATCAGAGTTCATCTTGGAGTGTTTCCTTAGATAGTCTAGTGTCTTGTGTATCAGCATTGTTGGTGTATAGCCACTAGCTTCCAGCATACGTACAACCTTCTCTAACAACTCCTTAGCTACTGGATTAGGTATGTGCTTCTCCTCTAGAATTTCTACATCAAGTTCTGTAGACAAGGCTTTACCCACCATATAGACTAGGTGTTTATTATGTATAAAATAGCTATTGTTTAGCTGGTCTAATATGTTCTGGTCTCACGATAATGGTTTTCCTCTTATCACCAAGGTAGACCTCTACAATATAGCACTTACCCCTCTTACCAATAATAGTGCCTGTCTTACCATGGTATCTCCTATGAGGCATACCCTTATGTATAGCCGGGTTGATCTTTATATGTACTTTATCTCCAACCTTGTACTCGTGTAACAGTAGGCTTAGTGGTGGTATTGCCCCCCTCTCCCTAATATGTTTCCTTAACAACTTCCTAGTTCTATGCCTAAAACCCTTTGGTGCCTTAACCATCTCTCTCCAGCCCCAACCACCATACTAGACGCTATAATCAGCATATCACTATATTCTTATATTAAATGTTTTTCTCTAGACACTGATCAATGGGTTCTCTACACCAATAACATCTAGTTCCACACAATACGCATTTGTACCCAGTACCTCTGTAAAACTAGGTGTTGTCCTACCCTCATCACTTGATATAAGCTCCTTAACATACAGTCCACCATCACATCTTATCAATGCCTCAAACAACCTCCTACTGATCAGCCTAGCCTTTACCTCATAGACCTTCCTAGTCCTTAGCCTCTCCCTCTTCCTATACAGTATCCTCCTTGGAGTTAACTGCTTAACCACACGATCTCTGAAGAACTCCTCTAGAGCTCTAAGCTTACCGTTATCAATAGGATCGCTTGTGTATACAAGGGCCTTATAGATCTTTGCCTTCCTAGACAACTCCATCTTCAGCAACTCTATGTCCTTACGGGATGCATATCCTATAATCTCCCCCCTAACCCTACTGGATACTATGAGATCATTCAATAGATCCCGATCAACAAGCCGTATGCGTGGATTCTTAACCTCCAAAACCATGGGTCTACCAGTCCCAAGCATACGTACATCAACATCCTCCCTACCACTAGCATGCAATACTATCCTCTCAGCCTCATAGACATCCCTTAGGGAATCATTAAAGAACTCCTCAATAGAATATGGATACCTTCTAACACCTCTACTAACCCATGGTACATGAGATATGTTACGGGCAAGCTTCCAATACCTACCCAGCAATAACACTGGATTCACAACAACACTATAGTTCCCCATTAGATCAAATATTATGACTATATCCGGCCTACTAAAATCAGGCTCTATACCAGCCATATTCCTAACGATCTTGCCTACCTCACGTTTAATCTCATTCTTAATAGACTCACTATACTCTAGACCAGATTCACTAGCTATCTCGATCTCCCTTAGCTGAAGCTCACGATCAATAGTTACTCCTATGAGGAAACTCGTAGCCCTATATTCCTCAATAGCCTTTACAGCTTTTTCAGCTAATTCCATGAAAAACTTGTGTCCAAGTATATTCCCACATAAAATACATCCTTTCCAGTCAATATCTACACCATATAGGTGTTCATAGAGCTTAGCTAGTGGACCACCTCCATTCTCAGCCAAGACCCTTAATAGATCCTTGTATTTCTCCCTATCCTCTCTCACAATCCTATGTAGCTCCATGGCTAGTACAAGCTTTAGACTATAGCCCCTCTCATTATTCCCTAGCCCATGCCCTAGCTTAGCATATAGTCTACCAAGACAATGATCACATAACGGGTACTTCAGTAATATCTTCTCCACAGACTCCAGTAGCCTATCTCCAAGCTCTATAAACAATTACCTCACCCTTCCTCCTAATTACTGCACCATACCATGTATCTAGGACATAGTTTATTATCGTTATAGTAGAGCTTATTGATAAACCTCTGGGTATCTTAATGTGTATCCTAGGTGTATTGGTGGGAAACATATTATTGAAATAATCAGGGTTATTAAGGATTATATAGAACCCACTATAATGATCAGGGGGTTTATCCAGTACAGATAAGCCATTATGTGAAGGATGCATTAGGGCTGCCTTATCACCAACACTCTTGAGAGAATGATCTATATGTACTCCCGGTAACAATTTATTTCTACAGAAGATAGCCTTAGAGAACCCCCTCAAACTACTTTCCTGTGGATATAGGTGCCTTAACTCATACCCATCGATCATGTATGTATGTTTCCTAGATACAATGTATAGTCTTGTATCAACCCTTATACCATGTGATACAATGAATGTGTTGAGTAGTATATGGGACATGAGATCGTATTCTATACATGGATCATCTATGTAGTATAGAAAGGTCCTGGTTGGAGGCTTCAATGTAGAGCTCCAAGCTTCAGTTTATCCAGTAGATCCTTTCTCCTCCTAAGCTGCCGGAGTAATTTCTTCATAGTATGGTATTGCTTAAGTAGTTCACGGACATCCTCAACCTCAACACCTGCTCCAAGAGCTATTCTCTTCATCCTCCTCCTATCAATGATCTCTGGGTTATCGAGCTCCTCATAGGTCATAGAATTTATTATTGCAAGCCACCTCTTCATCTTAACCTCAGCCTGTTTAGCACTAAGGTCTATGTCAAGAGGTATTTTTAGACCAAAACCAGGGATCATTTGTAGGATCTTTCTTAGTGGACCGAGCTTACGTATACTGATCAATTGTTTGTATATAAGCCTCATATTGAGTTTTCCAGAGAGCATTTCCTCAAGATCCTTCTCTGTAAACTCCACCTTAACCCTACGGACTCTCTCAACAAGACCCTCAATATCCCCTATACCAAGTATACGTGCTACAAACTTGGGTGGACGGAAAACCTCTAGTTCATCAACTTTCTCACCAGTACCAATAAACTTTACAATTGCACCAGTAGCTGCTACAGCTGATAATGCACCGCCACCCTTAGCTGTACCATCTAGCTTAGTAATTATTATGGAGCCTATTGGTGTTGACTCATGGAATTTCCGGGCTATACTATAGGCTTGCTGACCAATAGCTGCATCAATAACCAGTACTACCTCATCAGGGTTTATCTGTCTAGCTATATCCCTCATCTCCTGTAGAAGATCCTCTTCACGATGGTGCCGTCCAGCTGTATCAACTATTATTATGTCAAAACCCTTCTCCTTAAACAACTTGACACCATTCCTTGCAATAGCTACAGCATCATTGCTACCTGGTTCTCCATAGACCGGTACACCAATCTGGTCACCCAGTTGCTTCAACTGATCATAGGCTGCAGGCCTATAGGTGTCAGCTGCTACAAGGCCGACCCGGTAACCCTCAAGCTTGTAGTAGTAGGCTAGTTTTGCAGCTGTAGTAGTCTTACCAGAGCCCTGTAGTCCAACGAGTAGTATAACCCATGGTTTCCGTGGAGGCTTTACACTAGGTGTTTTCTCTCCACCAAATAGTTTTGTCAGCTCCTCATAGACGATAGTCACTAGCCAATCCTTCCGGGTAATACCGGGTGGAGGCTGCTCCTCAAGTGCTCGTTCACGGATCCTCTTTGTAAGCTCGAAAACCACTTTTACATTGACATCAGCTCTTATAAGCTCCTTCTGGAGATCCTTGATAAACTGTTTTACAGCCTCACGATACTCCTTGTCACTCTTAAGGAATCTCGATAGAGCCTTACGTACACCCTCCAAAACCATCTATACACACCTACCTATCTCAAGTCTATAGTAGATTATGGCTACACCATATTATATCCATAGTACTAGGGGATTGAGAATAGTTATTTCCTGGAAATACCTATATAGGTATCCATTCTCCTAAGGGATTATCTATTTTAGGCACTAGGCTTTTTGTTGTAGGGTGGAGAAGTGTTGATCGTTTGTATAGTCTATATCTATGATTTCCTTTAGCGGTAGTATGCATAGGTAATCCCATACATGTATCCCAGATAAGCTACTCAGTTCTAGTGCTTCCTTGTAATGCTTTCTTTCAACATCTACTATTACTGTTTTAGAACTTCTCAATAGTTTCTCAATTACTTTTAATGCTTCACTCCTACTCACTTTAATTCCTCTAAACGCTAAAGCGTGAAAATATTTCAGCTAACTGATGTGTGGTAATATATATTGTGTGATTTAATAGTGCATCACGTATAAACTTATTTGCCTTAATATGCATTTGATGAGCCTTATCATATTCACTTCTATCAGTAAATGCATCCTTCCTAGGCTTTTTAAATGCATAAACCCACAACTGTGTATCAATAAATATATTCAATTCATCCACCCAGATCCCCATAATCATATTCTTCAAAATAGTCTACATGACCACCATAAGCCCTAGTCTCCTCCAGCATCTTGATCAACTCCAATGTATCCTTATCAACACCCCCAACAGGTTTTATAATAACTACATCACCCCTAACCTCAATATACACCTCATCACCATCCCTGATCCGAGGAGCCTCCAGTACACTTCTACCAAGATACACATGACCTGCATTAATCCTCCTCTTAATAAGCATCTACCAATCACCAATTACTAATTGCCAGATAAACACTAATAATACCGACCTCCAAACTCTATAGACCAGAAATAAGAAACAATGTCCTATAGATCAAGTGAGAATAAAATAATAAAAAACACCATCCCAGATAACCAGAAACCATAGACCCCCCAGCCATCAAACCATATCCAAGACAAAAGAAGAATCAGATATAAACAAGGCACAGGATACCCTACTTTTAAAGGTAGATAGAAATATGAAGCCGGGGGCGGGATTCGAACCCGCGGATAAGCGGGTTTCTGTGGATGGGCGGTTTTTCTCTAGTCCACTGCAGCCCGCCGCCTTAGACCGCTCGGCCACCCCGGCTTCATTTGTTTATTTGTTGTGTTAGGTGTATTTCTAGTTTTTCCTCTGGGGGTTTTATTGTTGTTTGGTATGTTTTTCTGCCTATTTTTACCTTGTATGTTCCGGGTGTTTCTTCTGTTACCTCTACTTCTTTCTCGCTTCCTCCTAGTGATAGTTTTAGTTTTGCTTTGAATGTTATTCCTGCTAGTGGTAGTAGTCTTGCTAGGGCTGGGTATTGTTTTATTAGTGGGTTTTTCTCTAGGGCCTTGGCCCTGTATTCTAGGTATGCTGTTACTGCTGTTGTTATTAGTGCTAGTTCTTCGCTTCCCAAGGCTTTCTCCATGGTCCTAGGTATTTCCTTCTCCTCCACAGCTGGTTTTTCGTGTACTGGTTGTCTTCTAATGAGTAGCCTCGGCATCAATGCTATTATGATTGCTAGTAGTGCTAGTACCGTGAATACCATGGCTACCCCTATAGCCGATACAGTCCATGGATCGGGTGGTGCCGTGGTATTGGATGATATGTTCATCGACACCAGCCTCCTAGCCTAGTAGTGATAGGAATACACCTGCAACAACAGCAGTACCTATGACACCAGCTACGTTAGGCCCCATTGCATGCATGAGTATATAGTTACCGGGATCCTCTTCACTAGCTAGTCTCTGTACAACACGTGCACTCATGGGTACAGCACTAACGCCTGCAGCACCGATCATGGGATTTATCTTCTCCTTAGCAAACAAGTTCATTATCTTGGCAAATACTACTCCAGCAGCTGTTGCCGATGCAAACGCTAGTGCTCCAAGACCAATGATCTTTAGTGTAGCTGGTGTTAGGAATAGATCTGCTCTCATAGTACTCCCAACACCTAGTCCAAGGAATATCGTGACAATATTCATTAGCTCCTCACTAGCAGCCTTAGACAATCTCTCAACAACACCTGACTCCCTAAACAAGTTACCAATCATAATCATCCCTACCAAAGGTATTGCCGAAGGCACGAGAAACCCTACTACAACCATTGTAGCTATGGGGAAAACGATCTTCTCAACCCTACTAACTGGGCGGAGCTGCCTCATCCTAATCCTACGTTCCTCACGGGTAGTCAATGCCTTGATCACTGGTGGCTGGATCAGTGGGACTAGGGCCATGTAGGAATATGCTGCTACAGCATTAGCTGCTAGCAGGTGGGGAGCTAGTTTCACGGTCAAATATATTGTCGTGGGTCCATCAGCTCCACCTATGATCCCTATGGACGCAGCCTCTCTAACATTGAAACCCAGTAGTACAGCAACAGCAAACGCAACAAATACACCAATTTGTGCAGCAGCACCCAGTAAGAGGGACTTAGGATTAGCGATCATTGGGCCGAAATCGGTCATAGCACCTAGTCCAAGGAATATTAGTAGTGGCACGATCTCTGTATCTATAAGGTATGTCTTAACCAGGTAGAGTAGCCCATGTGGAGGCTGGGTTAGCGTCTGCAACGGTATATTTACAAGTATTGCCGTAGCACCTATGGGCAACAGTATTAGTGGCTCATAGTTCTTCTTAATAGCTAGATAAATTAGTAGAAGCCCCACACAGATCATGACTATATTCCCAACTGTTATATGGAGTAAGCCTATATTCTCACTCAATACCCTAGATAGATCTATTGGATCCACTGCCTAAGCACCCCTCCTACAAGGAACTACTTGATCACTATGAGTGGTTGTTCAGCCTCAAACCTATCACCCTCCTTAACAAGTATCTTAACGATCTCTGCATCCCTTGGTGCAAGTATGTCTGTAGCCATCTTCATAGACTCAAAGGTTATCAACTTATCACCCTTCCTAACATGATCTCCCGGTTTAACATGGATCTTGAGAACCTTACCAGTCATTGGAGCTCTTATAACCTCACCCTCAACAGCCTCCTCACCCGATTCCCTTTCAACAGCTACTGGATGGGAAATAGACTGTGGAGTAGTAATCAATGGTGTTGAGGTAAGTGCTATAGCCTTAAGATCTATTCCCTCAACACCCACCCTATACTCCCTACCATCAATAACTACTGTGACAACCTTCCTATACATAGGTGGTTTCTCAATAACCTCAATCCTCCCCTCACTCCTAAGCCTGAAAAACTCCTTAGCAACCTCTGGGAATAGACAGTATGTTAGTACATCCTCTTCCTTCAGGAGATAACCCATTTCCTCAACCTCCCTCCTACACACCATAAGCCTTGGCTTAAGGAGATCTGCTGGTCTTACACCAATCTTCCTCTCACCACGCAGGATCAAATCCTCAATCTCTCTCTTAATGGGTGCTGGAGGCCTACCATACATTCCCTTAACATAGTTTCGTGTCTCCTTAGCAATCACCTTATACCTGCCAAACAATACATTCAATACAGCCTGTGTACCCACGATCTGTGATAATGGGGTCACTAGAGGAGGCCACCCAAGATCCTCTCTAACCCTAGGTACTTCCTCCAATACCTGATCGAGTTTATCGAGTGCATTTTGTTCACGTAGCTGAGCTATTAGGTTTGAAAACATCCCACCAGGGATCTGGTGTATGATCACGTCTGGGTTAGGGAGTAGTATACGTGGGTTTAGTAGGTGTGAATACTTTTCATCAATAACCTTCCTTAGATACCTAGAGATCCTTTCTACGACCTCTATATTGATACTTGGTCTCTTATCCCTAGGGAGTACATGGTACACAGTCTGTATACCGGGTTGGGCTGTACCAAATGCTAGTGGACTTATAGCTGTATCTATATAGTCTGCACCAGCCTCTACAGCCATTAGATAGGTTGCTACGGCCATACCACAGGTAGAGTGTGTATGAACGTTTACCGGCACCTTAAACCTCTCCTTAATAGACTTGACAAGCTCATAGGCTGTAAATGGATCGAGTATTCCAGCCATATCCTTGATCGTTATTACATCAACCTCCATAGCCAATAGCTCCTCAGTAAACTTTAGATAATAATCGATCGTGTGTACGGGGCTTATGGTGTAGCATATTGCTCCCTGAACAATTGCTCCAAGCTTTTTAGCCTTCCGGATACTAGTCCTCATGTTACGTGGATCATTCAATGCATCAAATACACGGAATATATCTATACCATTCTTATACGCTAGTTCAACAAATTTCTCAACAACATCATCCGGGTAATGCTGGTATCCCACAAGGTTCTGGCCACGTAGTAGCATCTGTAGCTTTGTCCTCCTCACCCTCTCTCTTATCAGTCTCAGCCTCTCCCATGGATCCTCACGTAGATATCTAATGGCTGCATCAAATGTTGCCCCACCCCATACCTCTAGACTATAGAAACCAGCATCATCAATGATCTCTGCTATTGGGAGCATATCTCTTGTCCTAAACCTCGTTGCTAGTAGTGATTGGTGTGCATCACGTAACGTGGTATCTATTATCTTAACAGCCATAGCTGTACCACCATCTACTAAGTAATCATAAAGGCTACGTACCACCTACCATCTATATCATAACTCTTATCCAAGGATTATATCTATTTACCATATACCGATCAGTTATACGATAGATTATTTAAGGATTTGGCTTAGTTTATAACTGTATCATAGCCTAGATAAAAAGCTTATCCCATGGTGTAGGCCATGCCCTATACACTTGATGAGCTAGCAGTTGTTCTAGGTAAATTGTCTGATTATGGTGTTGACTACGTGGTTATAGGTGATACGGTTATACAGTTAGCTCTTAGGAGGAAGGAGTTATCTGGAGACGTTGATCTATATGTGATTGAGCCTAGTGTCATAGTTGATGAGCAGGTATTCATAGATATTGCTGAGAGGGAGAAGTGGGATTATACAACAACAGAGGCTGGTACACCAAAGCTTATAGCTCGTGTAGGTGATAAGGAGATACCCTTGGAACTTTATGAGAACATCTTCGATATCTACATACCAGAGGAGATCATTAGATCACCTAGATCGATTAGTGTGAAGGGAGTTAAGATAAAGCTTATTCGTCCAGAGGAATACCTTGTCCTTAAGGCTAGACAAGGTGTTGATATTGATAAGCTAACGGATTATATTAGGGAGCTTAAGACAATTGATCGGAAGCTCCTACTTAAAACCATAAACCTCATGCCTGAAGAGGATCGACGGGTAATCATGCATAGGCTTAGCCAAGCTGGTCTAAGTATTTAATATACTTTTAAGAAACCCATTTTAGTGAATAGGTTATGGCTAGTCAGTGGAAGAGACTTGTATACGCTATAGTATATGCTGTCTACTTGGGTGAGAAAGTCAAGCCTATTCAGGAGAGCATTAGGAGATCGCTTAGTAGATACCGGGTTGCAGGTACCGATCTTGATAGAAGGATCTCTGGGATCGTATACAATATATTTAGGAATCAGGGCCTTATAGACCATATAGTACATGCTATAACAGGGATAAGTCTAGATAAGACCGATCCTCTTATTAGGAGTATTCTTAGAACAATAGCCTACATATACCAGTTGGATACTAGGAGTGGATCTGGGTTTAGGAGGACAGTTAGGAAATACTGTCTGAAACTATTATTTGAGAAATACCCACATGACAAGGCTATGAAGTTTAAGGGAGCAGCTGATCTATTGTGTAGGAGTAAGTGGATACCGGGTAGTTGGGAAGAAGAGATCATGTATAGGTATAAGGTGTCTCCAGAGCTCTACCAAGCCCTTGATAAGGCTTTTAAGCTCCTAGGTGAAGACCTCGATCAATTTCTACGTTTCACACTTAAGCCATTGCCCCACGTATTTAGGGTTAATATGCTTAAGGCCTCTAGGAATGCTATAATAAGGTATTTGAGAGATCATGGATACCATGTGGAGCCCGGACAGTATAGTAGTCAAGCCATAAGGATCTATGGGAGCCTTGGACATGAGATCCTTAGACTTGTTGAGACAGGTATTCTAGTACCACAGGATGAATCGAGTATGGTTGCTGTAGAAATACTTGATCCACATGAGGATATGGAGATAGCTGATCTTTGTGCAGCACCAGGTGGTAAAACAACATATATTGCTGAGAGGACAAGGCTTAGATCAAGGATTTATTCATTCGAGATCTATCGTGACAGGGTTAAGAGGCTCCAGCTACTCCTCGAGAGAACAGGTACTGGGAAAGCTGTCAGAGTCTATGTAATGGATGCTAGGGAGGCCCTCCATGTACTTGGTGCTAACTCAATGGATCGTGTACTAGTTGATCCCCCATGTAGTACTACTGGAGCATTAGCCCGTAACCCAGATGCACGTTGGAGATACCGTGGCTCTGATGTTGAGGAGCTATCCAAGCTACAGCATGAGATCCTTGAGACCGGGTGGAAGCTATTACGTCCCGGAGGACTCCTACTATATACCACATGTAGTGTCCTACCATGGGAGGGCGAGTATGTAGTATCTAGGCTTATGAAAGAATATAGTGGTGTAAGAGTTGTAGAGTTGAAAGAACCATTTACACAATCAAAGATCCTATCTCCAACAATGAGGGCTTGGCCACACCGTCATGGTGTTATTGGGTTCTACTATGCATTGTTGATGAAGAGTACATAAGACTCTACTCTAGTATATTATGCCCTAGGATCCTCTAGTGTTCTAATAGTGATCCTCCTAACCTGTATATGTTCTCCATCAAAAACTATTTCCTCAAAGGGTCTAGGTGGTGGTAGGGGTTCTACTCTATCCTTAGATATAAATATGTATAGTGTACCAGTTGGGTGAACTGATTTCCTAACAACCCTATCCGGGCCAACCACGTATTCAAGCCAATATCTCGTAATACCTATTGATCGTGCATATGAGCTTTTATCAGTAACTACATACTTACTAGCCTCCACTAACTCCCTGTATTCATCTAGTGTTATTGTGGGTCCCCATGTTGTTGCTACTTGTAGTGATAGTGTGATCGTTGGTGCTAGTATGAGTAGGGTTATGGATGCTATTTCTAGATATCCTTTATACCTACTGATCATGTATGCTAGGATTAGTGCTGATGGTATTATTGATGATAGTGTGAATCTAAAGAATACTCCACTACTACTCAATGGATTTAGTAGTATGAGTAGTACTATGTATGAGGAGAACAATAGTTGATCAATTTTCCTCCTTATAAGCCCGTGTAGTACTAGTGGTGTAGATGCTACTAGTAGAGCTAATGGTGTGATCAGGTAGGTCAGTAGATTCCATAGACTAGGTCCTGAAGGTCTTGGACGTCCTACCTGGTACTCTAGATCCTTTGTTAGAATACTACCTATATACGATTGTATTCTATTGAAGTCGCTAAAGTAGAATGGGTATAGCGTATATGATATTATGGTGAATAATGCTATTGATACTATAAGTGGTATTGAGGCCTTTAATAAACCCTTACCTCTACCACTAATATACATTGCTAATGGATATACAAGTGTATATATCATTAGTATACCGAATGCTAGAATATGTGTTAAACCAGTCAAGATGAGAGCTACTACGGTAAATACTAGATAGGATACCCTGCCCTCCCTAAACCATAACATCATAAAGTACAGGTATATTGTCAGGAATAGTAGGCCAAATGTATTCTTTACAAAATCACCCATAAGCCTGATGATATGTGGTGAGAATATGTATAATAGTGTAGAGACCATAGCAGGCTCCAGTCCATAGCGTCTCCTAACCAACATAAACAATGGTATGACCGTTAGAGATGAAAAGAATACACTACCAATCTTTACAGCAGCCATGGAATCCCCAAAGACCAGGTAGAATAGGTATAGGACATAGAATGTTAATGGTGGATCACCATAGTACATGCCTCCAGTACTCCTAATATAATCGATCTGGATTAGATAATATGGTCCATCAATACCATATACTAATGGCGATCTGGACTGATAGAGTGTATAGTAAAATAATGATATACCTAGTAATAAGATTAGGAAAACCAATTCCCTACCAATGAACCTTATACAATAAAACCCGATCACCCTAACATCTTGACTCTGATACTAACAATCTGTATTGTTAGCTCAAATAATTATTAAAGCTATCAACTAGATCAATATAAACTACGTAAATGGTTTACTTTAGTCTAAGCCTCATACAGGCTATTATATAATGTCTATTTTAATGCATCTACGTACTGTAAATACTAGAGTTAGACTGAATTATTTCTTCCCAGATATGAATGGTGAGTGATATAGATTGAGAAGAAAAAAGATTATTTATTGATCGTATCTAGGATTGCCTCAACAATCTTCTTATAACCAGTACATCTACACAGGTTACCCTCTAGAGCCTTTAGAATATCATCCCTACTTATGTCACGTCTCTTCTTTAGTAGAGCATAGGCTGTTACCAGAAATCCTGGTGTACAGTATCCACACTGTATAGCCCCCTTCTCCACAAAACTATAGACTAGCTTCTTAAACAACTCATCCTCCCATAGCCCCTCTACAGTATCCACCCTATGCCCATCAACCTGTACCGTCAATACCATACACGAGTATATGGGATCTCCATCAACTAGTACCGTACATGTACCACACTCCCCCCTCTCACAACCCCTCTTAACACTTTTAACTCCAAGCCTATACCTTAGCGTATCAAGAAGGATCTCGTTAGGCTCTACATCAACTTCTACACGTCTACCATTAAGTGTGAATTCCACGTGAACCATACATGATCAACCTCCACCAACTTCTATACCAATCCTCTTCAATGATGTGACTATGGAATCGTATGTGAGGACTATAGACATTGATCTACGGTACTCAGCTGATGCCCGTACATCAGTTATAGGAGATATATCGTTAACAACAAGCTCTACACCCTCCCTTATAACCTCCATAGACACACCCCTATCCTTAAGATACTTCTCAACACTATGTGCACGAACGGGAGTTGGAGCAACAGAGCCAAGAGCTATACGTACATCACTAAACACACCATCCTCAACTCTAACCATAGTTGCTACAGAAACTATTGATAACGTAAAGGAGTTTCTACGTCCAAGCTTAAGGTAGGAATAGCCATAGCCATGGTAAACTGGTACAATAATCTCCTTAAGCAACTCATTATGCCTCAATACAGTCTCTCTAGGTCCTTTGAAGAAATCCCTTATATCAACAATTCTCTCACCATCAATACTGACTAGCTTAAGCTTAGCCTCCAGCACTAGTAGTGGTGGTGCCGTATCAGCTGCTGGTGAAGCATTACATAGGTTACCGCCAATAGTACCTCTACTCCGGATCTGCCAACTAGCCATCTGATACACTGCCTCATGGAGTAATGGGATCTTTTCCTTGATCACCTTTGACTCGATTATCTCCTGTAGCCTCGTTAATGCACCTATACGTATATATTCTCCCTCATCAACTATGTACTTGAGCTCCTTAACCCTATTTATGTCGATAATGTTTCTAGGACTATACCTGCCTATCCTCAGATCGATTAGTAGATCCGTGCCTCCAGCAATGATCTTTGCATCCCCTAGCCGATCTAGTAGTTCTAGAGCTTCATCTAGATTACTTGGTTTATGGTAGCTGAATCTTGGGATGTTATAGAACATACGTGATCACCTCCTAATGATCATGTATAGCCTCTCAGGTGTTAATGGAAGTTCAGTAATCCTCTTACTAATGGCGTGAGAGACTGCATTAGCTATAGCAGCTGGCAATGGGATAAAAGCCATTTCACCAACACCCTTAGCTCCAAATGGACCATATCTAAAGAGATCCTCTACATAAACTGGTTTCTCAACATCCAATACAGTATCTTGTATCGTAGGTATAGTATAATCAGTTAGATCAGGGTTGAGTATTTCACCATTACTACCGAAGCGTAGCTCCTCCATCAACACATAGCCTATACCCTGTGTAATAGCTCCCTCGATCTGTCCCTCAACCTGCACGGGATTAATGATTTTTCCAGCAGCTAGTCCGGGCCAAGCCTTTAAGACTCTTACACGTCCAGTCCATGTATCAACTTCAACCATTACAGCTAATGCTACATAGCTGTATGCTGGGTATGCATAGCCTTGTCCACGCTCATTATCGAAACTACCCTTTGGTAGGAAGAAATAGCCTGTAGCACTAAGATCGATTCCACGGGAGTATGCTTGTTCAACTAGTTCCCTCCACGTCATCCTCCTCTCCTCATCACCTCCAACATATACTCTCCCCTCCCGGATAACGATCTTTTCCGGAGGAGCCTTCAATAGATCGGCTGCAAGCCTATTTAGTCTCTCACGGAGCTTTGCAGCAGCTACCAATACACCTATAGCCCCTATACTGGTACCTCTTGATGCATGTGTAGCTCCTGTATCTGGTGCATCAGTTGATCCAAAGACCACATTTATGAGCTCGAGTGGTGCTCCTAGGACTTCAGCTACTATCTGTCTATGGCTACTAGTAGGTGATCCCTGCCCAATCTCCACAATACCAGTATAGACTGTGACTGAGCCGTCACGCTCGATCTTTATATAAGCGTTACTCCAATCCGGTACTCCACGGCTAGTGCTTATACCATGCCATGCAACACCTATTCCAAGGCCACGTTTATACCTCTGGCTCTTCCTATTATACTCTTCAACTTCTCTCCTAAGCCTTCTCCAGCCCATGTGTGTAGCTAGTTTCTCAACCATATCAGCTACACCAACAGAATCCTCAAGTAGTTGTCCAGTAATTGTCTCCATACCGGGTCTAAGTAGGTTCTTAAGCCTAAACTCCACGGGATCCATTCCTAGTTTACGGGCTAGTTCATCCATTTGTGCTTCAGCTGCAAACTGTACCGATGGATTACCGAATCCACGGAAACTACCCTGTGGCACCTTGTTAGTGTATACACAGTATCCATCAACCCATGCATTAGGTACATAGTATGGTCCGGAGGCATGTACTGTTGCTCTCCATAGTATATATGGTCCACGGTTAGCATAGGCCCCGGTATCATGTATGATCGTCACCTTTATAGCCTTAAGCTTACCATCAGCTGTTGCACCAGATCTATACTTGATCACTGTAGCCTCACGTTTTGGATGGATCCGGATACTCTCCTCTCTACTATAGATTAGAAATGCTGGTTTACCAGTGAGATATGCTACAAGTGCTGCTTTAGCAGTAGCTAATGGGCCCTCATCATCCTTTCCTCCAAATGCTCCACCAATATATGGTGATACAATCCTTATCTTTGAAGCCGGTACTCCGAGGACACGTGCTGTTATCCTCTGTGCTAGATGGGGGTATTGTGCACACGATATAACCGTGATCCTTCCCTCTACATCCGGGATTGCTAGTGCAGCTTCTGTCTCTAGATAAGCATGCTCCTGATGATGTGTCCTATAAGTATTCTCTACAATAACATCTGATTCACTAAACCCCTTCTCCACATCACCACGTCTAATCCTTGTCCGGAAGGCAATGTTTGAGCCAAACTCCTCATGTACAAGTATCTCCCGGTTCTCCATGGCCTCAAGGGGATCTAGTATTGCTGGGAGCCTCCTATACCTTATCCGGATAAGCTCTAGAGCCTTAAAGGCCTTATCAATATCCCATGCAGCAACTAGTGCTACTGGTTCACCATGGTATCTAACCTTACGTTCAGCAAGTAATGGTTGATCGGGTAGTGCATAGCCTACCTGATTCTCACCCGGTATATCCCTATAGGTGTATACACCAACTACACCAGGTACCTTGAGGGCTTCACTATAGTCTATATTCTCGATCAATGCATGTGGTTCACTGCTAAGCACTTGTTTCACAAAGAGCATTTTACCAGGTATATAGTAGTCCTCTAGAAACTTTGCCCTACCAAGTGCTTTCTCCAATGAATCACTACGTGCTACACCCTTACCAACTACTATGTACTCTCTAGCCTTAAGCCATTTATCTATAAGCTCATATGGATCCTCAATAGACATAGTACATCACACAATATAACCAGTAAAGCTGTATACCCCGACTATGATTATCTAGTTAGATTATGAGATAAATACATTACCTCATAGATCATTTTATCATCAAGATCCGAATAAAGATGATTATGCTATGGATCAATGTTATTTCTTCTAGTATATTTATAGATCTTTTCTCCAATAACTAGTAGCTTACGATAGAGTCTTTCCCTCAGAATCTCCTCTACAATATCCATATCTACACTAATGTACTCATGAACAACGATATTTCTAAAACCAACAACTGATCTAAAGAACCTCTGATCATGTATATCAATGGCTCCTACACTAACAAGATGTTTTGAAGCATCCAATGGAGTTCTAGGAGTATATCCTAGTAGAGATGCTGTTCTAAGTACCATATCAATCAGTATCTGTGCCTGTATCTGTAGTGCATGTAGAAACTTCATTTGATCACCCCAACTACTTAGATCATATCCTTTAGAAACTTCTCTATCAATAGCATTTGTTATAGATACTAGCTCCTGAAATAAGCTCTTTATAATCCCCATCTCCTCTTAATAACCTCCAATGCTGTCTCTAGTACACGGTTCTTCCTAAGCATTATCTCATAGTCATAGCATAGCTTTATCCATCTAACATAATCATCTATATACTCATTCCAATCCCTTATATATAATGGTTTATTCCTACAATATATCTGATACACTAGCTCACATGGAAGCTCCTCTCTATTCAATACAACAATATCTATAGACTCCACCGGATAACCAGTCACTTGAGATACAGTATCCAGTATATCACCTATCTCATCAAGTGATGGTTTACCAGTAAACTTTATAGCCAGATCAATGTCTCTACCAATCCTATCAACCATAGAACCAAATAACAATACATAGCTCACTCTAAACCTATACCACTCAATAC
>CAZVHC010000010.1:0-41998 GCA_964627005.1 uncultured Desulfurococcaceae archaeon
ATTATCCTCTTGAGACTTAGATAATGTCACGAACTGATACAGGTATAGGATATCAATTAATATAAATATGGTGCGGCGGCCGGGATTTGAACCCGGGGTCTCCGGCTTGGGGGGCCGGCGTCCTAGTCCAGGCTAGACGACCGCCGCATTATCCTACTATTATATTTAGTTTTACTATTGGGTTTTTATGGTTTATTTAGGTGTTTATCCATAGTTACTCTATGGTGATGAGGAGAGGGTCTCTTGAGCCCCCTTGGAAGGGGGCTATGATGTGAGCCGGAAAATCTGATCTATTTAGTAACTAAAATTGTTCATCCGCACAAGTTAATATTGTCTTATAATCTTCTTCTCTAATTGATATTATTGAGAATTGAAAGTGACCACTATGTCCTCCTTTACCACGTTTCCTTTTCGTTAAGAATAATAGTTTATCAAATACTCTTTCTAATGGACAAGTTATTATTTTGTCTAATGCGTAATCTAATCTTATTAGATAAACGTATTTATTTTGGGGCTCCCACTCCTTAACAGCTTTATGTAAAGGATCATAGATGCCCATTTCCACAATTTTCCACGGACCTTCAAATATCCTATATTTATTTATATAGAAGAAAACTAGATCCCCTGGCTCTAAATGATTGAGTACTGTAATACTGTATCGTTCATCAACGCCAAATACCTTATACTTACTACATACTCCATATTTTTTCGGCTTAGTAACAAAGATCCAGTGTTTTACCATGTTCATTTCGCCTTTATACTCTCCTACTTTAATATCTTAGCATTTAGATTATTTTTCCTCATTCCTCCTATCCTATATGCTTTTTCTATTACATATTTCTTTATCTTTCTTTTCTGTATCTTTTCTATCTCATCTATTACTTGGTTAATAGTGCTCTGATCCAATTTTTCTTTAGCCAATCTTAATCCTATGTACCATGCTATGTCCCTATTACTCATATGCTCTATTATTGCTTGTCTTAGTGGTTTCTCTTCAAATATTGTCTCTAGTATTATTTCTCCAAAAATATTGATCCTATGGGGTACAGCTTCTCTTATCCCATCAACTTCTACTCTGTATCTCTCTATCTCTATACCTAGTTCGCTACACAACTTATCCACGATCCTCCGTGTACCCATTTTAACCTGTCTCTCTCGATCAACTATTCCACCAATAACTATTATGGATGCTTTTCTCAGGATTTGTTCGTCAATAACCTCTTCTGCATAGGGATCTAATGCTATAATATTATCGTCCCCGTGGATTATCCTTTTCAACTCCCACGTGCGTGTCCATCTAACCATGTTATGCCCTGCTATACTATTGAACCTATTAACTAGTTCTACTGGAGAATTATTCATTATGAGATAGATATCAAATAGGTATCTACGTAGTACTTTAAGGAATAGGTTTAACTGATTAACAAGTCTATTCCGATCCTTTGGATGATGCTCATAGTACAACGTATTATCTACTATAAATAGTGGTCTATCAGGAACCACTTCTAATAGTTCATTCCAGCACAGAAAACCATTGCTAGATGGGTAAACGAGATCTGAGGGAATATCTCCAGAACCACTTAGAAAGATGTATTCCCTAGAACCATAACGGAAGACACGGGAAACCCTACCACTAACAGATCCTTTATCAAGACACCTACTATAGAGCAACATATCAGTAACTAGAGCCTGCAAAGGATTATAACGTGCCAGTTTAAACCTATAGAATCTCCTATCAAATACATAGATATACCTATACCCACCCAGCAGATCCACTAGATAACTCCATAAAGCCCTAGCCAACCATAGACCCCAGAATAGACATTTTATGGAAGAATATATTAAAAACTAATAAACCACAACACCCAAAATACCTACCTAGACAAAAGCCGCCGTAGCTCAGCCCGGGAGAGCGCCCGAGGAACCCACCTACAAGGTGGATCCGGCGAAGCTGAAGACCGGGTTGTCCGGGGTTCAAATCCCCGCGGCGGCATTCTTCTCCCATTGTCTCCAGCCATTGTATTTATTTTCTAGATCTATTATTCCATAGATTGAGGTGTTGTGTTTGACCAGGGTCTTGATCGTCCCGTTGACTAGACCTTATGTTGTTGACTATCTTGATGTATGGTCTTCTAGTGTTAGGGATAGCTTGTACAGTGCTGGTCTAGGTCTTGATATCCTTGTATGGCCTAGTGTTTTGAAGCCTCCTATGGACTGTTTTGTCTGGAGGAGGGTACAGTATCTTAGTTCATGTCTACTTAGGTGGCTATATAGTTGTTTGTCCCGTGATTTTGTGGAGGACTATGTTGTTGGTGTTGGCTATCTTGATGCTTTTGAGCGTGGTCTTAACTTCGTATTTGGGGAGGCATCTCCTAGTCTAAGAACTGCTATAGTGTGTACTAGGAGACTTGATCCAAGGTTTTATGGTGGGAGACCTGATTTCAACCTGTATGTTGAGAGGGTTTCTAAGGAGATTGTCCATGAGCTTGGGCATCTACTTGGTCTAGAGCACTGTGTTAATAGGGAGTGTGTTATGAGTTTTAGTAATAGTGTATATGATGTTGATGTTAAGACAAGGTTTTTCTGTAAAAACTGTATTAAGAAGCTGAAAAGAGAGTGACCTAGATGTCTAGGACAAAATATGCTTTCCAACCCTCTTCTCCACGGAGAATCCTCATTAAATGATAGGTTATCGCCTTAACCTCTACCTTAGACTCATGTCTCTCTGGATCGAATTCCTCCCCTAGACAAACACCTTTAACCATATAGTCTACTTCATCACCTTCTCTAGTTATCACTAATTTCTCAACACTAACCTTACCACACATTATATTCTCCGAGTAGTAGATCATTAATAGCTCCTCAAGCCATCGATAAAGTAGATTCTCAAGATCTATTCCACGGGCTTCTACCTCCCTAGAAACCCTATGTTCAATCTTACTAGTACTAGTCATTGTTTCAAATAATGCTAAACCAGCATTCTCAAATAACTCTATAATATTTGAGCCATAGGCTAGTATATAGGCATCAGCCGTATGTTCCAAGTAATCGAACTTACCAGGTAACCCAGGCTCAGCAATCCTGGGCTCACCAGCTTCACCCATATATATCACCCCTGCTAAAACTATAGCCCATAAACCCAGTTAAATATTAAGGCTAGAACGGGACGGTCAGTGAGCCGCATCCTCACGCATCCTCACCAACATGTATCAGTACAGGCCAGCATCCTCATCCCAGTACTAAGCCTAGGTGTTGTTCTTCACCAGTTCTGCATCGGCCGTTCTCAGCATCTGTCTAGTGTATTTTCCAGGAAGGCTATTATTGTTTATAGCTATTCTTTAATACTCTATTAGACCTAGAATAATATTGTGAGAGACTTCTATGGAGGTGGTAGGATATGATGGCTGCTATACTAGTTGGCGGCTTTGGTAAAAGGTTACGCCCCTACACTGAGGAACTCCCCAAACCATTGATCCAGGTTGCTGGACGCCCTATTCTTGAGTGGCAGATTGACTGGTTGAAGAAATATGGTATTAATGAGTTTGTATTGCTTGTAGGGTATAGGAAGGAGAAGATTATAGAGTATATTGGTAGTGGTAGCCGTCTTGGGGTTCGTGTGACCTATGTTGTTGAAGATGAGCCGCTGGGTACTGGTGGTGCTTTGAAGAATGCCGAGCATATATTGTCTAAGAGCGACGTGTTCCTGGTACTTAATGGTGATATATTGACGAATCTTAATCCAGAGAAATTGGTTGAGGCATTGGAGAGTGATAAGAGGTTGATAGCAGCTATTGCAGCAATACCCTTACCTAGCCCCTATGGTATTCTTGAGATCAGCAATGGTAGGGTACGTGGTTTTAGGGAGAAGCCTCGGCTTAGTGATTACTGGATTAACGCTGGTGTGTATGCTATGACGCCTGCTGTTTTTGACTATTTGCCTGAGAAGGGCGATATTGAGAAGACTGCTTTTCCGAAGATGGCTTCTGATGGTGTTTTAGCTGCTGTTAAGTATACTGATATTTTCTGGAGGAGTATTGATACCCATAAGGATCTTGAGGAGGCTGCTAGGGAGATAGCGAGTCTTGGTGGTTTATAGGATCCTCTATTTCATCACTATTTTTATCCTTAATACAGTATATGTATGTGACACCGTCGATTATTGTATGTAGGCAATTCCTATCATCAATTATTACTGGTACATTATAGGTTTTAGCTATCCTAAATATCTCCTCTAAATCTCTAACCATGACTTTACCATGGTCTTTCTCCCTAAACCCCTTGATTACTAGTGGTTTATACCTTTTGATATAGTACTCTAGCTTTCCCCCATGTGATGGTCTATTACGTATAATTGTTGCTAGTGCTAGTAAGGCTATTGAGCCAGAAATTACTGTTGCAAACAAGGTTATTTTCCTAAACTCATATACAGTATATTTTCCATAGACTGTATTCTGAACGGTAAATGTCTTATCAGCTATATAGTTTTTAGATAGTCCAGAGTATGTTATTGATAATTTATTCTTTTCACTAGCAAATGTAAATGTTATCTTTGGCGTTAGACTATACTCTTTAAGTTTTCCACTACTATATCTTACAATATTTAATATTTCTATATTGATTATATACCTGTATATAAATACACTTACACCTGTTTCACTACTTATTCTTTCAACTATTGACTTTATATCAGATATGTTTATAAACAGTACTTCTTTGAATGATTGTTTATATACATTCTTTTGTTTTACAATGACTCTACTCTTAGACCATTCACCAACATTTATAACTCCATATATCCTATATTTTATGGTGTAATTAGTTACCTTACCTAATTCTGTATTATTGTATATTATTTGATTATAGGATATATTAATATTGATCTTATTACTTAGACTAAGTACTGCTTCATTACTGTCTATGTAGTTCCTATAATCATATATTAATGCTGGTTTGACATATATTCTAGAATTAGGTGTAATATCAAGTTCAGCATACCTTACATTTTCTTTATGTGTCGATACAGGCTTTAAGGTATATGAATATGATAGAGCTAATGATGAGAGTATGAATATAGATAGGGCTATAATAAATAGTATTTTAAGGAGAATACCTCTATTTGATCCAGATATAGATTTATTCAATTATATTACACCAGTTCTCTAGCTATGTAGATTACGTTTAAGGCTAGTATAAAAGTTATTGTAGCAATTATAGATGATATGTAGTCTCCAAAAAACATTATCATATAGACTAGGGGAATACCCATACCCGGTATTATGAGAATTTCTTTACCCAAGCACTCCCCTGCATTTATTTCCCAAGGATCCCTATGGTCAAGAGCATCACCTTTAGTATAATACTTCATAGAGCCCGATTCATGAGTAACCTCAACTACTCTATGGATAACAATCTTACTGCCTATGATGAACGCTATTATATCACCCTCACTAATATCATGAGAATTACTAACAACCACAAGATCACCTACTTTAAGCGTAGGTTCCATACTAGTACTAGTTATTACGAGGAATCTATAGCCTAGTATCAGCATTAATGAGAAAACTACTATCATAGAGATTAATATAGTCTTACCTATGAGGGATAATGGTTTTAACCTATTATTTATAGGCATTATTATATTCCTGCTATGAGGAACTTTATTCCTTTGTCTAAAGATCATATACATGACTGATAGTTGAAAGATAGCTGATACAAGCATTACCTGTATATTGATAAACCATTCCATGTTAGGTAATATGGGGAAGAGTTTTAGCATAAATATTGTTGATAGTCTCACCAATAATAGTTGTGCTAGACTATATCTTGCAGCCATAACTGTATAGACAATACTTGTAGCCAGTAGGGATAGGAACTCCAGTATGAACCGTGGGTTAGCCACGACTATTTTTGTATAGGGGATTTCAAAGAATATGGTTATTATGGAAATAGCTATAGTAGTTCCTATATTTAGATTACCTATGCGTTTAACAAATAAATACCTCAAAAGCTCAAGTAGGGAGTAGTAGCTTAGGAAAAACGTTACGTTTATAATAATATGTGAAGGTGTTATTGCTAAGATATTAATTCCATAACCAGTAAATAGTCCTACTATATAGCTTGGTACAATACCAGCTAAAGCCAATAGTAATATGTCTGGATCTTTATCTATAGAGTGAACTGTGACAATATAGTTTCTGAATAGTATGAGTATGGAGAGTGATATGAATGTAGGAATTATATAGTATGCTAATCCATAAAGTATTTCTGCATATCTAATGATATATACTAGGAGCATAGATAAAAACACTATTAATAAACACTTTATGCCCAATGCATCTGTACACCATCATCTATTTTATGAGCTAAATATTAGTAAAAAAGATATTATGATTAAGTATTTATGGAATATAGTACTCATTCCACTGAATAACCTCAATATATATTGTAAAGGTTAATATAGCACCCTGTGGTGCATCCTGTAGGACTGTTAAGTCCCAACTTATATCAGCACTTTGACATGGATGTAGCTGTTCACCAAAATTATCTCCCCACCAGATCAATAGATCTGGTTTACCATCACCATTAAGATCTATTTCCTCACCCTGTTGTAGCTCTTGTTCATTTAATTCATAATATGTAAAGTTATGTGTACCATTGTTCAATATAACCCTCCATATCCTTACTGGTATACCGCCATTATTATGTATCTTAAATGCAATGTGCGTATAGTACCATGGGTACACCTTGTGTAAGGTCACATTCATTAGATCGTAGTCTCCATCACCATCACTATCAATAAGCGTAACATTTGTACAGCCAACATCCTTGCCAAGCTGTATAGCCATTGGATCGGGATAACCTGTAGCGTTCCAGTCATTACCTCTATGATCACCATAACCTGGGGCTAGACCACATGCGTCTTTATAGGTTAGAGAACCGTTGACAAACTCTATATCAACTTCTGATGTACTTACATATACGTTAACCTTTAGTGCTTGACTCCACATAGCTACAGCTGATGCTGACAATAGTGTTAGGGCCGCTACTATTAACGCTATAGTTACATTCTTTTCCAACCTATCTTACACCTATATACATTCATCATGTTTGGGCATTAAGCCCGGGGGATTATTTAAAAACATTATGATTACCCATATCTCAAGCTATTATTATGGACCGTTTACTTCATTCCACTGTGCAAACGTTAATTCTAGATCGAATGAATATGTGGCTGTTTCATTAGCTTCCTGTTTCACTATGATTTCTAATATGTAAGTACTATTTTCCCCTTCATCTATTTGTGTATCAATTGGTTTGATCAGCCTTACTTTTAACGCTCGACTATCTTCTCCAGTCCAGTTAGACCAAGAGATATTTAGCAACTTTACTGGTACCGTACCAATGTTATCGACAACCATTGTAATGTTTACTGCATAACCAGGATAAGCTTTAACCAATGTTATGTTAAGCTTTATAGGATTTCTCTGATCATCGTATCTTTCTGGGTTAACATAACACTTAGCCACATCCTTATTCTCAGAGTTGTTGTATCCGGGTGCCTGCGGATCTGGTCCTGTATCACTGCAGTTCCAGGTACTCCATTTAACTTTAACTTCTCCAGTGTTAACATAAGCATTGATCTTTAGCGTCTGGGTCCACATAGCTAGTGCTGTACCGAATCCGATTAGCAGAATCGATATCATTGTTATAGCGAATATTTTACTTAGTGCATACATCTTATACACCTTAAGAATAGAATTGCCTCTAGTATATAAGAAGATACTGTATCTCTTATACAGATAATATATATGTACAAAAGGTTTGTATTTTATATACTAGCCTTATGCCATTGTTCTTCAGCAACTATGAACATATAACGGCTACGATCAATATTTGCCTTATCAAGTACATTCTTAAACCTATGGACTACGTGATTTAGGCTATGGCTTATCACGAATACACATTTAAGATCGGTATCTACAAGTATAAGTAGAGCCTTACCAAGCACGTTAGCTATGTCCTCTCTATTCATACCAGAGCTCAGGTAAAGTATTATATAGATATCAGTATTACTGACAATAACATCAGCTATATACTCTAGATTAGATTCTCCGTAGACTATTCTCCCATATTCTAGAGAGACTTCATCACTAAGCTTTAACTTATTACGTATAATTTCACTCATAGCCTTATTTGTTAAAGCAGATACACTAATAAGAGACTTGTTTTCCAATATCTCTCTAACACTAGTTAATAGTGATAGCAACTTGTATCCATAGGATGTAAGGAAATAGCGTGAACGACCATCAATAACCTCAACATTAATAGCACCAATACCGAGGAGTTTATCGATAAACCTCTCAAGAGAGCGAGAATTAAGATTAGCAGCATACAATACATGAGTCTTACCAGCAACTCCCTCACGCTCAATAAAGTCCAGAATAGCCCACATAATATCAATCTTAGACCTATGCCCAACCTTTCTAGACATACAACTAACCCAATCGGACTCTATCGTATGTTCATGTATGTATCTTAAATACCTATTAAACATATTGTACAAAACATACATATGATCAAAAACTCCATTAACTATATAATAGAATATTAGAAAGTTTAAGAAAACATAAAAATGTTTAGGAAACCAAACAACCATCCTTATAAATCCCCAATAAAATATAATAGACAGAGCCGGGGTGCCCGAGCGGTCTAAGGGGCCGGCCTGGAGAGCCGGTGGGTCTCACGGCCCGCGCGGGTTCAAATCCCGCCCCCGGCGCTTATTATTTTCCTAGTTAGTTCATTAATTAACGATGTATTTACTTATATGCAGTTATTATTAGGTAGCCTTTCTTACTCTTCCATTCAACTCTTGTGTATATCTTTTTCAATAGTTCTATGTAGTATTCATGGCCTTTAGCAAGTACTATCTGTAGAAAGCCTTTGTTACATAAATGTTTTTCCGCATCTGTGACTAGTTTATCAACAATGTTTCTACCTGCTGATAATGGTGGGTTTGAATATATTGCCTTAAACACCATATCCTTTACTGGCTCATATAAATTGCCTTTTAGTATGACTACTTTATCGGCAACACCATTCAGTGATGCATTATATTTAGCTGTTTTTACAGCTAGTTCATTTATATCAACCATATACACCTTAAGCCTAGGGTTAAGCTTAGCCACTACTATACCTATAACGCCATAACCGCAACCAATGTCTAGTGCATTACCTTCGCTAGGTAACCTTATGTTTTCAAGCAATAGCCTAGTACCAAGATCAATGTCCCTTCCAGAGAATAGACTAGAATAAGTTAGAAACTCAAACATATATCCATGTATATATAGCGATATGTATCGTTTCTTACCCTTCCTAAACGGTTTCCTCGAGAAATAGTGTTGGCTAACCACTTTTTCTAGCCCCACGTTTCCTCCAGACAGACGGGTATACACAGGGTCTCATGTAAACACGTGTTATCTTAACAACAATTCCACGGTTCATACCAGCAATCTCTTTAGCACTATACTGTGCTTGTCCAAGAGCCACCAACTCACCCTTGAGAGTATATATTGCAACCCGTGAACCTTTTGAAACGTCATTTGTAAGCCTAGCAATACCGGGTACAGCCAAGTGTGCACCATGAGCTATAGCGTCAACAGCTGTATCCCGAATAACTATCTTTGGCAGGTGACACGTTGCCACTTCAACAGGCATAATGATCCTCCTAAGCAGTCTCTCATCACCCTCCTCCCTCCAGAGATATATTGCTTCGGAAAGCTCCTGCATCTTCACTAGTGTCTCGTCCTCACGGAAGGGGCCCGTCCTTGTTCTACGTAGTTCTCTCATATGTGCCCCAACGCCTAGGACTAAGCCTATGTCATGAGCTAGTTTCCTCATATATGTACCTGCTTCACATCCTACTTTGACTAATGCGTATCTCCCACTATATTCTAGTAGTTCTATATAGTGTATTGTCCTTACACGTATTGCCCTCTTAACACTTGATCTTAGTGGTGGTCTCTGATATATTCTTCCAGTAAACTCCTTAAGCACTTCTTCAAGCCTATCCCTAGATACTTGTCCATGGAATTGTATAACCATTACGTACTCCTTACTAGTATGTACAACATTACCTATAACCTTAGTAGCATTCTCTAATGCTACTGGTAAGACACCAGTAACCTTGGGATCAAGTGTACCTCCATGACCAGCTTTACTTAGTCCAAGCATTCGTTTAATCCATGCAACAACCTCGTGGCTTGTTGGACCCGGGGGCTTGTCTATGTTTATAACACCATTTCTAATGTACTCGTTAATTTCTCTCTTATAGGGAAGAACGCCATATCTAGGATCGGTTTCATCATCTCTTAATATGATCCACTCTTGCCTTAAACCACTATATCTTATCAGCTTATCTAGGAATTCTAGGCCTTCCCTAGCACTCAATAATCTCTACCTCAATAGTTACCACACTATTAACTATTTGTGGAGTCTAGTAATATACCTATTCTTTAAATGTTTCTTTAAATACTTAGAATAACAGGTTAAAAACCTCGATGAAGTTTATGAATACTCTGTATAGAGAGACCTTCTAAACTGGTGATAGCTTTGGCTTAACAATTTCCTTCATAAAATCAGTTAGTCCAGCAGCAGCTACTGCCTTTAATACCTCCTCATCAGATGCTCCCTTAGGTATGTCTATAACCTTATCTAGAGGCTCAATATGCTTTATATTGACACGTCTCCGTTTAACACCAGTAAGGCTCTTGGGACCAGTAATTAGGACAAAGTTGTCATCAATAATATCTACTATAACACATTTTCTACCAGCTTCACGACCCGCTATCTTAACACATACTCTACCTATCTCTATAGCTGGCATCTTCTTATCCCCACCCCTATATTTACTAGCTAGCTACCTAATGTTTTTAGACTTTAAAATTTTATCTATGGCTTCCCTCAATATATTGAAGGTTTCTTCAACACTATATTTTCCAGTATCTACTATTATGTCGAAAATGCTTGTCTCCCCAGGATCTATTCCATAATATTCTATAAACCTCTTTATCTGGTAATATTCACGATTAATTGTCTCCCTTGCTGCCTGCTGAAATGGTACTTTATCTCTTTGTGCAATCCTCTTTATCCTTACTAGAAGTGGTGCTGTAATCAATATTCTTAGGTCAGCATATTCAGATACTATCCATGCCGTTAGATGCCCATCAATAACTACATCTCCCTTCTTAGCCATTTCCAGACTCCTACTATCAATTTCGAGATCGATACTTGGATCGCTTGCCGCGATCCTACTTAGTTCTTCAAGTGAAACTCCTCTTTCCATAGCTATTCTACGGAATATAGTGCCTGCAGAATAGTATTTTAGCCCATAGTGTCTAGCTATGAGTTTTGCCTGTGTAGTTTTACCACTACCTGGTGGCCCGCTGACAACTATTACTACCAATCCCTAGAAACACCCTCGTCTACTATGGAGAAGAAATATAGTATTAAACCATTATGGTTTAAACTGAAATCATTTCTCTAATAGAAGCCTTTAGAGCACGAGCTAAACATCTATGACATATATAGCCTCCATAGGGTCTCTCTGGCCTCTTCATAGTCTTTGGGAGATTTCTTAGTTTGGAGGGCCTTAGCCTAGGTACACCGTTTAAGGGTTTACCACATATTGCGCATCTGGCAGTACCTGGTTTACGTGGTTCATAGTGTATGACTGTCCTACCACCTGGTGTTCTCCTATAAACTCTCCTCTTAGAGTGTGTTCTTAGCCCTGGTCTAGGCATTCCTTCTCTATCCTCCAAACACTTTATTCCTAGACTCTCATATCAAGTGTTTTAGGGGTAAAAGCTTTATCGGTATACCTTATTTACTTAGTTGGTTGTGTCATCTTTATTATTCTGGCGAATAGGTATGAGGGAGCCATGAAGCCTATGAATGCTATGAATACTATGTGTGTAACGTAGCCTCCATCCACCCGATCACTTATTAGGGGTATGCCTATGGGTATATTGACAATCATTTTCTCAAGCGGTATTATGAGATATATTGTTGATACTAGGCCGGTATAGGCCATTATGAATATCACTAGATGTATGAAGAATAATAGCATAAGCCTTTTCCTAGCTCTCTCAAGCTGTTTCCTAATCTTACGCAGTTTTCTCAACCCCCTCTTATCCTTTGTAATTGGTTCGTCAGAGTATGTTGATAGGAATTCAAAGGCTTCACGAAAGAATTTTCTCTTAGCAACCATGTATGCAAGGTATATAGACGCTAAGGAAAAGCTTATGCCGAGTAATAGAGCCTTAGTTAATAGCATGCCACCGCTACTCTCCAACAAGCTTCTTAAGCAATGGATATGCCTCAAGTGTTCTCTCATAAGCTATTAGCATGTAGTACTGCTGTACAATACCTACTGCAAGCAATATACCCATACCAGTACCGTAGGCACCAAGCATATCTGCTGTAACAGCTATTGACGCAACTATTAATGAGCTAAGTATTGTTAGAGGCTTAATATACTTAGCCAGCACTCTTTCAAGAACCTTGGGATTACGTCTAACACCAGGGATCTCCATACCGGATTTAACGAGTTCCTCAGCCTGTGCTGATGCACTTAAACCAGAGATCTCAACCCACATTATACCGAATAATACGGCTAACCCCATAACGCTCACAGCATATACTAATGCCTTTATAGGATCAGATAATGTACTTAGTAGACTACCTGGTGGTGATAGGTAGTAGGCTATACCTCCAACGAGCGTCCTATTCTGCGGACCACCATATTGAGCCAATATATCGGCTATACTACTTGCACCAGGTATGTACATACGGGCTAGGTTAGCGAATACAAGTATATCACTATACAATATACCCACTAGTAGTACTGGTATATTGGTTACATATAGGAATTTCAGCGGTATCTTGGTCTTAATACTGCGTAGCCTAGGCGATGTAATTGGTATTTCTACCTTAATACCCTCTAGATATACTAGTACAAGTATTATTGCTAGAGTTGTTATTAGTCCTACAAGGTCATTCCCATACCTCCTAATCAATGCTTCGGTCCAGTCCCTGCCGGATGTAACAAGATCGACTAGGTACGGTACAAAACCTACTTTCTCGCCAGTAAACGGGTTTATTATTGGAGAGAATGTATTCCATATCATTCTCTGAGCAACACCAGCTAGGATGAAGAGACTAACCCCACTTCCAAGACCCCATCCCTTCTGGATCATCTCATCAAGTAATATGACTATATATGTGGCCAGGAAGAGCTGTAGCCCAACACCTATCCTCTGGTAAATTGTTGCTGTACATCCAAAGAATGGATTAGGATTCTCTGGTGATACAGTCCAGTACCTACATGCTGCAGCATACATTGCTGCCTCAAAACCAGCTAGTAGTAGAGCAAATGTTTTCTGTGCAGCTGTAAACTTTTTACGATCCTCTGGATCGGATAGATCTATATTTATTAGTTTAGCACCAGCAAGTATCTGCATGATCAATCCAGCTGTGACGATAGGCCCTATACCTAGCTCCATGAGTGTTCCACGGTTTGATGCAAATATAATCTCCACAAGTAGGAGGTTTGGTCCTTGGCCCTGCTGTGTTATGCCGTAGAGTGGTGTATTAGCCATTATTATATAGATTATTAGTGCAACAGCTGTCCAGAAAATTCTTTCATAAAGTCCTATTTTCTGCTTAGGCTTCTCAACAGTTGGTATGTAGTTAGCGATTTTAGCCATGGCTCCTAGGACGCCCATTCCCAGCAGCCTCTGTCTCAGCTACTCCTAACTAGACTATATGAGAACCCGTCTAATAGATTATATAGTTTGCCTAGAAACTACATGGATTCTATAATGTTTTATAGTACATAAATAACCTATTATTTGGAAGTAACTACTACCTCTCCCCCAGCTGCCTCGATCTTCTCCTTGGCTCGCTCAGTAATTGCTGGTGTAATGATTTTTAATGGTAGTGTGACCTTACCTCTACCAAGAACCTTATTGAACCCTAGGTGTACTATGTCAATAACTATTTTGTCATCCTCTTTCCTAGCAACACCCTTTCTAATCATGTCATGGGCGATCTCATCTAGTTCACCAACATTGATAGCCTTTATCTCAGCAACTATTGGTGGAGGCTGTGTAAAGCCGTGTTTACCGAACCAGTGTGGTGCATACTTTACCGTCCATGTCCACTTATGCTTGTGAAAACCAACTAATCCAAAACCACCACGTGAACCCGATTTACGGTGCTGACCTATACGTCCCCATCCCATAGTCCTTGTCCTACCACGTAGTTTCCGGGATTTCTTCCTCCTACGTACAACCACTCTCTACACACCCCACATGAGCTATAGCATTCTCTTTATAAGCTCATTTATAGCCTTACCTCTATAGCCTAGTTCTCCACCATCATTATAGGGTCTCTTAGTACTCTTCTTAAAACCACCACGTGGTGGGTGTAGACGGAATACTGGTTTTACATATTTTAGCTTATGGAGTTTCAGCTTCCCCTCAATGAGTGCTTTAGCTAAACCCTCAATTCCTCCATTAATCTTAAGCTTCTCCTTTACAAACTCATCAGTAATCGGCTTGTCACCGGCAACTCTACCACGTCTCCTAAGCAACTCTACAAGTGTATCATAGTCTATCTCTCCCCATGTAACCCAGTCCTTAACCTTCCTAAGCATACCCTCAATACCCGGTAGATCGGATGGGTATAGTGTGGCATGGAATTTCTTGTGTAGACGTAGAAGCTTCAATGTATAGTCAACATCAGGTGGTACATCAACACGTCCTCTAATCCTTATTATAGCATAGAGAGGCATCCCATACACCCCCATACCAGCTCCTCCACTACTTAGTCCAGTCATGTGGTGATACGAACTTGTAGGTGTTCTTCAAGGCATTTAGTACTGCCATTGCGAAGTTGTATGTTGTCCTTGTCTCACCAAAGGTCTGTGTCCATACATCCTTGATACCAGCCATGCTGAGGACCTTCTTAGCAACATCACCAGCTACAAGACCAGTGCCCTTAGGAGCTGGTTTTAGGATTACACGTACACTACCAGCTTTACCAGATACCACGAATGGTACACTATGTGGTTCTCCACATGCACACTCCCAACTACCACATCCACGGCGTACAGGTGTTATGTTGAGCTTAGCGTTACGGATAGCCTTCTGTAGTGCAACAAGGTATTGGCGTGCCTTACCAGAGCCTATACCTACAAAACCATCTCCATTACCGACAACAACGACTACACGGAAACGGGATATACGTCCAGCATCAGTTACCTTCTGTACAAGATTAACATCTATTCTCTCATAGACCAGATCGGGTAGTAGGTAATCAACTATCTCTGGCTCAAGTAGAGGTAGGTTACGATCAAATATCTCCTTAAGACTAGTGATCCTGCCCTCACGTACAAGTCTACCAATCTTGGTCCTAGGAACCCATGACTCAAGAGCTTCCTTATCAACCGCACTCATAGGCACTACTCTCCACCTCCCCCAACTACATCCTTATAATCAGATAGGATCTTTTCCTTAACCTCCTCAAAATGAGATGGGAGGTCCATTGGGTTAAAGCCCCGTAAGAGATAGAGGGAGAAGCGTCTCTCAAACAGCTCTGGATTCTCCTCACTAAGTATCTTAGCCCAAGCAGCTATGTGTTCACCACGAATCCTATCCTCTGAAGGCACAACCTCATCCGATACAGGGACTTCTAGGCCAACATCATTAGCTGCCTTAATAGCGGCAAATACCTTAGCCCCACGGGTTGGTGCATGTAATCCTATATCTGGTACAGCATACTTTATACCAGCTTTTAGTGCTCGTAGAGCTGCAAGCATACCCGTTAGATACGCAGCTGGTATATTGCCTAATCCACCCTTCCAACCATACTTCTTAGCTAACTCACGGCTATGGGCTGCAGCTACCGTATAGTCTCCCTCAGGTTTTGCAATCATTACCTGGACAATTATATGCTTAAGTGTCTTCCGTACAACGAATCTCGGGTGGCCAGAGAGTATCATACGGTATCTCTTATAGTAGTTGGTTTTACCCTCCCTACGCCTCCTCCTAGGCACCTTATACTTGGGTCCACGGGCCATGCCTAATCACCTAACCTCCTCCAATATACCATGCTCCTTCATATAGTGTTTAAGGCTTGTTAGATTCTTGAACATACCTCCCTTAGCAAGCCTATATAGTCTCCTATATGTTCTCCTATCAATAATATCGTGGTCACGCAGGTACCTAAGATACCTCCTTATCTTACGGATACGGTTCATCCAATCCCTCTTACTATCGTGACGAGCTGTCTTAGCACCCTTTCTCCTACCATGCCCTCTCCTACGGCCCTTCTTCCTCTGCTCATGCCTTATTCTCCAGCGTTCACGGGAGTTCCCATGGATAGGCTTAACTCTTATGACACCATCATGTATTAGTCTACGGATCTCCTCCCTAGTTATGGCATCAACAACCCTATCTATCTCGTTAGGGTCTATCCATATACGTGATTCCCCTACACCAAGTATTTCTGCAGCTAACCTCTTCTGTATACTCAGATCAGCCATTACCCTATTCACCTCACCATCGGATTAGCTATTTTGAAGCCACGCTTACGTGCTTCCTCCTCTAACACCATCCTCTTCCTTAAACCAACACTAGCCCCAATATATATTATATGCTTACTCGGATCTAGTCCATTGAGTTCACCAAGGCTATATATGGTTACTGGCTCAAGACCTGTTGGATGCAGGCCTCGGACAGCTGCTGGTCCCCTATAGCCTATTTCTACCATTGGTGGGTATCCCTTGAGCTTAAGCCTCATCTTATTATCAAGTCCCTTAGGCTTCCTCCACTTAGGATCATTGGCGAACTTAGGCTTTTTCCACCATAGGTGTCTATAGAAATCTGGCCTCTTAGACTTAAGCTTCTCACGTAGTTTAAGCAACCTCTCTATATCATGCGGACTAGACATTACTCCTCCTCACCCCAGTCATATATGTAGATTCCATCAGAGAATACACGTCTATCTTTATCCTTAACCTTTGTTGTAAGCTCAATATTAGCTGCTGTCTGTCCAACATGCTCTATATCAATACCCTCTACAATCACGTCTTCACCCTCAACCCTAACTTTCACATCATCACCAACGATCTTGGCGATCCTATCGGCTTTTTCTCCAAGGAAGTTCTTAATCCTAATAGTCCTCTTAGATTCATCAACAATAACTGATATAGGGAAGTGCGAGTATATGATCTTTAGCCTATACCTATAACCCTTGGTTACTCCACGAACCATATTCCTTATATGAGCAGCTATCGTGCCAACTAGTGCCTTAACCCTCCTATTAGCAAAGTATGCCTCAACAATAACCCGGTTATCCTCTCTCCTAATCAGTACTCCACGGGCATGACTGAAGTCACGAACTAGTTCTCCCTTAGGACCAGTGACTTTTACAGTATATCCACTAATCTCTACATTCACGTTATCGGGGATCTCTACTTCCTCCACTATATGTACGGCCTTAGCCACGTAGACCACCCCTGATACTAGTATACATATGCTAGTAGTACACCGCCAATCTTCTTCTCTAGTGCTTCACGATGTGATAATACACCCTTTGACGTAGATATTATGAGTATACCTATATCCCTTGAGGGGAGATACTTTCTTAGCCAATGAGGCATCTTCTCCAGATCAGTATATTTTACTGGTAGCCTTGGCTTAATAACTCCACACTTATTGATCCTACCTAGTAGTTGTACCTTGATCTTACCCCATCTACCATCATCTATGTACTCAAACTCACCAATGTATCCTTCACGCTGCATAACACGTAGTACATTGATTATGAGCTTAGAGGCTGGCCATATAAGTACCTCTGGCTTTGCCCTCATCTCAGCATTCCATATAGCTGCTAGAGCATTTGCCAGTGTATCAAGCATTACCATAGCTTTTTACACCACACTATATGTGTCTCTCCCACTACCTAGTAGGCATTAAGACTGTGTATAGAGATTAATAAATTTAGGTATAGAGAAGCTAATTATACTTCTTAAAACCAAGGCTAGCAGCTACTTCACGGAAACATTGGCGGCATAGGTAAAGCCCATATTTCTGTATAACAGCATCCCTAGAGCCACATCTACGGCACTTCCGGGCTCCCTTACCAAACCAATGTTTCTTTGGAGACCTATACTTACCCATTTTATCCACCACCCTACTCTTAGATTATATCAACACCAAATACCTTATATAGGTATACCATAGCCTCTTCCTTTGTGACACGATGCCTACGTGGAATACTCTTTTTCCTACACCTACGCCTACGTAGTACACGGAACCCTGGTCTCTCAAATGTTATTGCTACATCCATGCCGAAAACACCGATCTCGGGATCATACTTTACTCCAGGTATCAGTATATGCTCCTTAATACCGAATGATACATTACCAAATTCATCAAAACTTGATGCCTTAACCCTATAGCCTACAGCCTCAAAAGCCTTCTTTAGAAACTCAATTGCCTTCTCACCACGTAGTGTCACCTTAGCAGCTATGTTCTCACCCTTCCTTATACCGAAATCCTTGATCGTCCTCCTAGCTCTACGAGGCACTGGTTTCTGCCCAGTAAGCTCCTCAATAACCCTCATAGCCTTACCCAGTCTTTCAGTAGCTGCACCAACACATATGTTTACAGTCACCTTAGCTATCCTAGGACGGAGCATTGGCTGCTTATTCCATTTCTCAATGATCTCCTCAATATTCGGTACATAGTCACTTATAGCCATTACCATGCACCCTCTGGGAGAGTTATTAGTGGCTTATCAACACCTATAGGGAATACATAGTCAAGGCTTGTCTGGAACTTATTACCATTCTTATCCTCTAGTGTAACTATACTCCTATATCTACGTACACCACGATGTATCCCTACAACCCTACCTACACGGCCAACGTTTCGTCCACCAATAATTATCGACAACACACCCTCCTTCAAGGGTATATAGTCTAGTATTTCCTGCTTTGGTATGGCTAGTTTAACAACTCCAAGTGTATCATATGTGTCTTCAACAGGATTAGTTGGATCGGATATGCGTATTATATGGTTTCGGCCATCATGTAGGTTTAACTGTATATGTCCACCCCTTATAGTAGTCTTATCCTCTATACGGCATAGCTTATAACCAGCCTCCTCCTTAGATATCTTTACAAGACCAAGTACCTTAACGGGTACTGGTATAACCCGGTAGGCTTCACCAGTATCAATAATCTCTAAAACATCCATTAAACCAACAGGGTACTTATAGTTCTTCCTAACCCTACCATCGATCTTAAAATGTCCCTCAGCAATAAGTCTACGTGCCTCACGACCAGTCTTAGCATAGCCTAGTATATCACGTACAAGTATAAGTAATGGTATAGATCTCTCAATAGAGTGGGGGCCTGGTGACGGCTTTACAGTCCACTTATACTCTTTCCTAAGTATGGGCCAGAAAGCTGGTGCTGCTAGTGATTTAAGGTGTTTTCTACCACCCATCCTAGCCATATCTTATCAACCCTCCTTCTCTCCTCCCTTTTCCTCCTCAGCCTCTTCTCCTCCAGTCTCTTTAGCCCCCTTTTCCTCAGTAATTGCCTCCTTTTTAGCCTTCTGCCTCCTCTCAATAACCCTCCTACGCATTGGATCGCTTAGGTCAAGCTTTATAATCATGACTTTCGATGGATGTAGCGGGTAATAGACTGGTGTACCATCTGGTTTCTTAAACTGTACTCCCTCAACAAAGATCCTTACACGCTTAAGATCTACACGTACAACCTTGCCCTCATGACCAGCCCACTTACCCCTCATAACCCTTACGACATCGCCTTTCCTGACAGGTAGGTTCCGGATACCGTATTTCTCACGTAGTTCACGTGATAACAGTGCACTCATAAACTTATGCCTTACATGTAGTGGTGCATTGAAGAATGCCTTCCTCTGCTTACCCGGTTTATGTGAGGTAGTTAAAGCCATACCCACGCACCTCCCTCTATACAATAATTGTAGCTATATTAGCTATCTGAGGCCATCTCTCAGCAGCCTCTCTAGCTATTGGACCACGTATTTCGCTACCCTTCGGGTTACCCTCAGGGGTCACTATGACAACAGCATTATCCTCAAAAGCAACCCATGTACCATCAGGTCTCCTATAAGGTCTTCTCTGCCTAACAATAACTGCTTTAACAACTTGTTTCCTCATCTCTGGTGTACCTTTTTTAACGGTTACAACAACTAGGTCCCCAATACCAGCTGGTGGTATCCGGCGTAGTCTACCCTTGTAGCCTGGTACGCCTATTATCTGTACCTCCTTAGCACCACTATTATCTGCTACCTTAACGTATGAGCCAACCTGTAGACCAGTATTTATGCGTCTACGGGCTATTGCTGGTTTACCCCCCTTACCCTTCTTAGGCATATCTACCTACCACCCCTCTCCTCAGCCTTCTTAACAATACCTAGTACTACGAAGTGCACAGTCTTGGCTAAAGGCCTTGTTTCACCAATAACTACTACATCACCCTCCTTAGCATCTATACATGGTGGGTTGTGTGCATGTATCTTTGTATGGCGTTTCTCATACCTCTTATACTTACGTACATAGTATAGGTAGTCGTGCCTTACAACAACTGTTCTATGCATTTTAGCACTTACAACAGTGCCTGTAAGGATAGTGCCACGAACCTTTAAATACCCATGCCATGGGCACTTGGGGTCGTCACATCTCTTCTTTGGAGGCTCAATACCCGGGATACCAATATTTCTTACAGCCAAGGCCTACACAACCTCACTTCACTATATTCTTTAACCTATCCTCTGGTCTCCCATAAATCTGTGAACCCCTAATTATTACTTTCCCCCCGCTTGGGAGTCTAAATAGGTAGACACCATTAGCCTTTAAAACTCTTTTTCTACGCCCATCCCTTGTCTCTATAACGAGTGTCTTGAGAGTTTCATCAACAACTACTCCCTCAACAGATACGAGAGAAGGATCAGTATGTTCCAGTATACGTACCCAGAGACCTATTAGCTCATGATAGAATATGTTTTTACGTGTATGCCTCAAAAAACCTCACTCTTCCTCCTCAACAACCTCCTCTTCTTCCTCCCTAGCCCCAGCTAGCTCCTCCTCCCTCACAATAGTCAGTATCCTAGCTATATCACGACGTATATTCCTTATACGTGCCGTATTAGATAATGTACCGACACGGGCCTGCATCCTAAGCTTAATAAGTTCTAGACGGAGCTCAGCGAGTTTCCTAAGCCTCTCCTCAGGATCCATTTTACGTATATCATCTGGTTTCACTGGCTAGAACCACCTCCCTCTCCACCTGATTCTATAGGTTTAAGCTCCTCCAGCTCCTCAGGCTTAAGCTCACGTATGGATACATGATCGGCGGGAGGTATACCTGGCTTAACAATAGTTACTTCGACGCCATAGACACCTCGTTTTAGGAGAGCCTTTGCAACAGCACGATCGACTAGGTACTCTACCTGTTCACCGGCCTTATAGATCTTTCCAGCCTTTAGTTTAACGTATCTAGCTCTCTCAGACCTAAGCTTACCGCTAATAACGATCTCTGCACCAACAGCTCCAGCCGCCATTATACGCCGTAGCATTGCAAGAGCAACCCTACGATAGGGGATCTCTTTCTCAAGTGCACGTACTATACGGAAGGCTACTACACGGGCATTGAGATCGGGGTCTGGTACTGGCAGTACTGTTATATTGGGGTTCTCTAGACTGAATCTCCTCTGGAGGACTGTTGATAGTTTACGTATAACTGTGCCTCCACGGCCAATGATCCTGCCGGGGTATTCAGCATATATGACTATACGGTAGCCTGTAGGAGTCTTATATAGGTCTAGGCCTGCGTATCCAGCATTGTAGAAGTAGTTTGCCAGGAATTCATCAACCATTACCTTGGTCATGCTATAGGTTAGGAAATACTCCTTAATACGTGGGCCAGGCATTGCTCTAGACCTCCCTAACAATTACCTCAACATTTGATCTACGGTCAAACTTTGGGGTTGCCCTACCAAATGCACGGGGCATCCAGCGTTTAAGGGTTATACCCTTATGTGCAGCTATATGTTCTATTACGAGCTTTGATGTATCAAGGCCCTTGTCCTCAGCATTATTCTTTACATTCTCCAATAGCCTAATAAGGTACTTGGCTGCTTTGACGGGGTATCTACCGCTAGGCCATTTCCACTTGGCACCCATACCCCTCTTATGAGCGATCTTTCCCTTATACCTCTTAAATGGTACTGGCTCTTTCTTCTCAATAACCTTCTTCAGAAACTCTATGGCATCATCAACCTTCATACCCTTTATGACGTTCACAACCTCTCTCATATCCTTAACGGATACATCAACATCCCACATCATAGCCTTAGCGATCTTGCTCTCATCCCTAACCCTATAGCTATAATGCCATGTAGGCATATCCACTGATCACCTCCTTACTTGAGCGATACATACATACTACTACGAGTAGCCTTTAAACCTGGTTCTCCATGCTGTACACGCTTACATGTAGGACTAAACTCTCCAAGGTAGTGACCAATCATTTCAGGGGTTATACGCACTGGTATAAACTCCTTACCGTTATATACAGCGATCGTTAAACCAACCATTTCAGGCAATATGATCATGTCACGCACATGGGTTTTTATAATAACCCTCTTACCCTGAGCCATGAGCTGACGTGCTTTCCTAACCTTAGCCAGTAGCTTAACCTGTGCTTCAGTAAGTCCTCGTTTAAGACTCCTCCTCTGACGGGCAGGGAAGAGGTTTATTAGCTCATCCATGGGCATCTCAAGTAGTTCTTCCAATGACCTCCCACGATACCTAAACTTCTTCCATTCCGGCGGGATCTCTATTGATACCGACATAGCTCCCCAATACCCCACACTATCCACGCTACATCTATAGCCTCTTATCCTCTCTTAAGAAACATGCTTTTTAAACTTAGCTTTCTCCTTAGAACATAGGGTATATCGAGTGGTGATTTAACAACTAGTACATCTCCACCCAGAGACTCTATAGAACCAGCTAATCCCCTATCATGGTTCTCCGTGGCAATAACAAGTAGTCTATGTCCTCTCCTTAGAAGCTCGCCTATGGGCTTCAATGGATCACCTTTAACTGTCTGCTTAAGATCACTTATTAATATATATAGTGTTCTCTTACGAGCAAGGGCTAGTGCTTTAGAAACTGCATACCCTATATTAGTATAGCCTTGGAATCCATGGTCAAGTATGCTTTTCAGGAACCTATAGAGTAGTGTTGTTGTATGTCTTCTAACCCTAACAATATCTATGTCCTCGGAGAAGAGTACTACGTATCTAATTCTATGGATAAGTGTCGCCAGCGTACATATAGCCCATAGTGAATGGTTAAACATTGAACCACTAGTATCAAGTAGGACAATTATATATGGTTCTCTCTCAAAATCTAAATATCTCTCCTCATAGTTAAGCCTAATAATGTTATAAATGGTAGTACGTAGGTCTATCCTATTACACCTATATGGAACCCTAATTCTACGACTAGATCTATACATCCTGCCAACAATGTACCTTAAAATCCTTAAGCCAATATGTAAAGCCCTATTAATAACATCATCACCATACCCAAGCGATCTTAAACTATTTGCCCTACAAACAATATACTCCAGTAATGATGGGTATTCACGTAGTATCGTACGGGTGGAGAATATCTTCTTATCCATATTAGCTATAGATTCATATATTGGCTTAAATCTATGGGGTAGGTACCCCGGATCAACTCTATCAGCATAATAACTACTATATTCTAGGAATGATTTATCAGAAGTAATCATGTAGTCTATGTAATTAGATAATGCATTAGCTAGATTATAGATCGACTTTATCCTTGGATCATTTATATGTGATGAAGTCTTAAATGACATTAGATCCATTGTATTTATGAGTTTATTAATTTCTTCTCTATCTAGTTTCTTAAGTATTTTAGAAACTATTCTCTGTCTATCACTTAGAGGCATGGATCTGATCTTAGATATTATCTGGTCTATGTTGAACATCCTGAGCTTATCAATCCCGAGCTTATCCCAGATCTTGATCATTAAACCAAGATCGGTGTATCCAGTCTCCCTAACAAGATCGGCAATAACCCTTTTCTCCCATGACCTAAGCTTACCAGCTACATCGAGATTACTAGCTATCCTATCTAAAACTCTCTTTTTCAGTGAGGTATTACTTGATGATTTAAGACGATCAGCTATGTTTATTAACTGTCTAAGATCAGCTTCTCTAAGTCTTTCATCAGTAATTAACAGACTCCATATCTCAAGAGGTATTTCATCAGCATATCTCATTATATCGTTAAGAGAGATCCTATCACTATAGATTTTATGGGATAATCTCTTATACTCACTATACCGGACAGCCCTAAGCCTACCATAACGATCCCTTCTTATGATGCCTGCCTTCCTAAACAGTATATATGCTTCAACATCATCCCTTGATACACGTCCATTGAATATTCTCCTAATACTAACCTCTCTACCAAACTTTATCCTCGATGAAAGTTTCTGAATACTCTTCTCACTAGGCCCTAGTATATATCTAGGCTTACCAATTAGGTATTCACGGATCTCATCAATAAGTTCATCAGTCCATGCAATATTTGTATAGACAGATACCGCTATATCAATAAGATCGTCTATACCCGGCTCACCCGATCCCTTGAGAAGCATATATGTTAGTAGTATTTCGTAGAAACTTATAGTCTGTGAAATAGGTATATTATACCCTCTCTCCCTTAGAAAATTGTTTACGAGTAATACCTTTCTCCAAACACTATCTCTTAAGGTATTTTCCGATAGCCTCCCTAACAAGATCCTCATCCTCAATATTCTTGATCAGAATTGCTTCACCAGCTTCAACAAGATCTTCTATGGAAACCCTATTAGATCCCTTGGCCCGGGCTATTTTAACTGCAAGCATTACCCATGAGACAGTATCTGATGGACCTGGCTTATATAGGGCATGTTTCCTTAGATAATTAACTACATCTAGTACACGACCCATGTACTCACTTGGTATATTCTCATATTCATCTCCTAGCCTTATCTTTAGGATCTCTACTTCCTCATCTGGTGATGGGTATGTGAATCTTATTCTTACAACACGGCGGAGAAAAGCATCGCTAAGCTCATTCTGTGCAATATCCTCTGGATTACTAGTAAGTATTACTTGGAACCCGATACCCCTCTGTCTATATACACGCTTGAGCTCTGGCACGATAATTCTTCTCTTATCAATTATGTCTAGTAGCATATTCTGGAATTCCTCACTACTCCTACGAACCTCATCAATAAGTACACCAGTATCTAGGATAAGAGCTGCAAGTAGGGGGCGTGGGATAAAGCTTTCCTCATTAAATCCCTTGGACATTGCCATTACTGGGTGGAAATCACCTATGACACGGTATTCATCATAGTTTTCACTACATGGTAGTATGAATGCAGTCTTTCCAGCCCATAGGCTTAGAATAGCCTCACCAATCTCAGTCTTACCAGTACCAGGGGGGCCTTCAAATAGTACTGGACGATTATTTAGGAAGGCTGCTATTGTGATATATACTATCTGTGGTTTGACTAGGAGCTTGTATCTGTTCCTAAGCTCCCTCAACATGATCTCTGGATTACGTACTGGTTTGAACTCCTCAATAACCTGCCCATAGATCTCGTACACCTTCCTAACCACTGGATCACTTTCTCTATCCATCACATAGTACCCGTATAGACTATAATTGTATACGGGTATACATTATTTTACTCCTTAATAACCCTATAACTAATACTTGGAGACAAGATATGGTTGATAAAGTTAGGGTCTATGGAGCCTACATCTATGGCTATGGTAGGGAATACTATATAGTAGAGTTTAATGAGTCCAAACTTATACTGTGTAAGGTATTTGAGAAACTAGATATTAAGAGACATCGTTACAACCATAAAATAGATGACATTGTTAGAAGGGTAAGGATTATAAGAGGATCTATTGGGGAGTGTAGGGAGATACCATATAGTAGTATAAGAAATATAAGGTTAAAGACTTTAGAGAATGAGGTGGTTTTAACCATAGATAAACTAGGGGGTAAGATAGTAATTCATTTCCCTAGGATAAAGGAGAAACTTGTTAGAAAGGGTGTAAGACTTATTAAAAAATACATTGGGGTTTAAAAGCACTAGTGACCAGGTTACTCAGCCTTAGCTCTGAAGTAGTGACCGTTTGGACACTTAAATAGGCCGATTACAACACCCTTCCTGCCCTTGGGGGCTAGTACCCATGTCTTAATTGGCTTGTCTACCTCAGCTCCACACTTTGGACACTTGGGCATACATGTTCACCCCATAAACTCTCCTTCTTTATTCTCATGTATATTCTCTATATATGATTATTTTTAAATCTTTACGTCAGTATATATTGGTGCTATGGGGTTCATTTTTAATAATGTTTAATTGTGTAATAAACATTGTTTAAAGTACTTGGTAAAGAAAGAGACGGATCATAGAGGCTAGTTTAATCATATACTTTAAAATACATAATAAGATCAGGTTAATTATAATGTATAATTGCTTAACATGGGTATTTAAAAGATCTAGCCTTTACGCCTACCTGTTCTACGGGCAGCTATGTGTCCTACCTTCCTACCAGGTGGTGCTGTACGAGACACCGTAGATGGAAATGATACGCTCTGGTGACTACCACCACCATGTGGATGGCTTACAGCATTCATTGCTACACCACGTACACGTGGCCATTTATGGGCTTTGACTCTCCACTTATAGTATGATGCTCCAGCCTTTAGCAATGGTTTCTCGGGTCTACCACCACCTGCTATTACACCTATTGTTGCACGTGCATTATTTGGTATCTCCTTGATCTTGCCGCTTGGTAGCTGGACTAGTGTCTTACTACCACTCCTACCAACTATGACAGCATAGGTACCACTTGCACGGACAAGTTTTCCTCCATCACCAGGTCTAATCTCTATATTAGATATCTGTGTACCCTCTGGAATAGCTCCTATAGGCAATATATTGCCGTTGCCAGTGCCTGCATTAGGTCCAATAGCTATTACCTGCCCAACATACATACCTTCAACAGCTGGTGTTAGGAATTCAACTCCATTCTCTAACACAATCTTCGCTAGAGGCACCCATCTACCGGGATCGTGGAGTAAATCAACTACCCTACCCCTGATCGTTGTATTGATATCTATTGGCGGATATCTTGCAGGACCTACTCTTAGATGTCCACGGTTACGGAATGTTGGTGAACCCCTACCAGCTCTTTGTACGAGCAACCGTTTACCCATACACGATCACCCCTTAGATCAGGCCTAGGTGTGCAGCTATATCAGATGCCTTGTACTCCGGTGATAGTTTTACATAGGCTTTCTTCTCACCACGTGGTGTTATTAGTGTTCTCACCTTTTCAACCTTTACCCCAAATATCAGCTCTACAGCTCTCTTAATATCTCCCTTGGTAGCTCTCCTATCAACTATTAGTGTCAATGTATTCTCCTTCTCAATCAAGTTAATAGCTTTCTCAGTATGGACAGGCCTAATAATTACCTTATACGGATCACTCATAGTGTGACCACCCTATACTTTGATCCAAGGATCTCAATAGCCGATCTAGTGTAAACCGTTAATCTACCCGGTACACCGCCCGGAGCGAGATATAGTATGTTTAGTAGATTAGGTGTTGTAACGTCTACACCAGGCATATTCCTTACAGCAAGTGCTAGTCTACTCGATAAGCTATTCAGTACGAATAATACACTGCGGGGCTCAACATATCTCCTACCACGCATCTTACCACGTCCAGCTCTTATCCTAGTCCTCCTCCTAGCCCTCTCAATATCCTCCCACACACCTATTTTCCCTAGGAACTCACGGGCTTCACGAGCCCTCGATATATTCTCCTCAACACTATCATCAATAACTATTGGTAGCTTCTCAACACTAAAGATGTGTCCACGGGCTTTAACGAATTCCGGCTTGGCTGTAGCAGCTAGTGCTGATGCCACTGCATAGGCCATCTCCTTCCTATTAATCTCCTCATGTATTCTCTTATCGGGTCTCGGTGGAAATGCACGGTGTCCACCACGGGCGAATGATATGAATGCTGCACGTCCATTAGGCAGTCTTGGCACACGGGCCATTCCATGTCCTACTCCCCAGCTACGGGCTGTTGTCCTCTTACCAGCCATTGGATCCCTTCCCTTGGGCTGTAGTCTTCCAGTGAATGCTGAGTGGAATGCTCTCCTAATCAGATCCTTTCTTATGGCTAGTGAGAATATCTCTGGCAGCTCTATTTCACCTACTACCTCTCCACCTGGTCCATAGACTGGTGTTTTTTGTTTCTCAAGTTTTAGTGGGTAGACTATAGTCCACACCATACACGATCACCTCTCCCATGGGCTAGGCACTCTGCTTACTGGTTAGGCTTAAATAGACAATCTGTGGTGGTCCCTCAGGAACCCAGTCTGGTGGTCGTATTGGGTGACGGAGTACTAGGAGTCTCTTCCGTGCACCAATGAGTGAGCCTTCTACGAGCATATAGTTTGTCCTTACAATACCGTAGCCTGGGAAACCACCTGCTGGTGTGACCTCATAGCCTTGTTCACCGATCCTAATTATCCTCTTATTATACTCTGTCCTCCTATGGAAGCCCATCTGACCAGGCTGTGGCACCGTACTTACTGTACCAAATCCAGGGCTACGTGTACCTACTTTCCTACTACCCTTACGGTGCTTATGCCATCTCGGTAGTTCCTTGACACCAAATCTCTTTATAACTCCCTGGAACCCCTTGCCCTTGGTGACCCCTATAACATCTATGTACTGTCCCTCCTTGAACACGTCTTTAGCCCATACGATTCCTCCAAGTATGTTCTTTGCATAGTCTATTCTCTGGCTAAACACCCTACCACCACCAATCTTTATCTCCAGAATCTCCGGCTTCTTCTTACCAACTCCTGTTACAACGGGTATTGTTGAAGCAAGTACTCTTACATCATCTATTTCCCCTGAGAACAACTTCTCCAGTTTAGCTTCCCAGTTACCCTCTAGGAACTTGTACCTATACTTCTCCCCACTATCCTCCTTAACGAGTCCGGGTAGCTTCTTCCTCAGCCCCTTGAGATACTGTCTAACGATCTCATCTGGATCCTTGTTGACGAATGGGTATTTAGAGAATGTATCAGCTAGTTTCTCAAGAGCCTCTAGTGGGCTTCTCCAAACCTCTCCTATGGAGCGTAGGCCTGTTGATACATGGTATTTGTAGGCACGTACTCCTAGGATTACGAGTGGTGGTGTCTCCAGCACCGTCAATGGTATAAAGATCTCCTTACCACTAGTCATTGTATTAGGCCTATCATCAACTACTATGGCGTGGGTCATACCAGCCTTATAGCCTGCAAAACTAAGTAATAGTGGCTCCTCACTAACGATCTCAGGCCACGAGCGTACACGAGGTACTATACGGGCTGCCCTCTTCCTAGGCCTAACCCCTAGACTACCACGTCTTGGAGCACTCTTTTTACGATGACCCATTCCATGCCACCCAATGCTAGTATAGTGGTTTAACGTGTATCGGGTTTATTAAACTCTATTGTATCTAGATTATTAGGTTTATTATCGTTAGTGTTGAGTGTAGAGCTTCCTCCGTCCTCACAGTCCTTGTACCCTGGCGGGGGAGCGTGTTTAGTACATTATCTACATAGTCTTCTAATGAACAGCTATAGCCCCTGAATATCTCGTATAGGCCGTAGTAGGGTGCACCAAAGGCTATGGCTACCCCCCTATATCCTCTCTTCAGCTTATTCGCTAGGTTCTCCAGCAGATCCATGTTTACCTCTACCCCATACCTACTCGTGGCTATTACGTAGTATCCGTTGCTCCTTAGCCTCTGTATTGTACCCGGCAGATCCCTTCTATACTCCAGCTCTGGGCCAACATATACTCTGGAGCCATAGTCTCTCCTATACAGTCCCTCCAAAGGCCTTGCACCCACTAATTTAAAGACTATGAGCCTGCCTCTACCCGGGCACTTGCTAAGGCATTTGACGATAACGTTTCTCCTTAAACCAGCATCAACTACTACATGATCCCCTCTAGACTCCATGACTAACCCAACCCTATACTCCCCAATACAAGGCTTATCCCCAACACTATGTATGAGCAGCCGAAGTGGTGGTGCTGCACCAACGTATCTAAGCATGGGATCTAGTGGTAACAGCTTCCTACGTAGATAAGGTGGTGTTAGGTAGTACCTATGTAGTTTCCCAATAAGCTCTCTATCGGATCCTATAGAGCCCCTGTAGAGCGGGTCATGGTATATGATGAGCTTATCCACCCGGAATATAGCTAGTGAACGTAGGATCATTAGGTACTTATGGGTTTTCTCCCGTAGGCTAGGCTCATTAACAAGTATGGTATCGGGTAGGAAAACAATTGTTTCAAAACCACGTCTATAGAGACCTACTTCTTCCTCCCCTTCCCCCTCTTCCCACGAGACTGCTGTGTTTCCATTGGACTCTTCTCCCTTGTCATGAACAAGCTTGTTCTCTGCCTCCCACCCACTGGCTATCACCTCCTACACCATACTCTATAGCATATAGACCACATTATATATCCACATGTACCTATTATTGGTTTCCCCGGGGAGATGAAGAGTTCAGATACGACCGCACTCTTCATACCCTCAGGGTAGGGTCCGGTAAGCCCACCTTTCATCACATATTCATTACATATCCTATCTTCCTAGGTGTTTTAATCTTCTCCTCTAACGTGCTTGGAGGCTCTATCTTAACCAGTAGTGGATGCGGATCCATTGATGAGATCATTATTGCCTCCCCAACAGCTAGTCTCCTAATCTTCTCAAGATACTGTCTACCAAGTCCTAGTACATGCCCTATCTTGTCAATGTAGCCGTCACTATATGATCCGAATGCTATGATCGTGTTTGTGTTATCGAGTATATCCTCCGGTATATCCTCAATATTCTGTACAGCATAGACAATGCCAACACCCCTACTCCTACCCTCCTTAACAAGTGTTCTAAAGCCTTTTATACCAAGTATCCTCCATGCCTCATCAACAACAACTAGTGTATCACGTAGCCTACCAGTTGATACCAGGTATGAGATTATAGATAGTACTAGTCCACCATACATATTCTGAAACGATGAACCATACCCCCCTAGGTTAAACAATACATTCCCATCACACAATAGACTATATAGTCTATCATAGCTTGGCCTAGATACTGCAAGCTCAATAACATTAGCTAGTATAGAGAGATCCTTGTTCAACAATATCTTCTCAGCATCAAGCCCATCAACATGTCCCTCAATAACTGCACCTAGTATAGCCGTTGAACGCCTATGATCGATCCCCATGATATTGACCAGTAGGTCATTAATAATTAATGCCCAGTCAACACGAGGTATATAGTCTGGTTTAACGAGTAGATTTAGAGGAAGATCATTTGGACTAATGATCCTTATGAGATCCTTATTAGCTAGTGAGACGAGATCCCCCTTGAAATCTATAGCTATAACACTGAGTTCATCAATTGCTAGGATAGACTCTATAAATGATGCTAGTGTCACAGTCTTACCCCGGCCAGTAGGGCCTATAACACCTATGTGTTTACATAGCATACTCTTATCGATCACTACTGGCCAACCACTCTCAAGATCATATCCTACATAGATCCCATCCATATCCTCAATACGTGGCTTCTTATTATATGGTATTGGCTGTAGAGAGGCTAGTCTCTGTGTCTCAATAACTATTGGTTTACCACGTGGCTTATCAATAACCCCTAGCTCATACCTTACAAGATCCCTTACCTCAGAATCACCTGCCTTCCGGAGCATTACCCCAAGACCTAGTTTGAAGAAGCTAATGATCATCTCCGATAACGTCTCAAGGGTTTCACGTACAGTCTCAACATTATTACCTTCACCCCTAATCTTAACGATCAATACTACCCTCTCAATATCTCTTGAGGAGATTATCTTCTCATAGAGCCTCTCTAGGAGCCTAAGCCTTAGCTCATGCCTCTTAATAGTATGTGGTTCCTTAACAGTATCGATAACTGCCCGTATATTAAGCATTTCATTCTCAATATGTTTCAAAAGCTTCCTCCGATCAATTCTTAGCTTCACGATCTTCACCTCACTCCCAATAGGTAGTCGTGTATATAGGTTCGCATAGGATTCAACAATCCTATACAGCCTATTCGGATCAAGGTCTTTGAACCCGTAGTCAACCTCTTGGGAGACAAGATACTTTATCCCAATAACCCTACTCCCCCGCTTGATGAATAGTATACCATCCCTTATCTCAAAGGATACCTTTGAACCAAGTATAGCCTCCAATAGATCCCTAAATTTCATCCTCTCCACCCAACCTCTTAACCAAGATCTTTATTACGACGATGATTGATATGAATACTATGTTTATAACTATGGATCTCATTATCTTCATCGTCAGCATTGATAAAATGAACATAACGATCATCATAGCCAGCATTAGCTTCTCAATATCCACTACAACCTACCTCCAATGGCTAGTGCACGGAATAGCCTAGGTGATGAACCACCAAGTATTCGTGCTAACGCATACGATGATGATACGAGGATCGCTATATAGGATAGTGGTGCTATGAATAGGTTGAATACCAGATATACTATGGGATTAATTATTGTCAATGGCTCAAGTACTGATATGTTGACTGCATCCCTTAGATAATAGTACTCATTAACACTAGGTTCCAGTATACCGTTATAGCTAAGCTCTATACTAACCATGTGTTGACCGGGTTCTAGCTGGTACTTGTAGCTCTTCATCTCCACCCCATACCATGTATAATAGGTTGTCTCCAAAGGTTCCTTTTCCACACCATCGACATAGACGTATGCACCATCATCCCTACATAGGATTATGTAGAAGATACTATAGCTTGGACAATCAACTATTATTTCATAGTACCCATCACTTCCCGTATAGTTCTGGATAGCAGTATCTCCTAGATACAAGAGTCTCAGTGGCTCTAGCTGTATTGTCTTATTAAATACTATGTCTAGCCTATAGAATGTACTATTTAACTCCACATACTCATCCACAGGATCAACTGTCTTGGTCAAGTGTATCCCGGCAATATCTATGTCTAGGACGTATTCTCTAGAGCCGGGAAGACCCTTTCCAGGATCTATTGTATCTACTACACCATCTACCCCGCCAAGGTATTTAGCTAATGACTTATTGTCTAGAGTATAAGCTTTTAGTACTGGGTACGATAGTGGGTTTCCAAGGCTATCATGTACATGGACTTCTACAAATGCTACACCATAGTCTATGACCAGTAGATCTGGGGAGGCTATAGGGGCTGATATAAGCTCTACATAGGCTGGCATAATAGGTAGTCCTATTGAGAATACCATTACAATAGATATCATCATAGCACCACTGGATCTCGTTAGCCGGAAGGGTACTGAGTGGAGGAGTATTCCTAGGGCAAGTAGTCTTGCACCATATGATGTTATTACTATTGATATGAGAGTTATTGTTAGTAGTGTCATTGCTACATAGGTTAGAGCTGATATCATTGGCGATAATAGGCTGTCAATAACGATCTTCGCATTAGACGCAGGTATGCTTGCAGCTAGTATCCTAAGTATACTCATTAACGTCACTACAATACCTGTCTTAATACCGAGCCATGTATAGAATGAGCTCCAGTCACTACCCACTAGCCCCCCTAGATAGTCTATTAGTGCTAATAGTATCGTGTATGCAAATACGAGTATTGCTGAAAAAATCCCATCGACCATTAGTGTTGGAGCCCATTTCTTAACTCCATAGAAGGGTACTGGGAGCATGTAGAGTAGTGTACCTATGTAGTAGGATAGTGCTGATAGATAGAATGCTGTGACGAGAAACTCGTACTCCATAACACACTAGACCCCCCATCTAAATCGTTGGCGGCTCTGGGAATGGCTGCTGGAACTGTGTGACAATATATGCTATTAGAGCGAATACCGTTGTACCCATTGCCAGCCAGAATGCAGCCCATACAGCATCCTCTACAAACTTCTGCCCAGCCCTCTTAACCCTTAGAAATGGTATTGGTGCACCCTTTAAGGCCCACCCAATAACCCATGTTAGTAGGAACATTATCCATGCTACCAATGTAACGTTTACTATGAGGTCCTGGATGAACCCTACTATATCAGTCATACCCTTTTACCCCCCATGTATAGACTAGGGGTTTTTAATAAGGGGGGAGTTGGGTGAAAGTATTAGTGCTACTCTATAGCTGGATTCCATGGTCTCGTATACAATGATTCTTTCTCCGAATAGGTTTACATAGCCTAGAGGCTTGTCTATGAATGTATAGTCTATATGCCCCTCTTTATCAACGAGTATGTATCCAGTATTCATTGATAAATATATCTTTGACTGGTTATTGCTTACTATGAAGTCTATTTCCTCTATAAACATATTTCTTAAACTATGAATACTAAGTCCACTCGGTAAATACAGTGTATCAATGACACCATCTAGATACTTCACCTTAACCACAAGATCAATTGGAGTACTGGTATAGAGTATTGGCTCATAGTAAGCTACATGATGAATTGTATCTATATTCTGTAAAACCTTAACAGTACCTCCACTAAGTATATGGAGAGAGCCATTGTATAAATGCACTACACCCTTTTCACGAGTGAATAGCAGTAATGTATGGGTATTTATAGCCAGGCTTCTATTACCAACAAGTATTATCGGGGGAATCCTATATGATATGTTAAGTGGTTTATCAATACTATTAAACCATATAATACCTTGTAGGACACCATAACGTGTTGCATTAGAGAATACCTCACCAACTATCACACAACTAGTATTGAATACTATATCAGGTAATGCATATTCGTAAACACTAGCATTTACTGTACCACGTAGATCCAGTAATAGATCATGCGTACTACCATTAACAGCCAAGGTACTATTGATAGTTACTTCATAGCGTGTTTGCTCACCTAGTAGGTACTGGTATATATTAACTATGGAGTTTGAATTATCAAGTACTATGTAGAGATCATTATCTCCAGTATCTATGTGTAGTGTATTATGTTTAATGACTAGTATGGAGTGATTATACAGGTTCCCCCAGATATGGGAGTATAGTTTAAGTATCAGTGGTTCTCTAACAACCTCTACAAACTCAATATTATATTCTATAGTAAGTGTTATGTATATGGAACTGTTTATTGAAAACCTATTTGCCTCATTAAATACAGTATCAATAACCATCTCTTGACCAGTAACGTTTAGCCCTGGTAAGACAGTATTATAGATATAGGTTTTATGGTGTGTATTATTGGATAGTGTCAGATTATATGTAATATTATATTTTGCAAAGTATATCCTATCACTCCATAAGCCACGTAATGACGCATTTACTATCTCATGCGTAATATTTACCAGTAGATCAGTTACTACATGATTATCTATACCCCCATTAAATATAACGTGTTTCTCAACAACCCTTATCACATCAGTATTCCTAGGATATACTCCTACATGATATGAATAGTTCTCATCTAGTCCATCCAGAGTCTCTATAGGCAGACCAGATTCTAGAATGATCTTTATTAGATAGCCTCCATAGTAATCTAGTCCATAGCTTATTCTCTTAGATACATTAAATATATATGATCCATTTACTAGTCTATGTGTTGTCCTATTAACTTCTAGGGGTAATGTATAGCTGGTATGTATAGGCCTATATGTCTGATTATCTATTGTATACGTCGTATTTGGATACAGTATTTCCACTACCTTATCCCTGACCCTAGGCACTAGTTCATAGTATTCACTTAGACCCTCTCCTGCCTCTACAAGATCTATTCTTGATAGTGTAGGGTCTATGTATAGTATTGGTGGTTGTGGTACTGTAAATGATGTGTTCATATATTGTCTACCTATATTCTTTAATACATCAACTACCGCACCCTCACCGCTTATTAATATAATGTATTTATAGCCTAGGGGTATTGGTCCATATACTACTTTATCATCTATAGCTCTCCTATGTAGGGGGTAAATGTTTACACTATAGTTATAGTCTATGAGTATTGCATTAATTGTTCCATAGTATTTCTTAATGGGTATGATGTATAGGGAGTTATTATATACTACATAGGTTATTTCAAATCTGTTGTCTCCCCCCCTATTTAGTGATGAAAGCATAGAGATCTTTGCTATGGAGTTTATCGTGATCATTGTTATAGCCAGTAGTGATATTGTTAGAAGTATTGCTAATGGATATGTAGTTAATGCCCTAGCCAATATAGACCCCCTCCACAGAATATATTTTCAGATAGTGGTCATTGGGGATCCTAGCTATAATTAATGATTCCCTAGAACACACTATACCATCCACATACCTAGTGGTATTAATATATGATAATACTGCAGCACCACATACAACCGTTCCTGAACCATTTCCTACACACTCTGTTAGCCTATAGTTTCCACCATCAGGTCCCACCAATATGATCTCGTATAAAACCGTATCATTACCATTAAAGGAGACTATAACATACTTATAGCTATCAAGTAGGACTGTATAAACATGTAGTCTCCTAGAGTAAACACTAGTATTGGTCTTTAGTGCAGACTCATAAACTCTATCTATATACATAGTCATTACAGTAGCTACAATAAACATAGCTGATAACACAATGGCTACTGATAGATACTGCGATAACTGCTTCATTAACCCCCCTATGAATAGAAGGGTCTTAAAAATAGTTCTATATAGAAAATATTAAAACCTCTAGAAGGGAGGAGAAGTTCATTATTGATTTATTGATTAAAAAAGTGTTTGAGTTAAATTAAGTATTATTCAAAACCTTACTTAACCCTTCTAGCAGCTATTACGCTATAGCCTACTAGTCCTATTAGGACAACCACTAGTATCAATAGTGTTAGACTGAATGTTGTTACATTACTGTTTACAGCATCACTCTTGTCCTCAACAGTCTTCTTAAGGTCACTAGCTAGTGAGTCAGCCTTACTGGATAGGTCTGAGCCTGTCTTGGTTATCTTGCCCTCAATGCTTGTCCTAGCATCACTTAATGCTGTGCTTAGATCGCTTAACTTGGTTGCTAGGTCATTGTGTACACTTGATAGGTTAGCTAGTATGTCTGACTCAGCAGTCTCTAGTTCTGAGCTTAGCTCATCAATTGCTGATAATACGTTGCTGAAGCCTGTATCGGTTGTTGTCTTGAAGTCGTTGAGGAAGTTGAGTATGTCCTCTGCCTTACCAGTTATTGTAGCCTTTACATCGTCTCCAACACTAAGTACTAGTGTGTATAGTGAGTCATTGACGGCTACTAGCTTTGCATCTAGGTTATTGACGCTTGTCTGTAGGGCATTTACTAGGCCAATTATGTTCTCAGTATCGGTCTTGACAGCAGCTATGTCACTCCTAATTGTTGCAACCTTATCGTTGATGTATACCTCTAGGTCTGCCTCAGCAGAGTCTATGGCATTGACTATGGTTACTGTTGAATCATCTACCTTAGCTATTATTGTTGTAGCAGTCTCGTTCACATAATACATTATCTCGTCAGCCTTGACGGTTATGAGATCACTTAGTGTTGACTCGGCCTCATCAATCCTTAGTAGTATATCGTATCTAAGGTCGTCAGCTACTACATCGATGTGCCTGACTATAGAGTCGTTAACAGCTAGTACTGTAAGTATCACGTTAGCTTCTAGCTCATCTAGTCTACCTAGTATTGTAGTCTCTAGACTGTATACTAGAGCTGTTAGGTTGTCACAGCATTCCTCGATCTTGAAGTATAGTGTCTCATTAACAGCATCAATCTTCATGTATAGTGTGTCTCCCCAATATGTTATGTTAGCCTCTATCTCCTCCTTAGCAGATGCTATTGCATCTAGTATGTCAGTGTATACAGTTGTTATTAAGCCCTCAAGATCCTCCTTAGCATCCTGTATGGCTAAGTGTAATGTTGCATTGACATTATCTATCTTAAGCTCTAGTGTGTCTCCCCAATATGTTATGTTGGCCACGATATTTGATTCAACGTCATCTAGCCTATTGAGTATCTCTCCAAGCATTGATACTACGTAATCCTCGATCTCTGATATTATCTCATCAGCCTCATCCTCGATCTTGAGATATAGGGTGCTGTTAACATCTGCTAGTTCAACATATAGCATGTTGCCGTAGTATGTTATATTACCTATTATCCTGGACTCGGCACTATCAATTCTACTAAGGATCTCATCCACCTTAGTGGTTATCAATGATGATAATTCCTCTATTATCCTGTCAGCCTCATCCTCGATCTTGAAGTATAGTGTCTCATTAACCATATCGAGCTTCATCTCTAGAGTATCGCCATAGTATGTTATATTACCAATGATGTTGGACTCCATACTCTCAAGCTTGGTGTAGATGAGGTTGGTTATTGTATCAATTATCTCGTCCCTAGTATCTATAATGAGCATTGTTAGACTATCATTCATAGTATCAATCTTCATTTCTAATGTATCTCCATAGTATGTTATTGTTGTGTTTATGGAGTCTAGTTTTGCAGATAAGTCGTAGTAGATTGTATTAATTAGTGATTCTATGTCACTACAGCACTCATCAATCTTTAGATATAGTGTTTCGTTAACAGCACTTATGTTAGCTATGATCATGGCTGTTGAGTCATCGATCTTGATCATTATCTCATCGGCAAGCTCCATCATTAGATCGCTTAGGCTTACATTTATCTCTCCAATCCTGGTGAGTATTGTAGCAGTACTATCATCAATCCTTGTGATTATGGAGTTGTTCATAGCCTCTAGGAAGTCCATTAGGTCGACCGTTATATATGTCCATATGTCATCAACCTTAGCCTTGATATAGACTGTAGTGTCGTTGATGTAGTCTAGCTTAGCCTCTAGTAGTCCTAGTACTGTTGTGAGCTGGTCATCACCACCGTATAGGTACCATGTGTACTGTACAGCCCACATCCTAGCACCAGTATAGTTGCCTTCAAATGTACAGTCATAATCAGCAAGCTCTAGATCGGTGACGTTACCTGTATTTTCAAATGCTAATGTAATGTTTACGTCTACTCTAAGTGTTGTATCGTATCCTAGTACAGGAGCTGGTATTATTGCAAGGAATACTATTTCCTCAACACCATCACCATCTACATCCTCAAATACACGCTTGAGCTCTGCAGTCTTACCATTTGGTAAGGCTATCTCTGTCCTTCTTGAATCAAACATTAGCCATCCTCCATAAAGGGTGCTCCACCTGCCATCTGATGCTGATAGGTCTACTAATCTTATACTTATCCAGTATGGGTACAGTAGATCCCACATTTCACTAGGTACTATTTGGTCATGCTCTACATCGGACTTATGTACGATTATCTGTACTGTAATGTTATCTCCCGGCATTACTACCTCAGGTACTGTTATTACTACTCTTGTCCTAGGTATTAATACTGAGGCTGACCAGTCAATTTCATCGACTACCTCGTAGTAGTTAACGGAACCTGTTAATTCTAGGATGAACTCCCTCTCTGTATTAGTACCCCAATGACTATACCAGATGGTTAATGAGGTGTTGGTGTAGTAATTGAATATAGCATCGTAGATTATAGTAAATGATACTGTGCCATTTCCACTTAATGAGAGACTGTCCATATAGCTGTGAACATCACTTGTTAATTCAGTCGTGTCATAGAATACTGTACCAGAGACTGTTGTACTACCGATTCCATAGCTGTTAGTTGATATATCAACACTTATTGTCTCACTACGTGAAATTGATCCACCAATGTCAGAGTCCACAGTAATTGTTCCAGTACCTCTAAATGTTAGTGTATCATCTGGTAATCCACCAACTATATTGAATGTTATATCATCGCATCTTAGTCCCTCTGTATCATCACTACCAACATCAATATCTAGGTTCGTGTGCACCATGAATACATTGCTGCCATTAATGGCCTCTGGCACAAATGTATCTGTACCATTATCGATAACTATTGTGTAGAGACCATAGGCTATAAATGGTATCTTCTCGCCAACAAAGTTCTTAATGGCATAGCCGTGGTCTAGGTCTATTGTCATCCAGTCATAAGTGTATCCATGTGGATATGTATTGACAAATACTACTGTGAAATCTGATGACTCCATACCAATTACTTCTAGTATAAATGGCTCCTCCCAAGTATCCTCAACAAATGTGTCGTTTCCAGGCTCACCGGGGACCTCAACAAGGTCATAATATACATCGAAGGATCCTAGCCTTGTCTGCTTTACATATACTGTCTGTACAATTGCGTCATACACTAGGCCTGGGTTTACAAGGATCTTAAGTAGGTCTTCCCTATAATTAATATCTAATGGTGTACCTAGCGTGTAGGTATTGGTATCACTGTGAAGTGTACCAGTCACTGTCACCTTATTATTAGGTGCTGGCGGTATTACGTTCCCGGTTGATGTATCATTAATCTTTAGCACCAAAATTACCTGGCCAGGAGCAAGCCCGGGATCAACTTCAAACGTAAAGCTGTATGGAGGCATTGTATCGTTCTCACTATGTATTTCTAGAACCTTGACAAGCTTTATGGTATCGTTTAGGTATACATCTACACCGCCCTCAGTTATGAAGCCGTATCCCTTGACTAGTATATAGTCTCCAGGTGCTGTTGTGTAGTCTGTCTCACTGTAGTGTACAAACTGTCTATAGATTACACCATCCATTAACACAATGTCCTCAGGTAGGTTCCTTAGTACGAATAGGTCAGCATATGGATATACTGTTAGTGTTAATGGGTCACACTCTGGTGTCTCACTTATCCTTATCTCGTAGCCAATGCTTCTATAGATGAATGTGATATAGGCTACTCTACCACCCCATTCGCCCTCAGGCAATGTTACGTTATAGACTAGAATACCGTCCTCGGGTGTTGATTCACTGGAGAGGTAGTCTGCATCAGATCCAGCCACATAAATGTCTGTATAGTCTGTATCGAATAGGATAGCGTATAGTAATGAAGTATCATTGTAGGGTACTGGTACGTTGTGTAGCTTGAACTTGACTACATCACCTGGATTTAGATCTGATGGGTCATAGGCAGCGTCAGGATAGGTTGTATCGATCTCTATTGATGCCCATACCTCAACGTATTCCTCGGTAACATTACCTTCAAATTCTGCGGTAAACATTATTGTGTCATTGTCAAGTACATTTGGACAGCTTGGTGTACCTATTTCCGTTAAGTTTAGCCCATATCCTACGTCGCTAGTCTTGTTTAGCTTCAAGTAGATGTGGAATCCATAGAATGCCTTAGGCTCAAATGAGGCATCCTCATGGACAGCTAGTGGTACAAACTCTTGTAATGTACCAGTTATTGTTATGACGGTATGTGATGCATCGAATGACACGCCCTCGGTACCAAGGTACTTACTTGAACTATCAACAACTGAGCCACCAATAATACTTAATATGATCTCTGAGTCGCTTGACTCATCAAGGTTGTACATGGTCACATTTATTACTTCAAAGTCATCAAACGTGAGCTCTGGCTCAGCACCAGTAATATTCAGTAGATACTTTATCTCATCAGGTAGGCTTATAGTTATCGTTACTGTTGTACCAACCTTAGCCTTGTCACGTGGATTTCCTCCATAGCTATATGATACTGTCACATAATCATTCCAGTCAATATCTGGTTTCTTAATGACAGCAAATCTGTTAACGCTTAAGGCACTATCAGGTGGTGATGGTGGGTTATAGTC
>CAZVHC010000011.1:0-41308 GCA_964627005.1 uncultured Desulfurococcaceae archaeon
TTGCATGGTCAAGACTAGAGTTTTACCCCTTTCAATTCTATTGTTATTACACAAGCATTACGTCATAGACACTCCTAATATTTTCCCTATCAATCTTTCAATTCTATTGTTATTACACCTGTTGGCTCCAGCACTCCCACCAGGAGAGTATGGAGTACCTCTTTCAATTCTATTGTTATTACACTGGAAGGCGATAGCTAGGATCACTAGTCATGCTCTAGCTAGTGTCTTTCAATTCTATTGTTATTACACAAGTGGCTGGAGCAACTATATACGCTCATGGTTTGATCTTTCAATTCTATTGTTATTACACTATATAAAATAGGTATTATAGATCCCCTATTTATATATATTCTTTCAATTCTATTGTTATTACACCATTGGGAGGCGAAATGCGTCGGGGAGGCAAAGCAAATGCATAGCTTTCAATTCTATTGTTATTACACCTTAAGGAAAATTGATCATATTGAAAAGATTGTTATGGAGAACTTTCAATTCTATTGTTATTACACCCTATATTCTTTACTTAATCACATCATCAGGCCATGGAACACTTTCAATTCTATTGTTATTACACCGGGTAAGATAGTATTGGAAAAACTGGATCGTGATACAGTAAACTTTCAATTCTATTGTTATTACACCACCTGACAGCAGTTGGGGGTAGGGCTAGAGAAGATGTAAACTTTCAATTCTATTGTTATTACACCAACGTGGTGCCCTATACCCCAGCCTACCAATCACTATGTTACTTTCAATTCTATTGTTATTACACCTGGAAAAACTATGTCTAAGTCACTCTCTGAGCTAATCTTTCAATTCTATTGTTATTACACCACATCAATGTTTAATCCAGAATCCCTCTCCTCATCAGCATAGACCACTATCTTTCAATTCTATTGTTATTACACCATATTGGATATATCATGGATTGTAAATGGCCATACAAGTCTTTCAATTCTATTGTTATTACACCACTAGCTACTATCGTTGTGCTGGTGTCTTCTGGATCTTCTACTTTCAATTCTATTGTTATTACACCAGCTACCGAAACGCGTTAATGATAGCTCTATCTGATCCCATCTTTCAATTCTATTGTTATTACACCATGGGAAAGGAATATATGGTGGAAAGGCAAAGGAAGTAGGCTTTCAATTCTATTGTTATTACACCAACTATGAAGCTGCTAGGATTGCTAGGGAGATTACTAGCTTTCAATTCTATTGTTATTACACCACCGTGGCATTATAGTATATATCAATATTCTCAGTTTTAGGTCTTTCAATTCTATTGTTATTACACCAACCATTAGGATTAGATAAATGGAAGTTTAAAGAGGGTATAACCTTTCAATTCTATTGTTATTACACCTTAAAACTCATAAGGACGAGTTAAGGGCTAGATACGATATCTTTCAATTCTATTGTTATTACACCAAAGAATATAGAGAAGATAACGATAGGGCTAGTCCAGAAATTCGCTTTCAATTCTATTGTTATTACACCAGTATTGTTTCGCTGTTGATTATACCATTGCTACATTCTACTTTCAATTCTATTGTTATTACACCCCAACCAGGAAACTCCAAGGGATTACTAGGTGGTGTCTTTCAATTCTATTGTTATTACACCAAGCATTTCATAGAAGATCTAATACTTGAGAAAGCAAAGGAGCTCTTTCAATTCTATTGTTATTACACCTCCCAGAAAGAATGTCATCCACTGGAATTTCTTTGAGGAACTTTCAATTCTATTGTTATTACACCAATCTGGATTAAAACTAGTGCGAGTAAGGCTTCTGCCGCCTTTCAATTCTATTGTTATTACACCGTATGCCCTTGTCCCGTAGCTCCATGCCTACTGTAATCTTTCAATTCTATTGTTATTACACCACATATTGATACTGATAGGCTGTATCCTTGGGGAGATTACATCTTTCAATTCTATTGTTATTACACCTATGAATGGAGCGATATAAGCGTGTGGAAGCCGTATAGCGGGGCCTTTCAATTCTATTGTTATTACACCGGAATATGGTGAATAAGGCTGTAGTTGCTATTGCCCTGGTACCTTTCAATTCTATTGTTATTACACCTTGACAAAGAGACAAACTCTTTATCATCAAATACACGGTGTTCTTTCAATTCTATTGTTATTACACCACAACTAATTACATTATTAATGAACATGACTGCCATCTTTCAATTCTATTGTTATTACACCATCCCCAAGTACAAGATACTAAAGGATAGACTCCATAAACTCTTTCAATTCTATTGTTATTACACCTGTTGCTGTATCTATATGTATCTCAATATGAGTCCTTTCAATTCTATTGTTATTACACCAGCAGCTACCGGCAATGATGTCTCACCAGCATAGTGAAGACTTTCAATTCTATTGTTATTACACCACATGAGTTTCATTGTGGTGAATCAATTTGATTACCGCCCTTTCAATTCTATTGTTATTACACCCGTCCTATAGTGCTTGTATATAAACCCTATGATGTATATACCTTTCAATTCTATTGTTATTACACCGGATAAGGCTGTGAAGGAAGGGGTGATAATGTGGTTAGGACTTTCAATTCTATTGTTATTACACCTAAGCCTCAGTTTTGATTAGTACACTATAATATATGCTGATCTGCTATATAAGCATTTCCGGCTCATCGATGATCTAGTTGTTCTTCGTAGAGATCTTGGCTGTTCTCGTGGTATGTGGGTTTTTATACTTTACGGGTTCTGGAACATGAGATCATTCCCTAATGTCTCATGCCTAATATTTCTGTATCTATACTTAATATGTTGACATGGTCATGTATCTGCTGATGGTTGATGGAGTTTTTATTTGATCTTTGGAAATATGGTGATATTTCCATAGATATTATGGTTTTGCCCAATAGGTTTGTGTACCATGGCTTCAGCTATTTGATCTTCAACGCTGTATCGTATATTCTATGGTTTGTTATACTGTATATGTCTTGTTCAATATAGAATATGGTGTTTTCCTGACTGAATATTTGATTGTATGGTCTATCTTATATTGTGGAGCATGTTGTTCCATGGTTAACCGGGGGGTTAATCTAGTTTTATCCATCCTTTAAACTGATCCCATCTATGTATCTCTATCTCCTTACCTCTATAGGTTATCAATGGCTCTCTACACTCTACCACCCTCCCAATAACCCTATACGGTACACCATAGCTGTCCAGCTCACCAGTAAATCTACCTATGTATCCCGGATCAATTGTTAGTACAGCACCATACTCCTCCCCACCATACATAATCCTCTCCAGCATACATTGTTCATCACCCCTACAATAGCTTCTAAGCTCTAGGTGGTACTGGGGTAGATTACCTAGTTCTATACAAACCCCTGAACCACGGGCTACAGTATACAGTGTATAGGCTAGTCCATCACTAACATCCATAGATGCATGCACTATCTTTGAGTAGGAGGCTATAATTGGTGCTAGCTGGACATATACCTTTGGCCTACGTGTAGCCATGACAACCCACCTATGCCTAGAAGCCTCCTCAACACCATCAACTGCAACAACACCCATAGCACCATAGTACCCTGTAGCAACAACATAGTCTCCCGGCCTAGCACCATCCCTACGTGGGGGATAAGCTGCAGTTGTAAACCCTATACCAGCAACAGCAACCCATGGATCACCCGATCTATTGGTATCACCACCAAGCAATCTACACCAATAGTCACGGCAGGCCTCCCGAAAACCCCTATAAAGCATCTCAACAGACCCAATCTCCCAGTCAACAGGGACTCCAATAGCAGTCATAAAACCATAGGGGCAGGCCGACTTAGATACAAGATCACTTATAGAGCCAGCCAATATAGAATAGCCAATATCATCAAGACCCCTCCATGGAAGCCATGCAGAACCAATACTATACCCATCCATTGTAAAAACAATCCTCAGTCCACGAGGAAGAATATCACGAGCATCATCACCAGGATCTAGTCTCTCACCAGGCCCCCCACGATCAAGGTATTTAAGTATAGTCCTTAAAAGATCATCCTCGCTTGGGATAGGCATAACAGGATGCCCCTTAACCACGTACCTCTAGATCCCAGCCCATCCACCAAGCCAGTGTCTTAAGCATAGTCTCAAGCCCATCAACCCACGGTACTAGTACATGGTGATTCCCAACGGCCTCCTCTATAAACCCATAGCCATCGATCCCATCTATATCGGCATGGAACTGTGTACGGCACAACCCGGGCTCCAGTAGTCCGGAACCCCTATGCCTAACACGGTAGACAACAAGCCTCCTATACCCATGATCAAGTCTGAGAAGCCCATACTCTCCATCCTCCAAGCTACATGCTAGTGCATATGGGTACCCAGTCTCGAAATGTGGTACTAGCATACAGTTTCTACAGAGACCAGGAGCTATTGTACAATGTGCTAGCTTCAAATAACCCTCACATGATACACCACTTGGATTAGCTATCCATCCGGGTCTACCAGTTAATAGCATTGATAATGCTAGTCCAACAAGACTATAGAAGTCATCCTCACAAGCCGTAGGTATACCATCATTATTAAGCATAGCAACGGCCAGACATGGTGTCACACGATACTTTACAACATAGGGGAAACAATCTATTGATACAGCATTATAGCCTCCATCAACAACCAGTTTCCTAAGAGCATAGTATACCCGGAGAACATCCATTAGATACCCGGGCTCAGCACCAGATAGATCCATGTACTTGGAAACCCTATCATAGAGCTCCACTAGATCCTCTTTAGAGGCCTGAGAACCAATCCTATGGAGTTCCTCAAAACTAACTGCCTCAACAACACCACCCAAGGACTCCATAAACCTCTTTGCATCCTCACTAACTACACCATCAGCATTAACCTCTAGTACACGTAGCCTAGACAGGCCATAGCCTGCATAGACTCCACGATAGACGCTATTGAATAAACTACAGAACCCGCTGGGCTCCTCAGCATAGAGGAGCCAAACCCTATACCCCCTATACTGGAGCCATGACCGGGCTGATAAGCCACTACCAAGACTATTATGTCTACCATATGCTACAAGTAATGCTGGTAAACCAGAGCTGGATACCAGTTTCTTAGCATAACCGCTTGTACCTCCAGTTAAATGTATTATCAAGAGTAGATCGTATCCCTTAAGATCTCTTGGCAGATCCTTGTCGCTAGTCACAACTTTGTCAAAGACCTCTATATCACTATAGTTCTCAAGACACTCCTTAAACACCTTGTATACGCTTAGATAGTATTGTTCCCCATGGAGTGTACTTGCAAGTGGTATAGCTAGTATCTTCACCCAAGCAACCCCTCCATAAACACTTGACCAGTAGATATGACTATGCCGGGTTATCCTATAAAGCTATAGCTTATCCTAAACGATTTCCCATAGACAACAACATAGCCTCCATAGACGGTATAGACTATATCACCATCAATGGAGACTACATCCTCGATCTTGGCCATAGGCATTTTCTTAAACACATAAACCCTATAAACGCTAGACTCTATCTCCACATAGTCTCTACCATAGCCTACCTTGACCGGGTAATCAGTATTATTGAATGCTACTAGATAAACCGGTTCATCACCAACAACATGGATACCTATCCTATAGGGCCAATAATCCACTGGTAATAGGCTAACATTACCTATACCATAGGGTACTATAATGAACCCCCTATAACCACCAAATACATAGTATACCGGGTACCTATCACCTATGTAGATATACTCTGGTGTATAGACTATGTCCATAGGTGTGTTGTAGCCGTTGGGCCTACCTCCATGGGAATATACTACCGGGTACATCCAGAGCATCCAGTCCGGAACCCATAGTCTAAGGTAGAGGCTTATGAGTGGGGACATAGTCCATGCAAGCATATCGTGACGAGCTAGTTCTGGTTCACCAGCATATGATACTATATAACCATATAAACGATCAGTGAATAACTCCAATAGTATATCTGCCTGCCTCTGTGCTGTCCCAAGATACCTTGTATCACCAGTTATATAGTATGCTACAATATTTGCCTCAATAAACTTAGCTGCATTAGAAACCTCCTCATCAAGACTCTCATTAAAAGCAGCCATATTGTCTAGGTAGTAGCTAGCCTCATTCCAGAAATACTCATCACCAGTCACCACGTAGAGCCATAGATGAGCCCATAAGCCAAACCATAGGCTCCAGTATCCAAGACCCATCCAGTAGTTGTCATGGCTAAGCCATCTAGCAAGATCCCTTATAAGATCGAGTAGCCCCTGATCACCGGATACAAGGTATATTGGTATCATGGACTCAAGAGTCTCCTCAAGACTAGCATAATGTATATCCCCATGACCCGGTATAGTTATTACATCTAGAGAATTCGTCTGAACATTCCAGTAGTAGAAACTCCACCTAGGATCTGGTGGGTAGAAGATCCTATCAGTACCCCACTCCAGTATCTCCCTAAGCATAACCTTAAGATCACTTATGGCCTTAGAAGCCTCCTCCCTATAGTAGTCGTGGAAGGAAAGAATCATTGGTGCTACAGCATCACCCCAGAAATAGCCTTGTATGACAATAGATGTCTTTGATACATGTGTTAACGCTAGTATACCGATCCTATGTACTCTAATGATCGTTTCTCCCCTATGGTTTAGCTTAAAGGATAGCTTAAGCCCATACTCTCCACCACCATGTAGCCCTATATAGTTTGATCCAAGTAGTATGTAGGCTGAACCATTCACTCCACTAGTATCCTGAACACCATAGTTAAACAACCCCTTATCACTATATAGTACTGCATCTATTGATACAGGTTCACCACGGATCTCTAGATCCAATAGTATAGCATAGGCTCCATTATCTACAAGCTCTACAGTCCTATTAAGAGAAACTGTAGACCCATAGCCCGGATAACCATTTATCCTAATAACCATTGAGCCGCCATCATAGACTACATTACCGCCAGTAAGAAATGATCCACTAAATATGTAGGCATAAGGCCCTCTATCCAGTAAACCACCATCCAGCCACCTATGGACAAACTCTATATAGCTACTCTTATACCTCTCAATAGCCGATAGGTTACCGTAATAGATCATTTCCCATGGGATAATGAATGTCCAGTTATAGTAGGGGTCATACCATAGGAGATACTTCCATGTATGGAGAGCAGCCTCTGCAAAACCAGTCTTATTAACCCATCCAACTGGTGCATGGGAGTACCATGTTACGAGTTTCCATCTAATCCCATAGCTATGGTTCTCTGGATAATAGATCACTGGATCGGTTACACCCCAGCACCCCCCAAGAGGCATACCATCTACACTCCAGTACCATACTGCCTCACTACTATAGAGTACACGGTTTAGCCATGTCCTATTACCTGTTAACCAGTAGATCCATGAGTACATATAGGGTATTTCAGCAGCATATTCACTAACCTCTAGTGAGTAGTTGTGGAAGGCAACTAGATCGTCTGGTGATATTGATCTGAGTGGTACTAGTCCGTGGCCTCCATAGGCTTCATATAGTCTCTGTACCCTATACCATGTCTCAACAGATCTTATTATAGCCTCTATATACCTGCTACTAATATTGATCCTATTGTATTTCTCAACGAGATCAATGTATTTGAGCAACCTATCCTCATATGGTGGAGAGGTATAGTTGCTTACTGGTGTAGGTGGTGAAGGTGTTGTAGAAGCTCCATGTGTCTCTATGGGTGTATGCTCTATAGATGGGCTCTCCACATATGGATTTATATATAGTATCACTGCTAGTAGAACTGCTACTATAAGGAGTACTACGATCATCCTCTTTGTCTTCTTTAAAACCATAGTCTCCAGTACCCCTTTACTAGATAATTTTAGGTATGGGCTATAAAACTAATATAGTATGTCTAATTACATTTTTGTAATGATTAATATCTTATGGAGACCCCATGGATCATCTAGTGATCGTCAAAACCTATATTTACCGTATTAACATGTATTGATAGAACTATGGATATTATGTTGAGGATCCCGATGGTGGTGTGCTATGGTTAGGGTTTTACTGATCAATGGTTCTCCAAGGAAATATGGGTGGAGCCTCAAGTTATTGGTTGCTGCTGAGAAGGGTGTTGTTGACGCTGGTGGTGAGGCTGAGATTATCCATTTAGTAGACTATAATATCAAGCCATGTATAGGCTGTGTATCCGATGATCAGTATGCATGTAGGTTCCCATGTGTAATTAGGGATGATGATTTCAACGATCTTGGCGAAAAGATCCTTGGTTCAGACGGTCTTGTCATAGCTACACCATTATACTGGTATGGCGTTAGTGGGTTATTGAAGAACCTTATTGATCGTATGACGTGTTTTGAGAACATGATCTACCATACCGGTAAGAGTCTTGTTGATGGTAAGGTTGCCGGGTTTATAGCTGTTGGTAACGATACTGGTGCTATAATGGCTATAGCTTATCTAATGGTTACACTAAATAGTATGGGGTTCCATATACCTGCATGGGCTCTTGCCTACCATCATAGTGTGGATGATGTACTGGAGAATAAGGCTGCAGTACTTGATGCATATAATGTTGGATATAATGTAGCCTATGCTGCTGGGAAACTAGGTGGTGTTGATAAGTGGTATAGGGTTGATGTCGATATTGAATCTATTGTCCGGAATGCACGGGAGAGATCTAGGAGTCTGTATGAGTTAGAGAAGCCTACTAGGGATAAGCTGATATATAGTAAAGGGTAATAGGGACTAGGATTTTAATAGTATAATTGTATCGGGTTTGATGCAGATGCTATGGAGAACATTGTTTACACTAATGTTGTTATCCAGTATCTCATTGATGATCTATCCAATAGTATATGGTGGAGAGTATAGGAAACTAGATCAGTACACATTAGCTGCAGTAATAGGTGATGAAGTCGTTAAGAAGGGTCTTGGAGACATAGGCTCTATACCGGGTAGTGTAAGGGTGTTACCTAAGCATCCTGGTGCTACGATGAGTATTGCTGATGTTAGGACATTCAATAATACTGTGATGATCCTTGTAAAAGATCTTAAGATCGCTGAGAAATACGTTATAGGGTACAGTAATAGTTCTACAAAGAGAGTCTATAAGCTAGACTATATTGTTGGGGAGAAGATCAATGAGATCTATGGTATGGGGCTAGACTATTTCTACTCAATACTTATGGAGGCTAGGAAGGGTGTTCCACTAAACTATTATGATGAGGTGAGGATACCTGGTGTTGTCTCAATCGATATGCCCTCAAGCTATTATGATGTTGTAAAGACTATAAGGCCTAAGCTACTCTGTATAGTTGTAGGTTTTGTGGATGATAATTTAACTAATGTATATGGGCCTATAATAGTATATTACTTCGGTATTGTTGTACGTGGGACATTAGAGAATGGATTAACTACGAAAATACTGATTATTTATGCACTAGTATATGATCCTGCACACCTAATATATGGGGAGGCCTATACTGTTGGTTACGCAACCTATACCTACATAGGTGCTGGTCAACTGTCTAGTTCAACACTATTCATATACGCTCTAGGGATCTATGGGATAATAGGGCTTGTACTAACTGGTTTCTCATTCACTATTAAGCCTATAGAACATGATAAGTTTATAGCATTGGTTGCAGGACTCTTCATACTACAGTCTCTATCACTATTAATAATTGTGAGAATTATGAATATCCCGCTTGATGAAACACTAGAAATGATCATTGATATTGGGCCATGGTTCCACGTGATAATGTTCCTATGGCTTCCAGCATATATTGTTGCATCATACCATTATGGATACCATAGTACATCAGTCACACGTGAACTACCCTCTACACCCAGCCTTATATCACGTATCTCATTAACAGCTTTCTCATCATTAGTGCTGATGCTAACACTAATCTTCCCCCAGCAATTCCTTGTAATGCTATCATCATACATGGGGTTATCAGCTCTAGCTTTCTACATAGTCCTATTATCAGGGGTTATAGCAATAATAGGTTCACAACTAGGAATACTATATGCTAAGACACAGAGGATAAAGAAGGAGTATACCAGAGTAATCTAGCTCCTTAGATGACTATATAGTCTATTCAATAGTAGGACATTTTAAGTATGGCAGTAACATATTGTTTCTGAGGTGAACCAATATATTGAAATATATATGTATATTATCACTATTGCTATTGATTATCTTCCCCATTATTGGTAATACTGTATTAGCTCAAGAACGTGAAGGCATTAGCTATGGGGAGTATATCGCTCTAATAACTGCTGATGTAAAGTTCTCATCTAGTGGAAGCTACTATGCAGTATTATCTGAAGAGATCCATATGAGAGGCTCTTTGTTAAATAGAACCTTTATACTAACTATTTATGATGGGGATGGAGAACTTATTGTTAGCGATAATGTTGAAGTAGATATACCCGTGATTAGATGGTGTGGAGATAGATTCATCATCATCGGCAACAGTAAGATATATCTATTCACAAATAACTCCTTAAGACAAATCCATATAAATGGATCTGTAGGTAAATTATCAGATTTTACCTGTCTACCTGATAATAGACTTGTTATAGTGAACTGGGTTTCACAGGAATACATTGTATTACTAGCACAACATCTCCATATGATTATAAAGAATGAGTCAAAAGTTGAGGAGATCATAAAAGCTATTCCTACTCACCAGGTCATTGTTATAGAACCTAATGGAGAAAACAAAGTATTTAATTATAGTGTAGGAGATTATGGAGAAACACCTAATGGGTTCATAGAGTGTAATCCAGATAAAGACTATTTTGCACTAGCTCTAATGAAAAGAGTATACATTATTAATAAAGACTTCAAAATAATCAATACATTTAACCTTAGTGGTAAACTTGTAAAAACAATCCTAGATAAACCATTTGCATTACTGAAGACACCTGCCCGAGACATATTAGTGTTTGCCGTACAAGATAGTTCTGGAGACATTTTTATTGAAGCGTTTGACATTAATGGAGACATTATATGGAGAAGGAAGATGGGGTTTAATAATAAATACGATATATATAATATAAAATTCTCTGTCACAGCTGATGGAAAATACCTGGCTTATATGGAGGAACACCTATCCGGCAAGTCATATATAGTAGTCTTAGACCCTAACGGACAGATTCTCTGGGTAAGGAGTGTCCCAAATCATGTTGATTATATAGATATAATTAATCTTGTAAAAAGATCATATACTGTTAAGAGAGTATTAAAGTGGTCACCGGACAACAGATCCCTAGCTATCTCTACATCATGGTTTGATATAGGTTATGCAAACTATTGTGTAAAAATAGATGTATATGACATAAATGGAGAGATAATATGGAGTACACCACCTAGTCCGGGATATCTAAATGAATTCTATTGGCTAAGTAGTGATAAAATACTATATGCGACAATTACAGTATATAATGGAGATGCTGTATGTATCGTGACAGTATCTGGAAAAGATGGATATAGTTTAAGGAAAGCATTCAATATATATCCTTATAATGGATACAGGCCTAACTACTTTTATACAGATCATATATCCGGATATCCAGTAATTACACCAATAACCGTTGGAAGCAAAGTAGCATACTCTCCTAGGACAGGCAAGGTATTAATTGTAAATAGTTCTATCACTAATAGAATTGTATCTAATGTCTATTTATATGGTGTTAGGGATGAGAGTGAAAAGAAAGTAGTAATACCGATCCGTAGTTCTTTTACCACAAATTTAATCATCTATAACGACTCATTAGTGCTAATTAATTTATTGGGTTTATTTGACTATCTAGAAGTTATTAAGATTAGCAAAACTAGATATAGTGAAGGATTACTGCTATCAAAGGAAATAACAATACCTAGATACATAATGTATAGTAAGGTGTATCAAAACAAGCTTCTCTATATTTTCGGCTATAATGGCTCACTATACCTCCACTTAACATCATTGGATAAACTTGATACAAAAGTTATTCCATTACCTATGACAAACTTCCATAAAGTAATTGGATACGATGAGCAACACATGTATATAATAGGGTTTAACGAAAGCCCACTAACACATGTGATATGCAGAGTGGATCTAGGTAAGGGTGTTGTTGATAGAAAATCGATTATCAATAGATCTAGGGTATATGCACTCGGCTATACTGGAAATGAAATAGTTCTGAGTATTAAAGGACAAGTAACTAGTGGTGTTGAAATAGTTATCCTGGATAAAGACCTAAACATTGTAAAGAACATAACTCGTTTCAAAGTGTACAAGATAATTGGAAATAGAGAAGAGCTTTACAACAATATTGAAATATCGAGTATCACTTATGCTGGCTATATTAGTACTACATTCTCTATAGAAGGAGATTCAATATATGGTAATAAGATGCTCGTAACATGTTCTTATGTGCAAGATACAGAGTCCGCCATGGAATTAGGTTTATTAGTGATCAATGATGATGTATCCATACACTTACTTGGTATAAAGGGTAGGATACATGAGGATATAGTGAGCTACTGGTTTGATCATGGAAAATACTTGGTTCTTGGGATTGATTGCTATGCAATACTTGTATATAGGATTGGAGATAGTGTATCTAAGGTAGCTGATATAGATATTGATTATTATATTAATGATATTTATTCATTAGAGTATGCAGAGGGATTTATTGTAGTTGCTGAAGGCCTTACAAATAATCAGGTACTAACTTATGTCTCAAAAATCCTATTCGATGGAACAGTAGTTTATAAGAAAGTATATGATGATGTATTCTCCTATGTTAGGACACGGGACTACATAGTATTAGCTAGTAAGTCATTAATTATAGCAGTAGATCCCGATAGTGGTAGTGAATACACGTGGAAAATGGATAAAGAGATTATCTCTATACATGGTTCAAGTGTATCCAATCATGTAGCCATAATCCTTAACAATAGTTGCTCATTTAATATCAGTATATATAATATTGATTATGGAGAGCTTCACAGCTATATACAGAATAACAATTATCTATACTGTACAGTTGAGAAAGCCGAATTCATAGATGATAAGTATCTTGTAGTAGTTATTAACAGTTATGAAGACCCAATATCAAAAAGAATAACTATAAAGAGTAACACAGTTCTCCTAGACAGTGTAGATAGTCTTGAACATATAAGAGGGCTGAAATTACCAGTTACTGGGGCTATCTCACCTAATACTATTAGTTCAAATACTAGTGGTAATGCTTTGGAGAGTACCTCTAGTAATAAGCAAATAGGTGTTCCCAGCTATTCAAATATGATTATCATAATAGTATTGATACTAATTGTTATAGTAACTAGTGTATATATAGTCTATAGGTGGAGAAGGTATAGTAGATAATTTATCCAGGAATACTCATTTTTCTTCACAATACCTATCAATGATCTCCTTGATGATTCTACTAGCACTATATAGTTCTTCATTAATCCTCTCCTCCATCCTCTCAATCCTAACATTACCAAGACCTCTCTCCACCAGCTTCTTTCTAAGCTCCTCCTCCCTAGGCCATTGATCAGGGCCGAGGAATATTATGTTAGGCCTTATCTTAACCACGGGTTTTAGATAATCCTCCTTATCACCAAGTACGGCCTTATAGACATACCTTATATTCTCAATAACCTCTAGCCTCTGATACTCAGGTATTATTGGGTCACGTCCCTTAAACCTACGGAAACTCTCATCACGAGCAACAACCACGTATACACGTCCCCTCCTCCAAGCCTCTCTTAGGAAGGCTATGTGCCCGGGATGTATTATCTCAAAACCACCTGCTACAAGTACCTTAGGCCTAGCTAGTAGTTCTGATAGGGGCTTCCAATCGATCTCCTCAAGCCCAAGATACCTAAGTGCATCAACTAGTCCCTCAGCATAAGCTATACATGCTAGTGCTGTAAACGGATCCTTTGCCTCATCTAGATAGTATCGGGCATCCTCCATGTAGAGCTTAACAGCCTCAAATAGATCGGGGTACTTCCTATCAACTCCCTTCTCCCTAAGCTTATCCAGTACATACTCTACATTATCTATGTAAGCCCGTATCCTCTCCTCAATAGATACTTGGCTAGCCATCCCCTACTACCCTACTGTCTAGATAAGTGTGTTGATGAGGATTTAAAGGGAGTGGCTAATACATTGTCTCTCCCCATACAGTATGCTTATTTCCTCTGTAATACATAGAGTTGCTATGAATGGTGTCTAGGATGAATAATCCCTATAGGGGCCGATCAAGGCTTATAGTAGCCCTTGATCCTCCAGCTAACGTGGTTGATGGGCTGTCGTGGGGGCTACGGATTGTTGATGAGACAAGGGATCTTGTTGCAGGCTATGAGGTAGGGTTACCTATGGTTATAAGGTGTGGTGGTCTTAGTAATCTAGCTAGACTACTGGATCTTATGGGTTCTGATAAGCTTAAAATAGCTGATCTTAAGCTTGCCGATATAAGTGATATGATGATCCTATCCATAGATCCATTGTTGGAGATAGGGTTTAATGCCTTCACAGCCCATGGGTTCATAGGATATGATGGTGGATTGAGGGAGCTTGGAGAGTATTTGTTGAGGAGGAATGCTCTACTCATAACCATTGTCTCTATGAGCCATCGTGGTGGTATGGATTTATTCGATAAACAGCTTGACCGTCTTGTCGATCTAGCTATCAGGGCTGGGTCTTGGGGCTTGGTAGCACCAGCTACAAGGCCATGGGTACTGAGGAAACTACGTAGGCTATTAGAGGAGCGTGGCTGGAGACATATAAGGATAATAGCACCAGGTATTGGTGCACAAGGTGGTTCTCCGGGAGAGGCTTTGAGGAGTGGTGCTGATTATGAGGTTGTTGGTAGGCTTATAACACGTGATGATCGTCCTAGGGATAGGGTTTTAGAGATACTATCTATACATGAGAATATCTTGAAGTCTATTGAGAGATGGAGGTAGATCATTTTTTGGCGGAGCTCGGTGTAGAGGAGGCTAGGAGATATGATAGACAGTTAAGGGTTCTAGGTAGTGATAGGCAGCTCCTACTTAAGAAGTCCCATGTACTAGTTGTTGGTGCTGGAGGCCTTGGTTCAGCTGTACTATATTACCTTACTGCAGCTGGTATTGGTAGGATAACTGTTGTTGATAATGGTGTTATTGAGCTTAGTAACCTTAACCGTCAAATACTATATACTACAAAGGATGTTGGTAAACACAAGATTGATGTATTAAAGAAGAAATTAAAGGAACTAAATCCATACGTAGAGATCGTTGGTATAAAGGAGAGGTTTAACGATATACTTGCAGAGAGGCTTATACCTAAGGTTGATGTTGTAGTTGATGCACTTGATAATTGGGAGACAAGATTCATAGTTAACAGGTACTGTGTAAGATACAATAAGCCACTAGTACATGCTGGTGTTGAGGAGAGCTATGGACAGCTCCTAACGATCGTTCCTGGTAGAGGTCCTTGCCTACAATGTGTATTCCCACGTAAACCAAGGGTTAAGACACCCATACCAGTACTTGGTCCTCTACCAGGTATACTTGGTGCTCTTGAGGCTCTAGAGGTTATCAAGTTATTGACGGGCTATGGTAAGCCCTCCATTGGTAAGCTCCTATTATTTGATGGATTCCACATGTCTTTTATGGAGGTTGGGGTTAAGAGGAATCCAAAGTGCCCAGTATGTGGTAGGTCATCCTCCACTACCGATTCTAACTAGTTTTACATCATCTTCCTCTACGATATAATCTGGATCCACAATAATCTTTACCATTTACAACTACTAGTACATTATCAGGATCAAGTCCTACAATGGATCCTATCTCCCCTACAACTAATCTTCCCGTACTAGCCACCTCAACAACTCTCCTACCAAGTAATATTAGCACCTTAACCATGGTATCTAACCCATTACTAGGGATTACACTCCATCTATAATCAGTATTAGTGATGATTAATAGCTAATTAAAAATACCATAACCTCCCTAAATACTATATGGGTAGAGAGCCTAATTGTCAATAGTGATTAGTGAACTTATAAACTATATTAACGAGTTTATAGGTAGGGTATGGACTATAATTGTAGCTCCAGCACTCATATTATTAACCATAATATCAAGTACGATTACAAGAGAGGCTTACCAACCTGATATAATCATGGTAACGGATTCAGTACTATATGCCATTGGTTTTACACCAGCAGTAGTAATGGGTCTTGTATTCACGTTTATACTTGCTAAATACGATGATCTATGGAGAGTTGTTGCCTATGGATGGATAGGGCTAGCCTATGCAGAGATAACTATAGCTTTATCCCTGTACATAAGCCCATATAGTGGTTTTGGATATATTTGTGACACCATAGTAGCTGATCTTGGGATCGTTGTTTCCCTATACCTAATATATTCTGGATTAATAACTATAATAGATAACTACTACTCCTCAAGAGCTGAACTGACAGAGGTACCATTAACTATATTACTGGCTATATTAACAGCTGTAGTAATGCATTTAACACCATTATTCCTATATCTAATGGGCTATAACCCGGCACCAACAGTACCTCCGCTCTCAAGACCCGATCTAATCCTAGGTTTTATGGGGTGGTTTGCAACATTCATATTGAGCTATGAACTATTCTTACGTATTAGGAGAACTATATATCCTGACCTAGTATCCGTATGTTTTATAGCAGCTATCATGGGTCTCTCCTACTTTTACATAGATTTTATCCAGGAGTACTACTATGGATCGTTTTTCACGATACTCTTTATGCATTCACTATCTTTTGTAATAATATTGATAACAATGCTATTGATACTCTACTCCACCTATTGGATGTCCGTATACCTTAAGCCAATCTATAGATCTGTTAAAGAGGGTGTTAAAGGGGAGAACCATGTATTATTGGAATACGGGTTATCTAATCCGATAAGGACTAGGACGATGCTCCTGATCTTGTTAAACAGGATCATTAATGGACTAAGAAATGTTGATACCATAATCTATATATCATATTTCGGTAATCCACACATAACCATTGCTAAGAATATCTCTATAGCAAATGGTGTTAGACTCATAACGGTATATGTATTAAGGGGTGTAGGTTATCCAAGATATGATTCAACCTATGATGCATACGTCACAACACTCGATCATAACTTACTGAGGCTTGTTTATGAGAGAGTTGCTGGGTCAAGGACAGTGCTCATACTCGATAATGCATCACACTTTATAACACTATATGGTGTTGAAAAAGTGTATGTTATACTGAGTGAGTTTATAAAGAGTATTAGAGATAAGGACTTATTTATTATAATGTTGAATAGGGAGATGCATACTAAGAAAGAACTTGCCTACATGAGGAACCTTGCACAAAACATCATAGGGTTACCCTAGGGATGGAGGTAATTGTTTTAGGTTTTCATAGGGAAAACAAGTTATGGAGATGATGAAGGCCAGGACAATTGAGCTAATAGGCTATGAACTAACCCTGGTTTCTGATCCCTTTTACAGATACTGTCTAAGACTATAGACACCTGCTGCAACTAGTGCTAATGCCTCAACTAGGCCAAGAGCATCTCTTGCACTATCTACTCTATAGACTATGGTGTAGGCATCTATTCTCTCAACACCTGGTATGGTTTCAGATGCATCAGCAAATATACTGTCTCTAAACTCTATTCGTAGCTCAATAGGCCGATCGATTACTAGCGGCCTTACCTCCCTCCTCCTAATCCTCTGTACTGCTATGTATACTCCTTTCCGGAGGCTCCCAAGGATCTCTTGGAAGCTATTATAGGAGGCTGCATACCTGCTAAGCCCCCTCTTTAATGGTACGAATACAGCCCATGGCGTATGATTTCTAACATCCTCCTCCAGATAATGATCACCAGCTACTAGGGCTACTGGTACACCATACTCTCCAGCCACATAAGCGTTTAGGAGGTACTCACTAGCCCGTGCACCATTAACCCATATCCTATAGAATGCTCTCCCACTATACGTGTGATCGAGTATAGCGTATCTAGTACCTGCCGCTGCATGGTATCCTATGAAGAATGCTGCCGTAAATGTCTCATCTAACCCGGTAAGCATTGAGTATGGTCGTGGATATCCCTGGATCAATGTAGTGTTCCGGGGTAGTTCTGTATAGTCTATATTTGTCATTGAGCCATGGCTATCGGCTATAACTACTCTCTCAAAACCATTCTTCAATAGTTCTTCAGCAACTACCTTAGCTACCTGAGTAACGATCTTTACACTACGCCCATACTGCGGTGATCTGGGGCCAAGCATTGATATGGATGCTATACCGGGTAATCCCTCATAGTCTATACTTACATATGCCTTCATAAAACCCTCCCCCACAGGTATATAGTGGTTGACACCTCCTCATAGGTTTATGGATTTATCCTAGCAGTATTTAAGTAAGACCATTAGTACCCACAATAACCATATATTGCATCGCATACATAAGTGATAGGATAGACTATGCCTAGTGATTGATGGTGGTATATTGCCTAACGTAAGGTCTGTATGTACGGTATTGATGATCATAGTTATACTATGTTCAAGTATAAGTATATCTAGTTATGTTCTTATACATTCAGAGGAACAAGTACCTATGTATAGTAGTGTTGAAAAGGCTTTGCTGGAAGCACATAATTTCCTCAGAAAATATATGCCGGAAGCCTATAGTATCATAGACAACAATGATCTGGAGCCTACGATCATAGATAGATCGGGTACATGGTACTCTAGTCTAGCATTATCACATGCATATAGGATCATGTGGTCTATAGACTATCCAGTAGAATCGGATGATGAACCAGATACCAGGATCAATATTAGCCTAGAAATTATAACAAATCATCATAATACCAGTATATACTCCATAGAGATTACATCAGATACACCTACTATAAATAACGTATTAGGTATTGAAGAAAGACTATTAACTACTAGGGGGATAAATAGCCCCCTAGTATACGATATAGAGTCGCTAAAGGAGTATATCATTAGCACTTCTAGGAATATGCCCAGAGAACTAGTACTGACCATTTTATCTAATAGTTCAGTTAATAAGACATATATCCTAACAACTAGACACTTAAATACACCAATATATGCTTACCATAATGGGGAGCTAATACCGTTAATTAGTCAAGTCACTATAGGTAGCAATAGACTTATATTTAAGAATCCCCTTGTCCTCATTAAAAACTATGTCACCGAATTTAGTATGTTGGATAAACCTAGGCTAAATACCAGTGATGCTATGAGAATTATTAATGATAGGCTATTGGGTGTGGAGAACATTAGAGTTAGAAGGAATCTGGAACTTATTGCATTAATAGACACTAATCTACACTCAATAGGACTCTACTACTATAGCTCATATATTATCAATAATAGATACCTACATACATACCTCATTAATGCATATACAGGTGAGTTACTAGTTAAGGAAAAACCTCTAGACAATACAGTATATCAGGATAACTATTTAACATATAGCTCTAGAACAAATGGCATACCTACATTCCTACTAGCTATAACCCTATTTTCGGCTATAGCCTCTATAGCCCTTATAGTATTTAGAAGGAAAATATAGTATCTTCATAGGAGTAGATCTATTTTTACAATTATGGATACCACTACAGGTACTAGTAAGTACTTATATGGACTACTTTATATCATCTTCTCACAAACCTTATGATCACTATAGTGGCTACTGCTATAGTCACAGCCGATATAAGCACTACATAGAATGGTTCTGGTACTGGTGGTGGAGGTGACTGGATCTGTATATCGAGTAGAGTCATTAATGCTGTATCATCACTTGTACTACCAGATACACCTACGCTATCACCTATCTTACCCATGGATAGGGATCTAAGATCGTTTATTAGTATGTTTTCCACCTTTAATGGCTTGAACTCTGCCTCCACCAGCTCTAGATCAGTTATTCTTGGCCCATCATATGTACCTATATGTTCCTTATCGATCCTTCCTACTCCTTTGACCTGTATTGATGTCTCGTTGGTTACATCATAGTATGTTATTACAGAGGTCTCTAGGTATCCACCAATAAATACATACCCATTCCTACTTAACACTGTAGTATAGCCTATAGCAGCACCGGATGTATTACCTCCAATAACGCTTGAATGTAGAGAACCATCTGGTTCTAGTACAAGTGATATCTGATGGTAATAGCTCGTACCAAGGCCTACTCCATAGTCATTTGTTGTAGCTCCAGCAACAACTACCTCACCTACCTCACTAGCATATATGTCAAGACTCCATTCCCACTCCTGTGTGGCTAATACTTTTTTCCAAACCTCTTCAAAATCAGTACCATTCCAGTAGAGCTTTACAACAGCTATTGCTGGTGTACCCGCTGTATCATAGTCATCCGTAGCTGTAAATGCTGTGTATATGTATTGTCCATCAGTACTTGATACAAGGCCTCCCTTGATAATACCTAGTCTTGAGTAGTAGTAATTATTATCGCTATTCCTAAGATCATACCATATATACTCTACATCATATAGTGATGAATTGATCTTCATAATGCCAACGAATAGTGGTGAATAATATTCATCATCACCTATTTTCTCATAATACTCTAGATCAACTAGTGCATAGATATTACCATTATAATCTAGATCAACGTCAAAGGCTGTAGCATTCCATAGCCAACCGCTATCAGGATCTGCATAGTATGTCCATGCCCTCCAATTTATAAGTTCTAGGTTGACAGTATATTTTGCTACAAGGATGTAGCGTATACCATTGCTTAGACGTAGAGAACCTACACAGTAAATACTTCCTCCCGGTGTAACTCTTATTCCATAGAAGAATGTGTCATAGTTTGTCTCAAGTACTGTATAGTCATAGTTACTAAGGTCTCTAGTAGCCCTTATTATGAATGCATTATATCTTCCAGTACTACTATTATAGGCATAGCCAGCGAGATAGACATAGCCAGTCCTCTCATCAAAATCAATATCTCCTACATATTCATCATAGCCTATAGGCATTATCCTACCATACTTTATTTCACCAGTTGTAGTATTTACAACAATAATACCAACAGTATGACCAATAGTATCATTTTTAAGATCTAGGGCTAGGTATAGATTCGAAGCATCATAGTCTAGATCGGATTCCCATACATCCTCTACAATCCATTCAGTACTTATAACCCTATATGACCAATGTGGTGTATGCTGTCCATACGTATATACTGGTTTAACTAGTGGAGTTATCAATATTATTGATAATACTATAGCTAAATACACCATTCTCTCCATATTCACACCCAATAGATAAGGCCTTAGCACATATATTAGTTTTCACTGATCTATATATAAGTTTTATAGATAGCTAACTAAACCGCTCATCAATAGATCTAGTTAATTTATTATATAATGATACGGCTTCATCAAGATCATTCTTACATACTGGTCTCTTAGAGAATCTAGCTTTCTCATACAATATACAGAGTCTATGATAAATACTATGTACTCCTCTACCAAGATTCTCCATGATCTTTAGTCCATACTCCCTATGTGTTTCCCAAGGCTTTTTCTCCACAGACTTTGATAGTACATGTATTACCTGTGAGAATATATTGATAATTCGTTCCCTAAGGTTTAACTCAATAGTCCTATCCACAAATAACCTTTTATCAATAGATCCATGGATCTCTCCAGCCATGTAGGCAGGGTGTTTACTAGATAATAGTTTATGTCTAGAACGATGCTTTGGCTTTATGAATAGGAATACAATTATATAGACCGTTATAACCCATACTGCTGCTATTGGGACAAGAGCACTTATGATGCTATGTGGGATTGTGATATTTATGAGTTCTGAGAAGTTATAGGATAATAGTTTCTCCTTATCACCCTTCATCTCTATACTACTAGTCCTATTCTCATTAACCCTCCTACCCTCTCTATGAATTACTGCATAGCCTTTAATCCATGGAAACAAGTACTCTATGAACCTATTCCTCCCACGAATTATTCCACGGGTATTACTTCGTATTAGATCATCTATTACCCTATCATCCTCCCGGTACCCATAGTATATATTATACTTGTGGTTAAGTACTAGACATGCAGGACCTATATAGTTTACATGATAATCCGTACTACAATAATAGATCACTACCTTACCTGGTGTAGATAGTGAACGTACCAGGATCCAGCCATTAGGTCTATCTATCCTAAACCTGCATACACCACTATCTACATCAACAAGCCTTTTACCCGATAACCTATAGTATCTAATATATTCAACACCATTGCTTGATAACTTGATCCAGTGCCATAGGTTATCCTGTGTACCAGCCACTATGTATAGTCTCTTACCCCAACACTCTAGATCACTGAATATACGATCTACTGGTGATAAGGGTGTATGGGATTCAACTAGTGTAAACCAGTATCTACGTCCATTAAAACCATACTCTATAACTATATAATCCAGCCCCTTATATTGGGCATAATGTGCCGCTAGAAGGGCTAGTTCATAGTCATTAACACCATTATACAATAGATCATATACTATGCCCTCTGATCCACTATCTGGGTTTAGGTATATTGTGCCTAGAAAGAAGTATCGAGCCAGTATAACTTGTTTCTCCACTTCATCTAAATATCTTGGGTCACTACCTAGGTATTGTGTAAGCCCATATGCAGGATCAAGTATCCCTAGATCTATTAGTGTATTGAATAGGGGATCAAGTGCATTCCTAACAAAACGATCTGGTTTATCCATGTATGTATTTGATAGACTAAATATGATGTATACGAGGGATACGTATCTGGGTCTAATGTGTTTAAGCTGGAATATTATTGATGGTTTAGCTGGGGCTTCAACTGATCTTATATGGATTAGGAGTGCCTTGTAGGATAGATTCTCAAATCTACCGATCAAGTATTTCTCCACAACTATATCTCCATAAACCGTGGAATTAACGTAGACTCTATCATTGTCATAGATTATGTTCCAGCCACTTACACATTCATTTCCAAAGAGGGCTAGTGTATTCCTTAGGCTTTCACTAAAGATCCTCTTAATCCCTAGATCACGGTAAAGCCCCTTATAGGTGAATATATATCCTCCAACAACGATATTCTCTGGAGAACCATTACTATATGATAAACCAGTTATTGATGGAGTAAATAGTATGAGAAACAGTATGTATAGTTCCCTCATTCTCCAAGGCCCTCAGATACTATTGATGCATAGATCGAGTCTCTAATCAATGCAACACCTACAAGGAACATTATTAACCCAACAAGTACGCCTACAAGCGATCCTATGAATGAATATATGTTTCTAGAGGCATACAGTAGATCAAGTGTGTACATGAGGAAATAGACTGCTAACCCTATAAGCAACAATCCTATTACCAGTGCAGTTCTACTAGTGAATCTCATCCGTAATCATCCATACCAATACCTAGTACACTCATATCTTGTCTATATAATCACCCTATTTTAAGGATATGTAAGAAAACAAGGGTTTTTACTAGTTCATATATCCATTAACTACTAGGTGTAGGGAAACACATGCTGGGGTGACCGGGTATTATTGATGATTTGACTAGGAAGAAATTTGGTGCTTATGAGACACCCGAGTATATATTTGAGAAATATATTTATCCTGAGATCAAGGATAGGCTTTACGATTATATCTGGGTTGATCTTTTCTGTGGTTCTGGAAACCTAATACTACCTATTCTCAAGCACCTAGATCCTAGTGAACGTGTAGAGTTTTTCCGTGACCATATATTCCTATACGATATTCTCCCGGAAATGGTTATACGTGCACGTAGGAGGGCCCGGGAGCTAGGGATTCCGGATAGACTTGTAGAGGAGAATATACGTATCTGGGATACCCTCCGGGATTATCCTAGGGAGATACTTGATAAAGGGCTACCCGTATACCATGTCACAAATCCTCCATATCTATATATAGGCTATATCCGGAAGAACCCTATGTATAGGTTTTGGCTAGACTATTTCCGTGGAGAGAATAGTGGTTACCAGGATCTATACCAGCTAGCGTTAATAAATGATCTTAGACATGGTATACCACGTATGATCTATATAATACCCACCAACTTCCTATATGGTGCATCAGTATCTAATAAGATACGTAGAGACTTCCTACTATGGTATGTGATCAAGAAGGTTATTGTGTTTGAGAAAAAGATATTTGATTATACTGGGCAACACGTAGGCATATTCTTCTTTGAACGTAAACAAGCTCCTAGGCATCATCCACAGTCCTTCCAGGTTATAAGGGCTGGTAGGGTCTACCGTGAACGTCTTGTCACAATAAGACCCTCCAATAACTACCGGGCTGGGACAGAGTTTGATGACTATACTATGGTTTATCGCTCCAATATACCTGTTGAGGTGGAGTATTATCTTTATGAGAAAGAGCTTTTAGAGAATCCGGGTAGCTACCGTATTGTATGTATTGATGCTAATAGGTATAATGGACGGACGTATATGAGGAGAGTATATCATGTAAATAAGAGGCTTTATGACAAGATAGCGGGTAATATATTGTTTGTAAAGACAATAGATGGTATTAGAGAGGATGAGAAGGCAGGTCTATACGTTATAAGGGAAGTATATAACGTGGACTGTATAGTGGTGACGAAAGCACCCTATAGGACACACCCCATACAGCTCTTCTTTAAACCGAGGCTCTCAAGAGATGATCAGTTGTTGCTAAAGGATTACTTTAACACTATACTCAACTATCTAAGAGAGATCACTGATAGCGAGTTTATGACAACATACAAGTATTCAGAGGCAAAGTTTACAAGGAAATACCTTGGATTAACCCAGGTGAAGAAATTAATACAGACACTACCCATACTAGAAATGACAGAGGAAGAAAAGAATATGTTAAGGAAAGAGATAGAGAATAAAAACATAGAAGGCATAGTAAACATTCTAGAAACGGTAAGAAATAAGGGAACAATAACTACATGGCTAATTAGTAGCTAAAGCTAAGAGACTACATACCAGATAGCTGTGTATACTATATAGCTTAAATGATAACTATACAGTCTCTAGATAGGTATTAGATAAATATTTAATATAAACCATTCAATTAAACCTATAGATATAAGGATTATAGGTGTTAGTAGTCCCTTGAGTGTATATCTTAGGGATAGTATTCTTTCAAATAATATCATTAGCCCTATAAGTAATGGTGTTGATAGGATCATGTCGAGCAGTAGGAATAGTAGTGGTGAATAGAGGGGATCGTTTATTCTGAGGATATTGTTTACTCTATCAACAAGTGTTGATGCATATGGAGAGTATATGGTTAGTGGTAGTGCGAGGGAGATGATAAATATTGTTATCCTTAGGATCGATAGTTCTAATCCTCCAGCATAACCTATACTACTTCTCCTACGATAGATCTCTTGTACGTACCTCTTAATCTCGATAACATGTTCTCTGACACTACGTAGTATGGTTAACTGGTATATCTCCATGACCATGCCTATAGAGTATCTGGTGATACTGTAGAACATGTATGTTATGATGAGTGCTATGATAACTGTTATGGTGGGTATTGATGGGAGATAGGTACTTGATATAACTATCCATTTAGAGATTACTGGATAACATATTAGGTAGAATATAGTAAGTACTATGGCTATAGAGATTAGTGGTAGAGCTAAAGCCCTATGTAGAGGAGTCTCACCAGCCTCACCTGATCTGGGTAGCATAGAGTGTTTCTGGATGTATCTCCTCATTCTCTCGATCCTATCTGTGAATAATATATAAGTTATTAGGACTAGGTGTGTTATTTCAGCTATGATGGAGTAGATCATATCTCCACTAAGGATGAATGAGTATATTATGAACAATAATATCGCTAGTACAATGTTTACCACTAGATATAGTCTATGCTTTATCAGTGAAGCCATGCTTATTACAAGGATTACTAGTGATGCTAGTACTCCGTAGATAAGCTCTAACCCCATAATGTATAGTGTGAGGAAGAATGTATCTAGGAATAAGGCTAGGGAGGCTATAAGCCTACCTATGATACTGTATAAGCCATGTTTATCCATAGTATCTCCTCACAAGCTCAATATATTCTACTATATCGTATATGGTATCCCTAGGTGATGTATGTACTAGTTTAAACCCATACCCCCTAATAAGATCCATTATCTCCGATATTATCTCCTCCCTCCTAACACAGTAGAGCCTATGTAGCGTTAACACCTTATCCACAAGCTCCTCCCTACCCTGCCTAATAAGCTCATACTTGATCATCTCTTTCTCATAGAGTATAGTATGTGGTATGACAACTATGATCTCGTGCCCCATCCTCTTTAGACTATGAAGTACTGGGAGTATAGACTGTATAAACACTATGTCATCGTTAAAATCACTAAATAAAATAATATTTGTCTTCTCCCTCCTAACAACCCTACTTAGCTCACGAGATAACTCATTAGATACATCACGGAAAAAGTACTTCGCACCCCATGGTATACTGCTTAAAACCCTCCTAACAAGGTATGTATGTCCATAGCCACGCCCATAGCCTGTAAATCCTACTATGGGTTCTGAGGCAATAATCATGTAGCCTAGGGAGAAATAGTCTCCACGGAAGGCTAGGTAGTTAGACAGTGTTGATATTATCCTCGATAAAACCTCTAACTTTGTAACCCCACGAATACCACGGTACATTTCCGGCGTTATGAGTAGGTATAGGAGTATATTGAGACTAGATTCCTCCTCAAACTCCTTAATCATAATCCTCTGTAGCCGGGCTGTTGCTTTCCAATCAATATATCTATAGTCATCACCCGGTACATACTCTCTCGTTGAATAATACTCTATGCCTATGCCAGGTCTATTTGTAAGTGATAGACCACCAGGTATTCTACCCGATAGATTTATCACAATCTCCCTCGGATCCATAAAGATCTCTGGAAGTACCCTAACCTCCCGGTTCAATGGTATCTCTAGCCTAGACCTATATAGTCCAAGCCGATCATATAGTTCTAGATAAACTATACCAAAATAGTGTGTTCCCTGTGTAGGCTTAACTCTATATCTAACCCTTATTTTTGAATGTGAGCCTATCTCTCCAAACCATCTATAGCCTCCATCTATTAATGTGAAGCTCTCTGGTGGTGTATCAACTATTGTAACCAGGTGCTTTCCACCAATAAACCCTATACTAGCCTCCAGGATAACATCAAGGGGTTCCCCCTCATCAACTTCCTTATCCACAACCCGTTTCCAATCAGTATTTTGGACTATTAGGTATGATAGGCTTATTAGCCGTAGCCTTGAATAGTTGATTATTATCTGGAGCACTATACCCATTGATATAAGGCTTATTGGGGCCAGGGCAAACCTCTGATCGGGTAGTATGAATAGTATAGATAGGAACCCGGTTATGAGTAGTAGCATTGAGAGTAGATGGAGTATGCGTGTACTCCTATGAACAACTATAGCTGAAAATATTGGCTTAACCAACCCTACAATACACCATGGACCCCTAGGGTATTGGTGGTTCAACACTCTTCAATATATCCTCAACAATATCCCTTGGATCAATATTTGATGCACGTGCCTCAGGCTTAAGTATGAGCCTATGGACCAGTGTATACCTAGCTGCTAACTTGACATCATCTGGGATAACATAGTCTCTCCCATCAAGTAGTGCTAGTGCCCGGGCTAACTGTAGTGTATAGAGGCCTGCACGTGGTGATACACCATACTCTACCCTCCTATGGTTCCATGTAGCATCAACTATCTTGGCTATGTAATCAACTATGTCCGGTCTACCCTTTACCTCAGACCTATAGTTTACTCTATAGACAAGTTTTGATAAGCACAGTAGTTCATCACATGTTATGATCGGCTCAATATCCCATTCATCAAATGGTCTAGTGAGCTTATCAACTCTATAAAGGATCTCCTTTACACGATCACCATGTGGTACTGGGATAAAGACCTTAACCATAAAACGATCTAGTAAAGCCTCTGGAAGTGGGAATACACCAGTAAACTCTATGGGGTTCTGGGTAGCAATCACCATAAATGGTCTTGGGAGGGGATAGTCTACACCCTCAATACTAACCTTTCTCTCCTGCATAGCCTCTAATAGTGCTGATTGTGTCCTTGGATTTGCACGGTTAATCTCATCTGCTAAGACTATATTAGCAAATATTGGTCCCCTACGGAATACGAAATCATTTATCTTCTGGTTATAGACTAGTGTACCAAGTATATCACTAGGCAATAGATCTGGTGTGAACTGTATACGTTTAAAGGATAGCCCTAGTGCTCTAGCTAGTGAGTTAGCTAATGCAGTTTTACCTACACCAGGTATTCCATCAAGTAATACATGGCCTTCAGAGAGTAGTGTTGCTGTTATAATTCTTAGTTCTTCACGGAGACCAACCATATATCTTGAGAGCATAGAGTCTAGCTTTTCATAGAAGTCTCTAGCATCTTCAAAACCAAGTCTATATTCCCCCATCCCTATATCCCCTCTAAGCGGTTGGAGAGTTCAGATAGTATTGTTAGTAATCTATTTATTAAAAACCCCCATTTACCTTGTTCAATGTTCTTACCAAGTGCTGTCCTGATAAATAGGTTGTGTAGAAACACCAGATCCCTTCTAAGCTTATGTGGGTCAATACCTAGTCTTGAGGAGATCGTTTGTAGTACATTCTTTCTCTTAATAATATCCATTACCCCATAACCAGTTTTATCCCTAAATAACTTGTCAATGAAATAATATGATTCAATAACTATAAACTCGCAGCCATAACCTCCTCTAACAATAGCCATTATAAAATCCCTTGGATCCCTTGAACTATACAGTTTTGAAATATGCAGTCCACTCTCTACAGTCTCATCAACTTCATTAATCTCCGGCATATATGGAAGCCTCCTTCTAACCCAGTATATATTGGTGAACACTACCACGTAGACAAAGACTGTCATTAGGAGAGCTATAGCTGTTATGATGGGTAGGAATGACTTGGGTATTGAGAAGACAAAGTCTGTCCCTTTACCCATACCCACTGGTTTACCAGAGTAAGCACTAGATAGTTCCTCCTCCATAAAGACTTCCTCGATATGTGTTCTAGGTCTATTCAATCCTTCAGATAATGCCTCGATCAATACAGCTCCTCTTACACCATTGTCTATGGAGACATTGATCAAGTACTCCCTAAACAACATATAGTGAAGAGCTTCATCAAGGTAGCCGTTGGTTATTAGGAATACTTCTGGTGTACCTATAAGGAATAGCTTTACAGTCTTACCTCTAAATACAGTATCTATCTCAACAATACATGGGATAGACTCTATGGAGTCACCATTAAATACCTGTAGTTCGCCAAGTACCTTTAGATCCCTGATCCCCTGTCCACTAATATTTCTAAAGCCTAGTGGATCATAGAATACTGTATACCCATACACAGTCCTACCTGGTACTACAAGTCCGTATCTAAGATCAATTATGTCTATCTCATACCTTATAGATAGATCAAATAATCTACCTATATACCAGTATGGCGATCCCTTATTAGATGCTATGACTATTACTGGTGGAGTATATTTTTTAACTATATCTTCAAATCTACTAGAGATCCTTGAGAAAGTAGTATCTGAGTCAATGAGTAATACTATCATGGATTCTCCATAGCTACTAAATGATCCATAAAGGTCTGAGACAGTATTATTTGAGTAAATGATCCTAAACCACTTCATTCTATTTGAAACCTGTTCTCTAAATCTGGATATGAGGTAATTGCTTGAGAGTACTGGAGGTATAGTTAAAGATATGAGTAATAGAGTTAATAGCACCACTAACACGTAAACCCTTGATCTCATTGTCAACTACTACACCACTATACTAGAGTATAGGTTATACATAGCTATATATATTGATTCATAAGCATACTACATAAATAGTGGTGTTGGCTTGTTAGGTACGTATTCACCATATAGTCTTATCCTATAACCGCATCTTGGACACTTATCTCCATCGAGACCCCAGTACGTGACCCTATAACCACGTCTCTCAACGAGTTTCTTACCACATCTAGGGCAATATGTATCCTGGTATCTCTCATCACCTATGTTACCCACGTACACGTATTCAATATTGTTCTCACGAGCTATACTGTATGCCTCAAATAGTTTCTTTAGGCTAGTAGCTGGCTCATGATATCTATTGGCTGGATAGTAGCGGTTGATATGCAATGGTATATCGGGACCAAGTATATCCACGTGTTTACCTATAACCCACTCCATACACTCCCTAGTATCATTAGCTCCCGTGACAACTAGGAAAACCATCTCCACATGAACACCTAGATCTAATAGTCTACGGGCATTACGGAACACTATCAATGGATCGGCTCCAAGGAATCTCCTATAGGTCTCTGGACAACCCTTTATATCAATGCTAAAACCAGTATATCCAGCCTCCACTAGCTTCTCTAAAGAACCAATTGTCATATAGCCATTAGTGACCATCATTAGGTAGAATCCATGCCTAGAAGCATATTCTCCAAGATCAATTAGGTATTCAAAATGGATCGTTGGCTCATTAAAGCTAGCACATAATCCATCATCCCCCCTCCTAAGAGCTTCACGGACAAGTTCTCTGGGAGACATGTAGAATGCTCGATCAGGTGATGGAGGTACTTGGCTCAACAAGTAGTTCTGACACCATGGACACCTATAGTTACATCCATAGCCAGAGAACGTCAGTGCTGTAGAGTTGGGGTAGTAGTGGAACAAAGGCTTTATCTCTACTGGGCGGCTCTCAACAGCACTTAGTAGCCCATAGGCTATATTGTATAGTTCCCCATCAATGTTCATATGGTTCCAGCAAACACCCTTCATACCCTGTTTCAAATAACATCTTCTCTCACAGATACAGCATCTAATAACCCCCTTCTCACGATCTATAACCTCGTAGTAGGGTGACCTAATATACCATGGTGGCTGGATACCCTTATCAACCAGTATATGTCTAGCCATTAAATACTACCCTAACTACTCCTCTATTGATAACTATGTACCTAGGACTGTATAAACTAATAGCAGCGTTATCCCCTAGCTACATAGGCTTTAGTAAGTTCTCATTGCTCATTAACCTATCGTTGCTTGAAGTGTATTTATGTGGAGAAAACTAGTATATAAGGGGGAAACAATATTTAATAATGACCGTATAGGTGATCGGTTTGACGCTCATAGCTGGTGAAGAGGTATATGTACCGGATACAAGTGCTGTGATCGAGGGTGTGGTTTCCAAGCTAATACTTGATGGTAGGGTTAGGGGACGTATTATAATACATAAGGCTGTCCTTGCAGAGCTTGAGCACCAGGCTAACCAGGGTAGAGCTACTGGTTATGCTGGTCTTGAGGAGATTAAGAGGATTAAGAAACTAGCTGATGAGGGAATGGTTGATTTTGAGATTGGTGGTGAGAAGCCCAGGCCTAGTGATATACGTTATGCGGGCCTTGGAGCTATTGATGCATTGATTAGGGAGTATGCCTATGAGATTGGTGCAACGCTTATAACAGGTGATCGTGTCCAGGCACTTGTTGCTGAAGCAATCGGTATGAGGGTTATCTATATACCTCCTGAGAAACCCTCTAAACTAAGGTTTGAAGGATTCTTTGACGAGACCACAATGAGTATTCATTTGAAGGAGGGTGTACCACCAGTTGTTAAGAGGGGACGTCCTGGTGATTGGGAGTATGTAGTACTTGATGCTAAGCCTCTTGAGAGGGAGGAGATTGAGGAGATTGCTCGTGAGATTATTGAGGAGGCCCGTAGGAGACCTGATGGCTTCATAGAGATCGATCGTAGGGGCTCAACTATCGTCCAGCTGGGCATGTACCGTATAGTGATTACTAGGCCCCCACTTAGTGATGGATGGGAAGTTACTGCTGTACGTCCACTTAAGAAGCTACGTCTAGAGGACTATAACCTACCTCCAAAGCTTATCAAGAGGCTTGAGGAGAAAGCCGAGGGTATATTGATTGCTGGTGCACCGGGTATGGGTAAGACTACGTTTGCACAGGCGTTGGCTGAATACTATGCTAGTAAGGGTAGGGTTGTTAAGACTATTGAGTCCCCACGAGACATGATCTTGCCTCCGGAGATCACCCAGTATAGTAAGACATATGCTGATCTTGGCGAGCTGCACGATATACTATTGCTTAGCCGTCCAGACTATACAGTATTTGATGAGATGAGGAGTGATGAGGATTTCAGGCTCTATACAGATCTAAGGCTAGCCGGTATTGGTATGATTGGTGTTGTCCATGCAACAACTCCTATAGATGCTATACAGCGTTTCATAGGACGTGTAGAACTTGGTATGATACCTAGTCTTATAGACACAGTCATCTTCATACGTAATGGTATGGTTGATAAGGTCTATGAAGTCCGGATGACCGTTAAACTACCAACTGGTCTCCGGGAGGCAGAGCTTGCAAGACCAGTTATTGAGGTACGTGACTTCCTAACTGGTGAGCTAGAGTACGAGATCTATACATTTGGTGAACAGACGGTTGTTGTACCTGTTAAGAAGCTCCGTGTACCAAGTACTACTAAGGTTGCTAAGGTAGTTAATATGATCCAGAAGATCCTTCCTGAGGCCGATATTAGTGTTGAGGATTCAACAATAATTATAACTGTATCCCGGGATATGATAAAGATACTCAATAAGAGGATTAAGCGTATACGGAAGCTTGAGAAGAGATATGATGTATCTATAAAGCTTAGATTCATATAGTATTGGTGAATAATTATTGTCCACCAATAACAAAGACTTTATATTAAAAATATAAACGATATAATGGTCTCAATAAACATTGTCGAGAAAATATGTAGTAAGCCCTATGATGAACTAACAATTATAGATAAACATGCAATTAGGTACAATATAGTTATAATAGTAGAGTCTATACTAAATATATGTCTACATATCCTACGCTATGAACACGGTTTCCCGTAGATGTGTTTAGGTCTTAGCTAAGTTTATTTTAGGGTATTCATACTACATTTTAACTTGGTGTTTATCAATGTCTATGATCATTATTGAGGCTAAGTATATTATTCCCGTACGTCCTTCCCGGAAGATTATCCGTGATGGAGCAGTTGTTGTTGATGGTGATCGTATTGTTTTTGTTGGTAAGGTTGATGAGGCTAGGAGGAGGTTTCATAGCGATACCATTATTAAGGCTAGCAGGCATGCCGTGATCCCTGGTCTCGTTAATGCTCATAACCACTTGTTCCAGAGTATATTGAAGAATATTGGTATCGATATGGAGCTTGTCTCATGGCTAAGATCAAGTATTCATCCAACACTAGCTAGTTTCTCTGATGAGGACTTCTATGTAGCTGCTAAATGGGGGCTTATAGAGAATATACGTAGTGGTGTCACAACAGTTATTGAGAACCACTATGGCCCAAGGGGCTATGACGCTGTAGCTAAGGCATTGATCGAATCTGGGTTACGTGCTGTACTTGCCCGTGGTATCTATGAGCTCAATGTACTACTTGATATCCTTAAGGAGGAGCCTGATAAGGCCCTAGCCCATGTTGAGAGTCTTGTTAAGAAGTATCATGGGTATGAGGGTAGGCTGTGGATTGCTGTTGCACCTATGCACCCGTATAACGCTAGTAAGGAGCTACTGTTGAAGGCTAAGGAGCTTAGTGACAAGTACAGCCTTATCTACCACACCCATACAGCCGAGTCTGTAAAGGATCAGGAGCTTGTCCGTGAACTCCATGGTAAGACTGATGTTGAGCTACTGTATGAGCTAGGCATACTTGGCCCAAGATACCATGCTGTACATGCTGTACAGGTTTCTCCAAGGGAGGTTAAGTTGTTAGCTGAGACCGGAGCCCATGTAATCCATAATCCTGAGAGCAACATGTATCTTGGCTCTGGAGTTGCACCAGTACCAGACTATATGGAGGCAGGTGTTAACGTTGCTCTTGGCACTGATGGTGCTGGTAGCAACAATAATAATGATATGATTGAGGCTATGAGATTTGCTGTACTCCTACACCGTGCAGCCCGTAAACACCCTAGTATCGTTACTGCATGGGATGCACTGGAGATGGCCACGATCAATGGTGCTAAGGCTATTGGTTTGGAGAACGAGATTGGTAGTCTTGAGGTTGGTAAGAAGGCTGATATAACAATTATAAGGCTTGACCGTCCACATACAGCTCCAGTAACCGATCCCCTAGGCTCCATAGTCTATTGTGCTAATGCAGGTGATGTTGATACAGTCATAGTTGATGGAAGGCTGGTTATGGAGAGCGGTAGAGTAATAGTATTTGATGAGGAAAAGGTTAGGGAGGAGGCTGAAAAGACTCAGGAGAGAATACTTGATCGTGCACGGGAAAGATTCAATACTAAATTCCCATTCGAAGCCTTCATAGTCTAGTAAAACTAGTGTTTCCACCTACTCTCACCGTTGAAGAAAAGCCTTTAGCTCGGTAAGAACATAGTTATGGCTAGGAGATTCCATAATGCATATGGTGTAGTTGATTGAGTAGAGCTAATAGAGAACACCATATATCTTCTATTGGGATCAGGGGGTTCCGTGGAATAGAGACTATAGAGAATAAAGTGATAGATGCCCTTAAGGGCATAAACATATTTGTTGGTAGGAATAACTCTGGTAAATCAACAATTATCGAGGCCCTATACCTAGTATCAACACTTGATAGATTAGATGTACTTGGAAGAATACCCCTAGAATATATTGTGAAAAGGAGGGGCTGGTATGGTCTAGATACAATAAAGGATCTTATACATAGAAAACATGGTAAAGCATTAATTGAAGCCACAATCGGTAATACTAGGGTCGTAGTAATCATGACAAAGCCTGAAACCAGTTTAATGACAGTAAATATCGCCAAAGGGGGAATTACAACTTCTTATAAAATTGGATTTAAAAACAATGGAACAGTGACAATATATACAGGAAGTAAAGAATCAAGATCAAATACTATGTTCATTGACTGGAATATAGTTAGGAAGTATGGGTTTCCAGAGAAAATATATTCATTCCTCATAGAGTATGGGGGTAAGGAGGCTGAAAACCGTCTTCTCAATATATTTAAGACCATGTATAGCGATCTTGAAGAGTTTAAGGTTTTACCTAAGGATAATAAGTGGGTCTTAACAGCTGTATTAACTAAGTATTCTATCCCATTCTATCTACTTGGTGATGGAGCTAGATCGGCATTCATCTATATTGCATTATTATCTAGTGTTGAAAGAGGTATTATTTTAGCTGAAGAGCCTGAGATTCACCAGCACCTTGGTAGTATGGAGTTTATAGCTGAAGCCCTGGTTAAGAGCTACATTGATCATGGAAACCAAGTCTTTATTACGACACATAGTCTAGAACTAATAGATCTTATTCTTAGGAAAGCTAAGAAATATCACGTTGGAGATGAAATATCTATTTATAGAGTTTCTCTAAAGAATGGAAAGTTAAAATATAGGTTTTACAGTTATGAGGAAGCCCTTAAAGCTAGGGTGGAGCTAGAGCTTGATCTAAGGGTGTAATTTGTATGGAGAACAGAAGGACTTATATTCTTTTAGTTGAGGGTAAAACTGATACTATACTGTATAAGACTTTAATAGAGAAATCTATAGGTTGTAGAGAATACGATATCGAGTATTTACATTACAATATAAGGATGCTGTTATCAAAGATCAGGATTCATAGAAGAGATCTCATGGTTTTAGAGATACAGAACAACCTATTAATAATTATTAACTGTAAGGGATATGATAGACTTAAAAATTATTTGAAAGAGCTTATTGACAGTGATTATTTTATAGAATCCATACACAATGGCTTGTCAGGAATTATAGTTGCAGCCGATAAGGATAGGGTACCAATGGATTCTATCTATAGTGTTCTCGCTTCCTTAAAATATAGAGTTTTTAGAGATAATCATAGTTTTAAGATAGATGCTGTAGAAAAGGAGTATTTTCCAATATATATTATAGAGCAAGGTCTTGATAGTGGAGTTAAGGCTATTGAGGATGAACTTGATCTGTTGGCTGAACAACTATATCCCGATATGACTAAGGCTATAAACGCTGTTGAGGAGATCATAAAGACCAAGCTATCACCTATACAGAGACTTGGAATCATAGAAGCTATTAAGGTAAATAATAATGGATTATATGCCTTAATTCCAAAGCTAGTTAGAGATGCTAGTTTAGAGGAATTAAGAAATAAACTCTATAATCAATTCCATTTACTTGATATATTGACTCAAACATAGTTGCTGTATATAACCATAGTTTCTCTCTTGGATCATATTTTAGATTTAATGAAAAGATTACTAACTCCATTGCTTAATAGAGATTCAATAGATTATTATATAATGATAATATCTAGTGGTCGTCAAAGTATGGTAATGCTACTAGGGGTAGAATAATATTAATAAAAGTTTTACTATAGCTAACTTAGCCACATTATCAATTCGGATCACAATCTCTTGCCAGCCAATCCAGATCTTGAAGTTTCAAATGCTCTCTATTACCTTGTAATACATGATCTCCTTCATTACAAGAGATCACTATATTCATTACTTGCTAGAACATACTGAGTATAAAATAGGTAAACATAATACATTCTGATAGACCTAGGTAAACCTATATAGGGTTTACATGTATGGGGTATACCTGGTAATTATATGGGCAATGTTACTATCTCTGCTAAAGTACCACGTAAGCTTAAGGGGATCCAATACATGATATCACATTACTAACCTATTAGGGTAACTAAATTATTGCTGCATTAGTTATCTAGGGTCTTAATAATGGTTTTGGTAAAACTTATTAATTATTTCTTCAACAACCTATCTGTTAGGCTACCCTAATATAGGTGGTATGGTCTAATGGGTAGGGTGCAGTTATGTATTAGTGGGGGTAAGGGTGGTACGGGTAAGAGTTTTGTAGCTGTTAACCTAGCATTATTGATCGCTAGAGAGCATGATCTCTTACTTGCAGATCTCGATCTTGAGGCTCCAAATGATCATTTGCTGCTGGGTATTGAGAAGCTTGAGAACCCGGAGCCTGTAAGGGTATTCCTACCATTCATTGACTATGGAAAGTGTACCTCATGTGGTGTTTGTGCAAGGATATGTGGTACTGGAGCTATCTTTATGCCTCCAAAGGGGCTACCTATTGTTTTCCCAAGGCTATGTAGTGGATGTAGGGCTTGCCTCTACGCCTGCCCCTATGACGCTATCATGGAGGGTGGTCATGTCATAGCCTATAGCTACTTGACAACTGTTGAGAAATATGGTGTTAGATTTAGGCTTTTAACTGGTATGCTACGGCCTGGTGAAGAACATGTACCTCCCGGTCTAGCGGTTGTTAAGAGGAAGGCATTGGAGATTGCTGGAGAAGTACTATTGATCGATACTGGTGCTGGAACTGGTAACTCGATCACTATAGCTCTACAATACTCTGACTTAGTGATAGCGGTTACTGAGCCCACCCCTCTTGGACTACATGATCTTGAGGCATTGCTTGAGGTTGTACATGGGCTTGGCTATCGTGTCTGGGTTGTTATTAACCGTTATGGTCTTGGCCCTATAGATGATCATCTAAGGGTTATGAGGAGGTATGGTGTTGAGAGATATTTTAAGATACCTTTTAGCAGGGATGCTGTTGAATCCTATGTCCGGGGGGTTCCGGTTGTTGTCTATAGGCCTGATTCAATTGTTTCTAGGTCGATCCATGAGATCTATGGGGCTTTGGAGGATGAGGTCCTATGAGCCTGATCGAGATTGTTGTTGCTAGTGGTAAGGGTGGTGTTGGTAAATCTCTAGTTGCTTCATCCATAGCTATATTGTTGGCTAGGCATGGTTATCGTGTTGTAGCTGTTGATGCTGATGCTGAAGCTCCTAATCTCCATCTAGTCCTCGGAGTCGATCAGTGGGATCGTGTGCTTGAGTATCGTGAGGGGAGGATTGGGTTTATCCGTGAGGATAAGTGTATATTGTGTGGCTACTGCCTTGATGCTTGCCCATTTAGTGCTGTTGAGGAGAGGGATGGGAGGTACGTTATTAACGAGTGGATTTGTGAAGGCTGCTATACATGTAGTTTTGTATGCCCTGTTAAAGCAATTAGTTTTAGATACAATGTATTGGCTGGACATATAAGGATTGCTGAGAAAACACGCTACGGCTTCCCACTAGTTTCTGGTAGGATAAGGCCTGGAAGACCTAATTCTGGTAAGCTTGTCACTGAGGCTAAGAATACTGGACGCTCCCTACTTGGTGGTGATGGGGTATTGGTTGTTGATGCTGCTGCTGGTATTGGGTGTCAGGTGATTTCTTCACTAGCTGGTTCTCATCTAGCTGTACTGGTTGCTGAACCTACACCTGCTAGTCTCAGTGATCTGATCCGTATACATAGGCTTACAAGGCATTTCGGTATACCATCGGTTCTCATAGTTAACAAGTATGATCTAGATAAGAGGCTTGTTGAGGAGATCATGGATTATGCTAGGAGGGAGAATATAGAGTTACTGGGGATGATACCCTATGATGAGGCGGTACCCAGATCAATGGTGATCGGGAAACCCGTTATAGAGGCTTATCCAGGAAGCCGTGTAGCTAAAGCATTACTTGATGTAGTTGGGAAGCTACTGGACATACTTGGTGACTGGGAGAACTGGAGGCTAAGACATATTCCAGAGAAGATAGAGCCCTTTACCCCAATAGTTATTAAACCAGCTGGGCTAAAGAGATAGGTTAGGTTAACCTATATAGTCTGATAAGGGTGATTGCCTGTGAAAATAGCCTTTGTGACAAGTAAGGGTGGGTTAGATGATCACATAGCCGGGAGATTCGGTAGATCAGAGACATTCACATTGGTAGAGATCGATGATAAGGGGAACATATTATCCGTCAATGTCATTGAAAATCCTGGTTCAAAAGCACCAAGTGGTGCTGGGATAAGAGCTGTGCAGAAGCTAGTTGATCTAGGAGTTGATGCTGCCGTTGGCCCTAGTCCGGGTCCACATGCATACATGGCCCTGCAGCAATCAGGTATTAAGTACTACACATTGTCTGGAATGAGTGTTAGAAAAGCCCTAAACATTGTTCTCAAGGAATTGTCTAAATAGCTATGGATACTGATGCTTTAATAAATAATAGTCTTTTCTCTATACTCTCTAATAAAAGATATAGATCCATTGAATACATAACACTGTTGTATATGTGTATGTAAACCTAGAGATTGTCCCGAAAACCTCTGGTCAGTCCCATTATGATTACTAGGCCTTATCAAAACTAAAACCAGCGTACATTCATACACTAGGAGAGCGTGATCGTCTATAGGGGATAACGAGATGTTGATGCGGTTGGGGCTAGTGAGTTCACAAGATATGTTAGTAGAGGAAACGGATCTGGGGAGATAACGATAGTGGTGGGGTTAGGTGCTGGTGTAGATTATGTGTTTAGTAAATATGGCAGTTAGATGAATTAACTAAATTAATATATGTTATGAGGATATGATCTTTTTTACCTCCATAACGAGTCTTCCTATATATCTTATGGCTATCTCCACATCTCTTACTGTACACCATCCTTCGTAGAAGCATGTATGCATATTGTTCCCATGAGCCCATGCATTAAATACCCATTCTCCAAGCTCATGTGCTACCTTATCTTTATAGTTCCAGAGCTCTCCATGACTAGCTATTCTCTTCCTATACCTACGTAATACATAGGCTTTAATAGCTAGTGCACACGAGCCCCATAACTTCTCAGCAGCCTGCCTAAGCTCACCTTTACCAAGCTCCTCCTTGGCTTGGCTGAATAGTTTCTCTGAAGCCAATATGTATTCTCTAGCCTTATTCTCTGGATCGAGTCCTCTTGTCAATAGCTCAACTATATACTCCTCTAGAGCCATATTATTGTCTCTAGCTTCTCTCCTAATCCTCTCAAGGATCTCCTTGGGAATAGTGATTGTAGCCATTGTCTAGCACCATTGGATTATCCATGGTATCTCCTCTATAGACAGACTTTACCATTCCATCCTTTTATCTCCTACCCACTAGCTCCTCTATACTAAGGAGATAGGTTATTTCTAGGGAGAACATGTAGCATTTACTCCTAAGACTCTATAGCTGTGTCAAGGACTACCTGGTACTTCCTTGGACCGATCATCCGTACCTTTCTCTTAAAAACAACTCTGCCCCTGACACCTAGTTCATCTAGTCTACTATATAGTTTATCCATAGCCTTCCCATATGGGTCCTCTCCCTTAGCTGCATCAACATGTAGGTATACATGGATTATGCCTCTACCTCCCTGGAGGGCTTTTATAGCATACTCTAGATACTCCAGTGCTAGTTCTGGTAGGGGCATGAGTACACGATCGCTTGTACCAACAAGTTTCTCCATGATAACCTCTGCAGCATCTCCTAGGAATGGTATTACCTTATCCTCTACCCGGTTAAGCCTTATATTCTCAACCATGTATCTGTAGGCCCATGGGTTAATGTCTATGCTATAGACCCTACTAGGCATTGCCTTCCGGGCTATTATTATTGAGAAGAGACCTACTCCAGCAAACATGTTTGTCACAACCTCTCCTCTACGGACAAGCCGGGCGATCCTTCCATGCTCATAGTTTAGCCTTGGAGAGATATAGGTCTTGGTTATATCTAGTTTGAACATACATCCATGCTCCCGGTATATGGTTTCACTCCTTGGCTCACCAGCTAGGTGTACGTATTTCCTAAGCCTATACTCTCCCCCAACACCTGGGAGCCCAGCCCATACACTCTTTACATAGGGTATTCTCTCAAGTATGGCTTCAGCAAGAGGCTTTAGATCACTTGGTTCTAGCCAGAATGGTACACGTATAACCGCTATATCACCTATTATCTCGATCCTCTTCCATATCCTCCTAGCCATATCCTCCCCATAAACTTCTTTAGCAATCCTACGGAGCAATGGCTCCCTATGATGAACCAAGTACTACACCCTATCTATACGTAGAACCATTAATAGTGGTATGAGTAGAGAAAAAAGTGTATTTAGGAAAACTAGCCAGTCTCTTCCCTCTTAGTAGCCTCCATCTCCTCGGTAGCTGGGGGTGGAGGTGGGGGTGGTGGGACTGCCTTACCC
>CAZVHC010000012.1:0-38580 GCA_964627005.1 uncultured Desulfurococcaceae archaeon
CCCGTGGCCTCCCCGGTGTTTTCTTTGTCTTGTTTGGTTTTTAAGTGGTTTTGTTTCTTTGTTTTCTGTTTGGGAAAAGTCTATAAATGATCAATTGTATATTTGTATATTGAGTTTCTTAGCCTAGTTGTCGTGGTCTAGTCTTTACTTATTTGGGGGTGTATGTTGATGGGTAGGTTGAAGGCTATATCTAAGTATGTTGTTATAGGGATTGTTGTTGTACTGATCATTGTTGCTGCTGTGGCTATATATGTTATGCAGAGACCTAGTGTTGGCCCTACTAGTGTTGAGCTTACTGGTGATTTTGAGAAGGATGTAGTTGAGGTTGGTAAGGCTCTTGAGGCTAATGGTGTTTCTGAAGTGACATATAGTGTCTGGAGTGGTGGTGACCCCAATAGTGTTATGAGGGTTCTAGGTATTGTAGAGGCTGCTCATAGGATTAATAAGATATGGAGTGATAATGGGGTTGATGTAAGAATAAAGGTTGAGACGAGGTATGAGAGGGATCCTGGTGCCATATATGATGAGTTCTTGAGTAAACAACCACTAGGGCAGGCAGGGGACTTCTTTGTAAACTCTTACATCTATATATCAACACTTGCTGAGGAAGGATATATATTGGATATAACCGATTATGCAGAGAAATACAGTGATTTAATGGACGACTTCTACCCAACAATACTTGATGCAATGAAATGGAGAGGTAGACTATACGGGTTACCACAGGATACTGAAGCTAGACCACTATATTTTAGAAAAGATGTAGCAGCATGTGCAGGCCTCGATCTAACAGGATTAGCTGATAAGGTTAAGAATGGAGAGTTTACATGGAAAGACCTCTATAACTGGGCTAAACAGGTAAAGGATACAGGTTGTGCTGACTGGGGAGTCATACATAGGAAGGGCTCTGCTCATCCAGACCTAATACAGTTCATATACGCATTTGGAGGAAGACTATACAATCCTGATACAGGTAAGCTGGTAGTCGATAAGGAGGCCATCTATAAATGGCTTTATGTAGAGTGGAAAATGGCTCGTGATGGACTAATACCTGAGAACATGATGGAGTGGGACTGGGGTACACAGATTCATCCAACAACAGTCAATGGTAAAACACTAGTATTCATAGGTGGTACGTGGCACTGGACTGAATGGCAGACAAAAATGTACTATACTGACCCAGAGACTGGAGAGCCTAGGGGGTTGAAGGCTGAGGAGGTTAAGAATTTCTTCTACTACACGCTCTTCCCAGCTGGTGAGCCGGGTAAAGATCCTGTTACACTAAGTCAGCCATATGCATGGATGATTAGTTCTAAGGCTGGTATAAAGAATCCAAACTATGATGCACTTAAAGAGCTATATCATGAACTAGCATTCTTAATACTCGTCAAGGCAAGCGATCCAGATATAAATGCTATACACTCAATAATTAGTGCCCACCTACCTGTTAGGAAGGCATCTGCACAACTCATAGCTGATGAGAACTGGGTTAATAAGCTCAAGAACCTTGAGATAGATTTGTCAGATGATGTTAAGAATCAGATTAAGGATATTGTTGAAGCAACAGTTAATCCAATAAATACTGAATTCCTTTCAAATGTAAGTTATATGCTAGAGTACACACATACAACACCTATACATCCACTATATCCGAAGCTAGCTGAGATATTCAAGGATGCTGTAGACATGGTTCTAAGGGATGAAAAAGATCCTGCTGGTGCCGTGCAGTACATTATTAGTTCAGTAAATGCAGACCCTGATCTTGCTGCTGAGGTAGAGATTGTTGGCGAGATACCGGGTGGATGGAGTTATCCATAGAACTATTAGAGAAGGGTGGTTATAGTGAAGATTAAATCTAAAGGTTTTTTTACTAGGAGAACATCTGAGGCACTAATATTTATCCTCCCAGCCTTAATACTCATCATAATATTCTACATACTCCCCGTAGTCTTATCCATATACATAAGCTTTACACCTCTTAAGAACTGGAATCTAGATAGGTATCTCGGTGAAATAGTTGGTTTCAGAAATTATGAGAAATTCTTCTACATGCTCCAACACGATCCTATTATAAGAAACGTGTTTCTAACAACAATAGTTTTTATAACGATCACATTAGCTATAAACGTACTTGGCGGACTAGGTCTTGCCCTAGCAACATATTTCGTGTCAGAGAAACTATCAGCACCCTTCAGAACACTTTGGCTACTACCACGTATGGCGCCAATAGCAGTCTACAGCCTAGTATGGTACTACTTCTTCCACGGAAGCGAGATTGGTACACTAAATTCTTTCCTAATGCATCTAGGCATTATAAAGGAGCCTATATCATGGGGTCACGACATAATTCCTTGGGGTCCATGGAGTATAATTATATTTGTTAATGGACTTGTTGGAGTTAGTTTTGGAATGATAGTTTTTACATCAGCTATAAGTAATATACCTAAGGAGCTAGTAATAGCAGCTCGTGTTGATGGAGCTTCTAACTGGCAAATCTCGCGGAGAATCTTTATACCATTAATGAAATGGCATATACTCTATGTAACTACATGGCAGCTCCTAAGCTTATTGACTACATATGCGCATATATTCCTACTTGTACAATGGGGTCTTGTAAGTAGACAATATGGTACTACATGGTCTCTCTACATATACCAAGTAGCCTTTACAGGTAGGACTGATCAGGGATTGGCGGCTGCTGCAGGAGTAATATTGGTTATTGTAGGGGGTATACTTGGCTATATAACTCTACGTATGCTAGGCTTTGAGAAAATGATTACTAGACCACGGGGTGACATATAGTGAGTTTAAAGGATGTAGAGGTTAGGTCTAGGAAGACAGAGGTCTTAATAGCATTAGCTGTTATACTTGCTACACTACCAATTATAATTGGTTTCTCACTAATAATACTATCAAGCTTTAGTAAATCAATGGTCACAAACTTTGATCCAAAATCATTTCATCCAACACTTGAAAACTGGATTAACTTATTCCAAGGTAAATCAGCGGCAGTAGGAGGTCTTAGAGAAGATATTCTAAAATATACATTGAATACAGCAATAGTTGCTCTAGGAGTATCGCTGTTAGTAACTCTCGTTGGCACGATGTCCGGGTATGCTATATCGAGGATGAACTTTAGGTATAGGAAGCAATTCCTACTGCTAATACTGCTACTACATGCCTTCCCCGGATCGGTATTAATAGTAGGCGTATACTTTATATATAGGCTTATAGCACCCCTAGCCCTGGGATCTATAACTGCATTCTCATTCTTCTACGTAATAATTGCCAGGGCAGCACTAGAAATACCCATGGCCACATGGCTTATGAAGGGTTTCTTCGACCTAATTCCGTGGGAGGTTGAGTGGGCTGCATTAATTGATGGGGCTTCCCGCTTTACAGTATGGAGAAAGGTCATGCTTCCACTAGTTAAGCCGGGTATAGCTGCGATACTATTGTTTGGCTTCTTAGCTGGGTGGCAGGATCTGATCTATGTGAGGACGTTCTTGGCGGAAAAGACGCTAGCTACGTTTATAGAGTATAACCTTGGTGCACCAGAATATGCTGAAATGCCTCTCGTAGCTGCAGCTGCAACACTCTATCTCCTACCTACAATAGTATTCTTCGTAACCTCTCAACAACTACTCCTAAAAGTTAGTTTAGCTGGTCTTAAGAGGTGATTTCATATGGTCTCTATAAGACTTGATCGTGTGACTAAGAGGTTTGGAAGAGTAGTTGCAGTAGATAATGTATCACTAGAGATTGCTGATAAGGAGTTCATGGCTCTTCTAGGACCTAGTGGTAGTGGTAAAACCACTATACTATATCTTATAGCAGGTATCTATAAGCCTACGTCTGGAAGGATCTTTTTTGGAGATAGGGATGTAACCGAGTTACCTCCTAAAGAACGAAATGTTGGGCTAGTATTCCAGAACTGGGCACTATATCCTCATATGAAGGTTTATGATAACATAGCTTTTCCTCTAAGACTTAAGAAGATGCAGGAAGACTATATCAAGAAAAAGGTTGTTGAAGTAGCTAGGATGCTCCATATAGATCACCTACTTGATCGGTACCCGTATCAGCTTAGTGGTGGTCAGCAACAACGTGTAGCCATAGCTCGTGCACTCGTTAAAGAACCACTCGTACTACTACTTGATGAACCGTTAAGTAATCTCGATGCTCTCCTAAGAATCTATGTTAGAGCTGAGCTTAAGAAGCTTCAGAAGAGACTAGGTATAACAACGGTATATGTAACACATGATCAGGCCGAGGCTCTTGCCATGGCTGACCGTATAGCGGTCATTAATGAGGGGAAGGTATTGCAGGTAGGCGATCCTGAAGCAGTCTATAATAGACCCAGTTGTAAGTTTGTAGGAGGTTTCCTAGGCAATCCTCCTATGAACTTTATTGAAGCAGGTCTTGAATATAGTGATGGTGGAGCATATATAGTCGTTGGTGAGAATAGGATCAGGGTACCTAGACATTATGGGAAGATTATTGGTAAGCTAAGGCTCGAGAAGGTAATTGTAGGCTTTAGACCTGAAGACACTATACTTAAGCGAAAAGAAGATGTTACTAGCGCTGAGACCTGCCTTTATGGTGAAGTATATGCTGTTGAGCCCATGGGTAGGGAGTATATTGTCACAGTATCAATAGATGGTAAGCTAATTAAATCCATTGTCTCCCGAGATCAAGTGTTCATTGGTGGAGAGAAAATAGTTGTGTGCCCAGTTGAGGAGAAGATAGTATTATTTGATGTTAAGACGGAGAAAGCACTAGAACTACTAGTGTAGAGACTACTAGGGCTAGGGAACTAGTGCTATAACGAGTATAGCTAATGTAATTATTGATGCGACATGCCCGATTAAAGGCTTTCTAGATATTTCATAAGCGATCCTGCCACCATCAGTTACAAATAATGGTGCTATATTTATTATTCCCAGGCTTAAATTAACCACTTGAATCCATATAAGTATATTCATAAGCATTACCGAATACTGTACACCTAGATTCCTTACCAGCACCATACTGGGCATCTGGATAATGTATATACCTATTCTTTCACCAGCAGGCTTAGTTATATTAACTAATCTAGTCTCACCACTAGGCAGTAATATTTTCAAGGTAAAGTTAGTTGACACACTAGTATTAGCAACTACTTTTAAATTATCAAGTGTAGCAGGTTCATCATTAATCTCAAGTATAATAGAATTAGGCGTTAGCCCATACTTTTCAGCAACACTACCCTTAACCACATCAGTCACCACAAGCCCATAGGGACTAATCGCTAGTGTCAAAACACCTATCATAATAAGTGCTAACAATATATTAGCCGCAGGTCCAGCCATTAGGGTTAGAGTCTTAGCCTTGAGACTAGCCTTCGGAAACTCCTCCTCATCAATTTCTGTAAAAGCTATTGGTATAAAGAATAGGATAGCGAATCCAAGCCCTTTAACACGTATATTGTTTGAGGCTGCCGTAAACGCGTGGGCTAGTTCATGTACTGCTGCAGATATGACTATGGCTATTGTGAAGTATAGTAGGCTCATACCAGTAATGTTTATACCAGGTATTAGTAGTGTAGGACCTCTAAAACCAGGTACGTTTATAAAACCTAGTTTAACAAGTATGGTGTATCCCATTGTTGCATAGAATACATAGATACCGTATAGTGATAATGGTATACTTAGGTAGCTTAGCTTCCTATATATGTTTCTTGGTTTTGGACTGTATTTCCTCCTGTATACTAGGACTACTCCATAATATAGCTTTAAATTCTTTCTTTCAAAGGCTTCCCTTTTAACTATGTACACTATGTTTATGACCACCCAGAAACTAAGTACCGTTACTAGAAACGATAGTAGGTTCCCATCCATATACTATGTACACCCTCCACACTCTCTAATATAGGGTAGATATAGTCTAGATGTGGTTTAAATATAAAGCTATAGTGTAGAATGTGTTGATGGTAAATGGTTAGGGAGAAGATTAGGAGAATACCAGAGTTTAAGGAGATAATCTATAGTGAAAAACAATGGAGAATACTAGATCAGCTTAGAAGAGAGGCTATAGAGATACTTAAGACACTACGTAAGGCTGGTATAACGGCATATGTCCATGGAAGCATTGCTAGGGGTGATGTATGGGAAGGTAGCGATATAGATGCATTTATACCATACTATATCCCAAGCTATAAGATCGAGTATATACTTGAGGCTTCAGACTATACCATAAAGAATAGGTATATCGTAGTTGCAACACCATCAAGTACTCCTAAGGCATATATAGCACTCGATGACCTTGAAAAACGAGTTATAAGCTTCCCACTAGCCAAGCTACAGACAAGGGAGTATGAATTCTATAGATTCGGTGGACTACTGGATCTAGAGGGTCTGCTCAATAATAGGAGAGTACCTGGTGTAGATAAGCGGTTAGTACTCATAGAACCTACTGAGAGAGGTCATAGGGAATCGCCAGTAATAGGCTATGAGGATCGTGTTGCCGATCTATTGGGTATAGGTATTGATACAGTACTGGAGAGAGTAAGAGTTCTAAGCCGTAGAGACCGTATTGGCCGGACGGGTGTTTTCGTTAAATACGTTCTAGGACCTGATGAATCATTTGAAGATGCTCTGCAGAGTATTGCTAGGGATAATCCATGGGTTAGGAGGGTTCTCCGTGAACGTGGGTATTAGGAATCTATACTATACATTAGAGACGGGGTATATCATAGGATCGCTTCCAGTAGGCTGTAGATACTGCTTAGCTGGTGCTAAGGCAGTAATTTTCATAACTGGTAGGTGCCTCGATAAATGCTGGTATTGCCCTATATCTCGTGATAAGTTTGGTAAGGATATAATCTATGTTAATGAACGGAGAGTCTATAGTCTCTCAGATATAGTTGATGAGATATATAGGATTGGTGGATTGGGTGCTGGTATAACTGGTGGTGATCCCATACTAGTTCTTGATCGTACATACAATGTTATATCAATGCTTAAGAGAGAGTTTGGCAGGAAATTTCATGTACACTTGTATACTAGTGGTAGACTTGTTGATAAGGATGTTCTAGACATACTTGAGTCCAGCGGTCTTGACGAAATAAGGTTTCACATATACTCCCTAGATCTCCTTGATCGTATTGAACAAGCTCTAGACTATGGTATGGATGTTGGTGTTGAACTCCCCTTCATACCTTTGGAGAAGTATATAGAGTATTTGAAAAAAGTACTATTAATACTTGATGAAATAGGTGTTAAGTTCATTAATTTGAATGAGTTTGAAGTTTCAGAGGCAAATGTTGAAAAAGTATTACTCCATGGATTAACGCCAGCCGGGATCACGGTTGAGGGTATTGAGAATAAGGCTATTAAGTTCTTAAAGTGGGCATTGGAGAATACTAGGAGAATATTAATACACTATTGTACAGTAAAGTTTAAGGATAATGTACAGTTTAGACTACGTATGCTACGTAAATCGCTAAATACCATGGGATTACATGAAATACCCACAAGAGACGGCACATTAATATCTCTAGAAATTACTGGGGATAAAGTACCTAGTCAATACATAGTTAAACTAAGTAATAAAAAGTTTATATTACCTGAAAAGGCAGGCTTACTCAAGGGAATGGGTGTAAGTGCTATTATCAGAGAATATTATCCGGATCAGCCAGACAAGCCTGTGAACATTAGAGAAATAACCTTCTAATTCTTCCTCCTTAAATAATCTAGTGGAAACCTTAGAATAGCTATGATCCCGCCAAGACCCATAACTTGTCGTTCAATCTGAGAATTGTGTGGAGCTATAACGATCTCGGCTTTCCTTATTGATGCTTCATCAAGTATTTTCTCAAGCCTCTTCCTATCATCATACTGTCTCATCAGGGTTTCTGCGACAACAAGTTTTGCTACAGCATTATTTCTCGCAGCCTCCTCAACCTCATCAATACCATATGCTACATAGGAGTCATTTGTTGATAATAACCTCATAAACTCCTCAACAATATTCTGTGCCTTAACAACTTCAAGATCGCGGAGTATATCCTTAATTATATCCCTCCTACTAAGCTCATGCACTCCGGACCAGCCCCCCATAGAGACATTATCATAGTATATTCTCACTTCTTCTGGAAGAACTTTCCTTAATAATTCCCCGAGTCTATATTTTATGTATCCAGGGCTACCGATCACTATTGCACCAATATTCTCCCTAGAGATAAGCCCTACTATATGATCTACGATCTCCTTCAAATACTTATTTAGTTCAGTATCAAATGAACCACTATCCTTTCCCGGAAGCCTAGAACTACCCTCATATACAATATTGAGTCCCTGATGAGTCATAATAGCTATAGCAACATCATCATAATCAAGGGCTACAAGTACTATTCTAGCCCTAGCCCTACAAGTCTCCTCGATCTTCTTAAGCACATATCTAGGCCATTTATCCTTATAGATTGTTAGTGCTGTACCAGTATCAATGTTTAGTGTATGATAATGGCCTTTAACACCAAATTTCTCCGGTCCTTCAACAACTATTCCTCTAATCCTAAGTCTGTTGGTAAATGGTTGAAACTCTAAATGAGTAACTCTAATAGCCAGGGTCATTGAGATTCTCCTACTACTTCTGCTCTTCTCAAACTTCACCTCACGACTTGTTCTAGCTACAACAATATCTCCTTCAGAAACTATATTGTAGATTATCCATAGGTCATCTGTTGTCTCTGGAATAAGTTTTACGTATCCTTTCTTAAGATCTTTCTCAGCTATTCTCATACCACTCATCACTCTATATCTCGGCTTTACTACCAAAATTATTAGCTAGATAATACTACATGTATTTTTGGGAGTATATAGTTATGATTAGCACATATACGGTTATCAGAGAAGTTGATCCGAGGGATCTGCCTAGGGTATATGAGATTGAACAATTATCGTTTGGAAAACATGCTTATCCGTTTGAGTTATTCCTAATATACTATTTCCTATTTAAAGAATTATTCCTTGTTGCTGAATTCCTTGATCTTGTGATAGGCTATGTAATTGGTTCGGTTGAGGAGAAGGGTTTACTAGGCCATGTACTATCTATTGCTGTACACCCACTATATCGTGGATACGGTATTGGTAAGAGATTGATGAGGGAACTAGAGGAGAGATTTAGGGACAGGGGTGTTAAACGAATTTATCTAGAGGTTAGTGTTGATAATACTATTGCATTGAATCTTTATCGTAGACTAGGCTATGTTGTTAAGAAGAGGATTAAGGGATACTATGGAGATAGTGATGCATATGTTATGGAGAAGACCATTGCTAGATAAGACTTATACAGACATTAGTGAATATATTATATATGGTGCAAGATATTGTCTAGTATTGAAGAGATCGAGTTTTACCTACTAGATATAACATATGAGGTCCGTGGTAATGAACCACATATAATAATATGGGCTGCACTACGTGATGGGCATAGAGCTCTCCTAAGGGATCGGAGGTTTAGACCATATTTCTATGCTATATTAGAGGATAATACTGATCCTAAAAGCCTCATCCCAAGGATAAAGGCTCTATCAAAATCACGTTCACCAATAATTGGTGTTGAAATTGTTGATAAAAGGTATTTTGGTAAACCAGTTAAGGCCTTAAAGATAACTACTGTGATCCCAGAATATGTCCGTGAATATCGTGAAGCTGTCGGTAGATTAAGTGGGGTTAAGGAGGTTGTTGAAGCTGATATAAGGTTTTCTATGAGATACATTATAGACAATGATCTTCATCCCTGCCAGTGGCACAGGGCTAAGGTTAGAAGGGTAAAGAAGAACCCGATATATCGTGTTGATGAGGAGTATGAAATTATTGGATCGATCAAGCCCTTAGATGATACTTCACCACCGCACAATCTAAGAGTAATAGCGTTTGATATAGAGGTTTACTCAAAAAGTACTCCAAAGCCCCAGCGTGACCCAGTTATCATAATATCTATAGTGAACGATAAAGGTGAACTAATACAATTCCATGCAGAAGATAAAGATGATCGTGAGGTTATAATGAAGTTCATAGAATATGTGAGAACGTATGATCCAGATATAATAGTCGGCTATAATAGTAATAAGTTTGATTGGCCCTACCTAAGGGATAGATCAAAGTATCTCGGTATAAAACTTGATGTTGGTAGAAGAATGGATAGTGAACCAACTACAAGTACTTATGGACACATATCAATAGCTGGTAGACTAAATGTAGACCTATACGATTTCGCTGAGGAGTTGCCAGAAGTCAAGGTTAAGACGCTAGAGAATGTAGCCGACTACCTAGGTGTTATGAAGAAGGATGAGAGAATAATAATTGATTACCTAGACATGCCCCAGTACTGGGATGACCCTAAGCTTAGGAAGAAATTCCTAGAGTATGCTGCCCAAGACGCTATATCGACATATGGTCTAGGCGAGAAATTCTTACCATTTGCTATGCAGTTAGCAAGTATAACTGGTCTACCACTCGATCAAGTTGGTACTGCAAGTGTTGGATTTCGCCTTGAATGGTATCTGATGAGGGAAGCCTATAGGTATGGAGAACTAGTACCTAATCGTGTTGAAAGACCTTATGAGACCTATAAGGGTGCAGTTGTCTTTAAGCCTAAGAAGGGTATTCATGAGAATATAGCTGTACTAGACTTCTCAAGTATGTATCCAAGCATAATGATAAAGTACAATATTGGTCCAGACACCTTTGACCCGTACGAGTGCAGCCTGGAAACACATAATATCGCACCAGAGGTTAGACACTGCTTCCGTAAAGCTCCTGATGGTTTCTTCAAGAGAGTATTAACTACACTCATAAGGTTTAGAAAGATCGTTAGGGAGGAGATGAAGAAGTATCCCGTGGATTCCCCAGAGTATAGAATACTCTATGAGAGACAGAGGGCCTTGAAAGTACTAGCTAATGCATCCTATGGATACATGGGATGGGTTGGTGCCCGCTGGTACTGTAGGCAATGTGCAGAAGCTGTTACGGCATGGGGTAGGCAGACGATTATGAAGGCTGTTGAGAAGGCTCGTGAACTCGGACTGGACATTATATATGGTGATACTGACTCTCTATTTGTAACCTATGATGAGGAGAAGATCCGGAAGCTTATAGAGTATGTTGAGAATGTATTAGGCTTTGATATAAAGATCGATAAGATCTATAGGAGGGTATTCTTTACTGAAGCTAAGAAGAGGTATGTAGGCTTACTCACAGATGGTAGGATTGATATCGTTGGTTTTGAGGCTGTGCGTGGTGACTGGGCTGAGATCGCTAAGGAAGTTCAGGAGAGGGTTATGGAGATACTACTTAAGGAGATGAGTGTTGAGAAAGCTGTTGATTATGTTAGGAAGGTTGTATCTGAATTGAGGGCTGGTAAAATACCTTTAGAGAAGCTTGTGATATGGAAGACTCTGACTAAACGTATTGAGGAGTATGGTGTTGAGGCACCACATGTTGTTGCTGCTAAGAAGCTGTTGAGGAAGGGTATAAGGGTTGATATCGGAGATAAGATCGGCTATGTAGTTATCAAGGGATCTGGAAAGATATCATCACGTGTTGAACCCTATATACTTATCAAGGATCCGGGCATAGTTGATCCCAACTACTATATAGATAGGCAGATCGTGCCTGCAGCACTACGGGTACTTCAGTACTTTGGTGTTACTGAGCAGCAATTGAAGAGTGCAGCATCTGGTCAGAAGAGTTTATTTGATTATTTTGTGAAAAAGAAGTAGGTTTAAAGTATATCATTGAAGGTTAATATAAGGATCTCTGGAGGCTTAAACTGTATATTACCTAGTTTAGTGCCTATTATTATCTTTATACTCTTATCCCTAGACTTGTCAAGTAGTCTCTGTGTAATAATACCATCAAATACTATAGCGTATACTCTTCCCTCATTAGCCTGATCAATTCTTTCCGCAAGATTCCTTACAGGTAATCGTTCAAGCTTATTCCAATCCCTATCATAGAGTATAGCCTCTAATGTACCATATAATGACTTGACATCAGCTATAATAGTTGATGGTATTGATATTACCTCCTCAATCTCCTTAGGCTTCTCCGCGGGAGGCTTTGGAGGAGAAACAACCTTCTCTCGAGGACGCCTTGTCTCAATATGTTTAACTGGGGGCTTCTTCTTTAAAAGCTCCTGTACTGGTACAGCCTTACTCAAAGCCTCCTCGATCTCCCTACCAGTAAGCTCCTCAACCTCCCTACCTTGGGGTGCACGGGCTACATAGTCTATCTTTAGATCGCTTTTCAGTAGCTCCTTGAGAATAAGGCTACCCGCATGATCCCCGTCAAGGAATACTATGACCTTCTTCTTCCTCCTTGCAAGCTCCCGGATTGTCCGAGGTATCTCTGGTTTAGCCCCGCCAATTGCTATAACATTACGGTATCCGTAGCGTAGGAGGTTTATGACATCAGCTCTTCCTTCAACAATGATTAGCTCATCACTAGTCTCTACATCGGGTCCTGCAGGTAGTTGCTCAGGACCATACTTTATGACTTCAGCTGGTTTAACAACACTCTCGATCTCCTGTATAATCTCCTTTATATCAGGACTTTTCTGCCTACTCCACTCAGACAGTATCTCCTTGGCTCTCTCAATGATCTTCTTTATCTTCTCAAGCCTAACATCAATTATATCGACAACCTCAAGCCTAGCATTATAAGGTCCAACCTTATCGACAACCTCGATCATTGCGGCCACGAGAGCTGTTTCAACGCGATCAAGGTTGCTCGGTATTATTACTTCTCCAACAGACTTATTCCCATGGATCTTGAGATCGACGTGGATACGTCCTATTCTCCCCTTGTCCTGTAGTTTCCTAAGATCAAACTGGTCTCCAAGTAATCCTTCTGTCTGACCAAATATTGCTCCTATGACATCAGGTTTTTCCACTATACCATCAACATGGATCTTTGCCTTAATCAGATACTTTGGCATGATCCTTTCACCTAATATAACTTATCCTATTAGGTGAGTGTCATGGACGATATAGTCTATACCATACTTGGGGGGCTAAACCTCTATCTAGTAGACTCTAATATATTCTGTTCTACTTTTTATACATATTCTAGAATGGAGTTGTAAAATGTGTTATATGATCTATCTAGTGATCTTTGCTTTCCTCAAAAGATCAAGTAGCTCCCTAGCCTCTCTATCACTTTCAAGTTTATCTCTTATAGGCTTTAGAAACTCTATCAAGGCCTCTGCAGTAGCGTTCTTCAGATCTAGTGGATGTATCTTGCCCTCACTATATAGTTTAGCTAGTTCATCAAAACTATGTATGTCTAGAGGACCTCCATACTTAGCTGGCCTATCAATATGTAGTACAAAATCCTCCTTACTGAATAGTAGTAGTTTATTAATCTGTATAATAGGGTTCATATCGATCTCTCTTGGTGGACAATAGGCTTTCCTAATCTTAGACCTTATTTCATCTGGTGAATCATGTACGAATATAGCTGTTTCAGGCTTACTTTTACTCATCTTTATATCAGCTAATAATTCATCCTTCTCAATGCTAGTTACGTCCATTCTCTTACCAGGGCCTTTGAGACCCACTAGTAATGGTGTATGGATGGCTATAGCCTTCTTCCAACCTAGTTTCTCAGCAATATCTCTCTGTAACATATGTGCTTTCCTCTGATCAGTGCCTCCAAGAGCTATATCGAGATCTAGGTAGAATATATCTGATACCTGCATTAGTGGGTAAATGAGTTTTGAGAAATCAGCTTCTGCTTCACTCTCCCTCCTACCCATTATAGTCAATGCCCTCTTGACACGGGCTAAGGTAGTGTTTTTACTAACCCGGATAAATATCTCCCAGTACCTCTTATCACTAGCTAGTTCTTCAGCATCGATAAACTCTATTCTACCAGTATCAATCCCATAGCCCTCCATAACCTTCCTAACGAGTCTTGCAGAAGCCCTTATAAGCTCTAGACTGCCTCCCAGTTTATCATTGATATAGGCATGCCATGTAGCTTCAAGTATATACATTCTAGCACCAGCATCCAATAGGTCACGAACCTTACTGATCCATATAAGCCAGCCAATATGCACTAAACCACTAGGTTCAAAACCAAGATAAGCTCTTGGATGAGGATTTGTCTGAAGAAGCTCTCTAAGCTCATCAATAGTAACTACTTCAGCTGCACCCCTAGTTATAAGATCAAGTTTCTCATCAACATCCAATACAGTACACCATTTACACATCAACTAATAGTTAGAGAACAAAGAGATCAGATTTAAGGCTTTCCGTAGAACCAAGGTAAAAAAATATTGTTAAAACCCCCCTTTGGGGCTGTCCCCCACTACTAACACCCGTGGTCATTGAAGCCATTTTCTATTCGGCACACCTACCACGGGCTCTATCTAGTGGGAGCGGGGCTGATTATTTCCCCGGGGTCTTCCCTAGGGATATTCTAGTTCCTCACCGGGTTTTAGTATTACTATCTTAGTATTTGTCTTCTCCTCTACAAGTTCCTTAAACCTTGCAGGATCAGCCTTTATTGGCGGGAATGTATTATAGTGCATTGGGATAGCTATTTTCGGCTTTAGAAGCTCTACAGCCTTTACTGCCTCTTCAACACCCATTGTGAAATGACCACCTATTGGTAGTAAGGCTACGTCTGGATGATATAGCTCATGTATATACCGCATTTCAGTGAATAACCCTGTATCCCCTGCATGATAGATCCTTATATCGCTTCCACCAACAACTACTCCAACCGGATTACCATGTTCTGAGCTATGGATTGCAGGTGTTAATACAGCGTATATGTCCTCAATTTTAATTCTACCACCGACATTAGCTCCAATAGTCTCTAACCCCTTCTTCTCAAGCTCAACAGCTAGATCATATATGGTGACTACCTTGGCACCGGTCTCCCTAGCAATGGCTAACGTGTCTCCAAGATGATCCCCATGATCATGGGTCACGAATATGTAGTCAACACGATCAACCTCTCTAACATAGGACTCAGGATCTACTGGTGATAACGGGTTTGTAAGCCATGGATCCACAAGCACTACCTTATCCTTACCATCAAGGCCCTTGAGCCGGAGTTCAAAGGCTGCATGACCAAAATATCTTATAACAGCCATACGCTCACCCTAAGGTGTTTTTACTAGAAAGTTCTTATTCGAGTATAGCCTAATAATATTTAACCAAGGAAACTATCATGCAAGGGCGTGGGGAGATTATTGGAAATGATTGATGAGGAGATCGTTAAGAAGTATAGGAAGGCAGGTGAAATAGCTAAACGGGTACGTGAGGAGGCTGTATCAAAGGCAAAGCCAGGGATGAAACTCATTGATCTAGCTAACTATATTGAGAATAGGATTAGGGAACTCGGTGGCGAACCAGCATTTCCAGCAAATCTATCCATTAACCATGTGGCAGCACATTATACACCAGTAGCTGATGATGAACAGGTACTGTCTGATAACGATGTATTAAAGATTGATCTAGGTGTACATGTTGATGGGTACATAGCTGATACAGCTGCAACAGTAACCTTTAACCCAGCCTATGAACCATTACTTGAGGCTAGTAGGGAAGCATTAGAGAAAGCACTAGAGGTCATAAGGCCAGGTGTAAGGGTTAATGAGGTTGGCAGGATTATTGAGGAGGCCATAAAATCCTATGGATATAAACCAATTAAAAACTTAACCGGACATAGCATGGATCAATACATCATACACTCGGGTTACACTATACCAAACTACTATGACTGGCTAGTTAGATGGAAATTTGAGGAAGGTGCCTATGCAGTAGAGCCTTTTGCAACAAATGGGGCTGGAATGGTTAAGGAAGGTAATTTGGCAACAATATTTTCTCTAAGAAAAGTACGTGGAAGATTTACAGGTATTGAGAAGAGGATAGTGGATGAAATATGGAGATCCAGGAGAACACTCCCATTCTGTGAGAGATGGCTCACCAGCTATACGGGATCGGTTGAGGGTGTAAGGAATGTACTAAAGAGTCTTATTAGGAAGAGAATACTCCATGTATACCCCATACTCATTGAGAGAGCTGGAGGAGTTGTTAGCCAATTTGAACACACAGTATTGATCACTGGTAAGGATGTGATCGTGACCACTTTATAGGCTAGATCTTTCGGAACAAACGATCTCTATAAGAGACCTATACCCTTACACAGTACAATATTTTAGCCTCTAAACATGTATTTTCTAGAGAACAAGGTGTACTTGGTAAACCATGGGTTGAACGATAATGGCTGACTGGACAGACTATATAGGTCAACTAATATTCATTATATTCTTCATACTCATGTTTACAGGTGTCAATCAACGTGTACAAATGAAGATCTGGGCCTATGATATAAGGAATAAGCTTAATATTATAAAATCCTATGTAGATGATGGGAGGAAACGTGTAGCATCTGCTATGAGGAAACTAGGTATACGTGAACCAGACCCTATCATTAATAGGTACATGGATTTCTTCATAATAGATCCCGTGGATAAAGAGCCTATCGATATCATACGTAGACTAGACCATCTATTAACAACACGTGAGAAAGTCTATAAGGGTTTATTAGTTCGTGAACTACCGGAGGCAGGGAAGTATGAACGTAGTCTTCTAGAATCATCGCTTGAGATAATTGGTGCATTAAATTCAGTATATAAGACCATTAGACACTACCTCCTACTTGGCGAGAAACATAACAATTGGATACTCATTATGCAGCTAGAGTTCATAATGCCAGAGATCATGAGGATTGTGGAGACATACCATAAAGCCCTAGATCCATTCATGACCGGTAGACCCGTAGGTGATTCAGCAGGTCCCCTAGTAGCCCATAGGATTATGGAGAAGGGGGAGGTTGTTTCAAAGAGGATTATTGAAGATACACTTGTTGCTGAAGTAAGGTATTTAAATAGGAGGATTTATGTGATCAAGGCTGAGGGCCCAGGATCAAATGTTGGGAAACCGGGTAAGGTATTAGCGAGAATCGTTGAGGAACTCAATGGGAACATTGACTTGATAATAACTGTTGATGCAGCACTAAAGCTTGAAGGTGAGGAGAATGGCGAGATTGCCGAGGGTGTTGGTGCAGCCATAGGTGATCCGGGGCCGGAGAAGATCGCTATTGAGAGAGCTGCTTCAAAATACGATATTCCCCTAAGGGCAATAGTTATTAAAATGGGTTTACAAGAGGCACTCCATACTATGAGAAAAGAGATCTATGAAGCCGTTGAGAGAGCTGTAGAATATGTTGAGAAACTAATACTTGAACACACAGATAAGAATTCAACAGTTATCGTAGCAGGTATAGGGAATTCCATAGGTGTAGCCCAATGAATGAATTCGATACAAACCTATTAATAATGGTTATAATACTGACAGTAATAATACTAGTCATACAACTATTACTGGAGACCAGGAAGAAACCAAGAGAACCCAAGACAATAACACGAACACTACTAAAATGCACATCCTGTGGAGAAACAATAGAAACAAACTACGAACCAGGAGACTTCATAGGACTAATAAAGGGACAATGCAGAAAATGTGGAGCACCACTAAAGATCACAGCAGTATACGATATAGAGATCACGGAGAAATAGGAAAAACTTAAAAACACCAATATACACCCAATAATAAATGGCGGCCCGACCCGGCCATAGTGGCCGGGCAACACCCGGTCCCATATCGAACCCGGAAGTTAAGCCGGCCACGTTGGGGCTGGCCGTGAGGTCCGAGAGGCCTCGCAGCCGCCTCAAGCTGGGATCGGGCCGCCGCTTCTTATTTCTTACATCCTCTAGTTCTCCATGTATCTATTACATTCTTTAGAATAGATTGGTATGTATCAGAAACTATGGTATAGCTATGGATCATTTATGTCCTAGATAATTGTTAGTAAAGTATTTTTCTCCTTGGTGTTTATCAATTAACCTGGTGTATGTCTATGGATGTATTGGATGTTAATACGGTTCTCAGGGTTAAGAGGGTTGGTGATGGTATTATTGGTTTCGAAATAGATCTTCCTAATGCTCCACCATTAATAGTGGTTAGGGGTAGGAGAGGCTTTATTATGTGTGGTTACCTCGATCTTGGTGTTGCTGATAAACTAGGTCTTGTGGCAGTACGTGTATCTGGTGTATCTAGTGTTGAGGATATGCTTGATAAGGAGGTTTCTGGAGTATCTTCTAAAGCTAGGGAGTTAGGTATTAAAGTTGGTGACAAGGTTAAGGATATAATTGATCTGGTTTGAAGGGGTGTATATAGGGTTTGGCTTCAAAGGCACTGGGCGGATTATTAATTGCTCTTGCAGTATTGATCATACTGGTCTATGTATATGGTCTAGTTATAGCGCCTAACAAGATCGTTTATGGTATGAAACTTAGCGAGCTCCTTACAAGATACACTATACTGATCATAATGATCATTATAGCTGGTGTAATAGGTTATCTAGGCTACCTAATAGCTACTACACCAGTACCAAAGCCCGTTGAGGAATTTATTAAAGAGTATAAGGAAGCAAGTAAACCTAGTAAAGAGTAGATGAGGAATGCTTAGGACAAAAATAGTGGTTACAATAGGTCCTTCATCAGAAAGCCATGAAGTAGTAAGATCTTTTCTTGTAGAGGGAGTTGCTGGTTTCAGGATAAACTTTAGCCATGGAGAACCAAGTATATGGGATAGGTATGTAAAGACTATAGGTGAAGCATCTAGTGAACTAGGTAAATACCCAGCGATCATAGGGGATCTAAGGGGTCCTCAGCTTAGAGTAGGTGATTTTAAGCCATTCAAGGTTTCTAGAGGGGATGTGGTTATACTAGAGCTGGGAGAGAAAACATGTAGTGATGAAAAGGTTGTGCCAGTTAATTATAAACAGTTATTTGAGGTATTGGAGGTAGGAGACATAGTACTACTTGATGATGGTCGGGCTAGGTTTAGAGTTGAAGAGGTATACAGCGATCATGCTAGGCTAGTGTCATTGGGTGATGCAGTAATCTATCCACGTAAAACAATTATTGTATCTGGCAAAGAACTTGGATTACCTACGCTAACACCTAGTGATATAGAAGCTATAAGGTACGCCGTATCAAGGCGGTTTACATACGTGGCATTAAGCTATGTACGTAGCCCTAGAGATATAGTTATGTTGAGGGATCTCTTGTCAAGACTGGGTGAGGACAGTATTGGTATTATTGCAAAGATCGAGACTAGGGATGCTGTTAAGAATCTAGCGGGTATAGTCCGGGAAGCTGATGCAGTTATTGTGGCCCGCGGAGATCTTGGTATGCATTATAGCCTTGAGGAAATACCCAGGCTCCAGAAAATAATTGTTAATAAGTCTATAAAGAATGGTAAACCAGTACTCATAGCAACACAGCTCCTGGAATCAATGGTTGAAAAACCGCAGCCCACCCGTAGCGAGGTAGTTGATATAATGAATGCTGTATTCGACTCCGTAGACGCCATACTATTGACTAACGAGACAGCGATCGGTAAATACCCTATAGAGTCTGTAAAATGGCTTAAGAAGATATTGCAGGAAGCAGAGAAATGGTTTTATGAGGAGGGGAGAGAACCAATAACCCGGAAGATCGAGCCAGAAAGTCTTAGGGAGAAATACGCTAAAGGACTAGTGCTACTAGCTGAGAACATAGGGTCAAAAATACTAGTCTACACAAAAACAGGGCTTATGCCATCAAGAATATCAAAGTATAGACCATCTGTACCAGTATATGCTGGCTCAAATAATGAGCTGGTTGCCAGAAAACTAGCTATAAGATACGGGGTAAACCCATACTATATCGTATCAGATAAGCAACTAGACTATGAGAAAGGCCTAGAGAAACTCTATGAAAAACTACTTAGAGAGAACCAGATAAATATTGGAGACATAGTACTATTAACCTATGGTCCTAGAGAGACACTATTAAACGTTATAAAGATACTAGAGGTAATCTAGGAATAAGGGAGAAGCCGCCGTAGCTCAGCCGGGTAGAGCGCCGGCCTCGTAACGGGCTAACAGGAAACGATCCGGGGTCGAGATAGCCGGTGGCCGCGGGTTCAAATCCCGCCGGCGGCTTCTAAACTATTGTTTAAAAACGGATTTATTTTAGAGCTTCAAGTGCTTTAGTAGCCATATCCTTTATCACATTATACGGGTTCTCGGACTTTACAATGGCTGATGCTACTAATACACCTACCGTACCTAGCTTGATAGCTTTATACACGTCCTCACCACTACTAATGCCTGCACCAGTAAGTATCAATACATTCCTATTAACACGTCTTATAAGCTCAACAGAACCAGTGATTACTTCAGGCTTAGCCTTTGAAACAGGGATGCCTGTGCCAATGAGTTCTGGAGGCTCAACAGCAACCATGTCAGGGCCTAGGACAGCAACTGCAGCTCCCGTCTCAGGTACATCGGCACATACGAGTGTTTTTAAACCGAGCTTCCCAGCCCTCTTTATAAGCCAGTTTATATCAGCTAGCTTAAGACGGTGCTCGCTATGGTTAAGTATGACTCCATGGGCGCCAGCCTCTACAAGAGCCTCTAATGGGATATAGCCTGTCCGAGCACCAGGCTCCACAGGATCAGCGTGTTGTCCATAAACCTCTATCTCAGTACCCTCTACAGCCTTGAGAACCATCCGGATCTCAGTATATGGTGGTGCAAGTATGATCCTTACACCAGTCTCCTCCCACACCTTCCTAGCTGCCCGTGCTAGTCTAAGGGCATGTTCTCCGAAGCTATATGGATAATAGGCTTTAAAGTTTACAGCAACTATGGGTTTATCTACCAAAGCCTGTACACCCCATACACAGGGATCAATTGGTCTATGGGGGAGGAAAAACAGTTTTATTATTTAAAAACAACCTTGTTCACTCTCTAGACTCACTAAGCATTTCGCTAGGGTGCCTATGGATCCCCTTAGGAGGCTCAGCAATCTTTACAAACCTGTCCTTAAGCTTCTCAAGAACAGCTGGTAGTGTTGTATACTCCATCTCCTCAGGGCCTAGACGGTGTGGCATGAATGGGCCGTGTCTCCTCATATACTCAGCTACAAGCTGTGCAAGTCTCCTAGTCTCATCAAATGCTACATCGTCAAAGAGATCGGCAGGGCCTATGAGCCTACCATTCTTAATCTGCCAGCCTAACGCAATAAGTCTTGGAGGGCCATCAAACCTTGTAACCTTAGCATACCTCTGAGGCACAGGCATCAATGGACCATGGTGACTACCTCTCATCCATCCAGCAACCAGGTGTGGGAAGGCAAAAGCCTCCAGTATCTCACCAACAGCAGGTAAGCCATGCTGAGCCCTAACAATAGCAACGGGATCATCCTTACCAACATATCTTCCAGCTATTAGGTTTAGTCTTTCGGTACTTACTACTGCTGCCTGTAGTCCATCGCTCTTCCTGTAGACAGCTTTTATAACGTATCTGCCGGGTGTGCCGATTAGTGCTAGTATATCATACATTTCCTCTGGAGCACTTAGCTTAACGGCTTTACCCTCGAATACATCGTATATCTCGAATATGAATCCGTCATGCATCTTGGGATCTATGACTAATCCAGCTGTATTGAATGGATCAGCGAATATCCTGAACAATGGTAGGTTGAATGCTCCTGGCTCTGTCTTGTCGGCATGGAATGTTATGACTGGCTCACTCTTCCTCTCTTCAAACTCGATCTCAGCCACACCTGGACCCATACCACGTACATTTCCAGAAAAAGCTTCACTCAATAGGTCTTGTCCAGCAGCATATAGTCCTAGCTCCCTAGCAATCTTTGCAGCCTCCTGGAAAGCCTCCCAAGCCAAGCCATGGATATCGGGGTGATCAATGCCTTTATCATGTGTCATGATGAGCTGGATATCGTCTCCTACGTGTGTTACGTAGAAGTCTATTATGATACCCTTCCTCTTTGCTTCAGCTAGTATCTTTGTACATGCTGCGAGTTGGTCTGGGTGGGGCATGTAGTGTCCGGCTAGTGATCCTACGTCTGCCTTTATTATTGAAAGAGTTGTTTTCTTAGCCATGTATAGTCACCATATACGTTTTTAATTGTTTCATATTGTAGAGTATATGTAGCAGGGGTTAAAAATGTTATTTTAAACACTTACATAATCTCTGGGGGAATGAATTCGTATTTTTAAAATAGATAATTAAAAATCAGGTTTCCCCATGCCTTTCAACTATTTCCTCAAGCATATAGTATTCTCCACGGCTCTTCTGATACCTATCAAGATATGATCCGGGCTTATTGACACGGGGTCTGCCAGTAACTGGGTCACGTCTAAATGTTATATCAAGTTCTCTGAGTAACATGTTGAAACCAGTCTTTAGATCAACTGGTTTTAGTGCCTTCCCTGATATACTGGGTTCGCCTGTAAAGACCATTACCCGATCGGCTGCAAAGTTCTGAAGCATAAGATCGTGTTCTACAATGAATGCTGTCACACGTTTCTCCTCAATAATACGTCTAATAACCCTTGCAATACCTAGTCTCTCCTCAACATCAAGATAGGCTGATGGCTCATCTAGTAGGTATAGCTGTGCTTTCCTGGATAATGCTACAGCTATAGCTAGTTTCTGTAGTTCACCACCGCTAAGATCCTCTACATAACGATCAAGCATTCTATGTAGACCGAGCTTTCTAACAAGTTCTCCATAGATCCATGAGGCAGGGTTGAGCGAGTTTGGATCAGCTAGTCTAAGGTTAGCAGCTACAGTATCTCCATCAAAGATCTTTGGGGAGATTTCTTGAGGCTTATAACTGATCTTCTCAACACCAATAAGTACTTCTCCCTCATCAGGCTCTAGCTCTCCACCTAATAATTTGATAAATGTAGTCTTACCAATACCATTGGGTCCAAGGATACCTATGATCTCTCCAGGATATGCTTCACCAGCTTCTACATAGAGTTTAAACCCGCTACCATAGCTCTTAGACATACTGCTCCACTGGATTATGGGGTAGTCTGTTGATGGCATGATCCTCTCTGATACAAGTATCCTAAACTTTATAGATTCTCTCCGGATCCTCATATTCTCTGCAGGTAGATATCCCTGTAAATAATGGTTTATACCTGCTCGGACACCATAGGGTTTAGAGACGATACCATATACTCCTGGCTCACCATAGATTACCACGATATTATCTGATATATAGTCTAGAATAGTTAGATCATGCTCTATAACCGCCACATATTTACTGGATAAATCAATGAATTCATGGATTGCTCTTGCAATTCTCATTCTCTCCCGGACATCAAGATAACTACATGGCTCATCGAAGAAATATGCATCAGCATCCTTTACGAGGACAGCTGATATAAGGAATTTCTGTAGTTCACCACCACTTAAATGCCTGACATTTCTATCTAACACATTCCCCAGACCCATATAGTCAGCTACCTCTCTATAGATCCCTCTTTCATCAGCCTTCCTTAGAAGATCCCTTACACTACCCTTCAAAGCACGCTTAGCTAGTTCTACATACTGTATCTTAACAACAGCCTTAAGCTCGCCATTAGCTAGCTTCTTCAGGTAATTCTGTAACTCCGTACCACGGAATCTACGGATAATTTCATCCCATTCAGGGGGATCATTGTATCTACCTAGATTAGGCCTCAGTAATCCACTCAAGATCTTTATTGATGTAGTCTTACCACTACCGTTTCTCCCAATAATGCCTAGAACCTTACCCTTCTTAAGCATTGGTAGGTTATATAGTTTAAACATATTCTCCCCATACCTATGAACAACAGTTTTCTCAAGCTCCTCTGGCACATTAACTATCGATATTGCCTTGAACGGGCACTTCTTAATACATATCCCACACCCTAGACATATGTCCTCATGTATAACGACCTCCTTACCATTTGGGGAGAGCTCTATAGCCTTCTTAACACCCCTTCTATTAACTGGGCAGAACCTTATACATTCTAGGTTGCACTTACTAGGTTTACAATACTCTCTATCAACTACTGCTACCCGTGCCAAATTAACCCCCTACTACAGTCTCCATATGTACATTAAATATATGGAATGCATATACCCAACTTATATAGCTTCGTAAAAATACTAGAAAATATGGATGATGAGTGGTGACGGCACAGACAAGAGCGAGGGTCTTGGATGAAGACCTATTATTAACTGATCATGATAAATTGATCATATTGTATTGTTCTGGTTACTCCGTCCCTCCTTCCTCAGCTTCAAAGGATTCTAAGAATACTTCATAATATTCCTGAAGCATTTCTCTTTCCTCAGGAGTTAGTGTCCTCTTTACACCCTTTGTAGCTTTTGCTGTAGCTACCCTCTTTTCCTCCTCAATCTCATAGGATATCCTATACTTCTCTCTTGTAGACTTATCCATCTCGATCCTATAGCTACACCTGCTACATTGTAGATATATTTTACCACCACTCTTCACTGGTACCATGAGGCCTCCGCATTTAGGGCAGAATTTAACCATCCAATATACACCATCTTTAACGTACTTGAGTCTCTTACTAGTTTAGGGCTATACCCCCTATATAACCTTACCTTTTCTATACATAGTCTTGATCGCCCAGCTTGTCTATAGTGGAAATGTTTTTAATCCAACCCTATGAAATGGTTATTTTGAAGCACTTAAACACTTACATTATAGGTGGAGACTATGGTACTATATGAGGAGGAGTGGTGGGAGGAGGAAGAGGAACTAGAGTTTGAAGAGGAGCTTGAGGAAGAAGAGGAGTGGTGGGAAGAAGAGGAGGAATGGTAAGGTAGCCATAATGTTTCACAGTAGAGACAGGTAGTGCCTAGTGATCATGGTAATCACTGTTTTTTCCATAGTATCCATATCAGCAGGAGGTTCTATACCATATACATTAATAAATGGTGTACCTATTCTCCAGTCACTAGCACTACACTCTCTACAATGTCTAAGTAGATCCCCTAATTCATTAGTTAATGCTTCAACATGTTCCCTATAGCATATAATTAGGAGATTGAAATTGTCCCTTAGATATTTATTAATTATGTCTATTGTTTCATCTAGTTGTCTACGTGTAAAAGCTATTGATAGGAGTAATAATGCTCTATTCCTAATTCTATGTCTACGTCTATAGTATAGCATGTATGTATAGAGTGTTGATAATGCAAGTACTTTTATCGACGGTACTATCGATCTAGGCACTATAGCTATTATTGAATCCCTATACTTATCCATGGCCTTAGACAATAGATCTAATAAATACTCTATATCTTGTTCTAATCTACAGCTATAGATAAAACCCGTAAGTTCCTTACCTAAAATTTTAATCGAGTACCTATTCATTGAATCGATCCTTATACTAGGGATTATATTCTCGAGGAGTTCCATTCTAGGTCTCCTAATAATAATTACTAGATTAGAGATTTAATAATCTGTGAGAATATTATGTATATATGATATGTATACTCCTAAGGTAAATCTAGATCCTTGATGAGGATAGAAGTTCTCTCTTTTTCCTAAGCTTAACTAGATGTGTTATGTATCCAGCTATCCTATTTCTTATCCTTTTAGACTTTGTATTTACTAGCTTCTTTACAATCTCCTTGTTATGCTGGAAATCTGTTGTAAATAGATCCGGGTATTTCTCCAATAGTTCTCTAGCAGTTCTCTTAACAAGTCTTATCCTAACCTTACCCATAGCCATATTCCCTCTAGGCACGGTATTGCTGTATACATGGAATTACTGTAGATGTTTATAAAACTTTATACTCAATAGTGGAGGACATAGATATTATTGATCGATGATCATGAGGGTAGGGTTTATATAGAACCTCTCTCATGGTATTTGATTAGGTGAATCCATTAATACCTTTAATGGAGGGTGATGGAAGTGGCCATAGAGCCTATGGGTGTACCCGTACTCATATTAAAGGAGGGAACTCAGAGAACAGCTGGTCGTGACGCTCTAAGAACAAATATCATGGCTGTAAGAGCTGTAGCAGAGACGCTAAGGACTACATATGGTCCTAAGGGAATGGATAAAATGCTTGTAGATACTCTAGGAGACGTGACTATAACTAACGATGGAGCAACAATACTTGATAAGATGGATGTACAGCATCCAGCTGCCAAGATGCTTGTACAGATTGCCAAGGGTCAGGATGAGGAGGTTGGTGATGGTACTAAGACAGCAGTTATATTTGCTGGTGAACTACTAAAGTTTGCTGAGGAGCTTTTAGATAAGAATATTCACCCAACGGTTATTGTTAGTGGTTTTCGGAAGGCTCTTGAGGAATCTATTAAGAAGCTCTATGAGATAGCTGAGCCCATTGATGTCAATGATGAGGAGATACTGAAGAAGATTGCAAAAACCTCACTAACCAGTAAGGCTGTCCATGGTGTAAGGGAGTATTTTGCAGAAATAGCTGTTAAGGCTGTTAGGCAGATTACTGAGAAACGTGGTGACAAGTACTATATTGATCTAGATAATATACAGATAATAAAGAAGCATGGTGGTAGCCTACTAGATACACAGCTAGTCTATGGGGTTGTCCTAGACAAGGAGGTTGTCCATCCCGGTATGCCTAGGAGGGTTGAGGGGGCGAAGATCGCATTACTGGATACACCATTAGAGGTTGAGAAACCAGAGATTGATGCCGAGATAAGGATAACTGATCCGGGTCAGATGAGGGCATTCCTAGAGGAGGAAGAGGAGATCCTTAAGAAGATGGTTGAGAAGATTGCTGGTGTTGGTGCTAATGTTGTTATTTGTCAGAAGGGTATTGATGAGGTTGCTCAGCACTTCCTCGCTAAGAAGGGCATTCTCGCCGTTCGCAGAGTAAAGAGATCAGACATGGAGAAACTAGAGAGAGCAACCGGAGGAAGAATCATTAGCAATATTGATGATCTAAAGCCCGAGGATCTTGGTGGAGCAGAGCTTGTTGAGGAGAGAAAGGTTGGAGAGGATAAGATGGTGTTTATTGAGGGATGTAAGAACCCCAAGGCAGTAAGTATACTTGTACGTGGAGGTCTTGAGAGACTAGTTGATGAGGCTGAGAGAGCTCTTAGAGATGCTCTTGCAGCAGTGGCTGATACCATTAAGGATGGCAGGATTGTTGCTGGTGGAGGAGCTGTTGAGATCGAGCTTGCACGTCATCTTAAGAGGGTTGCTAGAACTGTTGGTGGTAAGGAGCAACTAGCTATTGAAGCCTTTGCCCGTGCTCTAGAGGGATTAGCTATGGCTCTTGCCGAGAATGCTGGTCTTGATCCAGTGGAGATTATTATGAAGCTACGTGCTGCTCATGAGAGTGAAGATGGTAAGTGGATGGGTATCAATGTATTCACTGGCGATATATCCAATATGATGGAACTAGGTGTTATTGAGCCTGTTAGCATCAAGGCTAATGCCTTGAAGGCTGGTACTGAGGCTGCTACACTAATCCTTAGGATCGACGATATAATTGCTGCTACAAGGACTAGTAAGGAGGAGGAGAAGGGTAAGGGTCCTGAGGAGAAGGAGGAGGAAGAGTAAGGTATTTTTTAACTAACTAGATATATTTTCCTCAACCTTTATGATAACTGGATACTTATAGCTTGGGTTATAGAGTATTGCTTCACCAGGATCAAGTACCGGTAGTAATTTCTCATAGTTATACGGTAGCTTTATAACCTTGCCTATAACCTCTAGATCTACTGCTGATCTTATTGAGTGTATGATCTTTGTACCAGTATTCTTCATAATCTCCTCAAGTATACTTGATGGTGATTGGGTGACTATTAGGAGTGCTATACCGAATTTACGTACTTCAGCTATATACTTTCTTATGAGTGAGTGTTTAGCGTCTCTTGGAAAGATATTGTGGGCTTCCTCAATTACTATTAGGATATTGTCTTTTAGAGTACCAGTTTGTTTTAGGTAAAGCAGTGTCTTTAGCAGTAGTAACGTGTATATTTTCCTAGTACTGACATTAGTTATTGTACTGACGTCAATTATCAATGGTCCATTACATGTTCTAATTAATCTTATGATCTCATTATTACTATTGCCTATCAATACCCCCTTACTACTAGTTCTCGCTATAGCCTCGATCTTCCTGAGTAACGCGTATTTAGATTCCCGTTGCCAATTAGATTCCTCATAGTAGTTTCTTATAGCATCAACAAGCTTAGCTGGATCAATCGTTTTACCATTGCTCCTGCTTAATAGTGTTTTTAGAACCTCATATAGGATATAGGACTGTGGACTTGTGAGATCAAGTGATTCCTCTATTACATCAACTATTTCATCAAGTGTTTCCTCCTCAATGCTTAATCCTATTAGTGGTTTTGAGTAGGGATCATAGTATACATGGTTATCTAGTAGTTTCCTATATTCTCCATGCCAATCAATAATAAGTATCTTATAGAGACCTGGATATAGTCTTACCAAGTTTTTAATGAGTATTGATGTAGTTGTTGTCTTGCCACTACCTGTCGCCCCTACAATGAGTATGTGTTGTAGTAGATTATCAGGTGGAATACCAACTAAGATCCTATTATCACTAACCACTTTGCCTATGGGAACTATATTGTCTATTGGGTTGACTAGTTGGTTCGGATAGAATATTCTTGGTTTAATAAAGTATTGGTTCACATAATATATTCTCTCCCCTCTACGAAAAAACCCTATATTTGGTAAAGGGACTACGTCATCCCATTTAATCTTTACTCTAGTGACCCATATGTTACCTAAATGTGTAGATACATAGGATTCTATAACCTCAGCTTCTCTCTCCAAGAGATCCTTGGTTTCATCACTGTTATGTATAGGTTTTATAATTATGTAACCTGCATACCTGCCCTTATAGGCATAGGATAGCGATATGAATTTAAGCTTATTATTCATCTTTGAACGTGTATGGATAAACTTTAGTAGACTAGTTAACTCAGCAGCAACTACTGATTCATCAGCATCCTTATTCCTATAGATCTCAAAAACTACTAGGTTATCCTCCCTAGACAACACACCCCCTAGAAGATGGGGAGGTCTTTTAAAGAGGTTATTTAGTTAACCTTTTTATTCCCACATAATATTTTTCAACAACTCTAAGTTTATCGATAAACTCCATCCCGGGCTTCGCCTTTATAATGACTAATAATCCTCCTATAGACAATATTATCCTATGTATGTCATCTATCCTAGACGAGGTAACCACATGACCTTGCCCACAGAAATCATTCTTTAAACACTCATCCCTATCCTCCAGAATATTTAGTGAGACAATATCTCCTACGTTTAACCTATAGATATGCTTTGGAAGTTCAACAACTATCTCTACATCACCACAAACCATATAATACCTATTGATACCAGGTACTCTAAGGGCTTCATCTTTTTCAACTCTACATTCAAACTCTAGCATTTCATACAACCCCTGTTCCCCAACATATAGCCATAGGCATTTATACACTCCAGATATACTTATTAATATTACCATAAATGTATCCGTAACCCCCATATATCCCTAGATACGTAGGTGTCTTGTGGAGGTGAATAGATGGTTTGAGCATAACTGATGCTACACGTAGATTAATATCAGCTCTACAGTCAATGCTTGATAAAAAAGTTACAGTAGTATTGACTGATGGGAGGAGATATGATGGTGTATTAGCGGGCTTCGATCACCCATCCCTAAACATCGTCTTATCACCAGCTACAGATGCTCAAGGCAATACCTATCCAACGATAATTATACGTGGTGAAAGGATCTCTGAACTAATGATTGCTGAAACACCATTATTTGATCCAAAGGAGTTTGCAGAATATGTTGTTAAAAGACTCAATCTAAGGAGGGACTCGGTAAAAGTCATACCGGAAGCAAATGCTGTACAGATCTATAGGATTAAGGTTAGTGAGAAAGGTGTTGAAGGTAGTGGGGCCATGGCACAGACTATATACGAGGTATTTGAGGAATACATGAAAAAGAGGAAGAAGGAACTGGGTCTAGAGTAGATGGGTGAAGGGAAAAACTGATTTGCAGTACTATGAGATAAAAGACATAGATCTAGCTGGTAGAATAGCTAGGCTTAAGACAGCCCATGGTATACTGGAGACACCATATTTATTTCCAGTAGTAGATCCTACGAAGCAAGAGGTTGAATTAAGTTTTTTGAGAAAACATGGGCTCAAAGCCTTTATAACAAATGCTTATCTCTTCTATCGCCGAAACAAGGGTAGAATAAGGTCATTACATAGAAGCTTAGGCTGGAAAGACATTATAATGACTGATTCCGGTGGGTACCAGGTACTGGTCTATGGCGATGTAGAGATAGATAATAGGACCATAGTGACTTATCAGAGAGATATAGGTTCAGATATAGCTGTCATACTAGATATACCAACTGGTAGCCATATGGATAAGGCGAAGGCGAGAGAGGCTATTGAAGAAACTTTTCACAGAGCTGTTGAAGCACTACCATTGATACAGGATAGTAATACACTGTGGGTACTCCCAGTACAGGGTGCTCCATATAGTGATCTGGTGATATATTCTAGTGTAAGGGCTTGGAAATACCCGTATCACATACATGCACTTGGTAGCCCAACTGTATTACTTGAGAAATACGAGTATAGTAGATTAGTTGAGCTAGTTGCACTAGCCCGTATACATCTACCACCACATAGGCCTCTACACGTATTTGGCGTTGGGCATCCAATGATCCTTCCATTCCTTGTAGCCCTTGGAGCTGATCTCTTTGACTCAGCATCATATATACTATATGCTAGAGATGGGAGGTACATGGTTAGTAGTGGTACTAAGAGACTTGAAGAACTAAGCTATTTTCCATGTAGTTGCCCAGTATGTAGTAGATACTCTCCCAAGGAAGTAATTGAGATGGATAGGAAAGAAAGGATAAGACTACTTGCTCTACATAATCTATACAAACTAGTGGAGGAAATCAATAGAGTTAAACAAGCTATTAAAGAGGGTAGGCTATGGGAGCTTCTAGAGAGTAGGAGTAAAGAACATCCTAGTCTAAGGAGTGCTCTAGAAATAGTTAAGAAGTATACATGGTATCTTGAGAAAATCACACCCTACTCCAAGGCAGCTCCTAAAGCATTACTTCTCTACGACTATGACTCCCTATATAATCCGAAAATAAGGCTCTACAGGAGGAGTGTTCTAGAGTACTGTACCAGATCAAGTGATAAACTGCTACTACTACCAGCAATTACGAAACCCTATAGAACCCAGTCTTTCATAAATAATATTGTAAAAAAAGTCAATGTAGGATATAACACGATATATTTCTATAATCCATTCCTTGGAATAATCCCATGGAGTCTAACAGAGGTATATCCAGCATTCCAGCATGAGGAACCTGAACAAATACCCTATGATCAACGGTTATGTGATATGCTGTGTAAAGATGTATATGAATTACTGAGGAAAACAAGTGCTAAGGAAATACATGTAGTCACCATAAGCAATTGCTGGTGGTGTAGATGCCTAGCCAGATACATTGTTGAAAGATTATCGGGTAAAGACATTATAGTAGATGTTATCAGGATATAGCTACATATACATTGGATGCCCTCTCTCACTAGTCTCTGTCTCATAGATCCTTTTTAGAAGCTCCTCCTTCTTACTCTCAAGCTCCTCAATAATACCAGCCTCCCTATACAACTGCGATACATCAATCTCTATATTAAGCAACCTAGCAATCTCAGATACAGCTACAGCTGTAGCCCTAGGATCAGGTCTATATGGTTCAGCATATGGTAGGATCACTATACCAGGGATACGGTGGGCGTGTAGATACATCATAGTTAGTGCTAAAGGACCAACAACATGTCTTTCCTCAAGAATGGGTGCTTTAAGAGATATACTAGGGTTGCCAAGGGGGATCCACCGGTATTTCTCATCCCCACTCTCTCTAACAGCTGGATCAAGTCCTCCAACAAGTATTGCCTCCTTAACACCTATATCCTTAACCCACTTTGTAACCGTTTTGACATAATAGGTTCTTTCACGAGCATCTGGTAAGCTATGGTTCACTAGTACAAGTAACTTTAGATCACTGATCCTCTTATAGTAGATCTCGAATGGATAAATTATACCTATATTCCTTGTATAAAAGGTTGATTCCGGCATATATTTTGTCTCAACAAAACCTATACGCTTCATCTCTAGCTGGAAAGCAATATGGCGTGTAGCTAGATAGCCTACTAGCCCAAAACCAGTATACCCTGTTATAAAGATCGAGTTTCTAAGCTCATCCTCCTCAATATCTTCTATAAATAATATATTTACTCTCTTCAAACCAGATCAGCTCCTCTCACACCCTCTCTAACACGAACCACTTCACCACGGCTAAAAAATGACATGGCATAACCGGGTAATAAGGCTCTTCCTACAGCAATAACCTCCCCATCCTCATCAATAACTATGACTTCATCATAAGGCCTTATTCCAGGATCAGCATAGACTATATGAGGAGCAAAAACATTACCTCCTTCAGCAATAAAGTCCCTATACTTATTAGACACCATAACACGTAATAATGGATAATTAAGTAGCCTATTAAGTCTCAAACCCCCATGTATCCGTAGAACCAGACGATAATCAGCTGCACGGAGAGAGGCCAAGGGCTTCCCATCTAAAAAGATCATTCTAATCCTATATGTAGAAGGCGATCTCTGTACAAGGATATTATCTGGTATAAAACGGTCACCCACCCCCCTAAATTGGAGTGAAGCAATACTTCGAAGCTCAAGAATTTCCTGGGAGGTGGGCTTAGATAGTCTCATAGGACATCAGCTACTGGAATAAATTACTGGATCTACTCTTATCACTAGTTTTTCTAATCTCCTTCTTAGACATGATCTTCTTGACAGCCTTGATGAAATCATCCATGGTAACAATCCTACGACCAGCCCTTATAGCATTATAACCTGCCTCAGTACATATAGCCTTGATCTCAGCACCTGAGGCTCCACTAGTCAGCTTTGCAAGCTCCTCAATATTGACATCATCTGCAAGCTTCATCCTCCTAGTATGGACCATAAAGATCTCGATCCTCCCCCTATAATCCGGCAAGGGCACCTCGATCAACCGGTCGAACCGACCGGGTCTAAGAATTGCTGGATCAAGAATATCTATGCGATTAGTAGCAGCAATAACCTTAACCTTATCCAGAGGCTTAAAACCATCAAGTTCAGCTAGTAGTTGCATAAGTGTTCTCTGGACCTCACGTTCACCACTAGTACCAATGTCTAGGCGGCGGGCAGCAATAGCATCGATCTCATCAATAAATATTATTGCTGGAGCCTTCCTCCTCGCTAAACGGAATACCTCACGGACAATACGTGCTCCCTCACCAATGAATTTCTGCACAAGCTCACTACCAACAATACTTATGAATGTAGCACCAGCCTCACGTGCAACAGCTTTAGCAAGCAATGTTTTACCACATCCAGGTGGACCATATAATAGCACACCCTTTGGAGGCTCTATACCGATCTCCTCAAAAATCTCTGGATGCTTTAGAGGCAGTTCAACAACCTCCTTTAACTCCCTAATCTGTTCACTAAGACCACCTATATCATTGAAGGATACATTAGGTCTCTCAATAACCTCCATGCTCTTAACATATGGATCCTCGGAATCCGGCAGGATCTCTACAATAGCTGATCCACGTTGATTGATGGCTACTCTAGTGCCTGTCCTTAGTCTATTAGTATCTATTGTTGAGAGAACATTCACTATAAGTATTGGTCCTGTGGAACTTTTTACAATAGCCCTTCCATCGGGTAATACATCTAGTACAGTTGCCTCAATAAGAGGAGCTGCCATTAGTTTCTCGATCTCATTTTTAAAATACCTTACTTGATTACTTAGTCTCTCCTTCTCGATCTCTAGATACTTTATCCTAGCTTCAAGAAATCTTACATAGTCTTCAAGACTCATTCTAGCCTCATATCTTTCCCTAGCTTCACTGCTCATGGAGTACCATCACCTATCTATTTATATAGGTTAGAATTAAGGCTAAAAATAGTTCTTACCAATAATCACCTTAGAGGCTCTAGAGAGGGTGGATAGGCTAGAATGCCTTGCTACTGTGAACTATGTGGTAGAGAGGTATTTGATGAGAGGCAGTGTAGAACAGTAGTTGTTGAAGGAGCTGTATTAAGGGTATGTCCTCAATGCTATAATAGACTAGTCAAACAGGGTAAGGCCGTAGAGTATAGGGTTACAGTTATGCCTAGACAGACTATTAGAACTAGGACTAGGAAACCACGTTCCATACCCAAGAGAATACTTATGGAGGAATATGAGGTTGTACCCGATTATGCAAAGAGGATCAGGCAGGCACGGGAGCGTATGGGTTGGTCTACACGTGTATTGGCTGAAAAGGTTCGGGAGAAGGAGAATGTTATTAAGAGGATTGAGGCTGGTAGACTAACCCCCTCCATAGAGCTTGCAAGGAGGCTTGAACGAGTACTACATATAAGGCTTCTAGAACCAGTAGTTGATGAGTATAGTGGGTATAGTAGAGGTAGTGGGGAGGAGGATTATTTTACAATAGGTGATCTCATAAAGATAAAAACTAGTAAAAAATAGGCTTTACAAGGACTAGAGACATGATTAGACGAATACTAGTTGCAATACCTAGTAAATACCGGGGTTTTGTAGAGGAAGAACTATCTCTTGTCAAAACTATTTATGACTCTAGCAACTATGTAATAGACCACTTCTATGTACGCCGCCCTAACCCAAAGTACTATCTCCCATACGATCGTATACTGGGGATCAAGGATGAAAACGATATAGAGACACTAGTAGTCATGGATATACTGAAGCCTCGGCACTACATAAACCTCTATAGGATACTGAGGAGAGAGATCATTGATCGTATGCAGTTGATACTAAAAATATTCGCCCTCCACGCTGGTAGCAAAGAAGCTAAACTACAGATAGAACTGGCTAGGCTAAGACATGAGCTCCCACTGATCAAGGAGGCAATTAGATACGCTAAGCTAGGAGAGCTTCATGGATTCCTTGGTGGTGGACGCTATGGATTCGAGAAATACTATACAATGGCTAAGAAGCGTATGGCTCGTATCCGGAAAGAGATCAATGAGCTTAGAAGGATTAGAGAGATTAGGAGGAGGAATAGGGAGAAACTAGGATACCCACATATATCAATTGTTGGATACACATGTGCTGGTAAAACAACATTATTTAACAGATTAACGAGACAGTATAAACCCGTTGGACCAGAACCATTTACAACACTATCTCCAAAGGCTTCATCACTAGTATATGATGGACATAAAATTATATTGATCGATACAGTTGGGTTCATAAGGGATATACCTCCAGAAATCATAGAGGCCTTCTATGCAACATTGGAGGAGGTAGTGTACTCCGATCTTATAATTAGTGTAGTTGATTCATCCCGTAGATTAGGTGATATTAGGGCTGAAATAAGATCTATGAAAGAGATCTTTAGCCATATAGGGGTTCATGGCAAGCCAATGGTATATGCATTAAATAAGATCGATCTAATTAATGGCGGTAGGGTTAATGAGATTATCAAGTTCATGGTAAAAGAACTTGGAATAGAAAGAAAGTATATAGTACCTATATCAGCCTATAAAGGCACTAATATAGATAAACTGCTAAACACTATATATGATATCCTTGGCTATAATGCGGAGTAGATAAGTGATGTTGAAGAAGCGCTATGGTAGGCAGAGAATATATGTCCTCAGAATAGGGCATAGACCTGAAAGAGACAAGAGAATAACTACTCATGTAGCACTTGTAGCCCGTGCATTTGGAGCACATGGCTTTATATTAGCTGATACAGTTGATGATAAGGTCATGAGCTCTATTAGGAAGGTATTATACAGTTGGGGTGGTAGACTATTCCTAGCACAAGGTGTTGATTCATACAGGTATGTAGAGGTATGGAAGAGGTTTGGAGGAATAGTTGTCCACCTAACAATGTATGGTGTTAATGTTGATGAGGTTATAGATGATATAAGGGGTTCATCTAGGGACGTACTCGTAATCGTTGGTGCAGAGAAGGTGCCTAGATACTTCTACGAGGAATCAGATTATAATGTTGCAATAGGTAATCAGCCTCATTCAGAGGTGGCTGCACTAGCAATCTTTCTAGATAGATATTATATGGGTAAAGAGCTATATTTTACATATGAGGGTGCAAGGATAGCCATTGAGCCTTCACCGAGGGGTAAGAAGGTGAAGAGAATTGGTTAAAGGGAGTAAGAAAGCAGTTAAGCAGATAGCTGAACTCGTGGAGGCACTTCTTGAAATGCATACTCCGGGATACGGCAAGAAGGCAAGGCTTATCTTTGACTATTTGGTGGAGCAGGGAACTGTTGTTCCAGAAGAATATATTAGTAAGAATCTTGGGCTAAAATCTAATGAGGCTCGTAGGATTCTTCAGATACTTGCTGAGCAGGGCATTATTTCTTTTAGGAGAATGGCTACCAAGGATCGTAGTCTTCAGGGCTGGTATATTGATGCTGAGAACATAGAGTCGGTACTGATCACTAGGCTTAAGAAGGCTTTGGAGAAGCTTAAGATAAGGCTTGAGTATGAGAGACAGCCAGGTATATTCTATTGTCCAGTAGATGGGCGTAGGTATACAATGGATGAGGCTATGGCCTACGACTTTGTATGCCCTAGATGCGGTACACCATTGGAAGAATATGATGGTTCCCTAGCAACTAAGATTCTTGAGAAGAGGATTAGCGAGATTGAGGAGATGCTTAAGAAGATAGGTGTCCAAGGAAGTTGAAACCTAGGTATACATTAGTTGATCTATTCTGTGGTGCTGGTGGGTTCTCGTTAGGCTTTAGCCTTACTGGTAGGTATAAACACCTACTAGCTATAGATAACTATCCACCTGTTGCCAAGACTTATAAACAGAATTTTCCGGGCACTATAGTGCTTGTTGAGGATATTAAAGAGGTTAATGGACGACTCATAGGGGATCTTGTGGATGGAGATGTAGATGTAGTTATTGGTAGCCCTCCATGTGAACCATTTACTGGTGCTAATCCTAGGAGGAAGAGAAACCCCCTTGATAGACTATACAGTGACCCCATGGGTAGACTTACACTACACTACATTAGGCTTGTAGGTACACTAAAGCCCCATGTATTTATTATGGAAAATGTACCGGCTATAATGGATGATGGTTTAAAGAACGCTATTATAAGAGAGTTTAGGAGTATCGGTTATAAAAGGATATACTTTAACATACTCCATGCAGAAGACTATGGTACACCAAGCCATAGGATAAGAGTATTCATATCAAATATAGAGATCAAGCCGCCGCGGGCTAAAAAGAGAATAACCGTAGCTAAAGCATTATCTGGGTTACCAGAGCCAAATACATCTTATCCCCCAAACCATGAACTACCATCTATTTCTAAGAGAAAACTTAAAAGGATTGTGAGGCTCGGATGGGGTGATGCACTAATACATTACGAGGGAGCTGGAGGACGTAGACTGCCTAATCTTGTCCGTCTACACCCTCATCGTATTGCTCCAACAGTACTTGGTAGCTCCCGTTTCATACATCCCTTTGAGAATCGTTTCTTAACAGTGCGGGAACAAGCTAGGCTCATGGGGTTTCCAGATACATTTATCTTCCTTGGTGGAAGGGATGAACAGTATAATATGGTTGGTGAAGCCGTACCAGTACCACTAGCTAAGGCAATAGCTTTATCTGTAGCTGAGAAACTTGATAGTGGTGAGGTATAAGTGGCTAGAACCGTAATAGCCTTATATAATGTAGCTAGTGTTCAGAGACTACTTGATTTCATAAAGACCGTATATGCCTTCAACATAGGTATACCAGCAATCATAAAACCATCGGGAGCAGCTGCACAGGTAGGTGTGCCCGAAGCCCATAGGATCTCTTATAGGTACGAGAGACCGTTAATAGTTCTTCCAGAACTATCTGATCTAGGAGATACCCTGGGAATAGATGAGATCTACTTGTTGGCGAGAAATGGTGAAGAAGTGGAGATTAGCAATATCCCCCTAGATAAGGATTTAGCACTAGTGGTTCATGGAGGTGATGGAGGATTTACAAAGGCTGAACTCCAGTATGGGAAACCAGTAAAAATTAGTTCCTTACCCAGCGATCTACCTCCGCAGACGATGATCGCTATAATCTTATACGAGATTGTGAAAATGTTGAAATCCTAGAAGATAGGGTTTGCAACTGTTTCTGAGCTGTAGGTCTTTTATGGTCTTTGTAGGTTTCTTCTTGCCTTAAGTGCTATGAGGTATGCTGATGCTGTATGCCTATCTAAGCCATACCTTCTCATAACGTATTCATGGTCTTCTGAATGTGTTGTCCCTTTAGGATTAATTTTTGTGATACGTAATCCATAAAGTGGTGCTTTCCATAATATTCTCTCTATAATTGAGTTCCTGAAGATCGATACTTTGTAGTTATAGCTCTTTGATTTCCTACTGCCATTCTTTATCCAGTAGTATCTAAGGTAACTGATTATCTCTGGATTCTCTACCG
>CAZVHC010000013.1:0-36941 GCA_964627005.1 uncultured Desulfurococcaceae archaeon
CTATACTCATAATGGCTTGTATCATAGTCCTTGAGTACCATGATAAGCCACTACTACGTATGGCTGCAATCATATTATCATCACTAGTCATAGTAGACTTTATGAGGTACTCTCTAGTAATAGGGTCTGTCCTTAATGAATATCTTTCACTAGCCATAGCCTTAGCATTTATACTAGCTACATACTCGATCTATAAGTATGCTGAGGTTCCTAGACTCCTACAACTCATATTTTTGCCTTTAACAACTCTCCAACTAGTGTCATCAATAAATGTGTTCCTAATAAGAACACCATATACTATAGTAGGTAATCTCCTATGGTTATCCATTGGAGTTTCTGGACTATATGTTCTAGTAACCCTTGTTATTAGGTCAATGTCTATTGGAAAGGGGTTTATAAAGCCCTTTAATAGGGAGAATAAGTTTATGTTTCTAGCTGATATAGTGTATTATGGTTTATTCCTCTTCATCTCATATATAGTACTTGGCTTTAACCCAGGAATATGCAGTAGTATTAAGGGTATTATAGAGAACATTGTTACCTACATAGTTATACTGTTTATAGCATTAATTATAACAATAGTTGTAGCTGGAGCTATATCAGGTAGTAGTGAGAGGACATGGTATCCTCTCCTAGCCCTCCTCCTCATGGGATTATTAGCTACAGCAATACTGGCTCTAATCATATATGGTATTGTGAAGGCTATATGTATAGTGTATTATCCACTAATATACTTTATCTATTCCATACTACTACTATACATTGTCTTTACCGGACTACTATATTTACCGCTATTCTTCCTAAGGACTGAAAGCTATAAGGATACTATTACTAGTACTATTACAGGTAATGTACTGGATAGTATAGGCTATAGTCTTGGAGCAGATATAGATCTAGTTATAGCATGTGGATATACATCATTATTCATCCTCTTAACGCTATCACTACATCGTACACTATACTTATTCGCTGGATTAACTGATCTCATATATGTTCTATATGATACTCTAAACTTTGATATAGTATTCCTACATAGAGTTATGCTTTCAATAACTCTATACCTAGCATTGATACTATACTCATTAGTCATTAGTAAGTTGATAAGCTGCTGTAAGGCATGTAAGTAATAGGTATTGGATTATATATGGTTAGGTTTAAGGAAGAGAATTTATAGATTTATAGGTATGAGATGAAGAACCCGGTTTTCAGCTGATGACCCGATAGGGATGATGAGGAGTTGCTCAGCTGATCGTTTAAAAAACTATAGTTGTAGTTCTTTTATGAGCTCCTTAATGTTTCTCACCATTATATTATACTCCTCAATATAGTCCCTTAATCCCTTGATCCTTCTTTTCTCAAGGATCTTGCTTGTTGTATAGAGCGTTATACCGATCATTGTACTTATGCTCGTTGGATCAGGCATTGATAGGAATAGGTATGAGGTTTTCCTAATACGTTTAGCCCTAGGATCTCTTCCCCCCTCAATAAGGAATTGAGTATCCTCCATTACCTTCTTTAGATATTTTACAAAATCTCTATCAAGCTCCAACCTAGGGCCCCATATGGTTTATTGGATAAGGCTACTCATTATATACTAGTGGATAATGTAATACCCGTGTCTACATGGTGATATATACATTGGATATACCGGGTGAGAAGGGATACTATGTACTAGTGATCAATGTAGTTAAACCCCTAGATACAATCATTGGTTCTTTAGGCAGGATACAGTTTAGGAAAGGATACTACCTATATATTGGGAGTGCATGTGGACCCGGAGGACTAAGAGCTAGGATCAAGAGGCATCTTAGGAGATCTAAGAATATACATTGGCATATAGACTACCTATTATCCTGTAGGGACGTGGTTATTGAGGGGATAATGTTTTTCACAGTCCCAGATTGTAGTGTTGATTATGAATCAATTATTGCTAGGGAGCTGGTTAGTAGATCATTTGATTATGTAAGAGGATTTGGATGTAGTGATAAGCGTAGTGACTTATCCCATCTTATATACTGTGGCTTAGATTACAGGGACTGTATTAACGCTTTGAACACTATATTTGAGAAATATTGTTTAAAACAAATATATTTTATACGACAGATTTAAATATCCCTACAGCACTAATCTCTAACTATACCCAATACTCTAAATCATAGGAGTCGAAAAGAATATGTCTCTAGAAAAGGAAACCCGTAAAACCCCCATTATAAACCTTAAACCACACCAGGAGAACATACATGTGACAGCTAGGGTATTAGAGGCAAATCCTCCACGGGTAATACAGACACGCAAGGGTCCAAGGACAATAAGTGATGCATTACTTGGTGATGAGACTGGAAAGGTAAAGGCTACGTTATGGGGACGTAAAGCTGGTTCTCTTGAGGAGGGAACTGTTGTTGATATAGAGGGTGCATGGACATCCAGTTATCGTGGGCAGGTACAGCTTAACATTGGTAGTTCTACAAGGATCAAGGTTGTTGATGATAGTATGGCTCCTCCCAAGGAAGAGATCCCTGATGACATGCCTAAGGCTCCAATGGATAACTACTCTAGGGGACGTGGAGGCTTTAGGAAACGTAGGGGTTTCGGAGGTAGGTACTAATGTCTGGTAATGAGCATATACGTGAGAACATAAATTATATGGAGAGATTCAATAGTATAAAGAACCAGATACCGGAGAGACAGGGAACCTATATTGGTGGTGAGGGTGAGAACTTCTATATTGCTAGGAGTGAAGATGAGATCTATGAATTAAGTCCACTAGCCTACTATGTATGGCTATTGTGTGATGGTAAGCATACAGTTGATGAATTAGCTCATAGGATGAGTAATGATCTTAAGATGAGTCTTGATGAGATCATTGAGCCATTGGTAATGGCCCTCAATGGACTATGCAGTGTTAACTTAGTTATTATGAAGGAGGGCTAGAGTGTAGATAGTACGTATTTAACCCCTATTCTTTAAACATATTTTTAGCTTCATATACACTTAAATAAACTATATACCATTACATATATATTGTACATATCAATACTTTATACAAGGGTCTATATCCGTTGGAGAAAAGAGGTAATAATAGGGTAAAACGTGATCTTGTGGATATAGCTATTGATCTTTTAGAGTTTATTGATAGCTGTTATGATGATCCATCTAGGGTAAGACATGCACTGACATACTATAGGGTGTATAGGAGGTATATGGAGTTATTCCTACAGACAGGACTTGTAGTAGTTGATGGAGATAGATATACTGTGACTAGAAAGGGTAGGGAGTTTATACAGTTACTTAAGATGCTTAAGAGAATGATTGGTGAAGAGGTATCTACCACATTAAGTGAGGAAGTAGTAACTTCACTTTATCCATCTAGTGAGAAATTTGAAATGTATACTCCTAAGAAGATCTATATAGGATGCTTTATGGGTAAGGCACGGAGTATACATGATATCATAGCATGCATACTCTACCAGACATTATCACCTGTATCAAAGACTAGGGCTATGATTAGATGTGGATTGAATGTTAATCAGTTCAGTAAGTACATGGATATACTTTTAAGGAATAAATTGATTAATGTTGAGGAATCAGATGGTAAACTATTATTGTCAATAACATCACGTGGTCTCTTATACCTTTTTATATATAGGAGAATAATTAACCTCTTAAGGAAATAGTTATGCATGGGTATGAGGGAGATGGTGAAGATAGGAATTGTCTACATACTTATATTAATAATTATAATCACTCATCTCAGTAGCATAGATCTAGTGTATACATTACCTCCACACTCCATTGATAATATGGCTGAAACATATGCTTATGTGATCGAGATAGAGATTGGTGGTTCAATAACTAATCTTGGTAAGGAACCAGTAAAGGTTAATGAGACGGATCTGCTGGTTTATGACTATCCATACAATACATCGTCACAGGAGGTTGTTTATGCAGAGCTATACTATAATAATGAGTCTATACCGTATAGGGTTAGGGAGTCAGGTGATAACTATGTCTTGGAGCCTGCTATCAATATATCGGATCTAATTGACGTAAACGATACTGCCTATTCAAAGGTTGTTTACCGTGTAAATGTATTTATCGATAAGAGACGTAGTGAAATAGCCGATCTTAGTTTTGATAGGGCTGGGTCATGGGATGAGCTTCCGGAGGATGAGGAGCTAACTAATGCTACTGGTTTATGGAACTATACTAACCCGTTGATAAGGATGTTCTATAAGTACATTATGAGGAGAAAGAGTAGTACACCACTACATTACCTAGCTAATCTACTTGATTGGGTTGACTCTAATGTAAGGTATAAGACACGTGTACCGCCAAGGCATCCATGGGAGGTTGTTTTAAGGAGGAGGGGTGATTGTGATGATCAGGCTAACCTTATAGTCACACTATTGAGAGCTGCTGGTATACCATCATTTATTGAGACTGGTATGGTCTATGTATCAAAGGACTTCAGGAGCTCTGGAGAAGCTGGAGATGGAATGCTGAAATACACCTTTATAGGTGGTGGTGCACATGGATGGCTCGTAGCCTATATACCTCCATGGGGTTATCTAAGGGTTGACCTAACCCTTGCAAGGGGGAAACCAGGTGATCTAGAGTCTATGCTTAACCATATAAGGAATGCAGCCTACTACAGCTATATGTTCCCAACAGTTGTTATGGGACAGGTTAAGAAGGGAGATTATGCTGAGGAGGGAACCAAGTTTATAGAGTCTATTAAGGAGGAGAAGCTCAAGTATTACATCTACGTTAAGGTGAGGAGGATCAGTTAGTAGGGATCATTATAAGATAAATATACTGGTTAAGCCAATGTTCTATCATAGGATGACCGGTGACTCCAGTGCTGAGGCACATAAATAAGCCTATGAAGATACTCCACCCCTAGGGGATTCTCTTCAACCTAGAATATTGGGAACTAGTTGTCTATGTACTAATACTTTTTATCTAAGCCTATGATCTTAATGATCTTATTATATTCATCCTCTACATAACCAATTATATCATACCTATGTACTCTAATTAGATGTAGATATAAACCCCTACGTGTAAATGGTCCTTTACCACATATATTGCATCTTAGAAGCCCATTCCTCGTAGTAACGATTTCTCCAGCTACACGGTTTACAGCTTCCCGGACAATTGGGTATAGTACTGACCCGGTTATCCTCCTCAGATCACTTTCATCAACACTTAATCCAACAGCTAATCTAGCTACGTACTCCACGAGTTTGCTACTGATAACATTTATACTTGTCAACTCCATGGGCACCCTAGGGTCTTTCTAGAGTTATTGTTGCATATTTTTGGATATTAAAGTATAGGCTATATAATACACTATAATCTTTAAAGCCTGTATACCATGGACTAATACACTATATATTATCAATAGGATTAACTAGTTACTAATAGTGCATTGGCTGGATTATGATATGAGTTGGGTTTTTATAGCACATCTTGTCTAATAAACTCCATAGGCTAATCCAAACCAGCCAATCCATGATCCATGGGAAAATAGATGTTATGGTGTATGGTTTTGACACGTGAACCAGTCTTTATTGTCGGAGTAGGTTTAACTAAGGTTGATAGATGGTATACACGTAGTGCAAGAGATCTTTTTTCGGAAGCAATGATCAGGGCAGTAGATGATGCTGCCGGGATAAAGCCTCAGGCACTAGTTGTTGGAAACATGACCTCTAGTGTACTGATGGAACAGGATAGCCTTGGAGCACTCATGGCCGACTATAGTGGTTTAAGGGGTATCCCTGCCTTTAAGGTAGAGGCTGCATGTGGATCTGGTGGTGCAGCATTCTATGCAGGCTATAGCCTATTAGCCTCCGGGTTAGCAGATGTAGTTGCTGTTGGTGGTGTTGAGAAGCTTACTGAGAAGCTAACAGCCGATGCTACAAAGGCTCTTGCCCAAGCAGCTGATGCAGAGTACGAGCTTATATATGGTGCAAGCTTTACTGGACTCAATGCTCTTGTCACGAGACTCTATATGAGCCGCTACGGATATACATCAGAGGATTTCGCCTACTGGCCTCTACGTATGCATGAGTATGCATCCCATAACCCATATGCACAGTTACGGAGAAAGACTAGTTTAGAGGCTATTCTTAAGAGCCCCCTAATAGCTGATCCCTTGAGACTGTTTGACTGTAGCCCACTTAGTGATGGTGCTGCTGTTGTCATCATGGTCCGTGGCGAGGAGCGTGCAAGGGAGATCAGTAGGGCTATGGGACGTGATGTTCTCGTGGAGGTTGCTGGTGTTGGATTCGCTACCGATAGCGTTGATCTTGGCAGTAGGGAGGATCTGTTGTCCCTGAAATCTGTTGCCTTAGCTGCAAGGCAAGCCTATAGGATGGCTGGGGTAGGGGTTAAGGATATTGATTACGTTGAAGTACATGATGCATTTCCTGTGACAGCCTATCTAGCACTAGAGGATCTAGGCTTCTGTGAGAAGGGTAGGGCAGCTGGTGAGTGGAGGGACGGTCGTTTCGGTAAGGGTGATCGGCCTGAGGTGAACTTTAGTGGTGGGCTTAAGGCCCGTGGACACCCTGTCGGAGCTACTGGTGTTTATCAGATTGCTGAGGTTGCTATGCAGATCCGTGGTGACTTCCCCGGCTACAAGGCAAGCGATCCCATGGTAGGTGTTGCAGAGAATATTGGTGGTGTTGGTACTTTTGCCTCTGTAGTTGTGCTTAGGAGGAGATGATATTGTCTCTTGAGATCCGTAGTTTTGATGAGCTTGTTGAGGAGCTTCGGGAGCTTCGTAGGAAGTGTCTTGAGGGGGGTGGGGCTAAGAAGATAGAGATCCAGCATAGTAAGGGTAAGCTTACTGCCCGTGAGAGGCTCGATAAACTACTTGATCATGGTAGTTTCCAGGAGCTTGGATGGCTAACGATCACCCGGTCTAGGTACTATGAGGAGCTCGGTATTAGTTTTGAGAAGGTCAAGTACCTTGGTGATGGAGTTGTCGTTGGCTATGGAAAGATCGATGATAGAATAGTGTATGTCTTTGCACAAGACTTCACTGTTATGGGTGGTAGTATTGGTGAAATGCATGGTCTCAAGATAGCACGTATCATAGAGATGGCTATTGAGAACCAGTGTCCAGTCATAGGGTTATGGGATAGTGGTGGTGCACGTATACAGGAGGGTGTTGCAAGCCTCCATGCAGCAGGCCTTATATTCCAGGCTAACGTAAAGGCTAGTGGTGTTATTCCCCAGATAAGCCTTATACTCGGGCCATGTGCTGGTGCAGCTAGCTATAGTCCTGCACTAACAGACTTCATCATAATGACCAAGGACTCGTTCATGTTCATTACCGGCCCAGAGGTTGTTAAGGCAGCTACTGGTGTTGAGACAACTTTTGAGGAACTTGGTGGAGCCGGTGTTCATGCAGCAACTAGTGGTGTAGCTCATTTCGTCACTGAGGATGAGGATTCTGCTCTACGGCTTACCCGTAAGCTCCTTAGCTACTTGCCTCAGAACAATACCGAGGATCCACCCTACATAAATACTGGTGATCCATGGGATCGTGTTAACCCGGAGCTTGACACGGTTGTTCCAACCGATCCTACTAAACCCTTTGATGTCCATGAGGTTATAGCTGGTATTGTTGATAATGGTGAGTTTCTAGAGGTTCAGCCGGATTATGCACGATCAGCTGTTATAGGTTTTGGTAGGATTGGAGGTTTTACAGTTGGTATTGTAGCTAACCAGCCAATGGTTAATGCTGGTGTTATAGATATTGACGCCAGTGTCAAGATCGCTCGTTTCGTCCGCTTCCTAGATGCCTTCAACATCCCGATCATAACTCTCGTGGATACACCAGGCTTTATGCCCGGAATAGATCAGGAGCATGGGGGGATAATCAGGCATGGTGCTAAGATACTATTTGCCTATGCCTCAGCATCAGTACCTAAGATAACGGTTGTTATGAGGAAAGCCTATGGCGGAGCCTATATAGCCATGGGAAGCCGTAGCCTTGGTGCAGACATAGTCTTCGCATGGCCTACGGCAGAAATAGCTGTTATGGGCCCCGAAGGTGCTGTCCGTATACTCTATAGGAAGGAGGCTGCTAAACAACCTGATCCAGAGAAGTTTATGAGGGAGAAACTGATCGAGTACCGCAGGCTATTTGCCAACCCCTATCGTGCAGCTGAGCTGGGCTATATAGATGATGTTATACTGCCTAGTGAGACACGCAGGAAGATCTATATGGCTCTCGAGGCTCTACGTGAGAAGAGGGAGGAGGTTATTCCTAGGAAGCATAGTAATATGCCTCTCTAACCCCTCTTCTTTTTCTTCCCCTTTGCCTCCTTCTCCCCATGCTCCTCCAAAGGCTTTATCTTCACTATGGACTGTCCCTTGTTAACAGCTTTACCCGGCTCTACATAGATCTCTTCAACAACACCTTCAACGCCTGCCTTGATCTCTGTGATCATCTTCATAGACTCGATCAGTGCTACAGCAGTATCAACACCAACACGATCACCTGGTTTAACCTTGACATCAATAATACGTCCTGACAATGGAGCAGCTACAACACCCTTTCCAAGCCCTTGGCTAACCCTCCTCCTAGCACCCGTCTCCTTAGATGATATCCCTACTGGTATGTACTCTACAATCCTACGGATAAGAGCTGGGACACCATTAATAGCAACACCACTCTGAAAACCATCAATCCTAACCCTACGACCATCAATATCCAGTACGGCCTGCCTTAGATCCTCATCAAAACCAATAATTCTTACACGATACTCCCTATCCTCACCAACAACCCTTACACGATAACAATCCTTCTCCTCCCTAACCTCAATCTCAAGTACATCCCCAAGAGAAGTCTCAATACGATACCTTCTCAAACTCAAAAACCTCCCAACAACTAATCCCAATCCGAGATAAATATATCTACTACGAATAATAAACCCTACCCATAACCTCCATAAAAATACAATACTCTAACACTAAGACTAAGAATAATTATGTATCAAATAAATCCCCATATAGTCACGCACACGACTATTTTACAAGATTCAAATTAAGTAGTGAAAGAAAACTGATACTATCTAAGTTGGGGAAATTAATGGTTTAATAATGTAAACTACAATGATTATTTAGACGCTTTCTCAAAGATTATTTCATCTGGAATCTCAGAGCATTTCTTACCACCATAGATCCTGTAGAGATAGCCAACCATATTCCCGGGAGAAAGATGATCATTATGAATATATCTGTAATTAGGAGAACCTCTTACATATCCCTCCAATTCTATAAGCAATAAATATCTACGTGACTTCTCATTTAGATCCTCGTATTCTTTAATAAAGATTTCTTTAAGCTCATCATCATTAATGTAGTCACTTAATAGTATTCTGTATATTCTCTTCTTTCTAATATTACTTATATATTGTCTACGATTTCTACTCATTTCTGATCTTTTAATGATCTTGAATTCCTTATGTTTTTTAAGTTTATTCCATAGTAGATCCTCATCTTTTCTCACAAGCTTCTCTAAGTGAGCCTGATATTTCCTCAGCTGCGTTAATCCACGTTCAAAGTTAGTTTTATTCTTGGCTGTTTTAGCCTCGATAATAAGTACATTACCTTTATTAGTAAATAATAGGAAGTCTGCACCATCAAAGTCATGTGCATAAGCTACAATGCGTTCACCACGATTTCCCGTAATATAGTATAATGGTATATAACGTATATAGTAATTCATGATGTGTTTATGAAATATATCTGGTTCTAACTCATATCTTATTTTCTTTTTGATAAGCTCATGATGATCTTTCAACTCATTTCTTACAACTACTACTTCGCATATGGGTATTTTCATTATTTTAGCACCTACTAGTCAGTATCTATATTCTAAATTCAATCTTCAAATATATATATATTGCTCCATCCATAATAATGTAGGTATTTATTAATGAATTAATGTAAGTATAGGATTAATTTGATTCAAGCCTGGATCCATCTTTGCAAATGAGTGAGTATTAGATATTTCAATGAAATACCATAGTTGGTTGGGAATCACATGTGGAGTATAAAATCATTTTATTTAGGGCAGTATTATTATTAGGTAGGTGTCATGATATTGTTTCTAGGGTAGAAGATTAGTGTGTGGGTGTTATGGTTTGCTTCCTACATGGGTATATGCTTTAGCTGAAGAGGTTTTGGAGAAATCTATTCAGTACCCAACTGTCCTTGGCGAGGCCTATAGGGATATTGTTGAGTACTATGCTGAGGTTCTCTCTAACTATGGAGTACATACTATGATCCATAGGGTTCCAGAGGAGTATGTATGGAAGCACTTGGGTAAATCAATGAATACTGATAAGCCTAGGTATATATTGTTGGCCCGGATTGGCTCTGGGGATAAGGTTCTACAGTATAATGGGCACTATGATGTTGTTGCTCCGGGTAAGGGATGGACTGTGACGGATCCCTTTACTCCAAAGAAGATCGATGGCAAGCTCTATGGTAGGGGAGCAACTGATATGAAGGGTGGTCTTGCAGCCTTTACAGCTGCATTAGCTTATCTATCATCTACTAAGGAGCCTCTAGATCATATTGTTGAGGCAGCCTATGTACCTGATGAGGAGATTGGTGGTTTAACGGGTACGGGTTATCTTGTTAGAGAACTTGGTTCTAGGCCGGACTGGGTTGTTATTGGTGAGCCTAGTGGTCTTGGGACTATATGGGTTGGTCATAAGGGTCTTGTCTGGATGGAGGTTATTGTTAAGGGGAGGCAGACACACGCTAGTACTCCATGGCTTGGTGATAATGCTTTTGAGAAGATGGTGTGTGTAGCTAGGTACCTTATTGAGAGGGCCAAGCCATCCATAGAGTCACGTGTTAGCCGTTACGAGTATGATGTTGAGGAGTCACGTAGACCAACCATGGTTATGGGTGGGAGGCTGACGGCTCCTGGTAGTGTAAATATCGTTCCTGGTGAGGTTAGCTTTAGCATTGATCGAAGGCTTATCGTTGAGGAGAAGCTAGAGGAGGCTGAGGAGGAGCTTAGGAGGTATGTATTGGAGGCAGCATCCAATTGTGGAGCCGATGTTGAGATCCGGGTATTGTCAAGGCTTAACCCATCATTCACTGATCCAGATACTGATCTTGTGAGAACGCTTTCATCTATTGTAGAGAAGGTTATTGGGGCTTCTCCACGTAGGGTTGTCTGTACAGGTGGTCTTGATCTACACTATTATACTGATGCTGGTGTTAAGGCTGTAGCCTATGGCCCTGGAGTATTTGGTGTAGCTCATGCTGCTAATGAGTATATTGTCCTAGATGATCTCTATAGGGCCGTTGATGTATATGTAGAGCTTGGTAGGAGGAGTTTTAAATAGGTATTTAAGGGGACTAGTGGTTATAGGGTGCGTACGGGGATTTGAAGGAGCAGATATTGATCGATAATAATGGTACTAGGTATCTAGGTTTTTTAGCTAGGTTCATTAATTTTCTAGAGGATGTTGTTGATGATGCTTGGTGTGAGGATGTATTTGTTGATAGGAGCATATATGATCGTAGACCGGATCTCCCGAATACCATAGCTATTGAACCCTATAGGTGCAGCTATGATCCTTTGGAGAGTATACGTGTCTTTAGTAGTCAATGGGATATTGATGAAGAGAGTATAGTGATTGGGAGAGGATACTATAGTTTGAATGAACTATACTATCTAGTACCAAATATTTATACAGAGACTCTCCATTATCTTATGAAGAGCTATGCTGGTAAGACAATTGCTAGTAGGAGGGAGTATTTTCTAGCAGTACTATTTAATGGTAGGGGTTTCCTTGTTGAGGGTGAAATAGATCATGTGAGAATACCGTTTATACCTCACTGTATATCATCTCATACCCATCCATCACGCATACCTATACCTTCTAAACGTGATATCAAGATGATCCTTTATATGATGATTAATCGTGGTTTCCTACATGTTATTGAAACAATTGGTTCCTCTCTCTATATATACCGTGTTAAACCCTTAACCGAAGATGATCTTGTTAAGCTCCGGAGTATTGAGCATTTAAATGATTATCGTGAAGTTATTAGTGTGTTTAAGAGTATTGATAGTATTAGGATAGAGTATAGGTAGGAACTGGGTAAACTATTTCGCTCATACATAGACAATTGTCTAAGTATAGGCGATTAGTGATTTAATGAAGAGGTTTAACTTTTAAAACCCCACTCTATACTGTAACTGATAACACTCTTTAATAGGGTAGTCTGGTGATTCTCTAAAGGGATATAGTCTGGAGTTGAAATGGTTTGAGGAAATATAGAATCCTGATCGCTAATAGGGGAGAGATCGCTATAAGGATTGCTAGGAGTGTTAGAGAGCTTGGCTGGATCCCTCTTGGAATATATACTTCCATAGATAAGCATAGTCTCCACCGTAGGTTTATGGAGTGTGACTACCAGGTATCTAACTATCTTGATATGGATGAGGTTATTGAGGCTGCTGAAGAACTTGGTGCTGACGCCATTCATCCCGGCTATGGCTTCTTATCTGAGAATCCATTGTTTGCACGTAAGGTTGTTAGTAGGAATCTCGTGTTTATAGGTCCTCCACCAAGTGTTATGGAGCTTAGTGGTGATAAGGCTAGGGCCAAACGGGTTGCTGAAGAGATTGGTGTACCCACTCTCCCATGGAGACCTGTTAGGAGACCTGATGATGTAATAGAGTTTGCTAGGGATCATGGATATCCAGTGCTTCTTAAGGCTGTTGGTGGAGGCGGTGGTATGGGTATGAGGGTTGTTCATAGGGAGGAGGATGTTGAGAAACTATTTGAGCAGGCTAGTAAGGAGGCTGAGGAGGCTTTTAAGGATAAGAGACTCTATGTTGAGAAGTATCTTGTTTCCCCCAAGCATATTGAGGTACAGATACTGGGTGATGGGGAGAAGGTTATACATTTGTTTGAGAGGGACTGTAGTATTCAGAGGAGGCATCAGAAGGTTATTGAGGAGGCTCCAGCACCTATTCTAGGCCCTGATCAGAGGAGAGCTATTACCAGTGATGCAGTAAAGCTTACTGAGCACATAGGCTATGTTAATGCTGGTACTGTCGAGTTCCTATATGATCCAGGGACTGGGAGACACTATTTCATGGAGATAAATGCTAGGCTACAGGTTGAGCACCCGGTTACGGAGATGGTTACCGGGATTGATATTGTTAAGCAACAGTTACTCATAGCACTTGAGGGTTCTATGGAGATTAACCAAGATAATGTAAGGATACATGGTCATGCTATAGAGGCTCGTATAAATGCTGAGAACCCTGTCACAATGCTTCCAAGCCCCGGCACAATATCTGATTACCGTGAACCAAGTGGGCCGGGTATAAGGGTTGATAGTGGTGTATCCGTAGGCTCAACTATACCTTCAGAGTATAATCCATTGATCGCTAAGCTTATAGCATGGGCTCCATCTAGGAGTGAGGCCATCAACCGTATGCTACGTGCATTGAGTGAATACGTTATAATGGGTGTTGACACGAACATATTGCTTGTGAAGAGTATACTGGAGCACCCAGTCTTCATAGAGGGTTATCATACAACAAAATTCCTTGACCAATACATCAACGATATTAGGGATAAGATACTTGGTTATGAAAGGATCCAGGCTATAGCACTCTCGATCCTTATGACACGTAGTGTCAATGGATTCGGATCACTTGTACCAAGGACACAGGCAAGGATAGAGCCACAATCACATAGGCTACAGATACTCAAGAGACGTGCATGGGCTTACTGGAGAGTTATTAGGAGCTATGTACATACTAGGAAGAGGAGGTCTAGGAAATAGGTATATGATGAGTGATGACGCAGCTGAAACGTGATGAAGGGATTAGCTCCTGATCATTGAACTACCTGTTTAAATGCATGACCGTATAGTCTAGGATCATTCTTATCGAGCCCGATAGGTCTTTTCATGGACTGTTTTAACTCTACTTAGGATGTAAGCGAATTACTTATAAAACCAATCTTGTAATAGGGTTATCCACGAAACCATGTATTGGGAGGTTGGTGTAGACGTGTCTGATGTGCCTAAGGAGAAGCGTTTCGTGCTTTGGCTTGAGGAGGTTACAAAGGATGATGTAGTACTTGTTGGTGGTAAGAATGCTAACCTTGGAGAAATGATCCGTGCAGGCATACCAGTACCCCCAGGTTTTGCTGTGACAGCTTATGCCTACAAGTACTTCCTTGATAAGACCGGTCTTGGCGAGAAGATCTATGCTATGCTAAGGGATCTTGATGTTAATGATAAGAAGGCATTGGATGAGGTAACCAGTAAGATTAGACAGATGATTAAAGAGACACCAATGCCTCCAGAGGTTGAGGAGGAGATAAGGAAGGCCTACCGTGAACTATCTTCTAGGCTAAACATTGAACCTTCTAAGCTACGTGTTGCTGTACGTAGTAGTGCTACAGCAGAGGATATGCCTGAGGCAAGCTTTGCTGGTCAGCAGGAGACATACCTTAACGTCTATGGTGAGGATGTTGTTGTCAAGCGTGTCAAGGATTGTTGGGCCAGCCTCTTTACTGCACGTGCAACATTCTATCGTGTAGCCCAGGGTATCCCCCATGAGAAGGCCTTGATGAGTGTCACTGTACAGAAGATGGTTAATAGCCGTTCAGCTGGTGTAATGTTTACACTACACCCTGTCACTGGTGATACAAGTGTTATCGTGATTGAGGGTGCATGGGGTCTTGGAGAAGCTGTTGTTGGAGGCAAGGTTACACCCGATGAATGGGTTGTTGATAAGCAGACTCTTGAGATTAAGGAGAGGAAGATTAACCGTAAGAACATAGCTATTGTCTTCAACCCTGAGAAGGGGGCTAATGAGGCTATCAAGCTACCTGATCCAAGGTATCCACTATTCGATCCTGAGAAGCCAAGCCTTAGTGATGAGGAGGTTAAGAGGATAGCGGAGCTCGGTAACCTTATTGAGAAACACTATGGTAGGGCTATGGATATAGAGTGGGCTGTAGACATGGATCTACCGTTCCCACAGAACGTGTTCATAGTGCAGGCCCGTCCAGAGACTGTATGGAGTGTCCGTAAGGAGAAGGAGGAGAAGAAGGCAGTAGTTAAGGGTGAGAAGATCGTTAGGCTTGCCGAGGCTAGGGTACTCGTGAGAGGATTACCTGCTAGCCCTGGTGTTGGTGCTGGTGTTGCACGTGTCATATTCGATCCTCATGGTAAGGAGGCTCAGGAGTTTAGGGAGGGAGATATACTGGTCACTAAAATGACCGATCCCGACTGGGTACCTTTGATGAAGAAAGCCGCTGCTATTGTCACTGATGAGGGTGGTATGACTAGCCATGCAGCTATTGTAAGCCGTGAGCTTGGTATACCATGTATTGTCGGTACTGGTAATGCTACAGAGGTTATAAAGACTGGTACGGAGGTCACTGTTGATGGTAGCCGTGGAGTTGTGTATGAGGGTATTGTTGAGGAGCTTGTAAAGCCTAAGGAGGAGGTTGCTGGAGCAACTGTATCAGTTGGTATTAGTCCAGAGCAACTACTACCACTATATCCTGTGACGGCCACAAAGATCTATATGAACCTTGGTGAACCCGATGCTATTGAGAGGTATAAGGATCTACCATTCGACGGCATTGGCCTCATGAGGATCGAGTTCATCATCACTGACTGGGTACAGTACCATCCACTAGCACTTATTGAGGAGGGTCGTGGAGAGTTCTTCGTGGACAAGCTTGCAGAGGGTATTGCTAAGGTTGCACAGGCAATCTATCCAAGACCAGTGGTTGTGAGGTTTAGTGACTTTAAGACTAATGAGTACCGTGGACTCAAGGGTGGTGAGAAGTTTGAGCCTGAAGAGAGGAATCCAATGATTGGATGGCGTGGTGTTAGCCGCTACATCCACCCGAAGTATGAGCCGGCATTCCGTCTAGAGGTTCGTGCTATAAGGAAGGTTCGTGAGGAGATGGGACTTACTAATGTATGGGTTATGCTGCCATTCGTAAGGACTACATGGGAGGTTGAGCGTGCACTAGAGATTATGGAGGAGGAGGGTCTTAGGAGGGGCAAGGACTTTAAGGTATGGGCTATGGCTGAGGTACCGAGCATAGTATTCCTTGCAGACAGGTTTGCAGAGTATGTTGATGGATTCAGTATTGGTAGCAACGATCTTACACAGCTAGTGCTTGGAGCCGATCGTGATAGCACCATACTTGCTGATATGGGCTACTTTGATGAGCGTGATCCTGCTGTACTAGCTGCTATTAAGATGCTTATTGAGAAGGCACATTCAAAGGGTGCTACTGTAAGTATATGTGGTCAGGCACCAAGTGTCTATCCAGAGATTGTGGAGTTCCTTGTTGAGAATGGTATTGACAGTATTAGTGTAAATCCCGATGCCGTCATACCCACTAGGAGGCTTGTAGCTAGTATTGAGAGGAAGATCATGCTTAAGAGGCTCACCAGGCTTATGGAGAAACTTGGTGAACTTGAGAGGTACTTCTAAACTAGATAGTATTTTATCCCCTACTAAACCATTTTTCTCCAATTATACTATGTTGTGGCTGGATATGATGGGCTTAACTGGGTAAGCTTATAATGTAGTTGGTACATCCATACCTAGCATAGCATGTAGTAGTGGGTTATGTAGGGGGATAACGATCTTGTCATGTGGTGTTATCGGGCATACTAGTAGGGTAATCTATATGAGGCTGGAGGACGGGTCAAAGGCTTTCATTAGATATGTTGTTAAAGATAATGTCATGAGGATCATGGAGACATATACGCCACCTCAACATCGTGGTAAGGGAGTTGCAGCTAAGCTTATGGATTATGCAATAGATCTAGCCCGTAGGAATGGATGGCTTATTGAGCCTATATGTAGCTACTCAATCTATTACTTCATAAAGCATCCGGAGATAAGGGATCTATTGATTCCGGAGCTCAGAGAAAGTGATCTAGAGGATCTATTTAGGAAGAGGCTTGAAGAGGAGAGGAAGAAACATTAATAAGACCATGGTTTTATAGGTTGCTGAACAAGCTAAATCTCTATATAAGCTCACTTATGATTTATTGTTTAGCTGTAGTGTTCTCTATTATTTTCTCCTTGTTGATAAAGCTTATATACTCCGGATATATCTAGTCTGGATATATATAGAGTGTATATAGGTGGTTTGGATATGTCTGTGAGTAGATGGATTGTAGAACACCCAAAAATAGTTATTGCTATATGGATAATTGCCCTAATACTAGTCACACCACTAGCTATAATGCTTAACCAGGTACTGACATATGAGGAGACAGCCTTTCTACCAGAGAATACAGAGTCTGCCATAGTAGATAAGATATTGCAGGAGAAATTTGGTTTGAACGGTACACTTGGTGGTGAAGGCAATAGGGTAGTACTTATTATCACAGGTATAGATGCCGGATCAGGTAACGCACGGAGAGCTTATGAGGAGCTTAGGAATAAGGTTTTAGACACCTATGTATCTGATATTGATAGCTACTACGATGAAATAGATCGTGTTAATGAGATAGCGGATAATATAAGTGATGCCCTCGGTAACATACTGGTTAATATGACGTTTATGACACTAAATATGTCTGATATGCTCTCTGAGAGATATAGTGTTTTGATAGAGAATACCTCGATGATGTATAATATGACTAGGATGCTCTATACAATGATAACTAATACGAGTACACAGTATAACATGGTTGTAGAACAGCTAAACTATACCAAGCAACAGCTGGAAATGCTTAGGCAAGCATTAGAGATGATCGATTATAGTGCTCTAGAAGCTAATAACCAGATGCAGGAGCTCTACATTGGAATGCATAACATGACAGATATGATTAACCAGTCTGTAGGATTACTACAGCTTATACGTGGAATATGTGATCGTACATACTATGATGTATTGAGAACATACTACTACCTATCAACAAACACCACAGCTTACCAGACAGGTAATCTCTCACAACAGGATATAGCACTAGTAATCCAGATCACAAATCAGTCTGTGACAGGTCCCGTAGACCCCATGATAATCCAGATAGTGTTCCAGTCAACATACCCGATCATAGGTAATAATACATGGGCTATGAACGATCTTATACTATATAATATATCAAACCAGATCGCCTATCAGACAATAACTATGCTTCTACCAAGCGATCCATTGATCCGGGAGTATGTAGATGCTCTATACACTCCATACACAAGTATATATAGGGGATTGATTAAGGCTATAGAAAATGATCAGGGCAATACCCTCTTGACAGTACTAGCAACAGGTAATCCATATAATGGACAATTATTACTTCTACAACAAATTACAGGCCTATCAGAGAATGCCTTGAGAGAGCTAGAACCAGTTATTGAGCAACTCTATATACAGTCATCAACTAGCATGGGCTATAGCTTCCCAGATACCATGGCTGAAACTCTAGCTAATAAGACCATAGAGCTTGCACTAGGTGAAATAAATGAGACAGTTGTAGATGTAGCGATAGAGTTATTCCAATCAATGCTTCCAGAGAATATGAGTCTACCTATGGAGGTACTATATAGTATCTACTATAATGGTGTGACACAAGATTTTGTATGGAGTATTGTGGAGACACAGGTTCTAAACCTTAGTAGTGAGTTAGGGATACCATGTGAATACCTAGAGAGTATAGTTGATACAGTAGAACAACTTGATCCACAGTGTATAGGGGTATTGGTGGGTAATGAGACTTTATTGGAGAATGTAACCATAGATATGGCATTAAACCTTATGCCTAACGATACCCAGTTCCCAATGAGCCCTAGGACACTATTAGAGACACTATATAATACACCAGTACAGGAGATACCCGTATTAGCTAAAGAGGTGATTAGGGAGGGACTCCTAGCATTTCTATCTAATGCTACAGAGATATCTATGCCTAGAGAACAGTTTGTAGAGATAGTTAATGTAGTTGTAGACTCACTATCTCTGGGAGAACAAGTGAATGCTACAGAGATTATACTAGAGATTTATGGGGAACTATTCAATGTTACAGAGCCATGCATGCTTAGGATAGTCACTATATCTCTTGTAAAGAGTTTTGATGAGGTAATAGATGATCTTGTTAACCCCATGTTTAAGAACATGACGTTAACATACATGGCTGAATACATGGGTAATGTGAGTAATCTTGAGGATTTAACGGATATTGTTGAGGATATCATAGATTATATAGTAGAGAGTTATCCTGATTATAGTGATCTACATAACTATACAGCCGATCTGTTGGTGGAGAGGTTTAGAGAGGAATTTGTAGGTAGAGCTGGTGTGTTTAGGGATGTTATAGATATTGATTACCTTATACACTATATAGCTAGTAACTATGGTAGAGGCTTTAATGCGGTTAGGAGTGATGTAGTGAAAATCGTTGGTGATGTTGTACGTGGTAAACTGTATGAGATAATGTCTCCAATGCTTAGTGTGTTTAAGAGTAGTGATAACACTACAATACTTATACAGATGGAGGTTAAGGGATCAGAGGATAAGGAGATCTATGATAATGCTATGGAGGTTAGGGAGGTAGCTCTTGACATATATGGTAAGTACTACGATAATGTAGAGGCCTATGTTAGTGGTGGTAGTGTATCTAGGTATGAGCTTAAGAATGTTGGTAGGGGTGATGTTGATCTTGTTCGGAGAACTAGTGTTATTCTAACACTACTAGTACTATTCATAGTGTTGGAGTCACTATTGGCGGTACTCTTTCCATTCCTAGGCATTGGTGCAGCTATATGGGTTGCATCCGGTATACTGTATCTAATAGCAACCAATGTAACTGATATAAGCTCATGGGCACAGGTACTAATGTTTACAACGAGTCTTGGACTAGGTATTGACTATACAACATACTATATACATAGGTTTAAGGAACTTAGGATGATGGGGCTTGACAAGACTAGGGCTGCTGAGGAGGCTTTGAAGAGGGCTAGGGATGGTATATTGGCTAGTGCTTCTACGGATATTATTGGTTTTGCAGCACTACTTATAGCATGGGACTTCCCCTTCATAAGGACTATAGGTATTGCCGTACCAATAGCTATAGCAATGGTGTTTATAGCTAGCCTTACACTAACCCCTGCTATCGTAGTACTAGCCTCTGGATCAAAGATATTCTGGTGGCCTAAGGGGTTAAGAGTTGATAGGGTTGTTAGGAGGAGTAAGCTTGTATCATGGGTTGCTAGGCATAAGGGTGCTGTATTATTGGCGTTCATAGTATTGCTTATACCAGCTACGATATCCTATGTAACGTTTAGTGGTAGCCACGATATAACGATCTATTTACCACAGGGTAGTCAGACTGAGAAGGCATACTTGTTGATAAGGGATAAGATTGGTGCTTCAACAATCTCTCCAGTGGTGGTTATCCTGGAGTTTGACCATAGGGTTAACGATAATGATCTCGTGGTTATCGAGGATGTGTGTAGAGAGCTTGCAGACATAGATCACGTGTCTATAGTGTATTCTCCAACAAGACCCTATGGTAGTCCTCTTGAGAATCTCACCCTAGAGGATATAGAGGCCTATAATGGTACATTGTATATAGGTAGCGATAATAGGACTATAATGATCAGGATGTTACTGGATGTACCGAGTGAGAGTACTGAGGCTATTAATGCAGTTAAGCAAGCCCGCAACATATTGGCTGGACGTGTTGGTAGGGATGGTATTGTAGAAGCCTATGTGGGTGGTATGCCCGCCGCCCTCGTAGATCTTGATGAGCTTCTTGATACTTATTTCTGGCACCGTATTATACCAGTATCGGTAGTGCTTATGTTTATAGCATTAGCTCTTAGTCTGAGAGGTATTCCTGCAGCTGCTATTACTATGGCTACGATATACCTTGGTATAACTGGTAGTATATGGTTGTCAAGTATGTTGTTTACTGGTGTATTTGGTAAGCCTATGCTATGGTTCCTACCTCTAGTAACACTCGTTGTATTGCTTGGTATTGGTGTTGACTATAATAGTTTCTTCCTTGTCCGGGTTAGGGATGAGATGGAGCATCAAAAGGATGTTAGGGAGGCATTAGCTTTGGCTGCCGGTTCATCGGCTAGGATGATCATTGGGCTTGCACTAATACTTGCTAGTAGCTATGCTGGATTATTATTCACTAGAATGTGGGCTATGAGGGAAATGGGGTTTGTATTATTAACTGGTGTAATACTGATAGCTATATCGGCAGTATACTTCCTAACACCAGCGTTTATAGCATTGACTGGTGAGAAGACCTATTGGCCATTCAGGAGGAGGAGAGGGAATGGGTAGTACGGGAGATAGTAAGTTAATTAAACAATTTTTCAGTGTACCATTGAGGGATATGATACTTTGGATCATTGCAGCCCGTGGGGAAATGCATGGATATGGTATTATGAAGGTTTTTGAAGAGATAACCTTTGGCTCATGGAAGCCCAGTCCATCAACACTCTATACCCTACTTGATACAATGGTTAATGAGGGATTGCTTGAGAGGGTTGAGGAGTATAGGGGTAGGATGAAGAGGATCAAGTACCGGTTAACGGATAAGGCTTGGAGGATAATTGCTTTTGAAATAGACTTTGTAACTGCAATGCTTAATAACATACTTAGTGAGGTTAAGAGGATTAAGATGGTTATTGAGGAGAAGGGGGCCAGGCCATTAATGGATAGGGAAATGCTTAGGGAAAGGATCGAGGCTCTTAAGAAGAGCCGGGATATTATATCCCGTAGGATTGATGCTTTGGAGAAGCTGCTTAGGGAGATGGAGGAACACTAGATCTTTTCTCCCTCAACAGGATCTCTATTAGTGGCCTAACATACTCTATATATGGCTTGGAATATATTGTCTCTAGAAACTCATTCCTCGCATATACACCATAGAGTCTACCATTGTGTATATAGGCTATTCTATTTCCAAGATCTATTGCTTCACTAAGATCATGGGTTACATGGATAGCTGTAAACCCTAGCCTCCTATGGAGTTGTTTAAGTAATTCCCTAGCACTAAGCCTAAGTCTTGGATCAAGGTTGCTGAGGGGCTCATCAAGTAATAGGATCTCTGGATCGATTACTAGTGCACGTGCAAGAGCTACCCTTTGCTTCTCACCACCACTAAGGCTCCTAGGCTTTCTATCCAGTAAATGCTTTATCTCAAGTATACCGGCTATCCACCTAACCCTACGATCGATCTCCTCCCTACCGTAGCCACGGACACGTAGCCCATAGGCTATATTGTCATAGACACTCATGTGGGGGAATAATCCATAGTCCTGTGGAATTATTGTGAAACCACGTTTCTCCGGAGGCTCATACGTCACATCCCTTCCATCAACAATGATCCTTCCCCTGAGAGGCCTGTGTACACCTAGTAGGGTTTCTAGGAAAACTGTTTTACCAACACCACTAGGCCCCATTACGACCATGTACTCCCCCCTCTCAATAGCTAGTCTTGGGATCTCTAGTTTGAAGCCCCCTAGTTTAACCAGTAGATCCTCTACAACGATCACTTTTCGACCACCAGTCTAAGTAGTGTGAATACCGCTAATGATAATAGTGCGAGTACTAGTGATATTGATACAGCATATCTTATGCCGTATGTGCTAAACCATTCTATGACAAGTACGTTTATGGATTTTGGATAATATGCTACAATAAGTATTGCACCAACCTCGCTTAATGCACGTGCCCACGAGAGTATTGCCCCAGATAATATGCTGCGTAGGGCTAGTGGTAGTGTTATTGTCTGGAAAACCTTGTAGGGTGATGCTCCAAGGCTTCTACCAATATATTCTAGCATGGGATCAATGCTTCTAAAACCTATCTTCAACGTATCGATCATTATTGGAGCTGATACGAAAGCCATGGCCGCCACGATCCCCCAGAAACTATCGTCAACTGCTAGCCCGAGCCATGACGTGATCGGCCCTAGCAGCCCTCTCCTACCATAGGCTACCAGCACCATTACACCAGCTACTGCATGTGGTATCATTAGCGGTACGTCTATGAGGCTCTCAATAAACTCCCTACCCCAGAACCTCTTACGGGCCAGTATATAGGCTAGCGGTATACCTAGGACTAGAAGTATTGATGTACTGAGTACTGATGCCTCTAGCGTGACTAGCAATGCTCTACGGAATTCATTCGCTAACACCGGATCCCTATATAGTGTCTGTGACAATGTATCTGGGTCTATGCTTATGAATAATGCTATAACTGGTGATAGTAGGAAAAACACTAGTAGTGAACCAGCAATTGATAGTGTAAGTAGGAATTTCTCAACACCAACTATCTTCTTAGGCAAAAGCTCTACACCCTAAGCTGATCCGGTACGTCTCCATAGTATACTGGTTTATCTAGGAATTTCTGCCCCATTGACTCAAAAACATTTCTACCCTCGGGCCCAAGTAGTAGTTTTAGATACTCTATTGCATACTCTCTATGCAAGGCATTATCTAGCATCGTCACACCATACATGATCGGGTCTAGGGGTATCTCTACCTCATCCTCACTACCGCTCATAAGATGTACCCTCACCCTCTCATAATACTCTGTATAGTCTGGGTTCCCAAGATTTATCTGATCAGGGAATTCTATATAGCTGAGATTATGCTGTAAAGCTACACTACGGTACTCGAAAACGTAATCTATTGATCCGGATTCAACAAGTGATATTAGATCTACACTCTTAGGCCTTATCACTATATCGTCACTATATCTCTCGATCGATGGGGGTACGTGTATCTCTATCGTGTCATTATTGAATGTTATCTCTATATTAGTCCTATTACCAAGTACATGGTTGAATAGCTCTGTATCGTTATAATATATGCTAGCTAGTGCTATTAACCCTATAGCTCTATAGCCACATGGATCAGCATTAGGGTTTGAGAAACCCCATCTAACACCTGGTTTCGCCAGGGCCTCATACCACTGTATTTCCCCAGATAGTATCTTGTTAATGTATCTTGAGTTCTCATGGTATACCAGTACTAGCTCATTTGTTGCAAAACCTATATACCATGACGTATACCCCTTCGATACAAGTATGTCTCTTATGAGCTTATAGTCTGCAACTGCAACTATATCCGGGTTCTTACCAAGTTCTGTAACCTTACGTACAGCTTCAACACTACCACTAGCCTCTACATGTACTTCAACACCAGTTCTAGAGCTATAGATTGATGATAGTTTGTCAAGCGGTAGTTTTAGTGATCCTGCACAGTATATTACTAGTGTCTTTTCACCTGACACTCCATGCATAATGTATAATGCTACTATGGCTAGGATGATAGCTATTGCTATTGGTATAATGTACCGGGTTCTCATGGAGGTATTCACCTCTAGAACAAGTATTATCTCCTAGCTATGGAGGAATAAATCGTTATCGGAAAATTGATAATGATGTACTAAATGTGCTAGGGGATTATATGGACTCTACCAATGTTTTCACTAGGTCTATAGTTGAACTTCCTCAATAGATCAATTGTCCCACAACCTCTTAGTATCTCAATGAATCTCCTAATACATTCTCTACCAAGGTATTTCTCCCTAGTCACGAAATCAAATCTCTCCCAAGCCACTGGTATGAAGTATAGATTATAGGTTCTAGCAAACCATTCAACTGCAACTCCTACATCAGCTACTCCACGTACTATCTTCTCAGCAATCTCCCTATGTGTATAGACTATATCATCATATCCCTTGATCGATTGTTTAACCCTATCATAGGCAAGTCCTCTACGAATAGCCTCCCTAGACAGTATATGGTCTAATAGTATTCGTGTACCAGAACCCGGATTACGGTTTACAAGACGAAGCCTACCATCAAGTAGACCATCAATCACATCATCAAAGCCCATTTCATCCTGGACTAGGAAACCCTGCCTCCTCATATAACCCTCTATAACAGCTAGTCCTTCACCAGAATAGTATTTCTTTAGGAATGATATGTTGTACTCACCAGTCTCTGGATCGAGGACATGTATTCCAGCTAGATCGGTTTCTCCAAGTAGTAGTGAGGAGAGTCCATGGAGGGAGCCTATCCAGTTAAGATCTGTTTCAACACCATACTCTCTCCTCAACAACCCAGCTATATGTTCAAATACTATATCGTTACTACCAGCATAGACAAGCACATCACCACGGGAAACCTCCCCACCAACAGTCTCCATTAGATCCCTTCTAAAGAGGCGGCGGTACTCAATAAGATACTTGTTGAGAAGCATCCTACCAGTAGAGGTAAGGGCTGAACCACCACCAGAACTACCACCACGGTAACGGACAACTATTCTCTCACCAATAGTCTCCTCAATCCGGGACAAATACTCCCATGCACGAGCATACGGTATACCTAGGGAGCGGGATGCTGCCAAGATACTGCCAAGCCTATCGATCAAGTATAGAAGTCTAGCAACAACCTCATCAATAACAGGGACGCCATTAACATATAGCGTAAGTGATGGCCTAAACTCAATCCTAAGCCCCAAAACACCCTCCCCACTAGATCAGTTTCTAGTACGGGAGAAAAATTAACTCTATTGCAACATGTCATCAACTAAGTATATACATCCATAGGAGACAAGACTATTTAGTCGTTAAGAGATAATTTTGGAGTATCATAAATTTATGGACTTCTTTACACCTTAGTTTAACTAGAATATATGATCAAGATGAGTGAATCAAGGGTTATTGAGCTAGTTAAACTTGGTGAATTAAATAGGGTGCTTCCCGGTAAATGAGCTGCTATAAGAGTTATAGAGTAGTAGCATGGGCTGATACTCTCATAGAACTACGTAGGATTGTGGAGGAGAATGGGGTATAGTAGGAGAGACTATGCTGTTATAAAGGTGTCCAGTCATGGCCTATTTATTGTCTAGTGGTGTATACGTTGGTGTTGAGCATTATAATTAGCTGTATTGGTTAGGGGAATGGGTTCTACCGATAGTTCTGTATTGTATCTTGGGTGTTTAGGGAGGGTATTTGGATATGTTTTGCATTATTGTTTAGCTTGTGCTAGTTTTTCAGCATATTTTCTCTCCATTCTATAGAGCTTATTAGCTATGCCTACTAGATCTTGTGGGCCTAGTGCATGATCGCATGGATACTCTGGTTTTTCCGTTAGGCTTATTAGGCCGGCTCTAGGTATTCCCATGGATCTGATTCTTTCAATTGCTCTACGTGCTTCACCCCTTGTTATTCTCCCTGTCTTGATCTCGTATGCAATAACTGGTTTCCGTGATCTCTTATCAAGTAATACTATATCTATGTCTCCGGCTCCACGTGGTAGTATGGTGTAGGCTTTTGCATAGCCGTAGGCTCTAGCTAGTAGTTCTCCTATGAAGAACCTTAGCTCTATGGAGTATACCGATAGTATATCTTCTCTACTAGGCCCTATACCCGTATCAACAATATCTAGTACGCTGTAGAGTATAGCTGTTAATGGTGATCTATGGTGATAATATGCTCTAGCACCACGTGTCCTCCACAAAGGTATCTTCTCAACAAGACCTATAGAGATAAGCTGGTTAAGCACATCAGTCACAATACCAGGGTTATAGCTAGCTATAAGTCTATGCTCATAGAGTTTCTGTGCAATAGCTTGTGAAGACCAATATCCACGGGATAGTAGATACAATACTGTATCATATAGTCTTGTAAGCTTCCTATCTTCTAGATGAAATACCTCGCCAATAAGGCCTCTAACACTACCTGTAAGTAGTGTAGAATATGAAGCAATAGTGTCAACGGGATCGCCTCTAGGCTCTATAAGCCCTAGAATCCATGGATCACGTACTATAACACCCCACTTAATAGCATTCACTGGATCAAGGGTATTAGCTAGACAAGTAACTACATCACCCGGGGATACAAGGTCTACATGGAATGGAGTGAACAGTCCTGGCAATGGACTATTCCTATCAAACACTCTACCCATAATACCAAGACTTGATCCACAGAGTATAAGTCTTCCACGGGAGCCATGGAGAAAAGCTATTCTATCCCAGTAAACCCTATCCATCCTCTGAAACTCATCAATAATACATAAACCACCATCCCCCACTACCTCCTCAATAAGGCCAAGACATTCCTATATAGAGACAATACTAGAACCACGTCCATCATAGACAATACAGTCACCACTATACGATACTATAGTGTACAAGCTATAACCCAGTCTCTTCAACATAAACGTCTTACCAACCTTCCTCCTACCATAAACAAGCACCCAGCCACCATAACCCCTAAGAAAAACCTCCTCCCAACGATCAATAACCACCAAAATATTACCACCAAAATATACAGACTAGAATACAAGATAATAAACATATAACCAAGCTAATAAAAGAACAAACACCATCCACACCCAAGGCATGAACCACCATTGTTAACCGGGGGGTTAACTATGACATCCAAGCCCATCACGGTCTCTACCCGGACTCCATAAGCCATAGAATCCATGGGTCAATGCTCCAGTAGAAATGATGCAAGTTAACTGGGGGGTTAGCTATGAATCCCGTATTAAGAGCGTTGAAGCAACCTCCATGGAGGCTGGGTAAGGGGTTCTCCAGTGGAGAAGGTGCATATTAACCCCCCGGTTAACAATGGTTTCCAATATCTCTACTGAATTGTTTAATGTATCTTCTTATAAGATCGGCTATATCCCTTACTGTGTCTACTAGCTTTTCCATGACTAATTCATAAGCTTTATTTTTCCCATCCTCATTCTTATACCGATCAGGTTCTATTGTGAGTAGTGGGTCATAGTCTCTAAGTATATCCTCGATCATATGGATAAACACTGTTATAATGGCCCATCTATCATCTTTAATGAGGCATATTTTTATCCTATCATTGTGGATACCTATTTTCATAAATGATCTATTAATCACCCATTTATTAACATACCTATTTACTATACCTCTCCTCATAGTTAATAAAAGCTATAATACCATGTCTTTTTCTTAACATACCTATACATTAACCTAGTAAATCTATCCAGCAAAATGGGTTATGCATACTAATAGCGTAAACAAGTAGATCGTATCCATACGAATTGGGATAAACGATTATATAGGGTATTGTTAAAATAATATCTTAGATAGGCCGCGGAGAGGCCCCCACGGTGAAGGAGGGATGAGCCGTGGGTTCTTGCCGTGACGCGGCCTCTTCTCATTATTACTTTTCAAACAATTTTAGCTTCTCCCCATATTTCCTTGGATTGTTTTTGAGTATTAAACGGAAATAGTTTGCTAGATTATCAGCTATTGTGATTAGATCGTTCATGTATCTTGGCTTGGGTGAATCTTCTAGGATCATGCATTGATAGTCTATACTAGCTGCTAACTTATTATCAATGATAATGAGTGCTGGTTGGTGTATTTGGATTATCTCGTTTACCTTATCTATTGTCTGAACTATTCTTATCAGCTCTAGTACCTCTTTTAGCTTTGTAAATCTCTTTTCAAAGAATCTAATGTACCTGGCCTTCCTACGTGACGAGACTCTACGGAAGTGTTTAAGTCCAGTACAGTATTGGCCGAAAACCCTAGATTTTAATACATGCTCATAAGCACCAACAATAGCTATTACCCTTCCACCATCCTCACTACGATCAATAGCCATTATCAGGTTCCTACCCATATAAGCCACCATATTCTCCTTTGATAATATTATTCTATTGCCACGATAAACTCTATGGACATACTGGTTCTTGCCTAGACGTGGCTATGGATGCTAACTATTATGATATAATGAGTTATTGTCCTAGGTAGATGGGAGATCCGGGCAAGATATCATCTGTCTACTGGTTTCCATGGTGTATTGAATATGGCGTAGATCTCTGTTGCTCTCTTCTCCCCTATACCCTCAACCCTCATAAGCTCCACTATACTAGCATTTGCTATTGCCTTTAGTGTCCGGAAGTGTTGTAGGAGTTTACGTGCTAGTGTTGGGCCTACAAGCCCCTCTGCTACATAGAGTATTCTCTCATGGATTGTCATGGGTTTCTTCTCAACCCTTAGCCTATATACTCGTTTCTCCCCTGTCCTACCCAGACTCTTTGCCTTAGCGGCTATCCACTCTATTGTTGCCCTCTTATTAGGTGTATTGATCACTGGTATACCGTAGTCAAGTATGATCGTATCTATTACACGTAGTACACTCTGGATCCTCCACTGCCTATACTTCTCAACAACACCCAGCCAACCCTCAAGTACAATGAATGGCTGGTAACCATCTCTATCAGCAGCCTCTCTCAACAGTTTTGATTGTTCCCATACACGGTTATCCCTTATACTGTTCAATAGATCATTTACTGTCTTCCTCTCAATAAGTAGTGGTTTCCTACCCTCTCTAGCCAATAGTAGGAAATCGCCAGCTGGTAGTGACTGGACAGCTACTCTTAAACCCCTCCTCCTAAACTCATCATAGAACTCCCTATGCTTACTATGTTCACGTGAATCAATAACTATATCAATAGGTGTTAGCAACTCCATGCCCATGGCCTACCCAGCCCACTGATTAAACCCTGTATCATTACTATGCTATACCACTAGTTAATTCTATAAATCCTCTATCCAATAGTATATAGGGGCTTAAGGGTAGATGGGGGTGTTATTGGATGGCTGAGGAGCTTCCAGAGAGTATTAAGGCTAAGGTTATGAAGAAACTTATGGAGAGGATCCAGAGGAAGGCTGTTGAGGAATCAATTAAGTACGAGGATCCGGAGAAGATCGTATGGGGCAGATTAGCCGATGATCGTGCGAGGGAGCTTATGGGTAAGGTTAAGACATTATATCCAAAGGCTTATCCATACGTGATCGATGTATTCTATAGGTTATTGAAACAAGGTGTTGCCCGGGAATTTGATGGTTATACAACCTATGCTCTCCTACGCCGTCTAGGCGTGCCCGTTAAACCCGATCTTAGGATAAGATTTGTTAAGCGTGGACGGGAGGTTGATTTTAAGGAGTATGTTGGAGACTAGCCTTGACCCTAAAATATGATCGTTACCTACACACGATTATTGTTGGTGTAGCTGTTATAGCATCATTTATTCTCTTAGCAAGTATGTTTCTAGAGCCTAGTAGGGAGTTTTTCGCCATAGGTATTACTGGTATAGATACTGATGGAGACCAAGTAGTTATTAGGATACGTGTCCATAACTGGGGTTCAAAAACACAATTACTACAGGTTAGGATGAAGCTATGGAATAGTTCATTAGAGGCTTTCTCAGGGCCACTGGATACTGTCTCTACTATGAATAGGACATTCGTACTCCTAGGCAATAGCTCTATCGATCTAGTTTTTAGACTAGATAAGACGGTCTTACCAGGATATAGGTATGTAGTATTTGAGCTCTGGAGATATAATGGAGGGAAATGGATCTATACTGGTGTCCACGTATATATAGGCATTGACCGTATTGTCTAGTATGGAAATTCTATGAATACCTTAAACAGATCCTCTATAACCTCTTCACTCCAAATACTTGATGCATAACCATACCTACGTAGACCAGCTAGTATTGAGGCTACTGATACCAATGCAACAGATCCTGTTACAAGCCCTGAGATAATCTGGAGCTCCTTAATAGGTGCTATCATAGATATTATATTGTATGAGAGAATTGCTGATATAAATCCTAGTCCAAGAGCATATAATCCCCTCAATAGCCTCCCAAAGAATCTTACTGGATACTGTGCAAGTATAACACGGTTATCAACACCATCAACATATGCATCATAGAAACAGCCCTTGTAATAATACCTAATCCACCATACCGGGTAATGTACGATACCACGGAAATCAGTAGTTGATACAGCTACATCAGCCCAATAGGGATAGCCATACTCCTCTAAAACCCTGATCCGAGCCCACCACTTATACACTAGTTCAGCAAGCCATGCTATATCAAATGGATGGATCTCTGGATCATAGTATTCACCCATCTCCCTTATGGATGGATCATAGAATCTCTTACCCTCCAGAGCAGTATCCCATGGAGCAAGTAGCTTAGACACCATTCCAACATCTACTGCTGGTACTGCGACGTATTCTCCATGAGCATATGTGATGACGAGCTGGTCTCTAAGGTAGAGACTTACCTCACCATCTACGAAGTATGAGTAAAGCGGTATATAGTATAGCTTGCGATCACGTAGATCGGCTGCATCCTTAAAATCATCAGGTACAATAGTGTGTTTATAAAGGTACTCTATAAGATCCGGGTATGGATCCCTCTGGTTAATCGGGTAGTAGAAATGCCCTATACCAGTATCCTCAAATCTACCAGCAACATACTTTAACACAGTACCACAGTATGGACATACCACGTAGTACACGGTATCTGGTGCATTAAATACTGCTGAACAATGTGGACACTTAACCTGCAAAACCCTATGCCCTCCTTTCAGCTCTTACTGGTGAGAATATCCTTTCACCAATACTATAGATCTTCTCTAGCAATACTATGAATAAACCACCACTAGCTATGAAGAGTATTATTGGTAGTATCAATGGAGCTAGCCGGGCAACCATTATTGTAAATGATACAAAGGCTCCATAGAGGGATGCTGAACCACCAATTACTATTGGTGGAGGTATTATAGGTGCCCCCTCCTCATCCCTACCTCTAGGGACCAGTAATGATCTCGGTATACTGAACGTAGCTTGTCCAAGTCGTTGAAGTATTCCTAGAGAAGCTTGTAGTGCAAGGAACTTATAAAGTCCAAAGAATATTATTAGAGATATTACTGCAAGACCTACATAGATCTCGTATCCAACCATATACTCTATTAGATAGTAAGGCATTACATAAATGAGTGCAGTATATAGGCTTGTAACTATAGCTAACCCGATCATCAACAATGTATTAAGTGCTACATGCAGTACAGTATTTGGCTCAATACCTCCAACACGGTATCCATCCCATCCGGTTAATACAGCATAGTATATAGTCCCATATACACGGTAATAGATGATCCAGATTGGTAGTAGGAGTAGTATTGGCTCACCAATATATTCTATATCAACATCAGCACTAATTACCTCATAGCCCTTCCCAAGACTATTTATAACACTTCTAACAATCCTCCTCTTGATCAACGGATAGATCGCTGATTTATCAGTATCAGTAATGAATAACTCAATACCCTCCTCCATCCACTCCTTGATGCTTAAACGGTCGAGTCTATATGCCTTAGGCTTAGTAGCTAAGTACCTCTTAAAAGCCTCATCAAGGAATGGTACTGTAACATGTCTTCTAGCCAATGTATAGGCTATTGCCTCACCATATATATTCTTAGATACTGTGGCTTGAGGCTTAAACCTACTAATACTCTTAGCCCTAACAACTCCCTTATAGGATGCTCTAACAACCCATAGTGGTATATAGTATCCATTTATACCAGCTATCTCGATCTTTTTAGAGATCATCCTTAGATCACGGTCTCTCCTAACGTATTCATAGAAGTACTTCCGAGCCCCTCTAACATCGATCTTTGATGGCACTATGAATATGTCCTTGGTTTCCACAGTACCTATAACCGGATTAGGGTATCCACAGTATGGACATATAGCTACTACTGAATCAATAGATGGATTTAGTGATGCACCACACCTACTGCATTGGAATACCTCAATCCATTCAGTCTTACCAGACATTATATCACACTAAGAACTAGAGGTACTCCTTAACCATGGATATATAGTGTATTTCTCCGGATATATTTTTGTCCATCTAGACTTAATATACCGGTACATACCAAGTATTTCAGCCTCTATATAGCAGTACAGTGTATTCCCCTTAAGGAATATGTTTAGGAATCTACTCACCTCATAATATATCCTTATAACACTCTCAATACCACTTACAAACTCGATCTCTAGATAAACCCATTTACTCCACAATCCCTTTAAGCCCATAGGCCTCCTCTTAAATATATGGACACCCTCAGCTTCACCAAGATACTTGTACCTACGTATATTAGTGTAATATTTCAGAACCTCCTTTACAAGTCGATCATTTATTTCACCAATAATCCTAACACTACAGTCTCCAATATCCCCCTTAAAATCACATACTATATTCCCTACCTCCTCACCAGTTCTTAGTATATCAAATGGTGTTGGTGCAGATACCCCATAGATCATTAGTATAAGGCCTATAGATGCAAGTATGTATGAGAATAGTCTTGCAAGTCTAAGTTCCGAAGGTGTATAGTATTCTGAATATATGTATGTATAGCCAGTTAGGTAGCCGCCAAGGATTAGTAGTATTGATCCAGTCCATAAATAGCCTCTACGAAGCATTACATGGTACCCGTGGAGTGCCTGCTATACATGGAAAAGATTTGTATAGTAGCCTATTTAACATTAGTTTTGTAGGTGTATATAGGGATATGAATAGATCGGCCATACTAGCTCTAGTGTTATTCCTAGTATTTACCATACAGACTATTTCCATAGCTGATAGTCGTGACAACATCTATGATATAGTTATTGAATGTACTGAGAGAATAGATCTTTTGAGGAATATAGGTGTTGATGTGGATAAGTATGTCTCTGAAATAAATAATATACTCTATGACTTAGATAATGGTGAAAAAGATCTAGCATATGTTAGGCTAGAGAATCTACTTAGTGAACTTAATAATGCATCCTCTCATTATTCACAAGCAATTATATTGTACCAAATTAGATCAGTTGTATACATAACATTACTTATAATGTTACCATTGATATTACATCTCTTAATTCCAAGGATATATCTCTTGATCTGGTTCTATGTTAGAAGGGGATGTATTGTAGAGTATAATGGTGCTGAGAAGAGACTACAAGATCTTATTAGGGATTATATAGCAAAGGGATCTGGGAGGTATAGTGCTTATCTAAGAATCTATGAACAAGTATCAAGTGGTAGATATAGATTAGTATGTTGTGAAAGAGGGTTTATACATAGACTATTCATCCATAGGTTATGGCTTATAACATTGCTTATCTCCATAATAGTATATATTTTATCTATTATGTATGATATAGATATCCTCAAACTACTGATCGGTATACCCATAGCCTTCTATATACCGGGTAGACTAATTGTTGAACTAATGCCTCTAAATACTAGGCATGAGCTACTTATCCATGTACTATCAATAACTCTATCAGTATCGATAACAACCCTTACAGTATACATAGCTACAGTACTTCCATGGATGAGTATAGAGTATATTACATATATATATCTAGCAATAATTGTAGCCTTAGCCTTCACATTAGATCTGAGAATAGAGTATACGTAGACAATCTACTCACTATACTCAAATATAGTCTTTAAAATAGATATACATCCATATTCTTTACCAATCTCACGCATTAGTTCATAGTCAACTACTATCTCATCATTAAATGCATTAGCTCTCCTAATGAGCTCATCATACATATGGATAGCATACACTATATCGTTAACCTCATCAGAACAACTAGTACAATAGTGCAGACATAGGTCTGTGACAGTAGATCTCCCTCTCCCAAGGATTATGTATAGAGATGAAATACTTCTATCAGGATAATGTGCCCGATCGAGTATTTCCCGGGCCAAATGCTCAAGATCATCTAGGAGACCTGCATGACCACGATTAATGAGTTTAAAGGATACCTCACCATAGGCTGCCACATACTCTATGTCCAAACCATACTTCCTAAGTATATCTCTTAAGGTAAATAGTTTATTCCAACCACCCGGTATAGTGGCCATGTTAAGATATGATTCCCTCCTACAGCATATCCCCTCCTCACAACGATCACATACTGCATAGAATACAAACATCGGATCACCACTACTCAGATATTCATCACTATCTATTTCAAACATGATCTTAGAGGACAAGATAATATCATCCCTATACTTACGAGCTATATATTCACCAATCAATATCCATCAACCCCATATGTAACCCAAACTAGGTTATCCTCATATTGAAATGTATCTTATAAGTCAAACCCAGTTAACTATAGCTACAATGCTTTCTTAGATAAAACATCCATAACTATAAACTACTCATACCCCCTTCATGGATCTAGACCTAGGCTCCCTCCTCAGATCCTCTAGTATATGTTCCCTCATCAAGTATATGTTCTTGTGTATTCTCCACTCCATCCTCTTAAGGTAAAGTGCTAGTATTGCTAGGAGGAATGAGTGAAAACCAGATACTATTAGGATAACTGCTACTATACCCCATATGTAGAGCCTAATCCCATATAGTATGTAGTGTAGGAAAACCCATACTGCAATAGCTATACCTGGTATGAGGACAAGTGATCCAAGGAATGTTATGAAGAATACTGGGTTATGTTTCCATGCAAGCTTAACTATGTCGAGAAAGATCCTTAGTCCATGGGCTATCTTAAGTTTTTTACGCCCAATCCTCCTCCTATACTCGATCGGTACTTCCCCTATGAGCCCGCCGAAAGAGGATGCTACTGCAGCTGCTATTTCACTCTCAATACTAAATCCCCTTGTCTCAAGGATCTGTCTCTTCAAAATACTTGTCTTTACAACATACATTCCGGACAATAGGTCTTTTAGATTTGTTCCAAAGAGTAGATTAAAGATCTTTGTTAGGAGCCAGTTTCCAAAACGATTTATCAAGGGTATATTCTCCCGGCCCCACTTCCTAACCCCGATCACTTCAGCATAGCCCTTATCCACGGCCTTCCTAACAAGATCTGGTATGTACTTTGCTGGGTAGGTGTAGTCCCCATCCATTACTAGGACGTAGGGTGTCTCTATATGTTGTATAGCTGTCTTTATAGCATCTGATTTACCACTACCATTCTGATATATGACCTTCACTCCCCTGCTACGTGCTATTTCTACAGTTGAATCAGTACTATATCCGTCAACAACAATTATCCTCTCTGGAGGTATTCCTAGAGAGAGTATTTCGTCAAGTACTCTACCAATAGCCTCCTCCTCATTATATGTTGGGATAACAATTGATACTTTATCTAGTATTTTACTGGAATCCCTATTCATACTTGATCACTAGTACATCTACCTATGTAATCTATGTAGTATAGGGACGGTATTTATTTTTTATAACTCTGTAATCTATATAATGTAGTAGGGTATTGTATTATGAGGATTGTTTGGCCATTACTCATAGCCATCATAGTTCTATCAATACCCAGGCTAATCCCCACAGTCTATACAGGGCAACCATTCTCAACAGATGTTTGGCCATTAATGAAGCTTAGTGTAGAGGTAGTGGAGAATCCTGGAATAAGTATCTATAGTGAATATTATGGTGGGTATCATAACAAGTTTCCTGCTGTATCACTATACTCTATAGCTTTATCAAAGATTCTCGGGCTAGAGATACCTTTAGTATATAGATACATAATACCATTAATCATTATATTAGTTATCACATTATATGGTTCATACATCATAGGTAAGAACAATAGACATGGTTACTTAACACTATTATATATTGGATTAATACCCTCATTCCTAATATATACTTCAACAGTAACTAAGGAGGGATTTAGCTATATATTCCTAGTACAGTTCCTTATACTACTGGATATCCTGAATAGATCACGTCCAGATCTATGGGTACTCACACTATCCACCATCTCAATATTTCTCATTAGTATATCAAATATTTTGACAGCGATAATATTCCTCATAACCTCCTACGGATACCTTCTATACATACTATTGCTTTGGGATACAATTAGGGATCTTAAGAAGATAGCAATAATACCATTATTCTCCATATCCATAATCCCTACATACATCCTCCTAGTATACCCTAGTATCACGGGCTCCTTAATCTATAGAATAGGGTTTATAAGAGCTATTCTCATAGCAATACT
>CAZVHC010000014.1:0-31311 GCA_964627005.1 uncultured Desulfurococcaceae archaeon
TTTATAGTGCTTGGGCTTATATCGTTATTTGCTGATATAACCTATGAGGGTGCTCGTTCAGTCCTTGGTGCCTACCTAGAGTATCTTGAGGCATCAATACTTATTGCAGGATTGATTAGTATTGGTGATCTGCTTAATTATCTAATGAGGGGTGTTAGTGGCTTTATAGCTGGTTATACACGTTCTAGCCGTGTATACTGGGGTCTTGTACTAGCTGGTTACTCTATAAATCTCTTTGCAGTACCACTACTAGCTTTCACTGGTAAATGGGAGATTGCCTTCATACTTGTCCTCATAGAGAGATGTGGTAAGGGGCTCCGGGCTCCTGTCCGGGATGTTATATTGGCTGAGGTTACAAGGGGTATTGGTAGGGGTAAGGGGTTTGGTTTACATGAGCTAATGGATCAGATTGGTGCTATTGTTGGGCCGGGCTTTGTTGCATGGAGTCTCTATAGTAGTGGTGGTGATTACCGTGTTGCTTTTAAGTATCTCTTCATACCTGCCTCCATAGCTATTCTATTGGTTATAGTAGCTATGTCTCTCTATCCACGAATACGTAGTGTTGAGGTTTCCAAGACTGGTTTCCGTTTCCATGGGTTTCCATGGAGGTTCTATCTATATATAGGCTCTATGGCCTTGTTGTCAATGGGGTTTCTCCATTGGCATGTAATCTCATATTATCTTGGCGACTGTCTTGATAGGTATCTTATAGCCTCACTATACATGGTTGCTATGGCTTCTGATGCAGTTATAGCCTTACCAGTTGGTTTCATCTATGATAGGATTGGGTTTAAGTCTCTCCTCATAGCTCCAGTACTACCGTTTATCATAGTATTCCTATTCACTAGACACACTATGTACACACTATTTATAATGGCTATTACATGGGGTTTTCTAATGGGTATTTACGAGACTATTATGAGAGCCTCTATAGCAGATCTTGTTGACCCTGGATCTAGGGCTTATGCATACGGTTTATATGGGCTAGTCTTCGGCTTGTCATGGACTTTGGGTAACGTTGTTATGGGGTATATGCTTAGGAATAACCTTATCATATACCTACTTATCTACGTAGCTATTGTGGAGGCTCTAGCATTTACTCTATTACTGAGACTCATAAGTAGATCATTGTCTAACCAATGATCTCTTCTTTAACAGTCTTAGCTATAAGTGATGCTATAGATACACGTGTTATAGGGCTTAACACTGTATCAGTAGCTATCATATCCAGTGGTTTCTGAAGCATTATCTTCTCCAAAGCATTCCCTACAAGTAGAGCATGCACACAGGATACCAGTACATTCCTTGCACCAAGCCTCCATAGAGCCTCCATAGCACGAGCCATAGTACCACCAGTACTTATTATATCATCAACAATAACTACATCCCTACCACACACATCAGCACCATGGGTCTCTATAACAACCTCCTCATCACTAACCCTCTTCTTAACAAGCACAGTATAATCCGTACCCATGATTTCAGCCATAACCCTAGCCCACTGTACAGCCTCCTCATCAGGACCTACTATGATCGGGTTCTCCAGCCTATAGTTCTCCATAATATACCTAGCTAGTAATGGTACTGCCGTTAGGTTATGGAATTTCTCCCCAAATATAGTCCTTGGATCACTGATCCTATGGAGATGCATATCAACTGTATAGATCCCATTAACACCTGTATCCCTAAATAGTTTAGCTAGTATCTCTATACTAATTGCCTCACCCTCCATAAACCTCTGATCCTGTCTAGCGTAGGCCATGTATGGTATGAAGGCATATACCTCCCTAGCCCCAAGATCCCGTAGCGTATATAGTGTATAGAGCGTCTCAATAACTCTCTCACTAGGATCTGGTTGTAGAGAGTTTATGTATATAACGATCCTATCCTTAACACAGCCATCAACTCTAACATATAACTCGTTATCTGGAAACCTCCTAGTATAGACACTTATATAGCCAATACCTAGTTCACGTGAAACCCTTATAGCTAGGTGCTTACCAGAATAACCGCCAACAACCACGACTTCACACAATGGTTTCCACCAGTAAACAATTGTGGGTTCCAAGATAATTTAGTTTCCCCCTAAGAATGAGAGCTGGAGATACCCTATTATAGGTATCATCAGTACTACCATCATCAACAACTATGATCTCCATTTTCTCCCTAGGATAATTGGAATTCAATATAGCCTCTACTGTTCTCTCTATGTTCTGTCCCTCATTATATGCTGATATAACTATTGTGATCCCTGGCAACTCTTTATCTGGTAAGGGCTTTAGACTCTTTCTTTAGGACTTATAGTTAATCATGTAGACTAGATCGAGGAAAGCATATAATGTATAGAATACTATAAACCCCATCATATAGAATTGTCTCCAAAGATAGATACTATGTTCAGTACCAAGTAGTGTTGAAACAATATGTATACATATAGAGTTTATTGTAAGAGCTACAATAACTGAGATACAGAGTAGTATTAATATAATAAATACCCTAAGAACCAATCCTACTCACCCATCTCTCCCAGATACTAACCCATAATATGATAGACCATGTTATCGTAACCACTGCAAACTCCATAAACTCATTATAGAAGTCAAGCACTATCGTATGAAATGCATGCATTATCGTCACTAAAGACACTATAGCCAATACCTTAATGACGTGTCTAAACCCGGTAAAAGGCATTGGGAAAGCCAAGCCATAGATAATGACTATAGAAATAACTGGATACCTAATAAAGCTAGAAAGTACTAAATAGGCTAATAAAGCAATAACAATACCTCTGATAAAGTAGTATAACATAAATAGATCACCTAAACCACATTGAGAATCTCTAGACATAAAAGTATTATAGGATTAAGTAAAAAAGTTAACTATAAATAATACTTTATCTAGACACCTTGTCTGGTAACTACTTTATTTAAATATGTTATTACTCCTCTTAATCTAGCATATAACAGTATGTAATAGTATACAAACCAATACAATACCACATCAGTAATGCCTATTTCTTCTCCATATATCTTATTTGAGTAATATATACCTAATACTATGAATGGTAATGCAATAATCTTTATAATCAAGATCCATGAGAGGAATGCATAGATAATAGCTATTGATGGGGGACAACATAAGATCTTTACTAAACCAATTAATAGGAGGTAGAGTAGACCAAGTATTTCTATTAATGGTATGGAGATACCCATTATAGAGTAATATAGGAACCCTATAATCCTAGATAAACCAGTATATCTACTAAATATACTCCTACAATGCTTAACAATTACTTGAATACCACCCATAGTCCATCTAATTCTTTGTCTAATGAGATCCCCCACGGTCTTAGGAGTATCTGTATGGGCTACAGCATCCCATTTGTATAGGAGTCTATAGTTTCTCTCTATAACGTGGAGACATAGATCCAGATCTTCTGCTACAGTATCACTTATAGAAACACCTTCTACAGCCTCCCTCCTATAAGCACTAAATGCACCTCCCGACATCACCATGATCCCTAGTAGGTTAAGCATATTCCTAGTATATGTGTAGTTATACGCATATTCAACATATTGTCCTTTACCAATAACCCCTTTTCCACGATCAATTTCTAGCCTACCACACACTGCTCCAACACGTTCATCATCTATGAACGGCTCCACGATCTTTATGAGTGAATCCCTATAGACTATTGTATCAGCATCAAGTACTACAATGATCTCTCCAGATGATCTACTAATACCTATCTCAATAGCTCTTCCCTTCCCCATGTTCCTGGGTAATCTAATGATCTTTACTGGGTACCTTAGAGCCTCCAAGTAGGTGTTATCAGTACTACCATCATCGATCACAATGACCTCTAGCTTACTCCTTGGATAACATGAGTTTAATACTGATTCTATAGTTTTACCGATAAAGTCCTCCTCATTGTATGCTGGAATTATTACTGAGATATATGGTAGTCTATCTGGTGAGTGTTTTAACTGATCTTTTTTCTCTACACTAAATATTTTGTCTATATTGACTATATAGTATAGGTTTAGGAATGTATAGATGAATTGGAAGAGTATAGTACCCGTTATCAAGCGATCTATTGAGACATTAGTAATAGCATGTGGACCCAGAATGTTTACTATGATACACACGCATATACTGCTGACTAAATATCCAAATAGTATAGATACTATTACCAGTATAGATACGATCATGTATTGAAGCATGTTTCTAAGCATAAAATACACCATGTACTAAAGAGAGCATGTATACTCATACATGGACTATAAATCCATAGATTATAGCTGGAGACCATAGATAGTGATACTATATACATCAGTTATAGAATATGTACATACTAGTGCTTTAACTTATCTCTAGACAAACATCCACTCTACTGGAAAGTTTAAATAGGTACTCAGATATCCTATGTAAAGTATATTCAGAAACTGAATATAGTGGTGATAAGGCTTTGAAGATAGTATTGACAGCACCAGCTACAGAAATGAGTGAGTATGGGGGTAACCATGCTATAGCATTTGGAGCTGGATTCCCAAAGCCATGGTTTATACCACGTAAACTCCTACTAGACACCTTCTACACACCAGTACCACGTGTAGATGGTTTTCAGGCTAAGTATGCACCACTTGGTCTTAGGAGGATTGAGGCATCCCTTATAGAATCCGGGTTTTTCCACCCGGATGACATAGCTATTGTACACCCGGATGATCTTGAGGAGGCTGTGGGGGAGGATACAAGGGTTGTTGGTATTGGTGCTAAGGATCCATTGGGGCTTGGATACGTATCACTAACATACTCCACCCTATTAGGTCTAGGGGATCCTATGAATCGCTATGAATTCCTCTATCTTATGAACAGGGTTAGGAGGCTTAAGAGGAAATATCGTTTCAACGTAGTACTCGGAGGGCCGGGTACATGGCAGATCACTAGGTTTATTAGTCCAGGGAAACTGGGGATTGATGTTGTTATTGAGGGTGAGGGTGAGGGTATTGCTCCAGCTGTTTTTGCTAAGCTTGTCCAGAATGAGCCTATAGAAAAAGTTGTTAGGGGTAGTTGTGTACGTGTTGAGGATATCCCAGTTATACGTGGAGCATCTATCTATGGTGCTGTGGAGATTAGCCGTGGCTGTGGGAGGGGTTGTCAGTTCTGTACTCCTACTATGCAGGTTAAGAGGAGTTTTCCTCCGGAGAAAATACTGTATGATGTAAGCATTAATCTTGGTATGGGGCAGGATAAGATATTGCTTGTTACAGAGGATCTATACCTATATGGTTCTAGGGTGCCTTGGGAACCTAATGTTGATGCTATACGTAGGCTTATCAATAGGGTTACCGGGATGAAACGCCATGGTCTACGTTATCTACAGGTTACTCATTTGAATCTTGCAACTGCATATTACCGTCGTGACCTTACCAAGTGGGTTGCTGAAAAGCTATATGAGTTCACATGGTATAAGCTTAATGGTAGACCAGTAGTTACCGTGGAGGTAGGTATTGAGACTGGTTCTCCAAGACTCATAGCTAAGTACATGATCGGTAAGCCGAGACCCTATAAGCCCGAGGATTGGCCAAGGATTGTGACTGAATCACTAATATTTATGGAGGAGTATGACTGGGTTTCTCTCGGAACAATCATTGTTGGTCTTCCAGGTGAGACTCTGGAGGATGCACTTGCTACTCTTAGGCTTATCGAGGATATCGAGGCTCATGGTCTTAGGACTTTCCTCGTACCCCTACTCTTCATACCTCTTGGACAATCCATGCTTAGGGATAAGCCTTTGAAATCATTTGATGAACTTAATAATGTCCAGGCCGAGATCTTTGCTAGGTGCTGGAGACACAATATAAGAACCTGGGGCTATGGCTTTTTTGCCTCCCGCCCAAGCCTCTACCGCTCACTATTTAGGGTTTTATCAAGGATCTATATGTACGTGTTTGCTAGAAGGTATTGGTGGAGAAGAATTATTGCTGAAGAAGCATATAGTGAGCTTAAGAGATACCTATAGCATGGAGGGTGTTGGTGTAGATTATGTGTACTAAGAGGATAAAGGATGATCTTGAGAACCTAGCATCATATATTGAGAGACAGTTCCTAAGGGGATTACTACGTATAGCTATACTAGTAATCCTAGATAGATCGAGTCACTATGGATATCAGATCTATAAGATCCTTAGAGAGAAACTCTACAGTAGACTAAGCCTAAGCACACTATACACACTACTAAAGGAACTAGAGAATAAAGGGCTCATACGCCGAATAGATGATAAATATATACTAACTGAAAAAGGATCAAAAATAATTAAACTACTATTTACAAGATATAATAAACTCCTAAACGATATAAGGATCAGGATAGAAATATAGCAAAAATAACTAAAAACTTCTAGCTATTAATAAACCGAGAAATACAAGAACACATCCATTGTTAACCGGGGGTTAGCAGGCATCTTTTCTACTGGAGAATATAATCATAGCCTCCATGGAGGTTGGATAATAGATATATTAAGGACAGCCTCCATAGTTAACCCCCCGGTTAACAATGGTTTCCTGTAGTGGAGATTTCCATTTATATTCTAACCCTTATTTGTATTGTGCTAAGATATAATTTTATGGTTATAGTGGTGTAGTATTATTTGTATCATTGTTCCAAGATATAGATGAACGGTAGAATCTTATATCTTTTCCTACAATATGTAATATGGTGGGTAATTGTGAGGTTTAGATCTCATCTAGGCATGATTATATTAATAATATTATTGTCATTAACTACTGTATCCAGTTATCAACTAGTTTATGCTGGTGCTAGTGAAGTTGTTGTACCAAATGATTATCCTAGTATTGCTGAAGCTGTTGAAAACGCTGATCCTGGTTCTATTGTTAGGGTTAAGGCTGGTATTTATAGGGATGAGAATGTGTTGATAAATAAGTCCTTGACCCTAGTGTTTGAGGAAGGTGTTGTGTTAAGGAATAGTATGTTGAGAGTCATTAATACAAGTAATGTAGTATTAACAGGATCACTTGTTATAGTCTATGACACGAGAAATTATAATAACTATTATGGAGTTGGGCTTGTATTTAGAGTATCTAATGTAAGGAATCTCTCACTTAGGGATTTAAGGATCACGATAGAGGAAGCTGATCCAGAGAATAGTTGGAGGACAAAATATGTTATTGATGCAGTTAATATGTCACATGTAACTCTATCAGATGTCTATGTTAATGGTTCATATTATCCTATGAATAATCTAAGCCATACGTCTATCGTGGTTATAAGAGCTGACGGATATCTATCTGACATGCTTATAGAGCATTCTGTTTTCGAGTATGGGTTTATGGTTTTAGATTGTAGGGGTAAAGGTAAAAATATTGTGTTTAGGTATAATAATGTATCTAACTATGATACTGTAATATATGATATTGAATCTGTGAATATAAGTATCTATGAAAACTATATTAGAGCTACAGATACTCTTCTCTCTAAGGTTGTTGGAGGACTAGTATTTATATATAATAATACACTGGTTAATGTTAGCTATGTATATAGTGCATTCTATACACGGAATGTCTTTATCTGGTACAATGACCTAGGCTATAGTGTAGCAAGTATAGTAGGAGGTACCGATTATAAGGTATACTTCCACTCCCCCTACCCAGTAAAGTATAGGTATAAGGATATCGTATGCTTAGGTTACCTAGGAAACTACTACATACCAGCAGTACATAATCTAACTAAAAATGAGACCTCAGGACTATTAGTTGGTAGTTATCCTATGGAGAAAAGAGAGATCAACTACTATGGATCATATTTCCTAGCTGAGCCAAGAAATAATTATAAAATTATAGAGGAGTATCCCAGGGCATCACCAAAGGTGTCGGTAGATCCAACGTTTGAGGAAGCTTTCACTTTATCTGTTAGGAGCCAATCATTCCTAAGAGAAAATATTACATTAGAATTAGAAGGTGTAGAGAATATTGAGGCAATAGAGAGTAAGGACAAGCTTACCATCACCACAGTATTCCCCCCATATAGTTTTAGTGATTGGCTTATTGGCTATAGAGTTAATGAGACTGGTAAACCAGCCACCATAAAGATAAGAGCTTACTATGTAGATTCTCCAGACCTATATACAGAGATCGAGGTTACACTTAATGGTACAGATCTCCTATCAGTCAAGACACTACATACTTACCCAGAGGGTATCGGTAAATGTTTTATCGAAGAACAATCCACAGGCCCTATACAAGGTTCTGGAGAGCAGTCACCAGAGATGCAGAAGCCATCAGAGTCTATGGAGACGGGATATACAGGTTCCTCATCAGAACATGGAGTACCTATGGGGATGATTGCTGTAGCAATAGCAGTAATAGTTGTAGTAGCAATAGTGGTGTCCATAGTAAAGTTTAAGCGTAAGTAATGGGAGACACAAGATAATTATAATGATCCGGATAATATGGTGTAGGATATAATGAGACCATAAATAATTGTGTGTCATCAATAATAATGGTTATTTTAAAATAGGGAATATCAGCCCTCACACGGTTCTTCATTGGATATTTTATCCTCTGATCCGAAGTCGTTCATCACCTAGTATATAGTTTCTATGGTAACCTCTATTAAATTCCTTCCCCATAGTATTGTTTTGGGTGGTTTGTTTGAAGCCCGCTCTTATAGTTATTGATATGCTCCATGAGTTTGTCTATGGGAGGCTGCGTAGCCCTAATGCTGAGGCTATTGTTCCGGGTATTAGGAGGCTTGTTGATGAGGCCCATAGATCTGGTGTCCCGGTCATCCATGTAGTCGATCACCATCTACCATTTGATCATGAGTTTAGGGTTTGGGGGGCCCATGCACTAGCTGGTTCTAAGGATGCCCGGATAATTGATGATCTAAGGCCTAGTGGGGAGGATATTGTCTTGTATAAGAGGAGCTATAGTGGTTTCCGTGATACTGGTCTTGACATGTTGTTAAGGGATCTTGGTGTTGACACAGTTGTTCTGACCGGTATCCATACACATATATGTGTGCTACATACTGCATGGGATGCATTCTACTATGGCTACAACGTTGTTGTTGTAAGGGATGCTGTAGCAGCCTTTAGTAGAGAGGATCACGATTATGCTCTCAAGTTTATGGAGAAGGTCTATGGTGCAAGGATCGTCTCTCTAGATGAGGCACTAGAGATTATCCGTAGACGGGAATAGGTAGTGGTTTACCATCTACATAGACTATGTTGAAGTCTACTCCATAGGTTCTAGTCAATAGATCCTTTTTAACAATATCCTCTACCCTCCCAACACCTATGACAGAACCATTTCTTAGGAGAGCTATCTTGGATGCAGTATTTACTGCAAAGAATATATCGTGGGTTGTGAATATAACAATTGATCTCCTGGAGATCCTACGTATAAGTCTTGAGATAACGATCTTTGAGCCCATATCAAGATGTGCATCTGGTTCGTCGAGTAGGATAGCTCTTGGCTCTCTAGCTAGGGCCATGGCTATTATAACCTTTCTCAACTCACCACTACTTAGTTCATCAAGTCTCCTATGAGCTAGATCCTCTATACCAAGTGTTCTGAGAACCTCCATTGCCTTAGCCTTATCCTCCTTGGTATCTAGGAATCCTTTGGAGACTGGGTATCTTGATGTTAGTACAGTCTCTAGTACTGTTAGGGAAAGCATATCCGGTACATCAATATCTCCTGCATAGGCTAGTATCCGGGCTATTACATGGTGCGGTGTACTTGATACCTCGTATCCATCAATATATATTGTTCCCCTATACCCAATGATCTTTGCTATGGCCTTTAATAAAGTGGTTTTACCAGCTCCATTAGGCCCTATAATACCAAGTACATCACCTTTCCCAATAGATAGACTTACACCCTTAACAGCAACTATAAGGCCTTTCCTATACGTTACAACTACATTCCTCAAGACAATCTGATCGGTCACTATATCCTCCCCCTAAACCTCCTAATCAACAATATTATGAAGAATGGTGCTCCAAAGGAGGATGCAAGTGCACCAACAGGTATTTCTCCAATAAACTCGGACAGTACTATTCTTGAGAAATTATCTGTTACCAGGAGCAGTAATGAGCCGGTTAAGCCTGCTACTGGTACTACTAACCGGTTATCACTTGTTTTGAGTATGAGTCTAGCTATGTGTGGTGACACAAGTCCTATGAAACCAATGATCCCTGCTACCATAACCACTATGGATGAGGCTATTCCAGAGAGAACTATTAGGATTCTACGGATAAGCCTTGGATTATAGCCTAGTTGCCTAGCATAGGTATCTCCTATGACTACTGCATTTAATGGCTTTGAGTACAGAATATATGCTATGGATAAAGCTACAGTAGAAGCTATAACCAATGGAATACGTGATGGAAGAGAGTTTGCAAAACTACCGATCAATAATGTATGAACATATGATGCAGACGGCTTTAGGGATATTATTACATAGTATACTGTTATGGATAATCCAGAGAATAGACTTGATACACCAATACCTGCTAGTACATAGGCTGTGTCAGAACCCCCTATAGACTCCGCTATGAATACAGTTATTGCTAGAGCTACTAATCCACCAATAGATGCTAGTAATGCACATACGATCATATTAGCTGTTCTAACTACCAGATAATACGTGTATATGGTAAATAATGCTCCACCACTAATACCGAGTATATATGGATCTACAAGTGGGTTTCTAAGACAAGACTGTAGATAAGATCCGGAGAACCCGAGTATCAAGCCTACAAATAGAGCTGTAAGAAGCCTTGTCCTCCTATACAATAGTATCTTATCATGGACTACACCACTATATCTATCTAGTCCATAATATAGTGAGAAAACATAGATCACGAGTACTGAGATTATGAGTAGTATTACCACTAGGGAAAAAAGTCTTAGCTTACCCATATCATGATCCACCATATACCCCATAAACCCTATATGCTAGAACAAGTGCTGCATCACCAATTCTAGGGCCGGGTCTAGACAATAGGTCTGTCTCTGTAGTATTAAGGTATACTATGTTATTGCATATAGTTGGTAGCCCTAGCTCTTCTACTACTGCCTCATCTATTCCCATAGCCTCAATAAAGATAATGTCTGGATTGGACTCCATAATAGTTTCAATACCTAGGCCTGGCCAACCGCTTATATCTACAGCATTTTCTAACCCGATCCTTTCAATCAGGTCTGCTATGAAAGTGTTTTTGCCGACAACGTATATGTTGTTTTCATATACGCCAACTACTATGAGGATCCTTGTACCCTCCAGCCCCTTGTCTTTAATGTATTGTCTAGCACTAGCTATTTTCTCCTCAATAGAATTGATCAGATTATCAGCTTTATTTGATACATTAAATATTCTCCCTATAATCTTTATATCAGAATATACATCATTCACTGATTCAGCACTACCTCCGTTGAGATATACCACCTTCAATCCATATTCAGCGAATGTCTGGTTGAGCTTTATGTGTGCACCTTTATCAGCTAGTATGAGATCGGGGTTAAGGGATATTATTTTTTCAACATTTACCATAGACCACCAGTAGCCACCAACATCAGCTATTCCATGTTCTCTACAGTAACCATTTATTCCTAGGTAGGTGGTGTTATAGGAGTTGCTATCAACCCCTACAAGTCTATCCTCTAGATCGAGTGAGAACACTATTTCTGTTATACTGGGTGCAAGTGATACTACTCTAGATGGGGTCTCATTAAACCCTATACTTCTATTTAGAGCATCAACTACAACTACCTCCCTACTGGAAACCTCTTCCCCCACATTCTCCACATGTTCTCCAATCATCTTGATATAGATTATTACTGAGCATAGTACCAGCATAGCTACGATAACAGCTATTATTAGACCTCTATAACGAGACACCATATGGACACCCTAACCATATATGTGTTGCAGGGTTAAAATAGTTTCCTCGGTAATGAAGAATACCTAAAATACCTCCTATGCTATTTCCCTAGCAAATGTATTGAAATCAATAATCTCTCCATCAAGTTCAAGTACTTTTCTAACCATGTAGTCAAGGATCTTGACGGCATAGTGGTAGTTGCCATAGTCAAAATGTATATTTACTGAGGCAATACCTCTAGCCCTACGTAGTTTCTCAAGTAATTTATCAATAAGCTTTAGCGAATCCCCAATGCCCAGCCCCATATCCCTCCAAAGACAACAATCCATGAGAATAACTGGGACCTCAACTATACCATTAGGTGTTCTAAAGGCATATGGTATCCCCAGGGGGAATCCAGCTGCATTATTGAATCCAAGATTTGAGGATAGACATAGACCAGCTTCTTTATAGAGTTTCCAAGTGATCTCTGGGTTAAAGTATAGGGTGTGATTCCTACCGGCAACGACAACTACATTAAATACCCTCTCAACTCTTTCCTTAAACACTATTATACTCTCAACATCCCTATCAACAATATATCTAGGCTCAATATGTAGTCCAAGGCTAAATCCCTTGGAAACTAGTTCCCCTATAAAACCAACTTTATTGGATGAAAATATGTTTTCTCTAACAAATATAGTTGATCTAATACCGTGCTCTAAAAGTATATTTACCAATGGTAATGGGTTAGATGTATCATGTATAAGTATAGGATCTATATCCCCATGTAATACCCCTAATCTATGCCCTAAACGTACACCATAGGCTAGAATCCTTCTCCTAAATCCCCTCCTAGGCAAATCCCAGTCATGTGATAGTATAACTGTGAATCTGTTCATTGACTCAATAAACTCTAGGTAGGGATATCTTCTAGATAATACATCCTTATCCAGAGCATCCAATAGTTTATCCAGATAGTATAATTGTATCCTCTGATAAGGATCTATTTCCAGCAATACATTCACCTAGAAACCAATTCTAGCTATGAATGGTCTTAATAATGTGGTTCTACAGTATAGTAGGTTATAATAGGTCTCCAGCCCATGTGAGTAGTTCTCAACAAATAATGCTAGATTATAATCCATAGCCCCCTGTAGCACAACCCTATCATAATCTACAAGATCATTCTTTAGGATCATGTAGAGGAGATATGATGGTAATTCCTTCTCCCTAGCCCTTCCAGTAGTAAATGCATACATTCTATAGGCTATACTATTCTCTCTATCCAATAGGAATAGCTCACCAGCAACCAGCTCATCCTCCATATAAAGCCCTTTAATGAGGAGGTTATCTCTATGAATACATATTTTCTCCAAAGTATCTAGTCCAGCTCTTCTAATGAACCCCTTTCTCTCAGCAAATACTCTATATTCTTCCCTAAATACCATGGGATCTATTGTTCTTATCTCTACCTTATCCCCATAGGATCTCATAATCTTCCTTATAGCCTTCCTCTTAGTCCTATGCATATCCTCCAGCCTAAGCCTAGACGGTACTGTATAATAGCTATAGTACACCCTATACATCCATCCAGCCCATATGAAGGGTCTTATATCACCTATATAGGGGGGATTAGATAGTCTAATAACATATGCCTTCCTAGAGAGTTTCTCTGTAAGAACCTTTATAACTGTAGAATATCTTGAGATACTCCTCATCAAATCTTGATCGAAGATAGCCATTCCCAGATAAGGGAGGCTTGTAAGCCATGAGTCAAGGTATGATAATCTATATTTTCTACGCCTATGGAGTGGTATACCTAGAACTGGTTCCCCATGATCTATTAAAACTATCTTTAGGGCATCCCCAATTACTCCTTTTAGCTTATGGAATATGGTTACATGTTTAGCTCCACGGACTAACCTAATCCATTCATTAGTATCTACCTCTATAGCCTCCAAGCTATTATACACCAGTTCTACCTAGATCCTTTTCCTAAGGAGTTTTGAATAGACATTATCCGGGAGATCAGCTATTAGGTGGAGTGCCTCTAGCTCCATGGGATGAGGCTTAGCTACAACTACTATACTATGGGGTGGTGGTGGATAGTTATACTTAGCTAGGCTCGGAAGTAGATCGGCTTTTACATACTCATTATCAGTGCCTAACCGTGCTAATCCCACAGCAATGGTATCCCCTAGTTTATCACCACCATATTCTCTCTCAAGATCGAGTAGTATCTCTACAGCCTCCCCAATAGTCATAGCAACCCCCTCGTCAATCCTTAGATCAAGTAGGAGGAGTGTATGAAGCTCACGATCAAGGTTATCATATATGGTCTCAACAACACTATATGGCTTAAAACCCCTTGGGTAAACAAGTGTCACTGTCTTACCGAAACGATAGGCTTGGAGACCAGTTGCACTAGCTGCAAGTGAGTATATACTTACTCCATAGACAACCCTTACCTCTACACCCTTCGCCAGTGCCTCTACACGTATAGCATCATGGGTTGTAGCTATGAAGGGGTCTCCGGGTACTAGGAGAGCTATTTCTTTCTCCATAGCCTCCCTCACAATAGCATCTATACCCCTACCCTCAAGCATAGTTCTATCTGCATAAACGATCTCTACATCCCCTCTACAGTATCTACGTATAGTCTCTACTGAGAAATCAGGTATTATGTTGGTATAGGTGTCTATATAGATCTTCTCTACTCTCCCAAGTACCTCTATTGCCTTAATGGACAAGTACTTTATTGATGGCCCTATGCCTATGAAGTATATTGTCAAAACCCTTTACTCACCCAGCATCTCAATATAGATCTTTTTAAGCTTATGGAGTATAACTACTAGAGCAGCTAGAGCTACTACGATAAGTATAGCTAATGGTATGACTGGTGACATTGTTGCCTCATTATCTGATGAACCAGGTTCTTCATAGCTTAGCTTTACACCAACTAGATCAACTAGTTTCACGTATAGTGATCTGGTTGTTCCCGTTAGATTTAGTAGTACTAGTACTCCAAGATCGATATCAATTATTATTGTACCGGATAAGCCCATATAGCTAGTTATACCCTTGATAGCCCTACATATGTAGGGTATGGTTTCTATTGGCTTGTACCGCTTTAGTATGGTGGTATTGGTTATTGGGAGAGTGGCTTTTGAACTCTGGATCGTGTATAAGTTCACCTTCTGTATACCGGGTATTGGTGTAGCTAGTGATACGCTATAGGATTCATTATTTACCCTTATAACCACGGGTATGTAGTTCTGGATCGAGAACCTATCTGTTATAAACCCTTGTAATGAGAATGTGTTATTGGGGGCTGAGTAATCAATCGATATGTTGTATTTAAGCTCATACTTCTTAAGACCGAACACGCCATGTACAATGACCTTGTAGAATCCAATAAATGTGCCATTCTGATCTCTATACTTGATAAGGTATACTAGTTTTATCCCAGGTTTACCATTGAATATTATCTCCTGTGAAATGGTGACTGGTGCTACTAGTGTTAACATTATCAGTAACGTCATTAGTAATGCACACCGATATCTCAATATATGGCTACACCCATGTGGATAACTTATTTATAGACACTATTAATTTAATCCATATACACACTATTAAACTATTAATGCTACTGGTGATCGGTATGGGTAGGGTGATAAAACAGGTTAGGCTTATAGCAACTGATGTTGATGGTACAATAACTATTGATAGGGGTACAACAGCTCTCCACCTAGAGGCAATCAAGTATATGAGGCTGCTTGAGGAGTCTGGAGTATATGTTGTCCTTGTATCATCTAATGCATTACCGATCGTTGTTGGCTTGAAGAGGTATATCGGGCTTAGGAGCCCATGTATTGGTGAAACTGGTGCTTATGCATTCTTTGATGATCGGGGGGTTATAGGGCTCTCTAAGCTATCGGCACGAGAGGCTCTAGAGGATGTTCTAGAGCGTTTTGGAGAATATGTTGTTGAGTCTTGGCAGAACATGTTTAGATACCATGACTTTGCACTAAAGATCCGGAGGGGGTATAGGGATAGGGCTTGGGAGGTTTATGGGATGATTAGGGACTGGGTTATGGGGAGGTATGAGTATATACGTGTTGGTTTTAGTGGTTATGCTATCCACTTGACACCAGTTGATGCTGGTAAGGGACGGGCTCTAGAGTATGTTTTGGGGGAACTGGGTATTGGGGCTGAGGAGGCATTGGCGGTTGGTGATAGTTTTATGGATGCTGAGTTATACCGTGTTGTTGGAACTGGTGTTGCTGTAGCTAATGCTGATCAGGAGCTTAAGAGGGAGGCTGATATTGTTCTTACAAGGCCTAGTGGTGCCGGTTTTGTAGAGCTTGCCCATATGGTTTTAGAGGATCGTTTACCTATCTAGGTCTCGCCTTTAATACTGATACTGCTATATCTATGCATCTAATAACCTCCAATGGATCGTCTCTGGTGATTATTGATGCTGTGTGGGCTTCTATGTAGAGTATCCTATCCTCTCCGGGCTCCGGCATTAGTATATGTGCTTTTCCAAGGTTAACCGTATAACCCGATCTTTTCTCCGGCACGAATTGTTCTATAAACCTTATATTATATGTTGGAGAGTATCCCTCATGCTCCTCGATAGTCAGTGGATCTGCTGCTAGTATATAGGTTGTGTGACCACCTATGTATGGCTTCTGTACTATGATGTAGACTCCCCTGTACCTGAATATCGCTAGTAGTGGTGGGGGTGTTATTTCTACTAACTCGTATTTCCTAGGCTTGATCTCTAGTGCTTCAGCTATTCTCCTTGATAACTCTACGAATTTCTCTGCATCAGCTACTACTTTCCTTGTATAATGTGGTGCATAGAGTATTGATCCTATGGTTATGGGAGCGAATACTCCTAGGAGAGCGTATAGGAATCTCTCTGTAAGTGTCTCGCCACAGCCTATGACTGATAATACTATTGTTACTGCTAGGAGTAGTAGTATGGCTAGAAGAATGCCTGAGAACACTACTCTAACGATCGTGTTTCTCCTAATGACTATTAAGTAGTCACTATGTTCATCTAGGAGCATTGTCTCTATACATCCCCTTGTAGATATATTGTTGTTGCTGGGAATTAATTTGTTTTATAGTTGATTCTATACTTTAAATTGTGCTGTCGAAACAATAGCTTATCTTCTTAAGAATATTCTGGTCATTAGTAGTATTAGTAGGCTGGTTAATAGTATTAGTGGTTCTAGTGGATACTCTGGTGTTGGGTAGATAGCCCCACTATTCTTCCATCCAATAACCCTAATACTTATGTTCTCTATAAGGGAGGTATAGTATGGGTTATTATCCACATATATAGTAGCATATACTGGGTCGATGCCCCTAATTATCTCAAGATAATCCCTTACACCATAGGATCCTAGATCTATGTAGCCCTTACCCGGATGATATACTCTGATATTTACTGGTATAGTGGCTAGTAGTGATGTATTCCTTTGTGCATCAATAAATCTAAGCCTTAGATAGAGTGTCTTATTAGACATACTGTATACTGCATCCTCAACGACAATATATAGTGGTCTCTTGAGAGCAACAATGTATATGTAGGCATATGAGTCACTATAGACTCTAAGACCACTATAGATCACTTCTACATAGTATATTCCAGAACCATTAACACCCACTACTATATCTCCATAGCCTCCACTAGATAGTGACATGTTGTAGTATAGGCTATTGTTTACAAGTACAACTATATATCCATAGTCAACATCCCCAATACTCGATCGGACTATAGCCGTAAGATCTATTTTCTCTAGTGCATATGTTGTTATTGTTGAGTTAGTCACGTTTAAACCTTTATAGTATACATGTACACTTGTAGGCCTAGGATCTATTTTAACAAGGATTTCACCATATAGTCTACCAAGGATCTTGTATCTAGAGCTCACCTCTACATATACTCTATAGTATCCAGATACTATAGGATTCCAAGTAATTGTTTTATTAACTACCGTACCATTGTATAGTATTGAACTATTGACTCCCACGAGCATATATGTGTAATTGCTGGGATATGAACCATTGATCTCTACTGTAATACTATGGTTATCTAGTGTGTAGTACGTACCATTAACATGTAGATCAAGGTCTATACGTGCTAGTTTCACTGAATACTCCTCAACCCCCTTAATACATAGTATTGACACGTTATATCTATAGATCCAGTCATTATAGATAAGCCCATCAACATATACCTTGGCTGGATAGTACCAGTCTGTATAGACGTATACAGTGTCCCCATGGGATAATGAGCCATTGATCCATCCATATACTGTATCTAGTACTAGTGTTTCTATTGGACTAGATGATACAGTCCTAACACCATTATTCTCTAGTGCATAAACATTTATCTTTAGAGTATAGTATCCAGTATCAATATAGTCTACGCCAATACTTGGCGGACTATAGATACGATATACTGGTACATAACGTGTATCCGTTATATTCCCAAAACTATAGACTATTCTTTCAGCACATGCCTTTACAATGATCTTATCCCTATCAATATAGTCTATCATATACACTGGATCCCTTGGATAGAGCGGATACGGATCATACCATACTCCATAGCTTATGGTATCCTCGGCAACACCATCACCATCACTATCAACTAGACCATATCTCCAGTCCCAGTACCTGAAATAGTTGCCTATGTGACCCGTATAATTGTATCCAAGATAACTATAGTCTACTGTGAATGGGCTATAGAAGTATACATTCTTTAGTTTAATAAATAGGTACTTATTAGGCACTACATCTATATCGTCAAGTATATTACCGTAAAACTGCATCCCATCAATAATGGCCCGGCCTAGGCCATAGATACCCACGTATATAGGCTTATAGTAGCTGTTACTGAACATGTCGTCCTCTCGATACTCATGGTTTCCAACAACATATAGATCCTTAAAGATGGTCTTAGTTAGAGAACCTATGAAAATACCTAATAACCCTGGGTACCACCCCCCTTCAGCATTTATATAGTTACCATAGATCACTAGTCTGCATACATGGATATACCTATACCTATATCCCGAGGGACTCCCAGTGACTATCTTAACTATATAGTCATAGTGGTATATCTTGTTAAACCCTATATGTATATTTGATACATTGGTGTCTCTATTATCCTCATATATCTTTAGTAGGATAGCTGGTTTCATATCATATATATAATTACTACCTGTTTTATTGAAGTAATTGCCCCTAATAACTATATTTGATGAGTTTAGTAGTAGTAGTTTTACAGCATTCTTATCAATGCCTAAGAAACTATTGTTCTCAATCAATACATTATCTATGTACTTATAGAGTATTACTCCATGTCCTTTGAATATGTTGTTTATTACTAATACGTTGTTTATTCTACCCATAATTTTCACGGGTACATATATCTTGTTATTGGCTATGGTGATGTTGTTTGTATCGGTAGCTACAGTAGTACTATATATTGAGTTCTTACCGATTATACAGTTCTCTATAACTATATTGTTAGAACAGGTTATGTTGATGACTATGTTCTTTAAATACCTAGTCCCTCTACCTTCAACCCATATACCCCTTATAACTATATTTTCTGAATCTATAATCCTAATTACTCTCCAATACTGCATCCCACTCCCTATTCTCAGATATTGTGGATTAACCCCATCAATAACTATATTATGTGAATTCACTACTGTTATAATTGGATCAGCTGAATTTCCATACCAGTATACGTTTCCTTCCCAGTAGGCTATTGTTATTGTCAAGTTATACTTTCCATCAATGACTACGCTTTCACAATAATATGTTGGATGAAGCACTATTGTCGTACCCGGAGATGCATTATCTATAGCCTCCTGTATACTCATCCCCGGATATACATGGATAACCTTATCCTCTATACTCTGTTGACTGATTAAGGCTAGGGATAACGTGTATGGTGTCTCTACAGCAATTAACCCTATTACTAGTACCACTAGTAATACTAGCCTCATCTATCCTACACCTATCTAGTATGGAGGGAGGTAGAAGATGTTCAATGAATAAATGTTTATATTCTCGTATAGGGGATATAGGGTTAAGCGAAACTATTCCTATGGATGATCAGCATGGATCTGGTATTCGTTAAAGCTGGTGGATCATGGATTACTTTTAAGGATAAACCTTTCTCTATAGACTATCGTGCCTTGGAGAAACTTTCTGAAATACTTTCAGTCTCTAGGGAGTATGTGAGGATACTGCTTGGGCATGGTGGTGGTTCTTTTGCTCATCCAGTTGTTAAAGCTTGCAACGTATATGGTGATCGGGTGACACTCATACTATGTCATAAAGCTACTAAATCGCTTAACCATCTAATAGTCTCTAGACTAATAGACTATGGATTGGAGACCATATCATTCCAGACAAGCAGTATATTCTTCAGGGATCGTAGTGGTGTTAAGGTATTCATAGAACCAGTTAAACTAGCACTTGATAAAGGCTTCATACCAGTTCTCTATGGAGACTGCATACTAGATCATAGGGGGTACTACCACGTATTATCTACAGAGGATATATTCGGGATCATGGCTCCACTACTAAGGCCTAAACGTATAGTTTATCTAGAGCGTGTTGGAGGGATCTATACAAAGGATCCATTAAAGCATAGGGATGCAGAGCTCATACCATTGATTAATAGGGAGAACTATAGAGAGATCCTGGAGATGCTGGAGGGTTCACACGGTATAGATGTTACTGGAGGTATGAGAACAAAGATTGAGAATACAGTAAGACTAGCTAGGGAATATGGGATAGAAAGCATTATAGTATCAGGATCTGATCTAAAGGAGGCTGTGAAAGCAATTACTCGTGGAAGAGTAGATAAAGGCACATTAATAACTTGGTAGAATATCATCTAAGCCCCTTAGGGATCAAACATAAATATTATACGTTCCTCTTCCTCCTTAACAACACCCTAGCATAGAACCCTAGATCCCATGTTCCATACCTATTATGTAGGACGTATTTTTCCCTAGAAAGCCTCTCTAGGAAATCAATTATGTACTTCTCAACACCTATCATGTCATATAGTATTTCATAACCTAGTGCTAACCCGGATAGGAAGCTCCCGGGCTGTAGATTCTCTATTAGACCATCAAGATCAAGTATATGGATATCAGTTTCACATATCCCTTGTTCCCTACATAATCTCCGGGAGAGACTATATTCTAACCTCATCTTATCCGATATGCTATTGAGTTTATCAACTACAACCACCAGATCGATGTCTCTACCCCTACCAAGATATACTGTACTCCCAAACAATATGATTGCTTTAACCCTATCACCTAAGGACCCAACTATTGTCTCTCTAATCCTTTCATATAATTCCCTTCCTCCTAAGGATCTTTTCAACAATACCTAGAACCTCACAAGCCTTATCCAGTGCCTCTTGAGCTAACTCTCTATCAATAAATTCGTCGGGTGAATATACCTTACTTCTAAGGATAAATGGATACCTAGATCTTGTATAATACTCTGTAAACCACTCTACAATATCAACTACCTTGTCAAGTTCACTACACCATTCATCACTATATACTCTAATAAATATCGATGAAAGTCTAGGCCCATGATTATAGACATACTCTTTTTTAGCCTCAATGAGTGCTTTAACAGCTTTTTCAACACATTGTTGAGCATGGAAAACTGCCTCCGGATAATCACCTTCACCTAGAGCTCTCCGGCTCCTCATCAGATCCTTTTTAGCCTCTAAGTAGTATTTTCTAGCAAATTCCTCATAAAGACCCATAGCCTGGAACACCATGTAATCAATTACTATATATTCTATTAAACCATTATATACATACTACTTAATTCCAATAAATAGCTGGTGAATATTTTGTAGGTATTAAAAAAAGTATTATGTATTAAGTTTGTATATTGTTCTATGATAGAGGTGATGCATATAAGCTATACAGTTCTATAACGTTCCCCCTGACTGCACTTATGTAGTGTATTCCATTACTCTTATCCTTGACAATGTATGATGGCACATACACTATGTTCTCACTATCAATACCTAGGGTATTGGGTATATCAACTATATAGCATGGCCCCCTGATCTCCTCTATAGAGCCTATGGTCGTGGAAGCATATAGTTCAATGACACTTTGATCAGCTATGTTTATAGCTATCTTCCTATCAATTTTTAATACATAGTATTTTATAGATACAAGCTCTCCATTACCAGTAAACTCGATCTCTGCATTAGGGACAAGCTTTATCCCATCAACAATAGCTTCATAAACAAGCTTCTTCACATAAACCACATACTCCTCCTCACTACTACCATCACTATGTAAAATACTACGTCTAACACCATGATCCTCTATATCCACGAGCCTATACTCTATAGGTACTGTAGACTCCTGTACTGAAAGCTTTTGGAGAAGCTCATTAGCCTTATCCATGAGTAGGGACTCATTAACTTTAATCCTTGACTTCCTAATATTGAATGTTATCTTTACAATACCTTTACGATAAATATCTATGGTTAGACTTTTACCATTATCATAGCTATATTCTATAGTATATATCGTGGCTGCTAATGTACGTCCTACTCTTTTTATAGACTCAATTGTATAGTTACCTCCACTAATATCAAGTATTTTAACAACATTATCTACATAAGAGGGATCAAGTGGTTTAACAATATAGATATACTTTGTACCCTCATCACCAGGACTAATAACTCCATTAATGACTACTACAGCCCCAGCACTAACTAAAACCAGTGCTACAATTATTAGGGAAGCACACATTGTTCCCAGGCTATCCACCATTACCACCCCCTACAAGGATCTCATATAGACTAATACTAAATAGATTAGTCATTGGAGAAACCAATAATCTCGTGGATGCAAGTATCTTCATCTTATCTCCTAATTATTTATTATCTATTAAAACCTATTTAAATATTATGAAATCTATCTTAAAACGTATTAGATAGAAGTTTACAAAAATACCTATGGAACCTATATACTTATGACATACACCTAACTGTATAGCTGATCTTGTATATGATGAAAGATCTATAGAATGAGTTTGATAGTACAGAATCATATATTAGGTATTTATAATAATACCCTATTATGGATGAAGACCGCTGGATTGTCTGAAGATGTAGGAGATGATGACTTCCGGCCTTACTGATCATATTATACAAGATATATTGTTAGTCTATTGTTTTCCTTGTAGAAGTATGGTTCTCTCTTACCGCTCATTGCTATTGTTATAGTGTCTCTGGTTATTATTATGTAGTCGTATAGGTATTCTCCTGGTGTTATTATTGTTAGGTATTCGTTAAAGCTTAGTCTCTGATACTTTATTTCAAATCGATCCATGTTATACTCGTTAATGATCTTTCCCCTACCCTCAAGTGATCTTATTCCCTGGTCTGGGTATATGTATACGTATTTCTTCTTTGAACGCTTACCAGCTTCTCCAACCTCATGCTCCGTCTGTACACCCTCAACTATTATGACACGTGGTCTCAGCATGATCTTTAGGTTACCAGCTTTAACCAGTAGCTCGTTATCAATAGCCTTAACCTCGAGGTGCCCATCTCCCCAGGCTATATTGATGCCCATAACCCATCATCCACTACTATTATCTCAATCCCTTATACTCTATACATTGTCTAGGGACGTATGGTATTAAGTATACCTCCTTAGATGCCCTATAGACTGGTATACCATGCCTCTTTAGACAATCAATGTTTATCTCTAGAACAACTGGTTCACCATGCCTACGGCCTGTCTCTAAGGCATTCTCTATACTAGTTGTTGCATGTACATAGCGTCTCTTCATAGGCTTAAGCCCTTCCCTAAGAATACTATTTAGCTTATCAATACTTGTTCCATGGTATAGCTTATCCGGATAATGGATCTCATAGTCTATGGATACATTAATGCTATGCCCATACCGGGCCCTTATACGATTACCCTCGATCTCAAATCTACCCTTAGGATCGAGTTTAGCAATAGCTATAACATGTTCTCTTGTAACCCACTGGTAGAGCTCCTTATTCCTCCACCTCTCCCGTATACCGCTTACAAGTTCATCAATACTAATCCATCCATCCCCACTAACACTAACACCAATCTCCCATGGATAATGCCTTAACAGGCCAGATAAGAGCTTACTTAATCTAACCCTCCTAAAGGGATCGAGGAAAAGCTCTGCCTCAACACCACAGTGGATTCTCTCCTCAGTAAATGCTCCACAAACCCTGCATCTATAGATAGGTTTCATACACAGTATCCCAATAGATAATATCAGAACTATAGAGGGAAAAATATTATTAGCTAGGGCAAAAATGCCTATATATCCTCTCCTCAACTAAACTATCAATTATAAATGTAAAGACAATTATGAAAGAGAGACATCAACGTACACAGGTGTAGGTTCTCTATAACCACTATAGAGACCATACCAGCTATTAACGAATTAGTGAGTACTACCTTCTATGTATGTCTAACTATCTTCTTATATTCACATCATATTTGTTCTATTCCCAGCCCTATTGTTTCATCGTATAGTGTTATCGGATATGATGTTATTTCATTATATGTTGTTGGATCTAGTCTGTATGATGTGAATATTGTTGGTGTTGCTGTATTGTATTCACTTTGGATACGTGTATCGTTGTAATAGATCCAGTCTATGTATTCTGTGAACTTATCCATGTATAGGTCAAACATTGTCTCTTCATCCCATACACCAATACATAGGTTACCAATGTACCATCCATAGATCTTTGTTGTATTCTTCTCATAAACTAGTTCATCATCAATATAGATCTCTAGTTCAACTTCACCAGTTTCATTATATACTTTAAGCACAAGTCTGTATCTATGTGGATCTAGGTATTCCTGAGACAGTATTACCGATGAATCATCATATGTTGTATGTATCATTATCCTTCCATTGGATAATGCCTTAACATCTATAAATTCCCAGTGGCTAGTATCCGTTAATGCTATCTCCACAATAATTGTCTCCTCTACATTGAGATTCATAAAGGCATACCACATATTGAAACTAACATCATAGACACGTATACTTCTCCAATCACTCGTTATAGATAATCTAGGGAGATCTGGTAATTGGTCTCCATAGAGCATGTAGTAGTCACGATAAACTGCAAGCATATGTTCCACGTTATAGTTCCACTCATGGAAGCAACCATTATTAATATAGTCTAGGGCCTTATGGCCCGTGACAACTATTAATTTAGATAACTTTAAACCAGCTGATGTATATATCTTTACATCAACATATGATCCAGGCTTAAATGGTCTCGGGCTCCTAATAGCAATCCTTACATCATGGCCCGGCTTAACCACAGGATCCTTGTATCCAAGGTATTCATTTGTTGTTAGATCCCATGCCCATACGAGCTCCGCTGGCTCATCATTTATGAACACATGTGTTATGCTTGTTTCTAGTGAACCAGTATTTCTGAGGTCTATGAAGAACGTCTTTACAGCATATACTCCCTCGATAATATCCATTCTCACACTAAATGCAGTAGTATGTGATGCAAAGATTCCGGTAAGCCATAGTGATAGTAGGATTACTAGAGATAACGATATAGCTATTATTATTATAGCTGCTATTAGCTTTGATACCGATTCCATATTATCATCCAACTATATATTATCCCCTCATCAATTAAAGCTTATTGGTTTGACAAATTTGGTATGGCTATAATAGTATTTTCAGTATAGTCCTATATAATTGATCGGCTAGCTCATTCTTATCCATTATTGGTGGTTTAAAGTTTACAAGTATCTTCTTATGTAGATCCATTCTATTAATAACATCTATTATCTCTGAAGCTATTGAATCCGGATCAGTTTTATCAACTATATATACAAGGCCACTACCTAATAATGTATACGCTATACTCGAGTCACGATAGGCAATAACAGGCTTACCATAGCTAACTAGCTCCAATATATTCTTGTTGGAGAATGGATCAGATCCCATGACCACTCCTAGTGATACTTGCCTTATATAGTTTGAGTATGAATCAGTATATATACATAGTGTATATGGTGTACTTACACATCTAGAACCTATCAATACAGCCTTTACATTTAAGCCGATCCCTCTTAGGGTATTTATTAGGTAGTCTATGTATTCTCTAGAAATATCCTTATACAATGGTATTAGTAGCACTAGTGGCTCATTACTAAGGAGTTCTAGTGGTAAACTAGGTTTTTCGCTAACCATATATGTATCTATATGTATTCTCTCATGAGAACCCATAATGCTAGGTGCTACCTCTTTCTCATAACTTGTTGGATAAAATAATAGTACCTTCCTACCCCCTATCCTCATAATTGATAGGAGTAGGGATAATATTGTGTTAGCTAATCTACTGCTACCCCATCTTCTCTCAGTAAATATTAGTAGCTTATGCTTCCCAATAAGCAATAGCATTAATAGTAGTTTTATTGAATCCCTGTACCCCATATAGATATGTATTACGTCAAAACCTAGATAGGCAGTAAAATCACGTACTTCACGGAGACTCCTCCACGAACCAGTTTTAAAGACACGGAATACCACACCATACTTTTCAGAAATAATACTATATAGTTCTATAAGCCCATTAACCACAGGATCACATGTATCTGTCACTAGTGCAATACCATTAAAGATCTTTTTAGGCATACCCGCACATTCCCCAATATGTCCTAAAATACTATCTCCTAAGAGAACATATATAGTCTAAAACCCCTAAAATACTAGATGTGATAATGGATAGGCAGTTTATTCCTTAATCTTTGATAAAAGCTTATCTATAAACTCATTGAGATCATTAGGGCCAGTTATATCGGTCACATGTTTCTCACTAGCTACAAGATATACCTTACCAGTAAGTACATTCCTCAGCCTAATCAAATCCTTATCCTTAAACCTATAAATATCAAGTAGCTCATATGATCTCTTCTTAAGCTCCTCTTTAAGCATTACTGCTGGAGACTTAGGCATATCCATCACATCCCCATCCCTTATCTCTTCTATAAGGACATTCTAGTGGAGATATTAATGGTTTTCTCATAGAGCACTCAGTAATACTATTTCCCCTATATAGCCTTACTACATAGTCTCAACTGGTTAATGAGCCTCCAGAACTCCTCCCTCAACAACACTAGTGAAGAATATAGTTTTAGTAAACGATAGCTCTTAGTCCCCCTTGGTAGAACACCCTTATTCTGGAGTTGCCGAAGCCTCTTAATAATCTCATCAATACTCTTACCAAGAGCCTTTGATGCATCAACAATCGTTGGCTCCATAGCAATTGCCTTGAGGAAATCAATATCTTCAGGTGATGGAGGCTTAGATGATAATGCAATGGATACTATATCAGCAACCAAGTGATCAATAGCATCACGGATAAGTAGCTCTAGCTCTTCAGCCTCCACGAGAAAGTAGTCACTAAGCTGGAGCACCTTAACACCCAGTTTCTCAGCTAGTGCAGCAGCCGCATCATCAGCAAATCCCTTAGCAACAACCATGGGCTTAACACCAGCTATAACAGCATTTACATAGGCCTGCCTAATCCCTGTGACATCTATTCTTCCAGCCTTGATCTCTACACCATACCGGTTACCATCCTCATCCTCCACGATTGCATCAATCTCTGAAACCTCTACACCATGTATCCTTATCCTCTTCCGTGTCTCAATAATCCTATACCCCATCTCCTCTAAGAATCCAAGAGCTATTCTCTCACTACTCCTCCATCTACGGCTTGAGGAAATAGACAAGTATCCGCACCATAGATACAGTCCCTAGACCATACATAATAGATAGTAGGTATATTAAAGCTTATAAGAAAAACTACATACCTAATAGTTATTAAATAATGAAGTTGATCCATATACTTAAAGTTAAAGTACTAACTTAACCTTATAGCATACCAGTCTATAGATTAATCTTTTAGATAATGAAGTATGATCTATTGTTAGAGATAAAATATGATGTGATTATTTTGATTATTTTTAATAATTGGTTTTAGACTAAGGTTGTACCTAGATCCCTGATACTATATAGTGTATTATAGACTCTATTAATGGTATTGTGTATGTTTTTCTTCTAATGATTATCTCTATTGGAATACTTACTTCTCCTGTGATAATAGATCTGTATAGCTCATATAATTCTTTCTTCTCAGATAAGGCTTTGTCTATGTTAATTCCTTTTTTAATTCCTCCTAGAATTTCCCTAGTTAGTTCTAATGCTTTGAATGATAGTATGTTAGTTCTTATCAAGACATAGTATTCATCTCGTGTATACTGTGTATCACATAATGTCTTCTTCAATATCCTTCTCATGATATTATATAGGGTATTCATTAGTCTAATGGATTTATCATAGTCACCACTACTATACTCCATAATAAATTGATTAATCACCTTATACATATGCTCAAGATCCTCTATGAGAGAGCTAAGTCCTCTATAACATGTGCATAGGCTATAGTTTTTCATAGAGAATTCTGACAAGCGTTCCTCATAGAGGTTATTCATTACCTCAAGTTCTTTCTCAATCTCTATAGCCTTACTCCTTAACTCCTCAAGCTTAACCTCTATATCCTCAACATTGTATCTCTCCATAAGCTTATTCCTGAGATAAACATATATCGCTACCGATATTATAATAATCATTATATAGGCTATGATCGTTAAGGCTATCCATAGAGAACCGTGGACTAGGGGTTCTTCAATAAATAGTACAAGCATTGATAATATGACTATCATTATTGTAGTACTAAATATTATTATTTTAGTGACAAGCCTTGATAGACCAGACATTGAAACCATATATTCATTAAGCATATCTTCATACTTACTAATAATGGATCTAACTTTCTCCAGTTCCTTAGAATTCTCCTCAATACCCTTAGATAAAGACTCGATCTCACTATAAAGGTCTATTTCTCTAGTACAATTTATATCCCTAATATCATTGCCTAATCTATCATACATTTTCTTTAAGCTAATTATTACTTGTGCAAGTACCTTCAGACTATCCCTTATAGAATAAGTATTATCACCCATTATAATCCCTAGATATACCACTGACCATATATAATATCGTATTTATGGAATAAATAGATTACCAAAGCTATAATTAGGTAATAAAAATATTTATGGGGATCAGCTGAGATACTATATAGAGCGATGAAGAACCGTCGGACAACCGAGGATGCCGATGAAGAAACCCCCTGCTCCATGAGCTTTTTCTTAGAGAGTTATTTCCGGACTATAACCCATGTTGTCTCCAATCCTTTATCCATTAGCCTAACTCCTTTCTTCTCTAGTTCACTCCTAATACGATCCGCTAGATCGTATATCTTCCTCCTCCTAAGCTCTTTCCTGACTTCTACAATAACCTCTATTAAGTCATCAACTAGTGTTCTAAGTTCCTCACTTGGCCTAGTGAAGTACTTGTCAAGTACTCCAAGTACCGTATTGTATTCTCTAAGTAGTTGGTAAGCCTTATGGACTAGTGTATATTTGGGGTTATACTGGATCTCTCTAAACACTATATTTGTCAACTCCCTAACAGCTGATAGTGCAGCTGCTGTATTGAAGTCATTAGATAGTGCATCATGGAATTTCCTCCTTGTATCTAGGAGTCTAGATAGTATCTCCAGATCCTTATCGACAAGCCTATGGGGATCCATGGCTTCCCGGGATAGCTTATCAAGGAGATTAACAGTAGCTACCAAGCGTTCATAGAAGAGCTGGGACTGATGAATACCCTCCTCTGTAAAGTCCTGAGGCTTACGATAGTGTAGACCTAGGTAGAAGAGACGTATAGCCTCCGGGCTCCACTTCCTGAAAGCCTCCCTCAACGGGATGATATTACCTAGACTCTTACTCATCTTATCCCCATGGATCGTGAACATACCCACATGCATCCAGTACCTAACCCATGGCTTAACACCAAGGGCTGCCTCACTCTGTGCTCTCTCATTCTCATGGTGGGGAAATATAAGATCCGTTCCACCACCATGTATATCAAATTGTTTACCAAGATACTTAGTACTCATAACACTACACTCTATATGCCATCCCGGTCTCCCACGACCCCATGGAGCCTCCCACCACGGCTCCCCGGGTTTAGCTGCCTTCCATAGGGCAAAGTCGTAGGGGTTTTTCTTTTCACCAATAAACTCCTGCTCCTGACTCCATAACTGCTTATCCACCCTACCGCTTAGCCTCCCATAGTCATCGTATTTGTCTACATCAAAGTATACACTACCGCTTCTAGCTATGTATGCATAGCCTTTATCGATTAGTATCTGTATAAACTCTATGATCTCACTTATATGATCTGTTACCCGTGGATGTAGGTCTACATGTATATTTAGTTTCTCAAGTACTTCTAGATAATCCCTTGTATACTCATCAGCAACCTCCCTCCAGCTCCTACCCTCCTCCAATGCCCTCCTAATGATCTTGTCATCAATATCAGTTATATTAACAACGTGTTTCACATGGTATCCACGTAGTACAAGGTATCGTTTAAAGGCATCGAATAAAACATAGGTTCTACCATGCCCTAGGTGGTTGTAATCATATACTGTTGGCCCACATACATACATTCTTACAAAGCCTGGTTCCAGTGGCTGGAAAACCTCGATCCTACGGGTTAATGTATTGTATATTCTTACCAACATTCCAATAGGACCACCAGTACATAGGTAATAATTTAGAGACCATTATAAGAATTACCACGTGCTAGCTTACACACTTCATACTAATCCTCTCTAGAATCTCTATGATGCATAGGTGATGTCAAACCATACAAGTATCTCCATGTTCATTGACTAGTACTAGTAATACATGCCCCATATTCTAGGTTATTAGGTATGTGTTCTCAGTAGGAATCCATCGTAGACAATGATTTTCTTATTCAATGCATATTTCATAACTGTATCACTAATCCATGTACTAGTTAGAACTGGAAGTATCTCCTTATCCCTATATACATGTGCTATAGCTTTAGCCTTACGTAGTATAGATGATACATCCTTCTTCTTAGGCTTAATCTTAACCTCAACAACATATACTCTTCTCTCAGTAACTATCAACAGATCTATATCTAGATCATCAACCCTATAGTTCCTATAGACCTCAATAACCTTGTCACCCTCCCTAGTTATAAGTTCTATTATCTCCCTGTAGAAGTCCTTTGTGAATACATATTCTGTTAAAGCACCAAGCTCTAATTCAATCCTAGAGAACCTCCTATCATGCTCCTCAAGCTTCCTACGGTGTACACGGAGCTCAGCTAATATCTCATTAAA
>CAZVHC010000014.1:31411-36284 GCA_964627005.1 uncultured Desulfurococcaceae archaeon
GATGTATATAAAAAGGGTTTTATAAGGAGTTAGGCCTCCATACTAGTTATTGTTTTTAGTACTGATTTTGCTACACATATGAATATGTCCTTTAGATCCATTGTTGTAGCAAACTTTGGTTCCTTCTCCATCTCAAGCAGGTTATCACTTATAACGAGTACACATGCTGTTTTCCAGCCACGTATCCAGCCTAGAGAGAATAGTGTTGCACACTCCATCTCTACAGCAACTACTCCATAACGGCTCCACCTACGTGCAAACTCTGGATCCTCTGCATAGAATGCATCACTACTGAGTACAGGGCCCAATGTATAGTCTATACCATCCCTCCTAAGCCCCTCCATGATCTTGTAGGTAAGCTCTGGATGTGCAGCATTAGCCATACATGCACCTGGTACGTACTGTCCAACGGTACCTCCACAATAGTATGCTGCAGCTGATGCTACAACAACCCTGCCGATCCTGAGTTCTGGTAGTAATCCACCTGCAGTACCCAGTCTTACGAATAGCTTTGTACCAAGCATCCCAAGTTCCTCAAATACTATAGCTGAACTAGGTCCTCCAATACCATGTGTAGCTATTGTTACTGGTACACCATTATATTCTCCAGTCACTGTTAATAGTCCACGATGCTCATTAACCACCCTTGGATTCTCAAGTAGTTCCCTGAGAACAACTACTCTCCCAGGATCACCTACAACGATTGCCCTCTCAGCAATATCCTCTTTACGAGCTAGTATATGGAATGGGGGTCCCGTCATACTCAATCCCCTATTGGAATAGCTATTGTTAAATACATATTTTATGCTATTGGTGTGTATAAGTTACCAATGTATTCTTAGGCAATGTTGCTATCTCTTCTATAGATTAAATTATATACTGTCTCTATACTATAATTAATTATGGTATGTAATAGTGTTATGATGATCAATTCTACAGCTTTGAGGCTAAGATAATAAGGTATAGTGGAGGAAGATACGTGATCTATTCACCCAAGGAATATTAAGAGAAACTTAAGAAGTTCTATAGAAGAAAAGTAGGAGACGTAATAGTCATAGAACCAGACAAGGTTTCCAAAATATCACTAAGTTTCCCAAGTAATCATAAGAATGAGAATACCATTAACTATTGGAATAGCCCTATTATTTCTTCTTTTTCCTACGTTTCCTCCTTGTCTTCCTAGTTTTCCTACTTTTTCCCCTACCTTTCTTTTTCTTTTTAGCTGTCTTTCTCCTGGTCTTTTTCTTCTTAGTTGTTTTCACTATTTTTGCTTGTACAGGGATCTTTAGTTCTTCCCTGAATATTATTCTTAATCCATTGTCTGTCTGGAAGCCTATTGCATCAAATTCTATTTCTCCAGTAACCTCTATTGCTCCATCGTATATGTAGAATTCTCTACCTACATCTATTGTCTTTATAGGCTTTAGTTTTTCAGCCTCCATCCTATACAATATGATCTTGTCTAGCCTAGTCATTAGTGGATAGAATACTGTATCAACACCCTTAACCTCCCCCTCCCCCTCCCACACAACTATTCCTGGTGCCTGAATCAATGCCTGTGTATACGTATTCTCTTTCCGATAGAGATATGATAGTCTTGATGCCTCAACAGCCATACGATCAACCAGTCTCTCCATCTTACTCCGAAACCTTACCTCTTTCCAGTCAACTTCATCAGCATCATAACCTGTAATCACTAGTCCATCAAGTACCCTCTTACTAGGTCTATATACTAGGATTCTTGCTAAAGCCTTAACCATCCCTCTACACCCTTGCCTCTACAACATTACCTATCGCTGCTACATCAAGTCTATTGACTAGGTCATTATATGGGTTATCAAGTATATTAACTAAACTGTTTTAGCGGGTAAAATATGTATTTAAAAACAATTATGGTGTATTTTGTATAAATGAGGCTTTATGTAGTTGTAGGTGGATATACTATGACCACTATCTCATTAGATCCTGTACTACCAGTTATTGATACTATATACTCTTCTCCATTATATAGTGTAGACAATATTATCATAAACCCTTCAGCTGTAGTCATGTGGTTTACCAACTGGTAACCCTTAGAGACCATTTGATCGAGTATTTGTTGATCCTCGGAGCTCGGGTTAGTTATGTTCTGGGGTATTATATATACTAGGTAGTATTGTTCACCCATTTGATAGTATCCATAGAATGATACGTCATCATGGATCTGCTGTAGTGTATCCATGACATCACTATAGACCATCGATACGAGATCATTGGGGAAGCTTGGTGTTGTAGTGGTTACTGTAGTTGTTGGTGTTGTTGTAGTAGCTGCACTTGTGGTTGTTGTCCCAGAGGTTGGTATTGTGGATGGTAGAGTAGATGTTGTTGCTGATGTTAGTGTTTCAGGCCATTCAGGGGTTATGTCTGTTTCTCCCCTCACACCATTCCATGGGCCATGATCCGATCCTCCGGGGGCTTCCCATGTACCCTGCATATTGTCTCCAGATACTGTTCCCGTGAATGTTGCTCCACCAGCCCATCCAAGGGTTATCTTGTTTCCTTCTAGTGTTATCTGTACAAGCATAGATGATGCCTGGTATGGGCCTGTTAGTGTTAGTACTCCAATGTATTTATCACCCATCTTCTTTATCCTACATGCCCATCTCCCAGTTCCTCCAAATCTATCACTTGTGTATGTACCGTACCATGCACCCTCTATATTTACTCCACCAGCTGTTGCTGTCTTTGATGGCGTGGTAGATCCGCCAAGCTCTTGTGATCCCGTGGTTGTAGTGGGGGTTTCTCCACTTGTTGTCTCTAGTGATGGATGTAATAGGATCATTGCTGCAATACCTACTGTGGCGATTAAAGCTATTAGAACAAGGATTATAGGGACTATTTTCACTCTTAAACTACTCTCCATGTGTTTGATAGACACTATACAGCACCTCATTAATATATCTACCGGATTACATAAATAGATCTAGACAATGTATATATGTATCTAGAAGATAAATTATCCTCTCGCAACGATCAAGATTATCTAGTGAGTTATACACTATTATACTAGGCCATCAATAGAGTATTTTAATCGGATATATAGATCTTTGAAGGTATAGCTTATTCCTTAATTATTATCTGGAAACTATTTTATATTCTAAGCACATAATAGGGTATCTATAGCTATGCCTAGATGATGTGGTTTTTAGAGGGTTGGTGATTTGCAGGTGCGTGAGGTGGTTTTAGAGTCTGGTGATGTAAGGTTTATGGCTTTGTTATTGGTATCGATTACAGTTGCTCTATTATCGGCTCCTGCGTCATGGAATGCCTATGATATAGGTTTCTTTATTGACTGGGTTGATGTAGCTGATCATTATGGTATATTTGGTGTTTATAAGTATGCTTTGAAAGCTGCCTATCCACCAATACCTATTCTTATATGGGTACCATTGTTTAAGGCTGGTGTTTCGTTATCCATATTATTACTTGGGTATCCTAACTATGGTATTGTCCGTATGATCGCTAAGATCCCTGTTATACTGAGTATTTATGCTACAGCATATATTCTCTACAAGTATTTTGGTAGGGATTCAGCACTATTTTATCTACTATACTATGGAGTCTATGGTATTATTGCTGGTTTCCAGTTTGACACTATAGCTGTTCTCGGCCTATTAATGGCCTATATATATGTTGTTAGGGATAGGCCTTGGCTTGCAGGTCTCTCCTCTACGCTTGCTTTTCTATCTAAGCATGCTCTTGCAGTTGTCTTCCCCTATCTACTAATTGTTTATTGGAGGAGGAGGGGTTTTAGGCAGGCGTTAAAGTTTTTCCTTGCAACGGTTGTTCCATGCCTTGTTATAGTTGCTCCTTTCCTACTCTATGACCCGTATAGCTTTATCTATAAGGTGCTGTTTTTCCATAGCCGTAGGTATCCACAGCTTCTCAGCATATATGCTATACCATTGTTTCTTACAAGGTATAGGTACTGGTTGCTCCCAAGCTATATTACCTGGGTATGGGTTGTACCTTATGCTCTAACTTATCTCCTCCTACTCGCTATGCTCTTCCGTGCCCGCTGTAATAGTGATTGTGTATTGCTTGGCTGTATGTCACTGGTTATAACTATTGTTTTACTGAATAAGATCGGTAATACTAATTACCAGCTATGGTTTGCACCATTCCTAGCAATATTTGTTGCACGATACAGTAGTGGTCGCTCCCTTAAGCTTCTATACGTGCTACTGCCTATACTAACCATATTGTTCCACGACTACCTCACACTATATAGTGCAGCTGTTGTACATGGAAAATACTTTATAACAGAGGATCTACGATACTATGATGCTGAGAAGCTTGTCCTAGAATCATTCCGTGACGCTCCAGCTTATGCCGATATACGTATACTGCTAACATTCTCCCGTACATACATGTATGGAGTGCACATGTTCTTCTATGAAAACATATGGCTTACACGCACCATACTAACAATATTCTATATAGGCTCACTAACACTATTCCAGTACAAGATAATGAATATCATGAGAACCAAGTGTAGCCTAAGCCTAAAATGGATTAGAGAAATAATACATTGGTATGGTAGAAGGGTTCCATAGATATTAAAAAAAAATTTGTGTTTAGATTATCCTAAAACCTATACTATTTACTTCCTCTTCTTAAGTAGTATCATTAGCAGTACTGCTGCAAGTAGGACTACTGGTAGTACTGGTAGCTCTGGAGCTGGTGGTAGGCTGAATATGTATCCCGTTATGTCATACTTGATGGCGTTGGGATCTGTTATAAACGTCGTTACTTCATCACCATAGGCTGTTAGGTTGTGTCCACTACCTAGTATTCCTTCACCACCCTGGAATGTGTAGTCGAATGTGAATGT
>CAZVHC010000015.1:0-8929 GCA_964627005.1 uncultured Desulfurococcaceae archaeon
AAATAGCCTAACCTATATCAGAGCATATTATCTAAATCCATAGTAGATCTATTTCATGGTTAACCGGGGGGTTAACTAGAATCTTCTCCACTGGAGACCCTATTCCTAGTCTCCATGGAAGTTGCCCAACACACCCTAAGACCAGCCTCCAATGTTAACCCCCCGGTTAATAAGCACCATAGCAACTGGAGATTGTCTATAGCAGTTGTGTATTGATTTCCTTAGGGGTCTAGTTCTAGTCTGTTAATGCATTGTAGGAGTTCTGATACGAATTTAAACATGTTATTGACTATGTCTTTTAGTTCTCCTAGAACTAGTTCATAATCTATATCAGCGTATAGATGGACTATGATGTTTCTTAGACCAACTATTCCTCTAATCTCTCTTATAAGCTGATCATCTATATTGCATAGCTTCCCCACTCTAGATACTATATCCTTATAAGTATCTGGTGTTTCACCAGTTGTTTCAGCTAATATGTAGTTTGATAAATCAATAAGGAATTCTACAGCAACCTGTATGTTACGCTCTAGACTTGATAATAGTATATAGTCCTCCATAATCTCTCTATAATCTCTCCTAGACAATTCCTCTAGGAGATTGATTGCTTTCTTAAACCTATCATATCTCTTTAGAAGCTCTCCTCTCAATATACTCCACCATCTTCCTATAGTATGGACGGGCTATGTGTAGATAGTCATTGTATAGTTTAAGCGTCCTATTCTGATCGAGGAATAGTATCCATCGATCCCTACAATAAACAAGCTTACCACGGGAATACACAACCATACGTAGTACTGGTGAAGCCCTACCTAGATCAACTATATCTATATCCTCACTAATATCGGCTAACAGGAACTTTATAATATCCCATCTAACCCTACGATCCACATTATCATAGAACCTCAAAGCAACATCTACATCACTCTCACAAGTACCCCTCCCCTCAACAACAGATCCAAAGACATAAGCATAGACTACATAATCACTAAACCTCTCCTCCAAAACCCTCCTAAGCCTCCCAACAACCCTCTCAACAACCACACCATACAACACCAACACCACAAAAATGATCAGTTAAAGAAGGATAAAACACTTTCCCCAAAGACACATAATAAAGAACGTATCATATATAGGGAATACTAGCATAAACTTCATTGTTAACCGGGGGGTTAACATTGGAGTCCGGGTCTTTGGAGTTTTAAGGCAGCCTCCATGATTAACCCCCAGTTAACCATAATATCGATTCCAGTGAATTTCTCATATGAGTTAACAACGTAGATTATAGAGCATCGTTAGTCTCTAGTTTGGTAAAATACTAGATAATATAGTGGATGAGGCATTAACTTATATTAATATACTATAGTAGGGATCATATATTGATGTATGTAGTGAAGAATATAGCTGTTAATCCATTAATTCTCTAAAGTATTTACTCAGCATATATGAATGACTCACTAGCTGACTCTAGAGTCTTAAACATCTTATCAGCATTAACACCATAGATAGGCGGTAGTCTCCGGGGCTCTGGAACCTTCTCACCAGGCTTGAGTGCTCCACGTGCAATCAGCTCATTCTCGATCCTCCTTTTAAGCTCTTCATCAGCCAGTATACTATGGTATATTGTTGCTAGACTTGACTTAAGCATATTTGGTATGTGCTCATCACTCCTTTCCTCATGTACATGTGGATTCCTAGGCTCTATCTGATAGATCTCTATGGCCTTCCTAGCAACATCTCGGAACCTTGGTGTCTTAAGCCCACCATACTCCTCAAGCATGTAGACTAGCTCATAGGGTTCTATGGAGAATCCACCAGCATAACCAAGTCTCTCAGCAAGCTTAAGTGTCATAGCATGTTCACCAGCATTACTAGTCTTTATAATACCAGTCTCAAACTTTGTGATCCGGGCTATAAGCATATTCATATACTTATTAGTGATCTCTGATACACGGCCACGTCTCCTGAAATAGAATCTCTTACCGACAAACTTTGTCTTAAAAGGCCAGCATATACGGATCATTACGTATGGCGACTTAGCCGTGTAGAACCCAGCTGAATATACATCAACATACTCGTTAACAGCACCCGGTATATAGTTATCAGAATCAATAAAACCAACATACTCACGCCCAATAGCCTTAGCCAACAACAGCCCTAGAACCATACCCTCACCCTTACCATCCCTCACAAGACCATCCTCACCAAGTAGATACGGATAACCAGCCTCTGTCAAAGCATCACTCCACACAGGATCCTTCTGATGAACCATTAGGAAAGGCCTCTTAGTCAGACGATAGTAGTGGAATACTGTATCCATCTCTATACGGTAGTGATCGATCATGTTACGACTACTATTAGAAACAATGATCACAAAAGACTCATGCGGGATACCACTCAATACACCCTCAAGCACCTTAGGATTCTCATTCTTAACAGGAACAATAATAGTCATCCTAGACTCGAGCTCCTCAAGCTCATAACGACCAACATTAATAACACCAGGAAGATCACCGGTAGGACCGCCAGACTTACCACCAGTAAGCTCCAAAACCTTCTGAACACCATAAATCCTCAAAACACCAATCCTCTCCATATACCTAGGCATCTCAATCCTCATACTCCATCAGCCCCCAGCACGATCCCAACTAGAATATCTACCAAGGATAACTATGTACATAACCCAATATTAAACAATTCCTAAGTAGAAACGGTCTATAGGAAATCAAGCTATAACTCAGTTCATGGAATGTGTAGATAGATACTGTTGTCATTTAGAGGAGTATAGATCATGGGGAAGGGAGAATGTGATCTTGTGGTATTTAGCTTGGAGCAATACTGTTAATCAATTCTTAAAATAACGTCACTATTAAAAGATGGGATCCTATTCTAGGATATAGTTTCTTAAGAGACTTATTAGAGGACTAAACTGGATCAATAGGAAAGTACCTTGTTCTTTTAGTAGATAATGTAATGAACCGCATTATATAGACATGCCCAAGGGATCTATATGGGATATTAGGTATCTACCTATAACCTAATAGGATAAAATAGTGAATCTACTAGATTTTAGAGGTAATGTTTATTTCAGCTATCAAGATCATAATAATTTATAATATCATAGAGTATTGTCCCAATGAGAAATCATAATTATTCTAGAGAGTTAGGCAGATAGGTCGTGATATGAATCCTCTTGTAAAAATCTATATCTTTGCTTTGAATAGGTTGCTACTCAGAGAATATACTCGTGTCTTATGGAGAATATATTATACTATGTATAAATCTTCAATACATTTATGTACTTCGGTTTTTAAGTTTTTCTCCAAGATCCCTTAACCGATCATATGCATAATCCTTAAATTTTTATCCAGAGAAAAAAAATGGTTGACAAGAAATGTCTAGCATAAAATACTCTGACAAGATAGCGATATTATTACTACTTATTATATCCTATACGTTTGCATCTCCGGTATCGGCAATTATTATCTACAATAGTGAGCAAAAAACTAGTGATATGGGCTATATTGTAGCTATGTTTAAGGCTAGTGAGATACCCGCTATACTGGGTTCACGAGCTGATAGTTTAACAGCAAAGATCTATGACGGATCCAGATGGATAACCCTAGAACTATACCTATGGAATGGATCTAGTCAAGCATACTTTTCAGGGACAACCATTGATCTACCTAGGGCTGGTAGAGTTATAACTGATAATGTAAAGATCATTGTAAAAATACCTACTGGGATAAAGAATATATATACAAGAGAATGGCCTACCAGTGTTGCTCTTAAACATATACATCACCGCCTACTAATAGAGTATACCACAGATAAGGTAAGAGGTAGTTTCTACTTATTTTATGATAAAGAATATAGTAGTTATTTGTTTAGGCTTGTAAATAGTAAAGCATATAACCATTTACAGGCACTAGCTACTAAAGAACTAAGGATACTTAATATAAACCACGAATATATGAGATCATTTATAGTAGATCCATTAACCTATAAGATAATAGCATACAATCTAACATATGAGGAGTATTTAAGACAATATACCATAGATATTGGTGAACCACCATGGTATATTGATGGGGGTGGCGGAGGAGGTGGTGGAAGTAATGTACCTCCTCCACCAAGACCGGAGGAGTTCTTTCATATACATATTGGTAACTTTACCCTAAATGAAAGTAATAATGAAGTTGAATATAATGTTTATGTAGGAGCATGTATTTATGATATAAATCTATATATTGACGTAAGTAATTTGGATAACATAGTTAGCGAATTTAATGTCACAGTAGAAAAGATACGTAAGGAGGGAGATAACTATACATTAATTGATACTAAATATCTAGTATTACAAATTGATCCTAGTGAGGACATGTTATTTGAGATCCCATTTAGTGATCTAGCCATTGTCTCATATAGAGAGACTGAATACTATAATTATACCATTAGATTAACGTTAATTAGTGGTGAATTACGAGTAAATACGATGTACATGGGAGTCATAAAGGATCTAACGGGTAGGGAGGATGATGGGCCTACGCCAGAAACCAAGACTGTAAAACATGGATGGGAGAGCTATACTGATGATCATTCATCAGGATTTACAAAGGCTGAAGGTGAGACTCTTAGTAGGGAGGTAGTATTGTTTACTACACCAGTTATAAATGGATTCTATAAACCAGTTGACAATAGTCTTGATGAAGAATACGGTATACAGATATCATTTACTTATGACTACATAGATAGTCCCGTGGAGCTAGTGTTTAAACTTAATGGTGAATCCATATACTCGTGTACAATAGAGCCTGAGGAAGATCCTTGGATGCAGTTTCGTAATATATGGATCCCCATAAGTACTATAAAGGATATAGTCTCCACAGCAACATATAATGGATTAGGACTAATACTATCTGTTGAATCAAGCGTATTTGAGGATGAAGATGCACTTATAAGGTTCCTATATGCATCAGTAGCCCTACCAATACATCCAGAGCTGTGGAAGCCTAAGAGCATAAGATTTGTTGGTGATAGCTATGCGATGTTCACCTCATCAATATATGTGTACGATGAATTATCTAGTATACTATCTGGAGTAGGTACCCTGTTGTTTGCAGGAGAGGATTATTGTAAGGCGTACACTAATGGGGGTACACAACCCTATGATGACTACGGTGCTAGATTAGATCTACTTGTAAGTGGTATTAAGTATTGGAATGAGTATATGGCGAAGGAATACTATGTATCTGGTATTGAAATCACAATGTTATTCTCGAAGAACTATTTTAAAGAAAATTACTTTCCGGGGAGACCAGGTGAACAAATATCTTTAAATGGAGAGGGTAGTGAAGAGGATAAACTTACCGAGGCACTTGATGAGCTAAAATGGATCTATGATATATACCAGATCATTATGATAATAAGGGGCTTCGGATCATGGGCTGGATCTAGTGCTGAGGAGAGAAACTACGCATCTAAAAACTGGGGTGTCAACTTCATGTTCTTCATAATTGGTAAGTGGGAAGAGATCCTTAGGAATATGAATGCCGAACTTAGTGTGACCAAGTTTGAGACAGATAGGTATGTTGGATATAATGTGTCGTGGGTATCTAATGGTGAGTTTATAGAGGAGGGTAGGTTCAGGCTTGGCTTACTCTTAAAAAGAAACGTTAATGTGGATAGTGATGGCGAAGTAATAATAGTAGTAAAAATATATACTGACTCCAATGATGCACAGACAGGGTCTGGTATATTATCTATAAAAATACCGATAAAACATGGCACTGCTACAGAACCTACAGAGCCTAAGACTTTAGCTGGGAAGAGACTATATAGGTAGTGTATAGGGTGGATGCAATGGTTACTTGTGTAAAAAGAATTATTTTTTATCTCATCTTCACATTGATGTTTGTGTTTACGGTTATTATCTTTGAGTTTATTAGAAGTATATGGTTACTCAATTATATCAAGTTATTCCTAGACTATAAGGATTATAGGTACCTTAGCTATGCATTTCTATACCAGTATGTGGCCAGTACATTAGAGCTCTGCATAGCTCCTGAGATCTATAATGCATACAAGTATATTAGTAGTGGTGGAAGTATAGGTCAATGTTTAAAGAGATTCCTCTATAGCTATATATTCGTGATATTATTCGTTATTTTTGTCCTCATTACTGGTTATAGAGTTATACAGTCTACAGACTATCGTGTAGATCCCTTTGGGAGACCCATTGATTTATTAGTCATGTTTGGAAGATACCTTTTAATACTGAATATACTGGCTTACATAGTTGCTATAATTCACTATTCAGTCTCCCCATTAATATACATGGAGAAGAAGCCTAGGATAATTATATCCTATATCAGAGGCATTATCACCATTAAACGCTATTTCATATATATATTCTTATATCTAGTGATTGGGCTATTCCTATCCCTTCTCATATCATGGTTTTTTGGAGGAATTACCAGGTTTATATTTAGAGTGTATGGTATTGATTATCCATTGTACTATGACGAGAGTATCCTAGTATATTCTAAAACTAGGCCTAAACCTGTAGAGTTTGCTCTAGAGAACATAGCTTATGTATCATCAGTTGTGGAGGGCCTAATATTTTTCATTATTTACCTTTTACTATTTTATAGACGTTTTATTAAAAAGATTGAGGACAGCTGGACTTGAGGAAGCCTATATAGGATCTTAGGTATCTTCCTATAACTTATGAGGAGAGCGAGGTAAGGGATCTATTGAGATTTATTGAAGAGGTGTTTAAACCCATTGTCAATATCATGTGAATATAGAGTATATGACCTATTGAGAAACTATAGGAAAGTCCTAAAGAAAGTAAAGGAGATAGTCCATAGAATAGATCCATTTGAAGAAACATATGTATCCGGATCAGTTATTACCGGACAATTTGCTGGTGCTAGTGACATAGACGTACTAGTGATCACTTATGACATTGATAGGAAATATGATATAATGGTGAATGTATATAGGGAGGTAGATGCATCAATAGAACTACATATAGTGATACCTGATCAATATAATAGATGGTATAGTAGGTTTATAAAGAAGCTCATAAAGATCTAAGTATTATGCTCTAAACCTAAATTATACAGTTAGACAATAGATCATATAGATTCTATTAAATCTCATATTCTTATACCTTGTAATAATTCTCAACTAGTTCAATCCTATTTCTGGTAAGCCCTCACAATCTTTTATCCTTCCTAGAGGTTTTATGTATAAAATATTTTTATCAAAAGTCTCTAATGGATTTTTTTTACACTTTATAATGTTTAGATGCCTTAAATCTAATATTACTCCTTTAATATATCCACTATGTAACTGTAATGCTATCTTGCATAGAGCTTGTATACGTTAATATATTTTATTGTAGACAACCTATCTTGGACACTCCTATGCCTGTGATTCTCATAGTCAATACTATATTAGGGTGTTTACCTAAATAATAGGATGGAATTGCTATATTATAGTGTTTATTACCTGGTGCATAGTGTATGGGTTATGTTAGGGTTAGAGCTAGGATCTGGAATATAAGTGATCCCTCTAGGGATACTGAAGTCACATTATTAGCTGATACTGGAGCGATATATACTGTGTTACCAGCTAGTTTATTGAGAGGCCTTGGTGTAGATGTTATTGGTAGGAGGAGGTTTAGGCTAGCTGATAATAGTGTTAGAGAGTATGATGTAGGCTTGATTGGTATTGAGATCAATGGTTTAAAGACACATACAATGGCTGTTTTTGGTGAGGAGAATGTGTATTTACTAGGTACGGTTACGTTGGAGGAGCTTGGGTTAAAGGTTAATCCCTTAACTGGTGAGTTAGAGCCTTTAGAGCTATTACTTATGCATGTTAGTTAATCATGTGGTTCTCCTAAATCTAATAGGGTTTATTTTGTTGTTAGAGGTTGTTAGTGCTTAAATACTATTGTATGGATCCATTATATTTGGTTGATGGGTTATGTCGTACTATATTGTTATAACTGATCTTGATGGTTGCCTCCTCGATCCTGTAACATATAGTTATGAGGGGGCTTTGGAGACCATTAGGGAGTTGAGGAAAGCAGGTATACCAATTATATTCTGTTCTACTAAGACACGTGTTGAGCAGGAGTATTTTCGTAGTCGTTTAGGAATAGTTGATCCATTTATTGTTGAGAATGGTGCTGCAATATATATTCCAAGAGACTATTTCATTGATCTTGAGAGTGATCCCGTTGGTACTGCTGATTCATACTATGTAATAGAGTATGGTATTAGGGTGAGGGAGCTTATTGGGAGGATAAGGGATCTGATTATAGGTTATAAGAGGTACTTGAGATTTATTGATAGAATGAGTATTGAGGAGATTATGGCTCTAACGGGTCTCCCAAGGGATCAGGCTGGTCTTGTAAGGATTAGAGAGTATAGTCTTGTGTTTCATCCAATAGATCGTGTTAAGGCTGCTGAGTTTATTGAGAGGGTTAGGGCCCGTAGGTTGAGGGTTGTATCTGGTGCTGGGATACTATATACTATAACAGGTGATCATGATAAGGGGGTTGCTACAAGGAAGATTATAGAGTTGTATAGGAGGGTGTATGGTGAAGTAATATCCATAGGTATTGGTGATAGCCCAATAGATGTTCCCATGCTTAAGGCTGTTGATATACCAGTTATACTTGGTGATAGAATAGATCCTGTGAAACACGGGCTTATAAATAATGAGAACTTGATCATAGTTGATCGTAGGGGGCCTATAGGGTGGAGTAAAGCCTTAGAAACAATATTTAAGGCCTAGGTAAACCTATTCTATTCCTATTAGCTAGTGAAGAGATTCAGTTAGACCTAGACCCTCACCACCATAGATTATAGTATATTGCATGGAGAATATATGTTTATTAAAGATTAGAAGT
>CAZVHC010000015.1:9029-33948 GCA_964627005.1 uncultured Desulfurococcaceae archaeon
ACCATAGATTATAGTATATTGCATGGAGAATATATGTTTATTAAAGATTAGAAGTGTACATGGCTGGATTACTTATCTATTCTTCCGTAGCAGTAGTAGGATTAGTAGGGCTGATAGAACTATAACTATATAGTAGGGCTCATATACTGGTTGTGGAACACCATACTCTATCTCTATAGTTACTGGACTACCATGTTTAACAATTACCACTACATAGCTATAGTCTTCTATAGTCTTTACATAGTATCCCTCACCAGTGAATGATGGTGAAGACATTCGTGGTAATGCTGTACCATTCTTTCTAACACCCAATATATTGGTGGAGGGCACTATGAAGGTATAGTTTACATAGGCACCATCAGGTGCATACGCTTCTATAATCATTTTATCATCTGATATCATTACATCCTCTACTATCCCGAAATAACTACTATACCCTTCTACATGATCATATATTGTTGGCGGATTTACATAGAAGTCAGCTATAGTGGTTATAGGTGTAACTACATCATCATCCCAATCATGCATTGTCGTTAATATAAATACTGAGGAGTTGATTTCATAGATTATCTCTGGAGCCTTAAACTCTATAACATAGTTGTTACCATAGACACCAATGTACTTATCGATCTGTCCAAGCTCGTTCCAGCTCCAATCACTACCAGAACCAGTGTATTCAGCTACATAACTATACCCACTAGCCTGTATCTCTATTAGGTAGTCAGCTCCAATCCCGCCATAGCTATAGCCCGTTGATGGATCATTATCATAGTCTATATATACATGTACTAATCCTCCACTAGAGGCTGTAGACCATGTAGCGTTTACGTAGAAGTATATTCCATTGGGTGTTGCTAGGTATCCATAGGAATTTATGGTTGAATACGTACCATCTATTCCACTAGTATCTAGTGTATATTCACTTGGAGAACCATCAACACATATATCCCTATAGGTAAATGGTACCCTAAGATCTGGTGTATATAGATCTACTGAGACCATACCGGATATAAAGTATCTATGGGAAACACCATTAACGGGATCGATAACAGGATCATCTATAGGATTACCGGGATCGAATGCTTTGACAGTATAGATTGTTCCTCCAGAAGCGTATATGTCTATTGGTGAGAAACCCCATCCACCAAGCCCTAGTATACGGGCCATATAGTAGGCATATAATGCATTATCTAGTGTTGTCTGGTTTGCAAAGCTTAATGCTATAGTCTTTGATAGGAGGTTATTGTCTCTCAGATACTCATACTTAGCTAATCCATTAACCCATTCATAGGGGTTATCATTACTCGTACTATAGAAGCTAGTATCTAGCTTATAGACTCCAGAATCATATATTGCTACAAAATCCTCCCATAGATAATAGTCTCCAATACCAGCATATGCTCTAACACCATTAACGAAAGCCTTCAACCCCTTACTATGTGCATAATCCACGATCTCCTCAATACCCTGACTAAAAGCTTGTACATAGGGATCACTAGAGTTTGTAACTCCAAAATACCCGGGATCACATTCGTCAAGGAATACTCCATCAGCAATCCCTACATAATTATCTATTAACGACTCTATATAGGATACCCAGTAGCTAAGCCTCTGATCAAGGGAACCAGTATCATTGCTATAGACCATGGTATTAAATGATGAGCCAAGACCAACTGGTGTATCACCATCATGTAGATAGGCATATACCTCAGTACCATTACCACGAAGCCACTGGACAATATCATAGTCATCACCACCAGCTAGTACTCTTGTAGAACCAGCTATCACGGCAATATCAATCCTTAGATCAAGTATATTTGATGTATTAAGCCATCCATAGTAGAATACTACGGTCTTAAAACCAGCTAGTTCTGGAGAGAAAGCCTGTCTAAGTATATTTGCTGAAGATACTGGTGCTATGGGTAGTATTGATAAGATTAAAGCTATGATGATTATTGATAAGTAAAAATGCCTTATCAATACCAAGCACCTCCTAGAGGATAGTACATTATATTATGCTGGTGATAATGGTATATAAGCACTCCATTAGTAACGTTCTAGTAGAAAGACTATTGTTAACCACTAGGTTAACTATTGGTAAAGGATCACTGTACATAGACAGTATAGTTGATCTGGTACTCTATCTTATATGTAAAGATGATACTCTATACATAAACATTTTATTCTTATCCTCAAATTATATGGCTTATTTATTGGGCTAATATAATCCATGATATATATTTTATATTGTTTCTCAAATCTAAAATTAGATTCTAGATCTAATGTATTTTTATTATGGATACCATTAACTGTAATAATGCATGGAAAAGTATATAAAATATGTTATACAAAAATCTACATACCCGGGTAATTAGGTGTATATAGGTAATGTATACACCTAAGATAATCTGTTCTATAGTGATAGTATCAATACTATTATCACTCGCTATAGTACCCCCAATATCTAGTGAGAATGGGAAAATAATTGATCTGGAGGAATTTATTGATCTTATTGAGTTTGATATGGATAGTATACCAAGGGTTAATGTACCCATGGACTATAAGCTCATGTCCTATAACCCGGATACAGGGGAATATGATCTCCCCTATATCTACTGGGAAGAAATAATTCATGAAGATGATCTTGTATATTCGGGTGTTGTTATGAGTGTGGCTAATGAGTCAAAGATCGATCCTCATTTCCTAAAGGTTCCCTACAATGGTGTAGACTATAATCTTACTGTATGGCTTAGGTATGAATATAGGATTAGTGCTAGTATGAATTTAGATAGTAGTTTCAATCGTAGCTCTTGGGAAGAGACTAAGGATTCTAGGACGAGTAATATTAGGACTGAATATGATAGGTTCATTGATGGAGGTATGTACTATATAGTTCTCAGTGTCACTGGAAACTATTATAAGCCCGGGCGTGATGAGTTTTATGATGTAGTTCTAGACTACCGTATCGGGATCTATGGTGAGGGACACTTATACCCTGTAACTGTCAAGTATAGGGGTCATGTGCTAGAGAATATTGGTATAACTATATCTGTTGAAATAACCTACTATATATACTATTGTATAGATCTAGCTAGTACAGATCCTGATCCAGGTGATCTTGAGGATTTTGTTAGAGTGGTTTCATCCCATGATCAATGTTTACCCAATGATCTAGATGTCATTATCTCTAACTACATAGACTCTATATACTCTACGGTATTCCCATGGATCGAGAACTACTTTACAGAAGTTGGTGTTGGAGAATATGGTGTGGGTGATGAGAGCTATGTGGAGATCGAGGCTGTACATGCAAGGGGTTCTGGTACTAGCTATTCCATTGACATTGATGTAGGCTATGAATTGCCTACAGACTATCATTCTGGGAGGATCGTGTTTTCATTTATGGTTAATGGGTATGATGTTAATGACTATCTAGGCTGTAGTAATGGTCTATGCTACCGGGATCTCATCCGTGAACCCAGCGATTCTAACGAACTAGGTTTCACGGGTTCATTTACCTATAGTGTATATATTGACTTTAGTGAATTAGGTATAGATCTTGGCTCCAAGGCTAATTTGACAGTTATTGTATATCTCTATGGCTATAGCGAGCCATGTTCTAGTAACTGTTATTCTAGGGATTATCTCCTAGCATATGATACACACTCTATATTATTGAGCTTAGGCAATAGATCGTATATAGGTATTGTAGAGTCTGATCCACCTACATCAACTCCTCTGGAAATGGGTGATCAGAGTATAAGGCTTTATCTAGACTTCTACGTGGATAGCAGTGATCTGCATGGTGATACGCCATACCTTGTTGTTGAGGCTAGGACAGAGTATGGGGCTATATATAGTTCTGAGCCAGAACAGGTCGAGCTGGATAGAGCCTATAGTGGATACATGGTTATTATAAACTTCACCATTACGGAAGCGGATCTTGGGGGTAGTGATAGATTATACATATACGTCTATATCGTGGACTCCAGCGGATCAACTATAGCCATGGATAGTATTGTCTATAGTGTAGGTGTTTCTGGAACCATAGAGTTCTATATAGACTATGATGTTGACGTGGATACTGGGGAGGTTTTCACAGATAAGCTCACCGGGTATACACCTATAGGGTTTAGCTATACCTTGTTAGTAGAGCATATTGGTGGAGGAGGAGTCCTTGATTCGTGGAGACTTGTTCTCCCACCTAGTAGTTCTATACCCATTAACTACATAACTAATAGCTCTATACCGTATAGTGATGGAGACTACATACATATCGTGATCGAAGGCAAAGTAGATCCTATAAGAATCTATAGGGCTGGATACATTAGGGATTTATTCAGTTATGAGGAGATCTATGGTTCTAACAAGTATTTCCCAACAGCCCATCTATATCTGAGGGTTGTAGGGGATGGCTATGGGGGTATTAGCGATCTTGTGATGAGTAATGGGGTTTGGGATCCATGTTCTAGGAATATATGGGTTAGGGTATCTGGTGGTGAATGGCTTTATATAAGCCCATATAGTGATCGTGCTGATGTGAGTGTGTATGGTGGGTTTGATGTTAAGGTTAGAACTGTTATTGCATGGGAGCATATGCTAAAGCATGTAATGATCTCGTTCCTTAGGGATGTAGATACAGTATCTTCAACAGTAATTGATCGTGTGAAGAATATCGATATATGGTATGGCCAGAGCGGTACTTCATATAGTCCAGAGGGCTATATCTATAGGGAATATATATCGTTTGAGATACCAGCTGATAGGCTATATGATCCACTGGTTTATAGGGATACTAGTGGAGAGTTTATGCCTACGATAACGTTTTTCCATGAGCTAGGGCATATGGTTAAGGAGCATATATTCCCGGATAATATAAGGCTTGGGGGAAGGCATGGTATAGATGATGAGTCTAGTGAATATGTAGCTTATGATGAAGCACATAGTCACCTAGTATCAGTACTTGTTAGAGACTATGGCTATGGTAGGGGATTTATTGAGAAAGGCTTCATACCATCCCTTGGGGACATATACTTTGGAGAACCATATTTTCAGGAGGCATTATTCGGCCATGTAGTCTCTGGGGAGAAGGTTGAAGGCTGTATTGCTGCAGTACTCCTACGCCTACTCTATAGTGACCACTACATATCCCCCATGGATGCTGTTAAAGCCTATAGTATGTTTATCAGGGTATCAACGCTCTATAAATACTATAACGGGCACCCACCAAGGACCGTAATGGACTTCTTAACAACACTACTTGCAGTAATGCCTCTGCACAGCTCCAATGCATATCAATATCCCTACATATACTATGATGGGATAATAGACCTCTCTATAAAGTACCGTTTACCACTTAGGATCTATCCTATCGTTAACCTTAGGAAGAGTGATAGCTTCCTAGTTATAGTCTATCCAATGGATCGTGTTACTGTATCGTATAACGGCTCTGCATACGATTATACTGATGAGCCATTCATAGTATTTACATACGATAACCTATCACTAAACTATGAGGGTAGAGCTATAACCCTACTAGTCGATGGAACTGGGCTCATAGACCAGAGCCTATCATCGATCATTGGTGGTGGACTGTATAGGAGTATACATGGAGAAATCATTACCTATGGTATGGCGGAGATAGTGTTTAGGGGAGGCTCTCTAGATGTTTATGGGTATACCGGGTATACTAGAGCATATGTTAGGACTAGTAAGGTTAGTGGATGGTTTAACTCAACAAGGGGATCACTACTACTTAGGCTATTCAATAGACATACAAGGAGTTATCTTGGATCAATCAGTATAGGATGTGATGTTGTACTTGAGTTTAACGGGGATCTTGAGGTATATGTTGTTGAGGGGGAGATCACACTCCATACCCGGGACTATAATGGTAGTATTGGAGAGGGATACATGTCTAGAATAGGTGTTGATGGAGTAGATGTTGTTCAGAGAGAATATAGTGGAACCCCATGGGATTATATACTGCCATCACTTTATAGTTGGAGTATAGATAAACTATACGCTAGACCAAACGATCAGGTTAAGGTATCTATAGAGGCTATGGATAGATCTGGTCTTGATAGTGCCCTTCTCATACTGGAGAAGGATGATGTCAATAAGACATATTATCCAAGTACTCTCAGTGATGGAGGAGCTCTATTCAATATACAGTTAGCGGATGAAGGAGCATACATGGTTTATGTTAGACTAGTTGATAGTGCTGGTAATGGTGTCACCTATAGACTTACTACGCTAGTTATCTCATCTACTGAACATAATGCTATAATCCATAATGAGGAGATAGGTAATGAGGGAGGAGCTTATGGGGAGAATGTGTTTGAGGATATATTCATCTACATACTAGCCATTATATTGATTGCATCGATAGTAGTTACAATAGTAGTTATAGTTGCTAAGAATAGGGTGAAGAGATAGATTACACGAGATAAGGTAATATAATAACAATACACAATTATTATTTTTGATAAGAAGGTGTATGTGATGCCTAAAGGCATCCATACCTCTCCTCATACCTCTTCTCATACTTAATACCATAGCCTATACAGCCATACCAGTAGGGGAAATATCACGACAGATATACTCGATCTAATAGAGATCGAGGAGCTTAGGACAAGTAGTAACCAAATTAAACATATACGTAACTATTTCTCTACCATCAGAGGTAGAGGGTGTTTACTCAACTAAATCAGAGGCTGTAAAGATGTTTAAGGATGGATTCCTCGGTATATGGGATATATACTGGAGAATAGGAGCTGGAGAAACCATTGACTCGCTAGAGATAACATATACGCTACCAGGAGGAGACAATAACGCTCCCAACAACACTACCCACGGGACTACTTACAGGAACTACGGAACAGCGTCCCCAACAGCCCCAGCAGAGACCGGGACAACAGGGCAATAGGAGGATCATCTACAACACAGCTAGAGACTAGTGGAGAAACAACAACAGCTGGAGCAGAAGGGGCACCAGCAATTTTCTATGCTGTAGGAGTGGTAGTGGTTATCATCGTAGTAGCAGGTATACTCCTAGCACTCCTAAGGAGAAGATAATAAATAACCTCTATTCTTTTTCAAAAGAAGTAAAAAGAAAAGAGTTATATGTAGGGATAAAATACTCATCTAACAACACGAGCCATAGTCATGGCCATAACAGCCTTCTGCACATGTAGACGGTTCTCGGCCTCCTCGAAGTAAAGGCTCTTCTCATAACTATCCAGTACCTCATCAGTAACCTCCTGCCCACGATCAGCTGGTCCACAGTGCATGTAGAATGGCTTACCAGCCTTCTCAAGACGCTCCATAGTCACTATCCAGTCCCTGAACTTGGACTGGTACTCCTTAGCCTCCTCCTCATGCACCTTACCATCGCTACTGAATGGTGGGAAGAAACCCTTTGGACTCCATGCCTTGGGGTACACGAATGCTGCTCCCTCAAAAGCCTCATCCATGTCATGGGTTATCCTGAACTCTGATCCCCAATGCCCAGTATACTCCTTAACCTTTTCTATAATGGGGTCGAGGAGCTCGAAACCTGGTGGATGAGCTATGTAGACATCAGCACCAAGCATAGCAGCCATCAACGCTACACTCTGTGGTACAGCCAGGGGCTTTAGCCCACCACTATAGGCATAGCTTACGACAAACTTCTTACCACGTAGGTCTTTAGGCCATCCTAGAGCCTCAAGGGCTGCCTGTGCATCAGCTAGTGCCTGGAATGGATGATATAGATCATCCTCCATGTTGAGCACTGGTACACTGCTCCACTTTGCAAACTCCTCTATGATACGGTGTCCACGTCCAATAATCCACTTAGCAGGCCTGCCATAGATACGTATGGCTATACCATCACCATAACGGCTTAGTACACGGGCTACATCACGTATAGCCTCTGTCTGGTATGGAACCATATCCTCTGGTAGTGTTGGTGCATATACCTGGTCTGGGCTTATGAATATCCCTTGTCCACCAAGCTGATAGATCCCTGTCTGGAAACTATTCCTTGTACGTAGGCTCTTGTTGTAGAAGATGAGGTAGAGCGTCTTACCCCTTAGATATGGTGTCTCCACTCCAAGATGGAACTTCCTCTTAAGATCACGGGCTGCCTCCAACACCCTGAATATATCATCTATACTGTAGTCGATATTCCTTAGCCAATGCCTACCGGAGAAATAGCCCACATACCATGGTAGATCAGCCATAGCCTATACACCCAGATACATTAGTAGTACATGGTTTCTATACAACACGATCTAGATTATAAACTATACCATGACAGTTTCAGGAGTAAGCCATACTTTATTCCTAAAACTTATTAATGATTACTCATAAAATCCATATCATCAATCTTTACAGTACTAGAATTAATACGTTCTCTAAAACTAATGCTAGAACATATGCTAACGCTATTGAAATGAATAGTATAATCCATGACGAGATAGGGTCATCAACTGCCTGTCTTACAACATCGTGTGAACATTTAGCAACACTTGGAGCTATTATCGAGGCCCTAGCTATACCATATGATGAATATAGAGCTCCCAAGATCTTGCCCAATATAGCGGCTGCCGAAATAATCAGCGTTAGTATATCAAGATTAGCTATTGTTACATGCAGATTTGAGCCCGTTAGTAGATAACCAATTATAAAAGCTATTACTATAATGGCAATTGCCTGGATAACTACACGCTTAACATATCCACGTACATGGGTGTCGATCCCCAACATTATCTCAGTTATTATTTTTCCCATGCAATCACTAATAAGATATTCTTTGTTAAATAAACATTCAACATAAATTTAACAGATCCATAGAGGCACAAAATATATTCACGAGATTAAGCCAATCAAGTATCCGACTCTAAACTGGGGATTAAGCCTAGGTAGAAATACTTATTTTAGCTTATGCTATAGAACAATTACTCGATGATGAGATACCTCCTCGCAACCCCGGATCCGTGAAGAGTGTCGCCCTCACTGATCATTCTTCTAGACGAGATCAAGAGAATTGATCCTCAAATATGCTAGAAGGAGAAGGGAAGTTTGAAAATCTTGATAAGTTTTTAAAGAAGATAAAGGAGATAGACAAGAATATCGATTGTAATGCAGATTTGATGAGCAATTATTGATAAGTATTTTAGAAATAAAATATAGTCGTTACTGAAACTGTCATGGTATATCCTTCACAATATCTTGATTTATTTAGAAAGAGAGAAGTTAATAAAAATATAGGTTTAAAAGAACCCTTACTTGGTAATTTACTTTATTCCTAGGCATTGTTTTATGGAGCTCAAGTTTAGATAGTCCCCATATACTACTTTAATACACTAGAACATATTTAGTTTTATAAAAGGTCTATTACTACTATAATTCTGGAACGTTTCATCCACTATATTAGGGGCATTACAAGGCTATAGCATGGAATTTACTTAGGGTAAATTGAGTATAGAGAAAAAAGAGGTACAGATTAAAACAATTACTTGACACCATATAGTGTAAGAGCTAGTACAGCAGCCTTAGTCCATAAACCATTCTCTGCCTGCTCATATATTATCGATCTCTTTGGATCATCTATGACTTCATCATCAGCCTCATAGCCACGGAAGATCGGTAGTACATGCATGAGTACACCATGTTTATCCATTAGATCGAGTAGCTTACGTGTAAGCCTCCACTCACGATACTTCTCATAGATCCTTAGCTCCTCCTCAGCAAACCTGCTATAGCCAAGCTCCACAAGCTTTGGAGAAGCCCAGTTCCTCGGGAATACTGCATGAGCACCATCTAGTGCCTCCTTAAGGTTATCGGTAAACTCTAGACTACCCCCACTCTCCTCAGCATTCTTCTTAGCAATCTCCATAAGCTTAGGATCGAGGTCAAATCCTGGTGGACGAGTCACCACAACATCTACTCCGAAACGTGTAAACAATATAATGTCCTCCTGTACACTACACCAACCACGTATCTCCGGGCTATAGGCCCACATTACAACATATTTCTTACCCTGGATCTTATGGAATCTCTCCCGGAACGTATATAGGTCTGCCAATCCCTGTGTTGGGTGGAAACGATCATCCGCCATATTGATAACTGGTACACGGGCATGCTTAGCATATGTCTGTACAACCTCATGCCCCCTACCGTAGACGTAGTCTATGGCTTTATCAAGTATACGTACCCCGATACCATGCCCATAGCGTTCATACATGACAGCTACATCCTTAGCTGCCTCACCAACCTTCTTACCAACACCTAGCCTCGTAGTCTTAGCCTCAACATATGCTGCATGACCACCAAGCATTGTCATAGCTGCCTCGAAAGCAGCCCTTGTCCTCGTGGATGGAGCGTAGAAGAGCATGAAGAATATCTTCCGATCAAGTATCCTTGGTATCTCTGATAACCCAAAGGAATGGTATCTCCACTTAAGCTCCTCGGCAAGCTTCAATGCAATCTCGATCTCATCAACACTCCAGTCTAGTGTGGATACTAGGTCACGACCACTAAGATCCATTACGAGATGCCTCATATCCTACACCACATACCATGTACTATAGAGTATAAGGTGGAGAGACTAGAATAAAAATATTGACAACATATAATCTAGTATAGGTAAGTATACTGTATATGATCTATTGGGGAATAGATGCATTGAGGAATGAGGTACTGAGATGGTATAGTGAGGCATTATGGGATCTTGATACTGCTAGGATACTCTATAGGGAGAGAAGATATAATGCAGCAGCATTCTATTCACATCAGGCTGCCGAGAAAGCTGTTAAAGCACTACTATATAGTGTTAACGAGGCTCCATGGGGACATAGCATCCGTGAGCTACTAAGGAGATTCTATGAAAGGACTGGTATTAAGCCCAATGAAGAGATAATGAGTCTTGCACGAGAACTAGATATACACTACATACCCTCAAGATACCCAAATGCATACCCGTCTGGGACTCCACATGAGGCTTATGATGAACGTATAGCTGGTAATGCATTAAGAGCTGCTGAAAAGATCATTGAGTACTGTAGGGTGTTTCTCTTTGGAGAACAAGTATCTTAGGGAGGTAGTGGAGAAGCTAAGATCTAGGTATAGGGTATATGCTATAGTGTTATTTGGTTCTAGAGCTCGTGGAGACTGGATGCCGTGGAGTGACTATGATCTATTGGTCATAGCTGATTATAGGACTAGTTATCTTGATAGGCTTAGGGAGATCATTGAGCTACTAAAGAATATCCCGTTGCCCATAGAGCCTCACCCGTATACTCTTGAGGAGTCTATGGAGCTTCTTAGGAGGGGTAATCCTATAGTTGTAGATGCTCTTGAGGAGGGTAAGGTGCTATACTCTACCATGGAGTTTGAGAAGTTGAAGAAACTATATCTTGAGCTTAAGAGGAGGGGTTTGAGGAGGACAGATGTATCCATAGTACTGCACTAGATCGGATCCACTATATCTTGTCCATGGAAAACTATTTATTCAATATATATACATCTAGTTAATACATAATATGGTGTAAAGGGGGTTCTAGGTGGATACTATGGCTAGAGATGATAAGTTCCTAGTGGTGGCCTTTGGAGGAAATGCTTTCCAAACAAAGGGTGAAATGGGTACACCAGAGGATTATTGGAGAAACGCCTATCGATCAGCAGAGTTCCTCATAAAGATTATTGAGGAGGGCTACAAGATAGCTATAACACATGGTAATGGGCCTCAGGTAGGAATTATTGCTGAGTGGATGATGGCCGGGCTTAAGATGAAGAACCTGCCCCCAATGACACTAGACATTGCTGGTTCTATGACACAGGGATGGCTAGGCTACCTCATACAGCAGAGTCTCTACAATAAGTTATTGGAGAAGGGATTACTGGGCACTAGGGTTAAGGGTGTTGTGACGGTTGTTACGCAAGTTCTCGTGGATAAGAATGATCCTGCTTTCCAGAACCCAACGAAATACATTGGGCCATGGTATGAGGAGGATGAGGCTAAGAGGATCTCTGAGGAGCTTGGATGGGTTATGAAACCCGATCCACGTGGTGGATGGAGACGTGTAGTACCATCACCTGATCCCATAGGCCCCATAGAGATTGATGCTATAAAGAGGCTTGTTGAGGAGGGCTTCATAGTTATTGCTAGTGGTGGTGGAGGCATACCAGTTGTCAAGGAGAATGGTGTATTGAGGGGTGTTGAAGCCGTCATAGACAAGGATCTTGCTGGAGAGCGTCTAGCTACAGCACTAGGTGCATCAACATTCCTTATACTAACAGATATTGAGAAAGTCTATCTAAACTATGGAAAACCTGATCAGAAGCCCATAGACGTTATGACTGTTAGTGAGGCAAAGAAGTATCTTATGGAGGGACACTTTAAGCCGGGAAGTATGGGTCCAAAGGTACTAGCATCAATAAGGTTCATTGAGAACGGCGGTAAGGTAGCGATCATAGGGCATCTAAAGAAAGCCTATGAAGCTCTCAAGGGAGAATCTGGTACAAGGATAATACCAGACTAAATATTTTACTCTTCCATTTTTCTCCTCAAAGAGTCCATATTCATAGGTAATTATACATAGCACTATATGGAATTTTTAGAATAAGCCTCTACGGAAACTGTTGAATTCCTCAACACTGGGTATGGGCTTAGACTTAAAACTCTCTCTAGTACTCTTAGGAGTAAATGCATTATCTCCTAGACCTACTTGATCAGCCTTATCCACATGTGTTCATCTAGACAACTATTCTGTGTTATTGAATATATTTGGTTTAATGCCTTTGATCACTAAGCTTATAGCTGGGTCTGGGAAAGTTCATTATTAACTTGATACCCCTTAGCAATTCTCCTCTTAATCTCCATGTCTATGGTTTCACTCATTAATGTATAGTCCAACTTTGTCTTAACCCATTTATATCGTTCATAGACTACCCTCCCCTTCTCCAACACCTTTCTCTTAAACCATATTGGTGCATAATCAAGTAGAACAACATCAACAGGTATCTTGATCTTTTTAGTGAGTTCATCAGATAACATATACTCGTATCTATAGGCATTATCCATGGGGATACGGTACATTGTATATACAGCTAGATCTATATCTCTAAAGATCTTTGAATCAAGGAAACCGCCATAGACAATAGCTAATAATATCTCCTCCCTACCCCTTACATACTCCACGATATCAGCAATGATCTTTTCTCTATCCTCCCACGATAACCTATAATATGTAAACTTCCTCTTCTCATCAAGGATCCTTGGATGCAAATCTCTCTACCTCCTCAATAAATCTCTCTATAGCCCCTACACCACTAGCTTTAGCATCTAAATAGATCCTTTTATCATCAACCTCCCAGTATCTATGGATAATCCTATGTCTAAGTGGTATTAGCCCATATATTTTATCATATGTTTCAAAGCTTATTACATTCTTTCTCCATAACCCCTCTAAAACCTCGCCATATGACTTGGGTGTTAGTCCATAGCATTTCTCAAGTATATGGATCCCTAGACTTGCTATAGCCTCGACAATTACTATTATGGAATGTCTGAGCTCATACCTTAACCCAAGATCACTTATGAACTTATCTATATCTATACCAATGATCTTATTGATAAGGCTTAGGGCTTCCCTAATATCATTAATTACTCTATCAACATAGTCTCTATCAATACATTCCATAAAGTACACCTAAGGATATAGTATGTTAAGAAGATATTATAGTTTTAATACATACCTACAGTCTTAGGTCCTTCCCTCAATAGCTTCTTTAACTGCATCCTAAAGTATAGTAGGGCTACTATTAGGTACGCTAGGGCATATAGTGATCCATATAATACTGTCTCCCATAATGGTAGTATGGGTTCTACACCCAGTATAGAGTATCTAATGAGCTCTGCTGGATAACTATATGGTGTATAGAGGGCTATCTCCTGCACGATCACGGGCATGTTCCGGAGGGGTACTAGTCCACCAGTTGCTATTGGCAGGATCCAGCTTATGAACTCCATGACGGGACCGCTGGTACCAGTTGCTATTGTTGTACCGCCAAGTATTAGGGCATGTGCAAACAATACTATTAGGAAGATCGTGAATCCGGCAGCCATGATCACTGGATCATATACTGCTATTGCTGGTGGTGCTGTAAGTACTGATAACAAGGCATAGACCAGTGTTAGAGCCATGATCATCCACATGAGCGAGACTGGGAGCACTCCTACATAGAGTATGAATATGCTACGGCCACTAGCAATTATGTATTCAAGCAATCCCCTTGTCATAAGCCATCTAAGCTCCCAAGCCCAATCCCATGTAGCCACTGAGTAGGACATAAACACTAGGATGGCTGTGAATGCATAGCCCGATATAACCGATGGATCTATGTCCGGGGGTCTGAAGAGGGTTATTGGTGCTAGGAATAATAGCATCCACAATACCATATTCAATAGCCCAAATATGAATCCACGGCTACGTATAAGCTCTGTCGTGAAATATGCTTTCAATACAGCCTTTACAGCATCCATCAAACCCTTACACCCTCCCTCATCTTAGTCTTTTCCCAGTACATGATACTCTTAACACCAGGTGGTGCATAGAGTATGAAGAGTGCTGTAGCTATCCCTAGGAGGACGAGCAGGTCTACTGGACTACTATATAGTCCAGAGATCATTCTATGTATAACCTCTACAACATGGCTTGAGGGTATAAGCCAACTAATCACCTGTCCCGTGAGGGGCATAAGGTATCTTGGGTAGTATGCTCCAACAAGTATTAGGAAGAGTGGACGTATAATATTTATGATCCTCCAGTTCTCACCGCCAAGACTATATACGATCCCCATGATCAGTATGGCTATCGTTGTGAAGAACAATGCTGCAATCCCGGTCAGTAGCATGACAAGCAGTCCCTCCACAAGACCCTGTAATCCATAGTAGTAGGTAAGTACTGGTACAATGCTTGTAGAACCACTTATTAGTACAAGGATAAGCCTTGGCAACGGTATTGCTATGTAATGCTGTATCCTAGGCACTGGACTAGCCATTACATATGGTAGTGTACCCATCCATTCATCAAAGAGAGGCCTCCACAATAGATCGTCTCCAACCCCAATTATAGCCATGATCGTGAATCCCGCCAATATGAAGAATACCATTGGATCAATGCCTACACGCTCCCGGAAAACCGTTGGAGATCCTAGGGAATAACCTATCAATAGTACGAGTATGGTTAGTATGTATGGGTATGCTATGAACGTTACTAATGTAATCTTCCTCCTAAACACATCGGCATACGTAAACCTAAACTCTGCAGCAATAATGTCACGGAACCCCATAACACCCTAGCCCCCACTCTGTGAGAAGTATATGAATACATCCTCTAGTGTAGGCTCACTAATCCTTAGACTAACAATATCATAGCCTCTGCCAACAAGTACACGGACAAGATCGCCAAGCACGTCCTCAGGACTACGTACACTAACCCTAACCTGCACAAGCCCCTCTGGAGTAGTCTCTACAGTTGGCTGGAAACCAGCCTCTACAATGGCCTTCTTAACAGCCTCTGGACTACCATTCCTCAACAATATATCTATCGATCGTAGCTTGGGGAGACGGGCCTTGAGCTCCTGTGGAGAACCCTCAACAACAATAACACCTTTATTAATCAATAGTATACGGTCACATACAATCTCAGCTTCAAACATGTTATGAGTAGTATATAGTATGGCCTTACCCTGCCTAGCAAGATCCCTTACCAACCTCCTTATCTTACGAGCACTAGGTGGGTCAAGGCCTAGGGTTGGCTCGTCAAGTAGTAGTACTGGTGGATCCTTTAATAGGGCACGTGCTAGCCCTAGCCTCGCCTTCATACCAAGACTATACTCCTCGAAAAGCTTGTCCGTAGCCCCCAGTTTATCAAGTTCCAATAGCCTCATTAGATAATTGATCCTCTCCCTAAGCCTCTCCCCACCCAGTCCATAGAGTGCTCCAAAATACTCTAGATTCTCACGACCAGTGAGTTTACCATAGAATCCCTTCTCAACAGTCAATAGTAGACCAATACGTTTCCTGACCTCCATAGCCTCCTTAACCACGTCATAGCCCTCGATATAGGCCTCCCCCTTATCCGGCAGCAATAGTGTAGCTAGTATCTTGACAGTAGTAGTTTTACCAGCACCATTAGGCCCTAGAAGCCCTACAACTTCACCATGTCTTATAGTGAATGATATACCACGTAGAGCCTCAACTGTCTCAGTCTCACTTCTAAATAAGCCTTTACGCTTCTTTGTATGATAGGTTTTCCAGAGATTACGTGCCTCTATAGCAACACCCATGCCCTAGACACCCTAGCCTATACTATGGGATAACGTGTTTAGATACTATAATGCTTTTCTTGACTATAATATACATTCATGTATGGAGCCATCTCTACAAAGGCATCCCAGAACATGTATTAACCATTATTTCGGGTAGGAGATGGACTAGATTATTGCCTCTACAGCCTTTACTCCATCAGCTAGTTCATTATATAGCTCCATTATCCTATCCTCATACTCTTCTAGCATATACTTCATATTCGATAGGTAGAGTACATAGACAGCAAATCCCGTAAGTATTATGACTGCCGAGTTTGTGATCGAATTAAGTAGGGATAGTATGTAGAGTAGTATAGATAGCCTTGCAACAACAGATGCCTTCTCAACATAAAAATACTCATTTAAGCTTTTAAAGAACATATATACAGTCACCAAGAGACCTAATCCAGAGAGAAAAGCTATTACTGGGAATAGTAGCCTATATCCACCTAGCTGATTGTAAATAACATGATACGTTGCCAAAGGAGAGAATATAGTATTTAGTATAAGGAGGACAATATAGTAGATATGTAGTCTAATATAGGATGTTGCTGGAGGAGAACATGTAATTGATACTGAAACTGGGAATCTATTTAACAGACTAGATACTAGTCTACATGCACTATAGTATCTACGATACATATCGGCTGTTCTCCTAATGAATAGGTAGAGAATGATACTGACAACAAGACTTAGTAAAGCTATAAATACCATGTATGTAATAGCTGAACTAATAATTAAATCCAATAACTCATTTCCACTAATCCCTCTATAACGATTAACAATACCTAATATATTGGCTAAGTAGATAATAGAAGCAATAAAAGTTAGGGCTGTACTAACAATAACTGATATAAAATAGATCCAGCCATAATTAAGTGATTCTAGTGCCTTTTTATAAAATTCTTCTAAGAATACTTTACAGTTTTCCAAATTAGGGGTAGGAGTATTAGACAAAAGTATTCACCCAATAATAAAGATTAATTCACCATTTAAAAACTTTAGTACAGTATCATTAGAGAGATAATGATGCATCAAGGAAGATCTATATAGTCAATAGAACTGATTCAGTGCAATCCTATAGGATGGTTATGGACTCTATAATATAGTACCGTTCTAGTATATTCGGCCCTTATCAAGGAAACCATGTAGAGCCTCTATGTCCAGCTCACCTATTCCAACAACATAGTCGGCTGCACCATAGCTTACCAGGTAGCTATTATCAACTCTCCACAGCCCACAGGGGAATATTGTGTAGGGTCTATCACCAAAGATCTCGTATGGATCCCTTGGCTCCATAATATATGTTGGTGTGACAGCCGTGACTATAACCTCATCCCTCTTCAACTCGATCTCTACAGCAAATAATCTATAGGCCTTAATCTCCCGATCAACTGCATGGATAAACGCTATAAGCCTATCCCCACCAATCCTTATAGGGGGCATGGCCCATCCTATCTTCTCCTCAAAACCTGCTGGACGCAGTATCTCTACTGTATCCTTTACAGTTATCTCCATGGGCTGTTTTAGATCATTTCTAAATAGATCCTTTTCACCATCTACACGGCTAATAACTAGATAATATACCTCATCATCCATGTGTGGACGGTGGAATAGATAGTATAAGCCATTGTGTTTAACGAGGAATGCATCCTTATCACTAACAACATGTCTAGAGAGATCATGTGGAAGCTTGTACACATGGATCTTTCTCCAGCCATTAGCCCACCTATTACTACGATAACGCTCTGCTGTCACAGGAATTGTACGTTCAATCCTTATGGCTGGGTTATAGTAGTTTACTGTACGTCCAGTATACGTTAGTAGGAGTCTCCCATCAATACTATAGGCCCTTGGATCCTCAGTACCCCATATATCATACCTGATCGATGGATAGATGACTGGTTCAGCTGAGTAGTAATTGATATTAGCATTACCGCTATAGATATCCTCTAGGGGCACATTAATCTCTACAATAGCTGATACGTAGAGGAAGTATCCTACGATAATACGTGCATAGATCCTTGCATAGTCTCCCTCAACAACTATTGCTGGATTAAATACTGCAGCTGGATTACTGATTGGATAGTTGTTTATGAATACACGGTTACTAGATATAACAGCTAATCTACGGACAATATCATTGGTCCCAAAAACCCGTTTTCCAAGGGCATCCTCCAGCCCAATTGCTTGATGAAACCTATTTGAGTACCTATAGACTTGGCCCATGGAGGTCAACCATACCCTAGTGAGAGTGCTGTGAATCTAGTGGTTCCGGACTAGGTTATTAAATGCTATGATCAAATATTTTATACAGTATCTAAATGCTAGGAATCTAGTATAGGGAATCATATAAATATACGTGAAAATATAGTGATATATTAGCATACACTAATAGTGGAGAATCTGGTGTTATATGTCTTGAGAATAAAAACGCTATATGTAGCCTTATTAGCTATAATGGTAGTGATAACCATTATCGTGATCCCAATACTACTACATCCCCAAAAACAACAATTAGCCGGTGGACAGGAAGAGACACCCGTACAGACACCCTCTAATAAGGCTGCTGAGGTTCTAAGGGAACTATCTAGTAATACACTGTTAAAATATATTCCATCACAATTCATAAGTAATTATCTCAGCAAGGGATATAGTGTTAGACTAATTGTTATGAACAATAGCCGGGTTAACGAGATAGTACCTTATGCTACATCCTCTGCATTCAGCCCTGAGTTCCTCAGGTACTGTAGCATTGGTTTATCAATTGGTCTTATCGGTAGTGATAACATGTTTATAGAGATTGGGCAATGCCGTATAGATGATTTCACAAACTACATTAGTACATATACTATGGTTAATGCTAGTGTATCAGATAGGGATGGATATACAGTCTATGTTAGGGAATCCCATGGATGGGTTAGGGTATATATAGTTAATAGGCAGACTAGTATAGCTGGATCAATTGTTGGGGTCTTTGACAAGGATCAGGGAATAGATCTATTGATAGAATTAGCTAATGGATTGAGAAATGGATATAATGATCCATCACTACTTAGTCCAGCAGCAGATCTGGTTAAACAAGTACCTATAGGGTATATGAGGAATAGGATACTAGTCTCCATGGGGGATGGCTACAGTATAATGGTGTTTATGGGTAAAACTAGTACGGGGAAACAAGATAGTGTAAAGAGCTACTTAGTAGTTAATAGTGATTTATCCGTCTTGTACAAGGATCTAGAAGATTTTATAATCGTTAATGAAACAAGCAACTATGTATTATACAAGATCGTGTCTGAGAGATCATGTTTTGGAGAACCAATAGTTATTACTGATGCAACATTATCTATTATACATTCTGTTGAGTTTAGCATGGTACAGCTTGAGATAGTCTTGGCTAACCGCTGTAACCTAGCAGTTAATGTCACAGACTTCCTTGTTGATAACTCGGGTGTAAAGGGTATGGGTGTAGGTTATGCATATCTTTATCCAAGAACCGTTTATGGGGGATCGGGGGTGGTTGTTGTAGCTGGTAATGCTTCTATAACTGATCCAGAGCTTATGATGGAGTGGGAATCTGGTACTAGGCATATAGTAATCATCTATTATAGGATTGTTGATAAGCCTTGGAGAATGTTTAGCTACGTATATACTGTATGTGTCTAGTTCTTCTCCAAATAGTAAATACACTATATTTTATTTATGTAAAATAGGTACTCATACCGTGGTGTATAGGGCTTTGTATAGGGTTATTAATAGGGATGAGTTGCTTAGTTATGGTGATGTAGGGGCTAAGGAGTTACTACTAGATCTTGTTGTAAGCGGTCTTGAGGCTGTTAATCCATATAATGCTGTTAGGGATGCACTAGCTGTTAGGGATAACGTTGTCAGTATCTATGGTAGGGAGGTTAGGGTTTCTGGTAAAGTGTATGTGCTAGGGCTTGGTAAGGCCTCATGTAGTATGGCTCGTGCAGTTGAGGATGTCCTAGGGGATCTTGTTGAGGAAGGCTTTGTTGTCACAAAGTACGGGTATAGAATGGAGCTGGAGAGGATTAGGGTTTTGGAGGCTGGCCACCCAATACCTGATGAAAATAGTTTTAGAGCTGGTGTTGAGGCTCTAGAGCTTGTGGAGAGGGTCGGAGTGAACGATCTTCTTATAGTACTTATTAGTGGTGGTGGTTCATCTCTAATGGTTTACCCAGCTAATGATATAGGGTTAGAGGATCTTGTTAGAACATACGATCTACTCGTGAGATCTGGTGCTAGTATCCACGAGATCAATGTTGTGCGTAGGCATTTATCACGTGTTAAGGGTGGAGGTCTCGTTAGGCACTGTAGAGGCAGGATCATATCATTGATCGTCTCCGACGTTGTTGGTGATCGGTTGGAGGATATTGCTTCCGGGCCAACATCAGCTGATCCAACTACCTTCCATGATGCCCATAGGATTCTTAGGTACTATGGGCTATGGGATAAGGTACCGGATACTGTGAGAAAGTATATACTGAAGGGTTTGAGGGGGGAGGTTCCAGAAACTCTAAAGAAACTACCCAGTAGAGTACGGAACTATATTGTTGCAAGTAATGAAATAGCATGCAAGACCATATACCAGAAGGCATTGAGGAGGGGTTTAAACCCATATATATTGACAACAACACTTGAGGGTGAAGCCAAGGATGCAGCATTAGCCATAGGATCGATTATACAGGAGATCTATAGGTATAATAGGCCGTTCACAAGACCAGCCCTACTAATAGCTGGTGGTGAGACAACAGTAACGGTACCTGAGGAACATGGATTGGGTGGTCCTAATCAGGAGTTTGCATTATCAGTGACACGTAAGATCTCTGGGTTGAGGGGTACTGCTGTACTAGCAATTGATACTGATGGTACTGATGGGCCTACTGATGCTGCTGGTGGTCTTGTGGATAGCTATACTCTTGATAGGCTTAGGGAGGAGGGTATTGATGTAGTTGATGTTCTAAGACGCCATGACTCATATAATGCTTTGAAACGTGTTTCCTCACTAGTGTTTACGGGTCCTACAATGACTAATGTTAATTCACTCTATCTAATGGCTATATTATAACGTTCATGTATTAATTCATAGTACTATTATTATTATAATAGGTAAAAACAGTTAATATAAGATAATATATAGTTTCAGTATCTCTGTTATACAAAATATTATAAAGCTACTTTCTACTTAAGTATCCTATGGGTGCTATGAAGTTTATGATGTTCAACAGGGATCGATGAAATGCCTATAATACATTTGTTATATAAATGGCTTAACTAATATAGCTAGAATAGGTTTGAGGTGATTATGTGCTATACCAGAAACCTGAGAATTATGTGAGAGACTTCATAAATAGTGTCCTGGCAAGGATTAATGGTAATGTAAAACGTGAGGAAGTAACTATTGAAGGATTTAGATTATTTGTTGATTATCAATATGGGAAAGTATTAATAGAAGCTAAAGCTCCTGGTAAGAGGGAGGCTGGTAGAAAACAATTAATTAACTATATGAAGGCATTTGGATTTAGATTTGGTCTACTCATAGATATACCTAATGAACGTTACTATAAAGAGTATTTAAATCCTTATGAAGGGAATGTGGGTTTTGAACTTTATCTTGAAAATAACTGTATATATGAACGTAGCTTTAATAGAGATGAAATAGACTATGCAAGTAAAGAGCTTGAGTTCCTTCTAAAGATATTAAATAAACTTAGGATAGCGACTATTGAGCCAAGTCCAGAAAATATTCTTTCCAGAGTTAAGAATATAGTAGATAAATGGGAAAGAAAACTTGTATTGGAGCTTGATAACATATCTAATAGAATAAGTATTTATAGGTCTATTTGGAGAAGAAATATGGAGCTTTTGTATGGCAAGGATGTCTTGGAGAGTATTGGGAGGGATCTGGATAAATTATTTATTGAACTAACCATATATACTGCATTCCTAAAGATACTTGGTTATACGATCTTAGAGTCCATATTAGGTGGTGGCAGATATACTATTCCATTAAGACTACTACAGGAAGGATATAAAGCTGCTATTAAACTGTTTTGGGAGAGAGAGGCACTCACAAGATTCAATATAAACTATATATTTGAGAGAGATGAATATGACTGGATCTTTTCTCCAGAAATAGCTGAGGATATAGATGAATTCTTTAGAGATCTTGGAAAAGAGCTTGCAGAAATTGATTGGAGTAAGCCCATTGGCTTGGATCTTTTGAAAAAGATTTATCAGAACATCGTAGATACTTCTTTACGTAGACAGCTTGGTGAATTTTATACACCCGATTGGCTCGCTAAGCTAATTATATGGAGATCACTTTATATACTTGTACACGGTAAAGCACCTCCCAAAGTATTTAGTGAAAATATAGATTCTGAGATAGTTGAGCTAATAGATTTATTTTATAAGGAGAAAAAAGAGATACCAAGCTTTATTGATCCAACATGTGGGTCCTTTACCTTTGGTATTCACTATATAGATGCTCTGCTTAAATGGTATAACACAAAAAGACCTAATATTCATCCAATAGACTTTGCATATAAGATACTCCATAATGTTGTAGGGATAGACTTAAACCCTGTAGCTGTTATAACAGCTAAGGTAAATTACCTTTTACAAATACATAGACTATTAATGATCTATGGCAATTACCTCTATGAAGAACCTATTATACCTATATATAGGGTTGATCTAACATTTATTCACGAAGCAAATAGTATTAGAAGATCTAGAGTTAAAGATCTATTTTACTACTTAAGCTCTGATCAACAAAAAATGATGTTCTATATACCATTAGATAATATAGAAGTTAATAGGCAAATACTAAATATGTTTACCAAGGAAGAAATAATAATCTCTGAGAAGGAACTTGATAGATACTACATACAGTTACGAATACCTAGATCATTGATCCAGAAAATAGGTGAAGATTTAATAAAACTTCATCGAGCATTTATTGGTTTACAAATAAGGGGGATAAAGGGATTTGAAGATGAAACTGGTATAGTACTAAATATGGATGAGAAAAAGGCATTAGAGACTATCATTAGAGTAGTTAGAATACTTGAGAAATATGGGGTTGATAATATCTGGTATAGTATGCTTATAAATCATATCCTAGCATTCTTAATCGCTAATAATAAATTTGATCTTGTATTAGGGAATCTTCCATGGGTTAATGTATCTAAGTACCCCAAGCAATATGGTAAGAAATTAAGGAAAATAGCAAAAGAATTAGGTGTTAATCCTCCAAGAGAGGCTGCTAAGAAATTAGATATTTCAATAATACTCTATGCAATTAGCACTAAGTATTTACTTAGACAAGGAGGTATTATAGGGCTTATGGTACCAACCAGTATATTCAGAGGACTACATGGAAGTGCATGGAGATCATTTATTCTAGATGAGGGATTAAAGGTTTATGAAGTATTTGATCTAGAGGATATACAGCCTTTTGAAAATACTAGAAATCAACCTGGAATAGTCATTGCTAAAAGGTGATCTTATGGAGGAACGTTCATTTAAATATATTAGGTTTAAAGGTAGGAAAGTAAGTCCCAGGAATTTCTATGGAAGAGAGCCAAGGTATGAGGAGATCTATAATCTCCATGTTAATAGACAAATCATAGTAGAAAGTAGGGATTACTTAGCTATTGAAATAGAGGGAGTAATAGTTGCTAGGGAAGAAGAATTTAAAGAAACTATATGGATAAGTAAGGAAACATACAATTATGCAAAGAATATTCTAAAACCTAAGGAAATATACTATATTGCTCATGAGGGAGTATCCTTTGATGTATCAAGAGGTGCATGGAGAGTTATTGGAAGACCTAAACCCGTGAAGTGTCCTCCCGGATATAAAGGGGAGTGTGTTTTTATAGAAACAAGACTTAGTAGAGAATTAGGTATGGGTCCATTTATAATAGAGCGTAAATTCTTATTTAAGGGTATTAGTGGTGAACACATTAAAAAGGGTAAAATCGAAGGATGTACTTATGTAGTACTCGCTTATGATAGGGATAGAGGAAGGTTTTTAACATTAAATGAGCTTATGGAATCCCTATTATATAAGAACTACTTGTCTAAAACCATGGTAAGGAGAGTATTGGAGAGTACAAGTAGGCACATGCGTAGGGAGTGGTGGTATGTTGAAAGAATGCAGCAGGAAGTCTTAGCACCTTATAAGGTTGTGTGGAGGGATGTAGCAAGAGAGTTTATACCAGCTATCGATCTAGATGGTTCAATACCCGATCATAATGTTCACTATATAGTTGCTGATACATTGGAGGAAGCATATTATTTAATGGCTATTCTTTTGGCTCCTCAAGTAAATGCTGTAGTACGTGAACTTTCTCCATGGATTGGCCATGTACAACCAAGGTTCATAAGATATTTTAGGATACCAAAATATAATCCATCAAACAAGATCCATATAGACCTGATGAATAAGGGAAAGGATATATATCAGAGAGGATTTATTGACGACAAAGATCTTGAAGAAATAGAGCTACTTATAGAAAAACTATAATAT
>CAZVHC010000016.1:0-33260 GCA_964627005.1 uncultured Desulfurococcaceae archaeon
TACTTGTCTTGGTGGATGGACTGATTCTGATGAGCTATAGGGTGGTAGTGGCTGTCTTGTCCTACCAATTCCCATGGACTGTATCCTCTGGTTATAAGTATGGTTTAGCATATGTACTATGATCCTTTCTCCCTGCCTATATGGTTCAACAGCTAGTGTCTCTGGAGCATCAACCTCTAATGGAGGATCACCTCCAAGGTAGACCGTGCTGTTAACAATGAGTTTCTGGTATTCTGGGAGACCAGTCCTCCAGTAGTGTCTTCCAAGTTGTCCTGCAAAATAGACTGCTCTCCCAGCTCCATAGGTGTTAACTAGTATTGATGGTTTATCAAGTCTAGCTACGTATGGAGGTGGAGACCTCCCTAACGTGTACTCGTAACCCCATATCCCACCTGCAAGCCCTATATAGGCTATCTCATCACCCGACACCCTCCTCACGATCGCTTGTCGGCCAAGTGTTGGTGTAACTCTTGTTCTCTGAAACTCATAGCTCATATCACCCCATAGTATAACGTCCTTACCAATCCCCCTTAGGATCGGGTGATCCTTTCTAGCGAGTACGACATAGCTCCATGCCTGCCTTAGTACACCAACAAGCTCTACTCCAAGGACATCGGATAATAGGAACTCATACTGTCTTATACAGTTCCCGTTTCTCGTGGAGGTTAGGTAGGTTGCTAATAGTGATCCTCCGTTCCCAACATATTCCTTTATAGATGAGACTGCCTCACTAGACAAGCATACCGTATTAGGTAATATTAGCACCTTGTATCTCGAGAGAACCTCTTGACTAACAAGATCAGTTTCAGCAATGAATTGTACAGGTATATGGCTATGGGTTAGTGCATAGTAGAATCCACGTACCTCATCAACATACCTCTCAGGATGATCCCTTCCATAATGATCCCTTGTAGTATTGGATACAACGATCCCGGCATAGTATAGGGGTTCAGCACCATCAAGATACTCCTCGATCAACCTATGCTCACGGAAAACCTCTGCAGCAGCATCAAGTAACCCCGGATCCTGGCGATATGATGTGGAGAATACTAGTAGCCATGGAGAACCCCCAGCTACTATGGACTCCCTAAGCCCCTGCCTTATAGCCAATGGTGTTGTCGAGGCTGCTGTACGGTATAGGTGGAAGTAGTTACGAGATGCCCATACAGGCTTACCTCCAAACATGGCCTTTGTAAGCTTAACCATCTCTGTTATAAAGCCGGGTGGCTGGTGATCGGCTTCACTACACTCTGCAAAAACCACGTCAACATAGTCACGGATCATCTCTACAATCCTATTTGTTCTCCCAGCCCATCCACCCGGGTGGCTATTATACATAAATAGCGTTCCAGGCGATCTCTCCTTAACAAGCTTATAGAGCTCCCTTATACGGTCAACTACAACCCTGTACCTCCAGTCCCACAGCGTCCTCCACCTACTATCATTCCATCTTGGCTCACGAGGCATATCATAGCCATGTTCCTCCCGGAACCTCTCCCTACACCATCTACAATAGCATGCACGCTCTATATCGGGCTGGTAGCGGAAGCTGTCAAGGAAAACCCCGTCCGGGCCAAGATCTATTGCTTCCAATACCTCCCTCTTAACATGCTCTATGAATGGAGAGTTTATGCAGAGCTGGGGCCACTCGGGCTCATAACCACTAACCCCAAATGGGACATGCTCCAGCAATATAACCTCTCCATCACGGTTAACCTGTGCCCAATCACTATGTAGACAGTACATGTACTGGTTAGCTGTATGTCCTACCATAACAACTACTCTAACACCCTTCTCACGCCCAGCCTCAATAGCCTCCCGGACAAGATCTCCTTTCATCTTAGGATGTACTGGTCCAACACTTGATCCACGGTAGTATGTACGTCCCCATGGATCTCTAGCAAAGAGTACTAGTACATTAGCACCTATACGGTAGGCATAATCAACTAGTTCACGTCCGGAAAGACTTGATACATGGACACCATATCTATCCTCTATATTGAACTGGAGAACCCTTACTGGTTTCTCCCACCAACCCCCCATATCTGGGGTCCCCATAAGATACGTGTAGTAGGTTGCTTTTATAGTATAGGGGCTCATGGGATCTGGTTATAGATGGTGGTTTATATGGTCTGGTGTTTTATGAAGATATTTTAACTATGGGTACATAGATCAATAGTAAGGCTAGTATTGGCTAGGGTTTGAAGTATATTGGGCAGGATTATAGTGTCTTTTCCAATACATCCAATTGTGTTCTGGATATACTTATTCATAACAATACCGTTATTCCTAGTAGCACAGGGTGTATTAGCTAGAACCTTCATAGCCCTTGGATTCAGTAGATCACTAGCACTACTTATAGCTGGAAATCTTTTCTTCCTAAGCCTTATACTAAGCATATTCAATATAAAGATCATGGAGATCAGTACAAGAACCTATCGTATGGTTATTGAGAGGAGATATATTGGTTTCTTTGGATTCCCACTACCCATCTACATACCAAGGTTTGTAGAGAACAAGATTATTCTAGCAATTAATGTTGGTGGATGCATAGTACCAGTAGCTATAAGTACACTATTACTAGTTGGCTTAAGGAATTACCCAGAGGTCTATCCATTGATACTATTCGATATGCTAGTGACAAGTATAGTCACATACATCTTCTCAAGAGCAGTACCCGGACTAGGAATAGCCGTACCCGGACTAATACCCCCACTAACAGCCTCACTCATAGCAATAACGCTTACCCAGAACCGATGGCTAGCCATACCAGTAGCCTACATATCGGGTTCACTAGGGAGCCTCATAGGAGCCGATATACTGAGGCTTAAAAGGGACCTACATAAATTCATAAACACGTATGGACCAGCACTCCTATCAATAGGTGGTGCGGGCACCTTCGACGGGATCTACTTATCAGGTGTTGTTGCAGTACTACTAGTATATATAGCTCTCTAGACACAATAGTATTTATTAGGCAATGATGAATGTCCCGATCACTGCGGAATGGCGATGTAGAAGCGGTGGCTGCCTGAGCCACTACCTATTAATGATTCTCCTCTAACGACTATATCTACTAAACATATTTTATGGATGGATTCACGAGATATAACTTGGATGATTGTGGTTGTCACGGGTCTGACTCCTCTTGGGTGATGAACGGGCTATTAGATGATATGATGGAGTAGATGGTGTGTCTGTGTATGTCTAGGTATGTAGTGGGTCTTAGTGGTTGCACTGGATTTGATCTTGATGGCTTCACTGGTTTTGCCTTAGGCATATATATGGGTGGATGTGTACTTGGCGATAGCGATGCTTCCCTAAAGATCATTTGTAGCCGTGAGTGTGTTGATGAACCCTATCCACGTAGGCTCTACATACATAGTGGCTGGGCCCGTGGGTATGATGGCTACCATGTCCTATATGGTGTTGAGGCTGAAACTAGGGATCTTGTAGATCTCTTCAGGAGGGCAACTGGATCGAGTGAGGGTTTTCTACTCAATATACCTTTGGGGGATGGGTACTTAACTGGTGTTGTATCTGGTAATGAGGTTGTTGAGGTACATGTTCATAGGAGGAGGTTTTGGAGGGGTGTTTTTACTGGTCTTACTGGATGTTTACTCTGTGGTACAGATGATTTTTCACGTGTCTTTGATCGGGTCATAGATATCCTGGGTGAAGCCATATACTCTAATGACCCACTATACTTCTTTAGGAAATATAGTAGTGAAGCTATTGAGTATGAGAGGCATATGAAGTATCTTAGTAGACTTCTTAAACAATATAAGTGGTTTCTAGAGAGACTAGCAATAGATCGCTTGATAGTAGCTAGTAAGCCTAGCCATAGCAATAAGATTATTGTATCACATATCCAGTGTACACCCATGGGAATACTTGTTAATGGACCCTATGGAACAATGGATAATGGTATTATTAGAGAATATTTATTATCCAATAGTGGCTCACTCATGTATCTCCACGGTAGAATACCGGGTAAAATAACCGATCTACTTAGAAGGTATGGACTTAGAGTTATAGTCATAGACAACAACACGATCATATGGGCTAGTAGTATGAAAAAACTTATACTATCTATTGAAAAGATATCTAGAGTAGGTGATGAAGGTGCCCTATGAAGAGCCCTCTATACTAATGGGCTATGATGATCGACAACCGGATCTGATTATTTACCGCATCTTTTTATGAATTCTAGGAACTTCTCTAGTGTTATGGGGTGTATTCCATGTTCTATATAGCATGCATCCTTATCAGCAATATCCTCTGGTACACCTATTAGGACTAGGAATTCCTTTATGATACGGTGCCTCTCATATATTTTTTCAGCAATCCTCCTACCCCTGCTTGTAAGCTTAGCCCTTGATCCAGGCTTATACTCTACCAGTCCCTCACTATCTAGTCTCTTGAGATACTCAATTACACTACTTGGCTTAACACCAAGTCTCTCAGCAATATCCTTAATCCTTATCCTACCATATTGTTTCTCCAGTACATACATGACCTCAAGATAGTCTTCAGCAGTCCGTGTTAAAAGAGGATCCTTTCCACCCTTTTTATGAGAGACTATTGGTATATACATCCCTGATCATCTCCCTATAGCCTAGTGTATATGCTCATTGTCTCTATTACCTATCAACTGATCATGTAATCCTATCTGTAGTTCATCCGGTATCTCTAAGCCTTTAACCCTATACATTGCCCTCTTAAGCATCTTTACAATAATGTCTAATGGTACATAGCCATCCATACGCTCCAAATCATTAATGATAACTGCTGGTACATAGAATATCTTATACTTATCAGCTTCCTCTGGGAACTCCATGGCCTCAATAGTCTCTACTAGTATCCTGTTATTAACAAGCCCTATCTGATTAAATATATCGACAACCTGTGGACAGTATGGACACTGTGGTGTGACAAAGATCTTTACGTGGAGGCTGGTATCGATCTTCATAACCTCATTAATGATATTCTCTGGTATCTTAAGCTTACCCGTAGCGATATAATGATGTATGTATATGAATGGTGGGAATTCCTGGGATAATGGTAGTCCATAGTATCTCACATTATACCCTGGTGTCTCAAATACCCATGCAGGAACGTATCTAGGCTTAAGCTTTACGCCAATATCGCTAGTCTTCTCAACAACTCTAACCTCTAACTTACCATCCGAAATCTCCATGAGAGCATTGGCTAGCTCTAATGCATCCTTACATGTCTGACATTCCTCGTTAGCTGATGATATTATTAGGTGATCAACTACCCTACGTGGAAAGCTTGAGAATAACTGTTTCAATGCTTCAGCTGTCTCCTTATCAAATATATTAGGCATACTATGCTACACCCTCTTTCCAGCTCTCACTTAGATTAGGCTACCCTACTGCTCCCTAATAAATTATATCATATCTATACAAGTACGGTAACCATCTTAGATACTTTAAGATGGTAAAGTTTTATATTAAGCCCTACTATTTAATATTGAAACTACATTTACCTATAGATAAGGTGACATAATGGATAAGGAAATAGTCATTACATCTATTCTAATAGTCATTATAGTGATCATAGCAGTGGTACACCTAAGCACACAAGCACAACCAAAATAGACAATACCTACATCATCAAGTCTAACAATCACAACAGGGTAAACAACTACAAAACCCACAACAACTACTCCAAACATTTACCGGGATATCCTTGGACTACCCTTCTCACTATGGGTAACCGTTGAATCTGTTGAGAGAACAGGTAATAATCTAACCATTAAACTTAAGGTTGAAGCATAAAGCAAACCGATCAAGACATAGTTATTAACAAGATAAGACTTGAGCTCGTTAGAACAGATGATACGTCTAAGGAGTGGGAGATAGCTAGTCTTAATGAAACAACTGATCAGTTTGTGGTTGAAAATTATGATGATCTAGGGTTAATACATTATCACTAGAAAACCCATATATAAGTACTCAATATATCAGCTTCACCATAACCGTGACTGTAGTAAAGGGTGAGCCACCATATCATGCTGTTAAGTTATGGGTATGGTATAATAGTACTAATGAGGTCTCTTCAAATGTTGAGTTCTTCCATTAATCATATTTTTATCCCGATAAAATTATTTAGCGTATTCCACAGAATTTGTAGTAAAATACATACGTTATCCCATCATAGAACCATATTGTATGGGGTGTAGGTGGTTTGTTTAGTCTCTTGGAGAAACCACGTAACCTAATAATGGCTGCACTTGGTAGGATAAAAGCTGATTTCGTGATCAAGGATACACGTATAGTTAATGTTGTTACTGGAGAGATCCTTGATGGACAGAGTATAGTTGTTTATGATGGCTATATTGTAAGGATCGGTAGTATAAGCGATCTTGACAGGTACATTGGGGATAAGACAGTAGTTGTTGATGGCTCAAAATACTATGCTTTACCAGGGTTCATAGAGTCTCATGTACATATAGAGTCTAGTATGCTTAATGTCCGTGAATTCGGTAAGCTAGCCGCTATGCATGGCGTTACATCAGTTATAGCTGATCCTCATGAGATAGGTAATGTCCTTGGACTTGATGGTATAAGGTATTTTATTGAGGAGAGCCACTATAGTCCAGTGAGATTCTTCTTTGAGGTACCTAGTTGTGTACCAGCTGTTGACCCTAGCCTTGGGCTTGATAGTGGTGGTAAAGTTATTGATGCTGGGCAAGTAGCTATGCTCATGCAGGATCCGGGTATTATTGGTCTTGGGGAGGTTATGGACTTCATAAGTGTACTTAATGCCCGGACAGAGGTTCTCGTAAAGATCGCCTCTGCTAGGCTTATGGGTAAGGTTGTTGATGGCCACGCTCCAATGCTTAGTGGTGAGAAGCTCGATGCCTACCTTGTAGCAGGTATATCAAGTGATCACGAGTCTACCCGGGCTGAGGAGGCTTTGGAGAAGCTACGTAAGGGTATGTATATTTTTATGAGGGAGGGTAGTGCATGGAAGGATCTTGAGGAGATTGCAAAGCTTGTTACAGAGTACCGTGTTGATACACGTCGTATAACGCTTGCAGCTGATGATATTAGTGTTGAGGATCTTGTTGAGAAGGGTTATATGGACCATATTGTTAATCGGGCTATAGAGCTTGGAATAGATCCCATTAAGGCTATACAGATGGTCACTATTAATCCAGCAGAACACCTTAGACTAGATGATCGTATAGGGTTATTGGCTCCCGGTCGTTATGCCGATATTGTTCTCTCACCAAGTATTGATAGGATTAGTGTGTCGAAAACGATCATCAATGGAGAAATCGTCTATAGTGATGGGAAATGGCTCTATCGTGAGCCAGGAGCATATGTTTACCCGGAGAAAGCACTTAAAACAATGAATCTAGCCGGGATCCCGGGTGAAAATGATCTGTTGATTAATGCTCCTATTAAGAGGGGAAAGGTTCTCGTTAATGTTATAGAGGCTATACCTGGTAGTACATTGACTAAATGGGTTAGGGAGGAGCTTGTTGTTGATAATGGGTTTGTAAGGAATGATCCGGGTAGGGATATCATGTATATTGCTGTTATAGACCGGCACCATGGATCGGGTAGGATCGGCAAGGGGTTTGTCAAGGGGTTAAGGCTTAAGCGTGGAGCATTAGCTCAGACAATAGCTCATGATACACATAACCTTATCGTAGCAGGTACCAATACACGTGATATGCTTGTTGCTCTAGAGGCTATTGTAGAAGCTGGTGGTGGTATAGCTTTAGCTGTTGATGGAGAGGTTAAAGCATTGATCGAGTTACCCATAGCTGGTCTAGTTAGTGACAAGGACTATATGACTGTCTATAGGGAGCTTAAGAATATGGAGGAGAAGATGAGAGATTATGGTGTAGACTTTAGCCATATACATATGACGCTGGGTCTTATAGCGTTACCAGTTATTCCAGAACTTAGAGTCACTGATCGTGGACTAGTAGACGTTATGAATGGTAGGATCGTTGATCCTATAGTTGAGGTCATATAGATTAGTTTAGAGAATTTTTATCTTCTTCTTTTATTTCTCTTAAACATGGGATATCTGATGTATAGCAAATTGTGGGGCATAAAATAGAAATATCTGAAAAATGATAGAATATCTGGTGAATAGATGATTTGTCTGCTATAGCTAGGATTGGTAAGAGATACACGCTTGTTATACCAAAGGATATACGTAAGAGAATAGGTATCCATGAAGGATCATATGTACTATTGAGAGTTATGGGAGATAAGATCATTGTTGAGCCATTACCAGATGAACCATTTAAGGTCCTAGGGAGAGTTATTGGTAAACCATATGATGAAAAAGTTGATGAGAAAAAGGCATTAGAATGGTTGATGAAGAATGCCCGTAGCTGATACAGAGCTATTATTCCTCCTTAACCCAAATGATCCTAGGTATAAGTATGCTATTAAGATAATTGAGGAGTATAGAGGTAATATTTACGTACCAGATGTAGCGTTGTTTGAGTTTGAGATAGTACTTAGATCTCGTGGAGTAAGTGTTGAAGATATAAAAACGGCGTTTAAAGCTCTAAGGAAAATATTCTCTACTTTTAATATTAAAGAACTTAAGTGTATTGATACAGCATTGATCATTAATCATCTAGATCTTATGAATGAATATGGGCTTAGCTTCTTTGATAGCTTAATAGCTTCAGCTGCTTTATCATTTGACGGTATTATTGTTTCCGATGATAGTGATTTTGATCGTGTTGGCTTCTTAAGGAGAATACCTATTACCTATAGTTGATCACATGTATGTTATCTTCGGATTATAGATACTTGTATGAGATCATCATAATGTTTATAATTCTACTTTGTATACTTTTCTACTAAGTGGTATGTATGTACACTAGCGTTAAGCTTAAAGTTAATGCTAAGAAGAAACTTGAGGAATTACAGGCTAGACTTAGACTCCATGGAGTTAGGGCTAGCTTACATGAGATCCTGGAGAAACTTATTGAGTTGGGTCTTATGGAGGAGGATAAATTAATTGAAATGTTTAGAGGAGATGTAGAGAGTGAAGAGGATCCGATGTTAAAACTCCTGGAAAATCCTATTGATTGGGGTGTTGATGATGTATCAATCACTATCGATAAGGTACTCTATGGTGGTAAGTAGTGAGTATTTTCATAGATACTGGTATATTTGTGGCTGCAAGGAATAAGAGGGATATTAACCATGAGAGAGCAGTTGAACTTTTACATATGGTTATTAAGGGTAGATTTGGTGCTGCATATACTTCAGACTATATCTTTGATGAAGCTGTCACAGTAGCACTTATTAGAACAGGTAGAACTGATATAGCGATTGATATCGGGAAATTCATATTATCTTCTAAGAAGATAAGAATGATAGTTGTTGATAAATATATATTTAGAAGGGCATGGAGTATCTTTATCAAACATAGGGATAAGAGATTAAGTTTTACTGATGCTACATCAATAGCCATAATCCAGACGTACAAGATAGACTATATTATGAGTTTTGATAGCCATTTTGATGGAATTATTGCAAGGATTTATTAAGTTTAGTAGATGATGGATGTAGAGATACTATTTTATTCTATACCGTACAATGGATCTATTGGAACCTTATGTGGATTGGGTGTCTTGTTATGAGGCTTGTCCTACGTAATGCTAGGCTCTATGTTGATGGAGAGTTTATTGAGGCTGGTATAGTTGTTGATGGCTCCACTATAACTGCTATAGTCAAGGATCCGGATAAGTATATTGGATCTGCTGATAAGGTTATTGATGCCCATGGCCTCCCAGTTGTTCCGGGAGGTATTGATATACATGCCCATATCTATGACCCGGACTATACTCATCATGAGGATTGGAGGAGTGGGAGTCTCGCAGCAGCCTATGGTGGTTTAACAACAGTTTTTGATATGCCTCTCCGAATGTTTGTTGATAGTGTTGATAAGCTTAGGCTGAAGGTTGAGGCTGGTTTACGTGATAGTTATGTTAACTTTGGCGTCCACGCTGGTATGATGAGGGATGATAACCTAGATTCTATACCCAGTCTTGCACGTGAGGGTGTTGTTGGCTATAAGGTGTTTACTGTTGGTCGTGAGTGGATGGCTAGTGATCATGGTATTCTTAGGATTATGGAGCTTGTAAGGGATCATGATGGTGTTGTCATGGTTCATGCAGAGGATCATGCATTGATCGATTATGGTCTGGAGAATGTAAGGGGGAGAAGTGATCCTCTTGCCCACCATGATGCCCGTAGTGACTTTGCCGAGGCTCTAGCGGTTGCTAAGGTAGGCTATTATGCTGCATCAACACTATCTCATGTGCACATAGTCCATCTTACATCAATGCTTGGTGCCTACATGGTTGAGAACCTATGGCTCACCGGTACAATGATTACTGCTGAGACCTGCCCACAGTACCTTTACTTTACAAGAGATGATGTTAGTAGATGGGGTAACTATTTAAAGATCACTCCATCGCTTAAAACCCGGGAGGATGTTGAAGCCCTATGGGATGCCCTTGCCCGTGGAGTAATTGATGCTGTAGCAAGCGATCATGCACCAGCTCCTCGTGAGGAGAAGGAAGTTGGGGTTTGGGAGGCTTGGGGTGGTATACCAGTTATTGAATTGATCATACCGTTTATGTATACATTTGGTGTTAGACAAGGGAGGATAGGCTTTGATCGTTTTGTAGAGGTTGTATCAACTAATCCAGCACGTATTATGAGGCTTTATCCGAGGAAGGGAGTGATCGCTGTAGGATCTGATGCTGATCTCGTTGTTCTCGACGTGAATCTCTGTAAAAAGGCTAAGGCTGATCAGCTTCACCATAAGGTTAATTGGACACCATTTGAGGGTGTAGAGATGTGTGGTTGGCCACGGCATGTTATTGTTAATGGGGAGCTTGTTATTGAGGATATGGAGCTTGTTGGTAAGCCGGGTATGGGTTGTTATGTTGGTGAGTATCTTAAGAAGTAGTTATTGACACTACTACCTATTCCTAACCCATTTTATTTTAAACAGCTCTTCAGCTTTCTCTAGATCCTCTGGTTTATCGATATCGTAGAGTACTCCTAGATCGCTTGTTCCATGGTATATTATCTTGTCTCTAAACCTATTTAGGAAGCCCTTGAGCCCACGTGTTTCCTCATTTATTTCTAGTACGTATCTTATAAGGTTCTTTGATATTATTAGTGGATGTCCTCCCTTAACACCATATCTAGGAATCAGTATGAAGTCCCCTCCTTCACTATATAGGTTTATGGCTCTATTAACTAATTCCTTTAATGTATCTACTTTAATGAATGGTACGTCGCCCGGATGTATAATCACTAGATCAGCATATTTAACCACTGCTTCAACACCTGCTTTTACACTAAAGCTCATACCACCCATGTAGTCCGGGTTATATACAAACTTTACAGAAGGATCGCTTATTGTATGCATTATCCTAAGTTTATCATGTCCCAGTACAACAATGATCTCGCTAATAGGTTCTATGGACTGGAACTTTTCAACCAAGTATTTTATCAGTGGTTTCTCGCCATAATCAGTTTTTATTACCTGTAAGAGCTTTCCTCCTGGAAACCTCTTAGACACACCAGCTGCTAGGATAATAGAGCTTATGATCACTTTTATACACCTACTTAGGTAGATTAGCTAGGTATAGAGTATATTCAGTATTCCTATTATATAGTATCTTAAGAACAGATCTATGAATATCTCTTTAAATACACAGTAATCCATTATAGGAATAATAACTTTTAGAGCTTGTAATTCACAGGTTTAGAATGGATACAGTATAGTGGGGATACTGATCTATCTAAACTGGGGGGGCATATAGTCTCTATAGGTATGGCCGTATGGTAGAGTATGTCATTAACTCCCAAAATACTTCATAAGAATAGATAGGAGGGAAGATAAGCAATAGTGTCTAGGTATAGAAGGGGACGGGATGAAATTGAACGTGTACTTAAACATCTAAATAGGGTTATGCCCGGGTTTACATACTTTATTGAACAATATACAAGGATCAATTATAATAGGTCTTTTTGGTGGGATGTATTTAGTAATGACTTCATAGAGGCTTATAGGATCTTGTTGGAATACTATTCTTATAGGGAGGAGGAAGTTCAGTTTATAGTCTATGAGATACTTAAGCCTCTTCTAAATAATAATATTCGATTGATTAGTGAAGTACTTAATAATCTTAAGAATAAGGATTATAGGAGGGCATTAGAGATCATTAATAGCTGTACATCACTATATACACACTAACTAGCATACCCTACCGCATCATCTGATCCTAGGTTTTATTAGGGATCTAACGTATTTTAAGATACTAGTAGTACTGTGGGGAAATAGGTAGATGCCTGAGAAAAGCGTTACTGAAAGAGTCATAATATTTCTCTACAACTACCCAGGTGCATCTATAAAGGATGTTGCCCAGGGACTTGGTATAAGCCCCAATCTTGCACGTGCAATACTGTATAGGCTTAAGTCGAGAGGGATTGTTGATAAGAGTGGCTATGGATATGTATTGACTAGCGTTGGAGAATCGGTCGCTGAAAAGATCATTGGTAAACAGGCCGAGAAGCCTTTGGAGAAAAAAGTTGTTGAGAAACCCCAAGTAGAGAAGAAGGAGACAAGACCTATCATCGAGGAGACTGTAGAGAAAGTTGGGCCGGGCCGGACAAGTGATCTAGGTGATCTTGAGGAGAGGATCAGGGTTTTGGAGGAGAAGATAGCTGGACTAGATAATCTACTGTCTAGTCTGAAGAGGGAGTTAAGGGATCTTAAGAAGGCTTTAGAGGAGGCTAGGAAGTCTAGGAGGGATAGGAGGAGGGTTAAGGTTGAACGGCTACCCAAGCCCATAATGTCTATTATGGATGCCCGTAATACTCTTGGCGATGGTCTCCATAGCCTCATATATAGTGGTAGGGCCGTAGTTGTTGGCTCACTTGTTGTTGATTCTGAATACTATAATGAGTTCCTAGCCCGCTTCCCGATCAGTCGTCGTGATGCCGAGAAACTAAGTGATCAGGAGAAGCTATTGCTTGAGGAGCTTAAGAATGAGGGTAAGATCTATCTCTATGCTGGTAAGGAGTATCGGCTGGTCTAGTAATCAAGTATGGGTACAGACCCGAATTTACCAAGATCTATTCTTTCACCAGCATCCCTATTGACAGCTATTATTCTCAGACCCATGTATCTGCCCTTGACTCTCCCAAGTGCTAGTGCATCCCTTATATAACCCAGTAGCTTCACTCGATCCATTGGAACAACTATCATGTCTGGACCAGCTATACAGACACTTGAGAATCTCAGAAAATCACGTGCCCTAAGCCTGCCTTCACCACCGTACTTCATTAATATACTATCCTCAGCATAGGGTAGCATTACCTCGTTATAGCCCTGCATAAGCCTACTAACCCCCCTAAGCTCTCCAAGTATACTGTTTAATACGTATATACCGTGTAGAAAACCAGGTTTATCTGGAGTATACCCAGTTATAGACTCGATCAACCCGGCAACGCTATCTTCCATCCAAGGGCTTATGCTATAGTCTATGGAAACCCTTACCCCAAGATCGTTGAGTACATTAGCTATATCCTTCTCTAGACTCAATAAGGTTTTCCTAATACCTCTCAAACCCCTCTTACTAAATATACTCTCAAGATAGCTGGGGTAGAGGAAGGCTATCCCGATACTCTCGCCATACAAGCTTGTTGATAATGGATAATATGGTGTTTCCAATGGTGTTCCATCAAGGCTTAAGGCTATACGGGTAGCATATACCGGGTTATATTCTGATGCCCTAAGGAATACATCTGTAGCCTTAACCGCATCCGGTTCCTTACCCCATATAAGACATATGTATATACCATTGGACACTATATCTATGATCTTCTCAATACTCATCTCCTCTAGGAAAACACATCCAGTGGAGACCATATAATCTTTAGATACAATATCAGATAGTATATCGGGTAACCTATCATATACTGTGACTGGAGGTATTGGTAACGATATCCTCTTACTCCATATTGTATAACCAGCTCCGCTCAACAGATCACATGCTTTATCAACTAGATCCAGTACATGTTCAATAGCATTTCTTAAACCATTACGGCTCCACTCTATATCAAGCCTTGTAAAACCAGCTACAGATCTAATAATAGGCTTTATAGAGACCAAGGTTATCCACCATCCCATATACTATATTGTATTCCATGGGATATAAACTAGTTCTCCAGCTATAGTGTCTTCATTCAGTGAAGTAATTGGTTAGAGGAATTAGCCTAACTCTATCGATGCATCTAGATGGTACTTCTGTAATAATTCACTCTTCAGATCCTTTATAATCTCCCTTACCTCATCTATAGTGTATTGACTCGGTAAACTAATCACTATATCTCCATGTATTAGTTTAGAATGGATCCTTCTAACCTTGATCTGTTTTACATGGAACCCCCTTGATTCTATGTAGCCTATTATAGACTCTACGTAGGTTTTTGGAGGAGCTGTATCACTTAAGTATCCCAGCAGATCCTTTGATGTATCATATAATTCTATGAAGATGTATATGGTGAGTACTAGTGCACCAATATAGTCTATTAGATAGCTGTAAAGAGCTCCTGCAAGGCTAGCCACGATCACAACAATACTCTCAATAAGCTCACTAACCGTAAATACAGAGTATGGACCAAAGAATTCACTTATACGTCTAGCCACAATTATTGCTAGCCCATATAGTATGAACCCTATTAGGGCAAACAATGGAGCCTTGATCTCTACCTCATAAGGCTCTAGGCTATAGAGACGTGAGATCACAAGACCTGCTACAAATGAGTAAGCCATGATAGATACAAGTGCTCCACCAAAACCTAGTTTATAGTGTCCATAGTGGTGATCAAGATCTGGTGGTAGGAGGCTTACTCTATAATAATATATTGTAGCTATCAATGCTACAAAGTTAGCTATACATGTTAATGCATCTACATACAATGCCTTAGAACCATAGAGTAACCCACCAATAATCTTAACTAAGCCTCCAAGGAAAGCCAATACCAGTACTAGAGCTACTAGTGATTTCCTCAAAATCATTACCTACGCTATCCTATTATATGTAATCTAGATAAGTATTTCAATGGGGGATTTATAGTTAATCACCTATATAGCTCATATGGGTGACTACCTATTGGATACAGAGGGTCTTGAAAAGATCCTTGAATACGAGATCGATTGTCCAATGTGTAGGAGGAAAGTGGTTGTTGAAGAATACCTATATGATATGCCTATGGTGGGCAAGGTACTGATAGCTAGTGGATCATGTAGATACTGTGGATACAGGTTTAGTGACGTTAGACTAGCTGAGCCAAGGGAGCCTAGAAGGATCATCTATAGAGTTGAGAAACCAGGTGATGAGAATGCTCTTGTCATAAGAGCTGGTACTGCATCGATAGAGATACCAGAGCTAGGTATAGAGATTACACCCGGACCAGCATCCCGTGGCTATATAACTACTGTCGAGGGGATCATCTTGGATGTCCTTGAGAAAACAAAGTTCCTATGTTCATCACCAGATGCTCCCAAGGAGAATTGTGAGAGGAAGCTGAGAGAGCTTATGGAGGCAAGGAATGTTGTACGTCCTTTTACACTCATAATAGTTGATCCAGAGGGTGTATCAGCAGTATTATCTGATAAGGCACGTATTGAGCCTCTGTAGCAGTTTTAGAGTTGTGTGTTATAAGGAAATAATACTTATATCTCCTTATCTCCTAGCTATCAAGTGGTGTTATGGATGAGGGTGTCTAAGACATTAGTTAAGGAAATAATAGTACTTTCAATACTTATAGTACTATCTGTGAACTTAATTAATATCTATATATCGTATACTGATTTAGCGAATGATAAGGAGAAAATGATTGATTATTGGGGGGAGAAAATAGAGTATAAAGTTGCTGTAGTCCATAGCGGAATAGGGTACCTACTATATTTGGTTAGGGAGAATGCATCATTTAGGGAGATAGAACATGTAGCAGGTGAAATAGCTCTTAACTCTCTAGCTGTTGTTGAAATACTGGAGTTTCACCTAAGATATGGAGATCTAGAGGAAGGTACTAGGGAGAAATACCTTATATTATATAGGGTATTTAATAGGTTATGGAAAATATTTAGTTCATTACATGGTTCTACAGAGTATGAGTTCATGGATTATATAACTAGTACTAATAGTACTTTAAGGGAGATAGCTCATCTACTATGGGATGCATTTAAGCATAGAACCGTTGATAAGATACCATTAGATATTTTAAATAGGTTAGATAGTGAGACAGCTAAACTATATGATCTAGCGTATGAGAGGCAAATGGTTTAGTAACTAGGAACAAGTATCTGGATGGAGCTAGCTTATTTTCTTAATAATAATTGCTTCTACCGGACAGTTTTCCATAGCCTTCTTTACACATTCATATAGGTTATCCGGGATTACGCCCTCCATATAGTCACTTGTCTCTTTAACCCTATACTCGTTCTTTATGGTGGTCTTACCAGTATCTGGATCGGGTTCAAATACTTCACCACATATTGTCCATGATAATCCACATGCAATACACTTGTTAATATCAACGATTACACGGTAAGGCATAGCCTTCCACTTTCCTCCCGGGTACTAGTTGTTGAGATATAATTGATTCACTACTAGTACTTATATTGTTTATCTTCCAATAATGTTTGTAGAGGAAGGTTTGGTGGAATAATGCATGAGGAGGTTATAATACTTATTGACCTAACGCTTGTACTGATCTTTGCCAAGTTGTTTGAGGAAATTGTTGCCCGGTTTAAGCAGCCTCCACTACTAGGTGATCTATTGGCCGGGATCATTGTTGGCCCAACAATACTTGGCCTTATACATGTGCCTGCTAATGTAGCTGTTATTGGTTGGCTAGGGATTGTGGTACTTATCTTCCTAGCTGGTTTAGAGACGTCTTTTAAGGAGCTTAGGACGTATAGTGTTGAGGCTATGGTTATAGCTATTGGTGGTGTAATAGCCACTTTTCTACTAGCACTACTTGTATCATCACTATTTGGCTATGGATGGATCACTTGTTTATTCATAGCCGTAGTACTAGCTCCAACAAGTGTTAGTGTCACTGTAGCTACTCTTATGGAGCTCGGGCTACTACGTACTAGGGTTGGCGAGGTAATTATTGGTGCTGCTGTTGCTGATGATGTTTATGCTATGATACTCTATGCCATAGTATCCTCTATAGCTACCTATGGCGTACTACAGCCTGACTCAATAATCCGTATAGTTGCGGGTCTAACGATCATGCTGGGGGGATTCTACCTACTATATCGTTATGGAGACCTGATCGTGTCTAGGTTCATTATTAGAAGTCGTGTTGGTGGAGCACTCCTCACACATGTACTGATCATAGGTGTTGTTTTTGCTACAGTATCAGCTATATTTGGGCTAGGGCCTATTGTTGGAGCCTATTTTGCAGGCATAGCGTTAGCCTCGATCGCCCGGTCAAGGAATCTTGAGCATTACTATACTTTCCTTGTAAACTTTATTAGTCCATTCTTCTTCGTATATGCTGGTTTACTACTTGATCCATGGAGTGTATTGGCCACTATCAGGCTTGAGGAGACCTTGTTCATAGCTATTAGTATTGTTGCAGCAGGTATTGTTGGTAAGATTATTGGTTGTGGTTTAGCAGCTTTCCTCTACGGCCTAGACCTTAGGTCCTCTCTACTGGTTGGTGTTGGTATGATGCCCCGTGCAGGCGTTGATCTCGTTATTGCCGCTACTGGTCTTACAATGGGCTTACTTCCTATGGAGCTTTATTTAGGTGTTCTTCTCCTCATATATGTCTCGAGTCTATCAACACCTATTCTCCTAAAGGTTATTTCTCAGAGATGAGATCACATCTAGTTCCATACCCTATACCATTATATACCTTGACAAATATATGATACAGTGGGAGAGGAGGTATGGCTTATCCGGTTTTACCAAAAATACCTACTTTAAACGATATTGATGTATATGATAAGAGGGTTCTCGTTAGAGTGGATATTAATGTACCAATTGATCCGGAGACTGGAGAGATCATTGATGATCGTAGGATTAGGGTTCACGCTAAAACCATAAGGATACTTGCTGAGAAATACCATGCAGCAGTCACAGTAATCTCACATCAGGGTAGACCGGGTGAACATGATTTTGTCCCACTAAATAAGCATGCTGAGTTACTCAGTAAATATAGTGGATTAGAGATAAGGTTTGTAGAGGATGTTATGGGTCCTACGGCACGGGAGGAGATCAATAAGCTTAAGCCTGGTGAGGCACTATTACTTGATAATCTCAGGTTTGTATCTGAGGAGCTTATAGAGGCTATTCCGGAGAGGCAGGCTAATACATATCTTGTCCGTAGGCTTGGACCATTATTTGATGCCTATGTAAATGATGCCTTTGCCACAGCTCATCGTAGCCAACCTAGTCTTGTTGGTTTCCCACTAGTACTACCTAGTGCTGCTGGCCCTGTTTTTGAGAGGGAAGTTAATGCTTTGAGGAAGGTTTTTGATAAGATGGAGTCTCCAAGGATATTTGTGCTGGGTGGTGCTAAGGTACATGATCTTGTCCGTGTGATCGAGCATCTGGTGTCCAGTAAGATGGCTGATCGTATACTGACTACCGGTATACTTGCACAGCTTTTCCTTGTAGCTAAGGGTATCAATATAGGTCTTGATAATCTACGGTATCTTGAGGAGAAGGGGTTACTGACACTAATACCTAGGATTAGACATATACTCTTCCGTGGAGCACCAGTTGAGACTCCAATAGACTTCATAACGTTATCAAGTGATGGAGAGGTTAAGGAGGAGAGTATTGGGAGGATCACTGGAAGGATCATGGATCTAGGTCCAAACACGCTATCAATGTATAATGAGTTCATTAAGGAGGCAAAGATCATTGTTATGAGGGGTCCTGCAGGAGTTATTGAGGATGAGAGGTTTAGGAAGGGTACACAGGATCTACTTAGGTATGCCTTTAACAGTAATGCATTCATATTAATTGGTGGTGGTCACCTAGCCTCCATGATCCCTGAGGAAGAGATTGATGAGAGTAAGGTGCATATATCAACTGGTGGTAATGCACTACTATTATTCCTTGCAGGAGAGCCTCTGCCTGCTCTAGAGGCTTTGGCTATGTCTGCTAAGCTATTCCTTGGATGGTAGTTGTTTTTCACCCATACATTGTCTTTGGTAAGAGGTGTATGGATATGGTTGTACGTGTTGGTATTAATGGGTATGGTACTATTGGTAAACGTGTAGCTGATGCTGTAGCCAGGATGCCCGATATGGAGCTTATAGGTATTGCTAAGGTTTCACCAGACTATGGAGCCTTGATCGCTAAGTCCAAGGGCTATAGGCTATATACGTTAAGGGATCGCCTCGACTCCTTTAGAGAGAGGGGGATAGAGGTTGAGGGTACTCTAGAGGATCTATTGTCCAGCATCGACGTGATCATAGATACTACGCCAGGAGGTATTGGTGTTAAGTACAAGGATCTCTATAGGAGATTTGGTGTTAGAATGATTTTCCAGGGTGGTGAGAAACCAGATGTTGCTGATGTAAGCTTTAACACGCTATGTAACTATGGTGAAGCTATTGGTAAGGAGAGTGTTCGTGTTGTTAGCTGTAATACTACTGGTTTACTTAGGCTTATATGTACATTGAATAATGTGTATCCAGTAGAGCGTGTACGTGCTGTAATTGTTAGGAGAGCAGCTGATCCTAAGGAGACTAAGCGTGGACCCGTCAATGCTATTGTCCCTAATCCTGTCACAATACCTAGTCACCACGGCGTTGATGTAAGGACTGTATTGCCTTGGCTAGATATTGTTACATCAGCTGTTGCTGTACCAACTACATTGATGCACGTACATATAGTCAATATATGGTTTGGGGAGGAGGTGGATCTTGACCGTATAGTGGAGGCTCTGGAGGATAATGAGAGGATTGCCCTTATTGATGCTGGAGCTACTGGTGTTAAGAGTACTGCTGAGATTATAGAGGTTGCACGTGATCTTGGAAGGATCCGTTATGATGTTCCAGAGCTTATTGTGTGGAGGGACTCCATATACATTAGCGGACGTGAGCTAATGCTTATACAGGCTGTTCATCAGGAGTCTATTGTTGTACCAGAGAATATTGATGCTGTCCGGGCATTGACTGGTCTTACCAGTGATGCTATGGAGTCCTTTAGGCTTACCAATAAGGTACTTGGTATTACTGGTAAATTGATCTAGAGGGCTTAACCAGTGTTTTATATAGGTTGGAGACTATAGTTATGATGTGGTGGTGCATTGGTATGGAGGAGTATCGTGAAGCTCCTACCTATGAGATCAGTTTCCTATACCGTAAGATCCTTGTACCAGTTGATGGTAGTGAATCTAGTCTTAGAGCACTCGATCTAGCAATCGATCTAGCACGACACTATGGTTCAAAGATAACCATATTATATGTCAAGCCCAAGGGGTATAAGCCAACATTCAATCCATTAGAGAAGGCTAGGAAAAGGATTGAGGAGAAAGGCTTATCTGCTGAGTATAAGGAGAAGGAGGTTGATCCAGCGATCGAGAGTACTGCTAAGGGTATACTTGATGAGTTGGCTGAGGGAGGCTATGACATGATCGTTCTTGGTGCTAGGGGCAGGACAGTATCTAGTGAGTTAACTATTGGTAGTAAGGCTTTGACAATAGCCATTAATGCTCCAGTCACAGTTGTTATTGTTAGGTAGTCTTTATCTTCAAAACATATTTTTACCATAGTTTCTGAGGATATGATCTCCTAACCCTATCCGGCGGATCATCAATGAATCTCCAGTAGCCCTTTCTAGGATTAAGAATTATTATTCCAAGTTCTTCACATAGAGCATCACTTATAAGTACCTCATTCTCAACATGTGATAGCACCAGATCAGATTCTACTGTAGGAGATGATTTATCGGGTTCTATGACAGACACCCTACATCCCTTCCTAAACACGTAGAGATTTACATCACCACCAGCTGTGCCATAGGTTATGATCTCTGGTTTACCTAGATCACGGAGATCTATGCCCATCGACGTAAGTAGACTAAATGGTACTAGTAGCTGTGGTTCACTAGTTTCAAAACCTGTATTAACAAGTGCACTTGTTTCAACATCTACCTTACCGATCTTGATCCTTAGCTTTACCCTTACACCCAATATCCTTCACCAAAGGATATATGTGGCCTATACGTGGCTTTTTCCTCTTCTTAACATATATGTGGCCTATACGTGGTTTCATCCAATCCCCTATTAACATAATTGAATACCTACCTTAATATGTAGTTGAAATAGAAAAAGTGGAATTAATAGTTAAGAAGACTAGTGGAAAATATAGTACTCTATTGTTTCTTCAGCATCTGTCTAAGCTCCTTTATCCTATCCTCAACACTCTTTAGCTCCTCCTGTAGCTCCCTAAGATCCTCTTCTAATGCCTTCTTATAATCCTCAAGCATTGCTAGCTCCTCCTCTGGAGTCATTGGAGGTGGTGGTATTGGTGGATAGGGTGGATATGGTATTGGTGGTGCTTGGTAGGGGTAGGATGGCTGTTGTATTTGTTGCTGGGTCTGTTGCTGCTGTGGCTGCTGTGGAGCCTGAATCTGTGGTGGGTAGGGGTAGGGTGGTATTAGTGGATAGGGTGGTGGATAGGGCATGTATCTCCTCATGTACCGGTACCACCAGTAGCCCATGCATCGATCACCCTTTCTGCCCTGTTTCAGCTATTTTTGATAGGTTCTCTATACTCTTCCTCCAGACATCAATTACTGCACGATACATCTCTAGGGTGAGCATGTAGTAATATGGTATTACTAGCCACTGGTAGGCCGTAGCCATGAGATACATTGGATCCGGAGGTATTGGTGGATAGTACCAGTATGGATAGGGGGGCCATGGGTATGTGGGGTAACCCCACCAGCTCATACCAGGATCACCACCACGGCCATGGGTAGGGTAGGTAGTATCTAGGCATGTATGGGTAGGGATAGACTGGGTAGGGATAGGGAGTCCATGGATAGTAGTATGGATAGTACCATCTAAGACCCCATGGATATCCATAGAGCCACCAGCATGCACCACGGCCAAAGATCCATCCGGGCCTCTGCCATGGAGGTAGATGGCTGAATGGTCCTCTACCAGGCCATGGTCCACTCCATCCCCATCTATAGCCTCCTCCCCATCCACGTCCTCCTCTCCATCCCCATCCGGGTATGGGCCAGGCCATATTCTATCACCATGTATTAGGTTAGCCTAAACCCATTATAAATTTTGTGCATATGCACAGAAAAGCTATACCGTGATCCTACTGCCCACATGAGCCTTCATAAAGTGTTCCGGGTAATCATTGGATAAAATAGATCTAATAGTATTACCGCTACAGTGGATGGGTACTATATACTCTACACCATAGCTTATGAGTTTCTCCACAACAGATCTACATCGACCAGGTGGTGAACCAGCCATGTGGAACCCCCCTATAACCATGTAGACATGGACACCGAGATCATTTATGGCCTTAGAGACAATCTTATCTACACCAGGGTGGCTACAGCCAACTACCACGATCAATCCCTTACCCTTAACATATACTGCTAAAGCCTGCTCCCATGGAGGCCCATGTAACTGCCCTATTACTGCTACTCCATTACCTATAACCGTTGTCCGATCGATCTCTACTACCTTAAAGCCCATGCTCTGGATACTCTCCTTAATGGGTCTACTCATACCACTGGGTACATAGACTCTTAAGCCCGGATTAACCTCTGCAATATACCCTAGTCCACCAACATGATCGCTATGCTCATGCGATATCACAATAGCATCTATATCACGTGGATCTATTCCTAGAGCCTCCATATTATTCCTTAGAACCATAGGATCAGGTCCAGTATCAAATAGTATCTTTATATCTGGTGTTTCAACTAATATGCTTAAACCCCATGCAGTCTCTAAGCCATTACCAGGGTTATTGTCTACCACCACAACTATACTACACCAGTTAATAGGTTCTAAAGACCCAGTCTCATGTACATAATTCCCTAAATGATCCTGTGGAGGCCTAGAACTATACAACATTAGGGCTATGACAACAACCACTAGTACCACTAAAACCACAACAAACAATATAGTAATCCATTTAGGCACCCTCATCAACCAAGCACCTACTTGACATGAGCAGCTGTTGGCGGTACAAGGACTATAGGCCTCATCTCAATAATTGCCTTTACAAGCTTCCTCCTACCACTATCCAAGGCCCTCCACAATGTACCACGTGATATATTCATCTTCCTAGCAGCCTCCTCCTGAGTTAAACCCTCAAAATAAACTAGCCTTAGAGCCTCTAGTTCATCAGGCATTAAATATACTGGTTCAGCCTCTATAGCCTCACCAAACTCGTTAAATGGTATGAAGGTGACCGTCCTTGGAGTAAACCATATGTGCCGTGGCCTCGGCCTCCTACCCCTGCCATGTCTCCCCCAATGCCACCTCCATGGGGGTCCAGCCAAGGCCTTGGCACCAATGATTATCCTATGTATCCAAGGGTTTTAAGGGCGTTCATGAGCCTTGTACCAGCTTGTACAATATGTATTCTTATACCTGCTTGGCCTAGTATTTGTGAAGCATTCATTCCTACATGAGCTGCTATAACCGCCCTTGCACCCGATCCTATGATCCATTGGCTGAACATCCTGCCTACACCATGGGGGGCTTGGGAGTATGGATTTGGTATTGATTCAGCTCTAACAATTTTTCCATCAACAATATCCACTATGGTAATGTATGGGGAACGGGCAAAGGTTGGAGCTATTGTTGACTCTAAGCCTCTCCCATCAAGTGTTGTAGCGATTATCCTCAATACCTTCCCTAGCTGGGGCTGTGGGGCAATTGGGGCTGAAACTCCTTGATATCCCATAGCACCCCATCTACAACGTCCTTGTCCAGCCCATGGTGGTGGCCCTCCACCTCCCCCTCTCCCATATCCTCCTCCAGCTCCTTGTCCTCTTCTCCTCCTACCTCTACCGTAGCCTCCTCCATAACCACTCATCCGGTTCACCCATGGTTTTTTGTGCAATAACACAAATATAAGTATATCCCATGGAAGAACTAATCCTTTAATATATTATATAATTAATGTTTATCTAAAATACTATGTTAAAATGGATTGGAAAATAATAGATCTACTTAGCCAATAGCTCATTGAGTTTCTCATAGAAACGATTCCACCACTCCCTAGCAGCACCATACTTGTCTTCCTCAAACTTCCTTGCCCACTCCTCATTAGCATACTCCTTAGCAGCTAGGGCCATAAAGTCTATGAGTTTCTCATTATCCCAGAATACAGGGTATGCTCCAGCCAGCTCCTGGTACCTCATGATCTCACGGTATCTCTGCTTAACCCTCTCAATCACATTCGGTACACCATATAGTTGCTCCAGCATTTTTGGTAGGTATTTCTCACCCCATTTACGGTGGAAACGACACATTCCAGCATTATCGTCGAAGTACTCCATTAGTGCTCTCTCAAAGCTTTTCTCAGCAAACTCCTCTGGATCGAGGAATACTCCGGCATATAGTGTCCAATACCGGCCAAGTACTGGTAGTGGTGCTATCATTCCAGGTGTCCAGTAGTAGTTTGGAGCTATATGTCCCTCTTCACCAAATAGAGCGTATACAGCTAGATCCTCGAATTTCCTGCCTAGAGCCTCTACCCTCTCCTTATATAGTACGTCTAGTATTTTAGAAGCTGATCTTATCCCCCTCTCCCCGATCAGTCTTAGTAGTGGCTGTTTGCCCCACGCTAGATCCTCCACGATCCTTACTGCAAGCTCTGCATTCACCTTACTATACTCTAGCTTAAAGTCCATTGGGTTGAAATATGGTTTTGATGGGAGTCCAGCTTCCTCAGGTCTCAGTAGCCCCTTATCCACTGCATCGAATATATAGGCTATTAGGTGCCCAAGCTCTATAGCGTCAAAACCATATGCATCAGCTAGCTCAACTATCTTCTCAGATAAGTGTATGTCGTAGACCCCTATGAATGGGCCCATACCCTCATAGGGCTCATAATCCGTCTTGTACCTGCCTTTACGTACCTTCTTACATGCTATTGGGCATGGCTCTCCACATGTCTTCCATGATCGTGTCTCTATGGCCTCCTTATTGAATGGTTCCCATATATACTTCATGATCATCTCATGCAGTTTCTCACGTACATCCCTTGGTGCATAGATCATGTTGAAGTTGAACATTGGTGTAGCAGTCTTTAGGTGTGGATAGTTTCCTCCAAGTGTACCTCCAGTACCTAGCTTCTCATTGTAACGATACTTGGTACCAGCCTTGATCACTACGAATGGATAGTTATTTCCAGCATTAGTTGTAAACCACTGGTTGATCCACTTTAGATCGTTTAGTTCAGCAGGCCTATTCCCTCCAACATCATAGGCTCCACCATAGACTATTGCTACAACGTGGTGTGCACGGTATAGTACGCTACCGGGTCCTCCACGGGCTGCATACTCCTCACTACCAGGATCCATTTTACCGTGGTGAAGCGTTATTGATACAAGTGCACCTATACTAGTATACTTAGATGCTGGTCCAGTCAATAGGCTGCGTCCATCATATTTCTCATAGAACTCCCTATACTTTTCAGAGAGCCATTGCTGTAGAGCAAATACTCCCTTGTATCCTCCATAGCCTCTCCATATCTCCTCGATCTCCCCCTCCTCAACCTCGTGGAACTCAACCCTAGGCTCTCCATCGCCTTCATCATATACTTTCAGCACGAGAGGCTTCTCACTATAGCCTATAATGACTAGGGAGTCGGCATTAATCCGGAACTGGTAGGCTGCACCACCAGCTGTAGCTACATGGAATCCTCTTGTCAATGGACTACGGAAACAAGCTACTAGTCTATGGACTCCATAGAGCTTAGTACCTGCAAAAATACCTCTACCTACAACCAATGCATTATCCGGGCTATAGATTGGTTTACTATAGGTCTTAAACTCCCTATAGTGCACCTCTATACCAAGGTCTATGGGCCCCCATATGAGATCAATGGGGTATTCCTTGATCCAGTACTTCCTCTCACCAACATCTATGTATAGAGCTCTATACGTATACTTTGCTGTAGAAGACACACTTGATCCCCAGGGCTAGCCTAGTTTATCACCTTGTTTATAAGGTCTAGGTAATACAGTAAATATGCTTTACCCAGTGAGTCTAGGGAGAATTAAATCATCTATTTAAATATAGGTTCTATAGAGTTAGGGCATCTAGGTATAGATTACTTATTCTCTTCCAGCTAAATCTCTCCCTATAATAACACGATCTCCCCAGAACATGTTTCCTCCTACCAATAGCCTCCTCAATAGCATTAGGTAGATCCTTAGTTATATCATTATAGTAAACAGGATCTTTTCCAAACCAGAGACTGTATTCAGGTATTCTAGGGGTAATAACTGGGACACCACATGATAGGGATTCAACAATCTTTAGTGGAAACGTATAGTTGTGAACCATGTACTTATATGGGGCAATAACGATATCGGCGGAATTAACTATATAGGGTAGCATACTATATTCTACGGGCTCCCGGAAGAACACGTGTCTATAGAGATCATGCTTCCTGGCTAGAGATAGTAGTCTATATAGGAGAGACCTATTATGAGCATATCCCACGATGTACAACCTGGATCTAGGGTATTCTCTAAGTATTTTTCTAAATCCCTTGATCAATTCTTCAAGATCAACCCAATAGTCTATGCTTCCATAGTATAGTATTAAGGGATCACCTTCCATACCAGCATGTTGTCTTGACACATATTTATCCATGGGCTTAAATATCTCATTAACACCATTCGGTACAACAATAACATCTACATTGAAGTGCCTTGACAATATATGTTTGAAGCTATAGCTGACAGTAATTACTCTACTACAATACCTTATGATACTCTTTACAACACTCCATGTATATGATCTTGATATACTTGATAATAGACCACTATAGTATGCTGATACAGCCTCTGGATAGTAGTCAAGGAAGTCAAGTATGCATGTTTTCCCAGCTCTAAATGCTTCTCTAGAGAATATTAGTCCGGGCTGGATATTAGCTATTAGAACAAGATCGTATTCTCTAACGATCTTTTTAGACAATATTCTGTAGATAGGGGAGTTCATAAGGTAGTATAGGCCAAGATCCCTTGGACAAGCTATTGGCTTATAAGTTACTATAGAAGCCTCTATAGGTCTGGGTTTTGAGAGCTTGGCATGGGGATGGCACGGATAATCAAGTATTGATACGTTATGCCTTCTAGCTATGTATTTGAATACATGGTATACCCTATTAGTTATTGGATGCCTGAGTATATTGTTTGGCGGTATAACCAGTATTTCCAATGCATGGAAGCCCTCAGATGCTTTGTCTCCAACCATATAGTTTATAGTTTAAAGTTTATTACTGTAGAAGAGTATATGTATGTAGTGATGTGTATACCTTATTTCTGGGTGCAATGCTATTGAGTAAAAAGATTTTAATTATAGGTTTAGGAATTATGGTTGCTCTGGTAATTGGTTATCTATTGTCAATCAATCAAACATTTCCACCAGATAAGGATGCATATGATGAACTAGTCATATATGATGCTATGTTGTCGGTAGAGAGGAAGAGTGACAGTATTGTCAATATCACACTATTTATTGCTGTAAAGAACTTTTGTGATAAAGAGGCTTATTTGGAGCGTGTTTATGTTGATGACATACTTGTTAAGGACTATGGAGCATACAGTGTTAGAATAGATCCCGGAAAGTCTTTTGAGGACACCATCTGGGTTGGAGTATTTGATTCATCGGATAAAACATGGGCTATTGATTCACTACATTGGATAAAAATTACCTACAGAGTTGATGATAAGGAGTATATGTTTAAAACTAAGATTAGATGTGTGCCTAGCTATGGAGGTAAATAATGGCTATGGAGTGCATAAATATATTATTTAGCGGTATGACCAGAATATTCAATCCATATATACCCTTAGAATTATCCTCATTCCTTAAATATGTATTTTAAGTTCTACTGTTAATAGGGCCCTGCACATATAAATAATATTAGGTATATTTTATCTATGGGGTAATGTTTTGTCAAAGGAGTATGTTGCTGTTATAGTTGGGGCATTGCTCATAATAGTAATTAGTTATTTAATGATGCTACAGCTACTATCTCCACCAAGACATCCGGAGCCCTATGATGAGCTTATGATACAGGATGCATATTTATTTATTGAGTATATAGATAATGATACAGTTAATGTTTCACTCTATGTTAGTGTAAAGAATGTTTGTGATGAGCTGGTTTATCTTGATAGAGTCTATATTGATGGTATTCTTATTAAGGCTTATGAACCATATAGTGTAAGTATTAAGCCTGGATCAATATTTGCTGATACAATATGGGTTGGAGTATTCAATGCCTCTGATAAGAGATGGGTCAATGGGGCAGTCCATGATTTAAGTATTAGGTATGAAGTCAATGATAGAGGATATATGGCTATATCTAGAGTTAAATGTTGTTTTAAGAAGAAATGAGTAAATAGGGATGAGGGTGTGTAGTAAATGGAGTTTGTGTTTAAGTGTCTTAGGTGTAGTGATTGCTGTGTATTTGTTAATCCTGAGGATTATCCAAGGGTTTTCCCATGGGAGAAACGTTTTCTGGAGGAGAAAGCAGGTGATCTTGGTCTCCGTCTCTCATTCAAACCTGATCTTGTCTACTATGACCCGTTTAGGGGGAAGTATGTTGTACTGCTCTATAGATGGGTTATAGGTGGTAGGTGCCCGTTTAATAGGGGTTCTGGATGCGTTATCCATGGAGAACACCCGTATGCTTGTAGAATGTATCCCCTGATAATAAGTTATGGTGATCGTACGTTGAGGCTTGGGCTACAGTGTAACTGGGTTAAGAGGTATTTTGATAGGATTAGAGAGGGTATTAGTCCGGATAAGGTGTTTCCTAATGAGTTTAGTTATGCAGTTAAAGCATTTACATTTATTAGTCTAATGATTGAGGAGGCTAAGAGGTATGGGTGGAGACAGGTAAATGTAGATGAGGTTGGAGATGATGCTGAGCTAGTTGATTATGATGTTTATGTAGAGGGTGGTGTTTCTGAGGGTTAGTTGGAGAGATGTTTATCGTGAGATAAGGGTTGGGAGGATAACTCCGGATGCCCGTAGACTTGCACGTAGGTATGGTTATCTACCATATATTGTTGAGAGGTATTTAAGGATCTTTGGTTTTGATGAGACCATTGAGTTACTTGAGGCTTTTGAGAAGCCGTTGAAACCAGTTATTAGGTGTAATGACCTTGTTGTTGATTGTAAATGGCTTGTTGAGAGGCTTGAAACTCTAGGTTTTAGGCTTGAGCCTGTACCGTGGTGTATCCATGGGTATCGTGTGGTGGAGTCTCCCAGTAGACCTAGTGTTGGTGCATCCCATGAGTATCTTAAGGGCTACTACTATGTACATCGTGATGCAGCACCACTTATTCCTCCACTACAGCTGGTCTGGAATGGTTTTACTGGTGAGGTCTTGGATGGATGTGCTGCACCAGGTGGTAAGGCTACCTATATAGCACAGTTAATGCATGGTAAGGGGCTTGTAGTAGCCAATGATCTTGTCCTATATAGGATTAAGGCTTTAGTAGGTCATGTACTACGTATGGGTTTTAGGAACATCGTTGTCACATGGAGTGATCTTAGGAAACTACCTAGGCTCCTTAGGAAGAGGTTTAAGAGGATCCTATTAGATGTACCATGTAGTGCTGAAGGCACGATAATGCTTGATCCTAGCCGTAAGAGGAAGACTGCCCAAATCGATCTAGCGAGGATCGTGGCTAGGGAGATAGAGTTGCTGGAGGCAGGGATAGAGCTACTAGACCATGGAGGCATATTGGTATATATAACATGTAGTATAGCACCAGAGGAGAATGAATACGTTGTATCAAAGATCCTTGAGAAACACGAAGAGATCAATATAATCGATCCACCAAGGAAACTATTCAACTGGAGCCATGGAATAACAGAATACATGGACATAATAAACGATCAGAGGCTAAGTAGATGCATAAGAACATACCCTCACAAACACGGCATGATAGGAATGACAATATGTATACTAGAAAAGAAATAAACCCAACAAAACAACATATACACTGGAGCGATGAGGTGCCTTCCGTTTCTCCCTAGGTGATCATTCCAATCATTTTATATAGATTCATGATCGCACCTAGGGAGTTCCACCTCGCCCATAGGGATTTAGGTATTTCTATGGGGTCATGGGTGGCGGTCGAGGGCAACGGCACAGCCCTCCCATCTACAGAGATAAGCCTACCTAGGCTTGGAGCGTTGCTCCCATCGCCTAGGTAGGCTTTGAGGAGAAGGTTCCAGCAAGCAACAATATCACGATGCCATAGCTCTCCACCTTTACTACATCTCCCGATCCTTAAGCCATTACTGTAGGTTATTGGAGCACTATGTATTGGACATCTCTTAGACGTATCTCTTGGATTAACGTATATTATCTGTACACCATACTCCCTAGCCTTCTCCTCTATTGCTCTTTGAATACCTCTAAAGCTTACTTGGAAAAGCATGTGTCGTAGCTGTCTATCCCTTATCCTCTTAATCATGTTCTGAGCCGGCTTCCTACCTAGCTTCTCAAGAACAATAGCATAATGTCTTTCGTAGGCTGTTCTAACGATTATGTTCGCTATCTTCCACCTAACATCCTGTTTCTTAGCTCTCTCCTTAAACTTCCTCATAACCTTCCTCTTAATTCTTGACTTTACGCCATAGAGCCTATCGTATCTTTTTTGTATCCTCTTCCTACGGTAATAGTATCCGAGAATAAGCTTCCTCATATGGGTTTCAAAAAGGTAGGCTACTCCATCAACCAGCATAGTAACGTTATTCTCATTAACATCTATAGGTAAGTATCCTCTAGGTTTATACTCTTCAACCTCTTTAGCAAAGGATAAGTAGATGATTAGTTGTCTATTCTTTTTATCAAGCTTTATCTTAGCTTCACTAACTAGCCTCCATCCACGATTAATGTATTTCCAGTATTGTTTATGTGGGTTAAACTCTATCGTTATCCAGCCCTTATGAGTGGCTATCCTAATAGATGTCAAGCCATAGGGTTTCCATAGGTGGTCATCGAACCATATAGTTACTCTTCTAACCTCTTGATACTCTTTCTCGGCTAGACCTAGTTTCCTTAACCGTAGGAAGCCCTTGGCTCTAGTACTAGCGTCCTGGCAAACAGTATAAACATAATGTGAAGGTAGTTGAGGATAAATACTCCTCATTTCACGGTACTTGTGGGCTTTGAGCCTTGTGAAGCTCTTAACCTTGTCCCTAACAGTATAAACTACTAGTTTCGCCAATAAATCAACAATATTCTTAAAATACTTAGCCTTTGGATAGATAGCCTTAAAACCATGTAAGATACCCTACTAGATAATCTCTAGACTATATCCATATAGGCTTGATCTATTAAGGTATTTGCCTATAAGTAAGGCAACTACAACAACGTTATAGCTGAATAGATACCTCAATAGGTTCATCAATCCATGCCACTAAGTAGATGAATCTATATGTGCCTTCACCAATTTTTCTCATTGTAACCCTATATAGTGGTAGATAGATAAGCTGGTAATCCTTAACCTTAAGACCATATATGTTCTTCAGAAACGGCGTCAAACTACTTATATCAATACCTACATTAAGTACTTCACCACCACTAGTAGGTAGCCCATCCTTGATTGGGGGTTTCCTATCCCCAATTAATACACTAGCAGTTTCATCCAAGTCATCTATTGTAGGAAATAACGAATAGTACATGTACTCTTCCTCCTCGTCGGATATATCTATCACACCTTTATTTAATAGTGATCTTAATGTCCTTGATAGTTTCTGCCTACTCCAACCAGTCTCCTCAAGTAGATCACTATAGGATACCTTATCATATTCCATAACTATCTTGAGGAGCATTCTCTCATTATCAGACAGTCTTGGAATGCCTATGAACTCTATAGTGTTTTCATCAAGTAGGATGAGACTCCCCCTAATACCATCAACCAGTATTTTTATCTCCCTATACCTCTCAACATACCTCTTGAAGATAAGCCCTTCCTCCTCATAGTATTTATGGACTCCAGATAGGAGATACACGGGGATATATAGTAGCTTGACGTTGTAGGGTTTTTCAATACACCTAAACAATCTTTTTATAGCGAATTTTAATGAGTACTCTTCAGCCTTTCGCCTACCATAAGTAGGCTTTAGGAACCCCTTCTTAGCCTTAACTAGCTCCCTCTTCCTCCTAACCTCCTTCACCATATCGTTAAGATCGAGGAGTCTAACGTTTAGAACCTCTGCAATTTTTACAGCACCCTCTGTAAAACCACTTGATGACACTACATAGACCTCATTTGCACCAATGTCTTTTGCAACATTATATGCCTTCATAACCCATTCCTTAGGTATTGGACGACTATAGTTCTTAGCCTCAACCATGCCGACAACACCATCCTTCTCAACCAATAAATCTATCTCATGCCTTGCACCAGAAAATCCTGTTTTAACGACATTTTTACTGACGCTGTATCCCAATAACTCAAAATACCTGGAAACAACATCCTCGAAAAGATGCCCCTTAGTATAGCTTTTTCTACCTCTACTCTTTGGAACCCTAGACCTACTAGTATATGATCTACCGGTTCTACCTCTAGCCCTCCTTTTATTAGAAGATCTATTATATCTTGTCTTTCTACCACGAGGCATATGCTTCACAGTAATAAAAATCTTAAAAGGTAGCATATATGTTTTAGCTAGAAATCAACTGTTATAGTAATAGAGACAGTTTATAAATACTATAAAATTTATCATAAAAATATGTCAAACCATATTTTATTGCTACAATACCCTTGTATAGCCTTCTCTATAGTAACTTGGTCTTATACCTAGTTCTTCTAGTACTAGAGTAGATCTGATAGGAAGTTGTTTAGTTCCCCAATACTTAGTGCTACGAGCCTATTATCTAAGCTTCTAAGCTTTGGCTTTGTAAATGTCACTAGTTGCTCAACCATGTTA
>CAZVHC010000016.1:33270-33509 GCA_964627005.1 uncultured Desulfurococcaceae archaeon
CCTCAAGCTCTACCAGAACCCTAACCACCTTCCTTGGAAGCTTAACACTCTTAACTATAACGGTTCTCGTTACTCTAGTCATTCTTCTCAACCTCTTCTAGGAGCTTCTTGAAGCCTTGGACAAGCTTCTTTTTCCTACGGCTCCTCATACCGTAGAGCTTACCAGCGAATGAGGTTACTATTGCTAGCAGGTCTTCAACAAGCTCTTGATAAGCATCCCTAGGTTCATCGCCATAGAC
>CAZVHC010000017.1:0-33298 GCA_964627005.1 uncultured Desulfurococcaceae archaeon
CCATGCCTAGTAATAGTGTCTATTTCAGAACAGTCTATAGAGGATGCTAGAAGTGTCTATGGAGACATTATAGGATATGTTGTCAGTAAACTTACTGAGAGATTTAGATGTAATGAGGTAATAAGTCTTGACTGGAAGATCGGTATGGGGCCATCAATATATGATCTACTGCTAGATGCCGGGTTAGGACATATATTAAGTAGAGATTCAGGAGATATTAGTCATATAGATCTAGGCTATGAAGATATTATTACCAAACTTATAGAGCCTGCTATAAGGAACACTATATCATACACTAATATGTATAATGTCCTAGAGAATTTAGAAAAGACCTTCGGAGGAAGTATTATACGATCGTCATCATTACTAAAACTTGTCATTGTTGATGAGAATTCTAATGAAATAGATCGGGTCACAGTCTCCCTAAGATGGCTTCTACGTGGAGGCAGTAAGTATATTGAGACAAAGGATGGAGTACCATGTTATTATATCAATAGATGTGATGATAAATGCAGAGGAGTTGTTGAATGCATTGACTTGGGATACCGTGATCTCGGTAGTCTCATTAAATCACTCCGTAGGCATCCATTGATCACAGTCTATCGTTTACAGAGGAGGCTACATAGAATATTCAAAAATAGTTATCTACAGGGACTTGTTATTAAAGGTGATAATTATGATCGGGAATATGGGTTACCCTAAACTCTGTGCATTCTACAAGGATGGTAAATGTATTGAGCCTCTAGATGCTCATCTCAGTAGCGTAGCTATTATTTCAAAATACATAGCAGGAACACTATATGGAGCACTAGGCACTGAATTTGAGAAGCTAGCACTAGTCACTGGTTTACTACATGACATTGGTAAAGGATTAACACTTTACCAGGAGGAGATGATTGGTTTTGGAGGGCATGAGCTCATATCAGCACTTATAGCCTACAAGTTACTCCTAAATAGATGTATTAACTTATGTAAAGAGGATCTTGTACCAATAGTATACGCTATTCTCGTGCACCATCAAAGACAAGAGCCATTACCGTCTAGAATATCTAGTCTATCTAGGAGACTAATGAAGATTAAACACTTACATAGAAGGAAAGAGCTTTTCCCAGATCCGCTGGTCAAGCTGATCCATAGGCTATTCAATGAATACAAGATACCAGTACTAGGTACTGGATTTAATTGTATAGAGAGAACTTTAAAAGAGGTAGAACAGGATCTATTGGAGAGCATATCTATATGGTCTAGGAGATTCTCTAGTAGGTATGAGCCTAGTATAGACATTATTACAGAGTTATTTGGGGAGTACAATAGTATCTTGGAGGAGCTATCGGGAACAAATTACTTCAAGTATCTAGTGTTGATCCATAGGTCAAGGGTATTATCTGGAGTGTTAATGGCTGCTGATAAGTATGTCTCAGTAGTTTGTAGGGAGGAGAGGAAGGATCGTGAAGAGGGTAAGGATAAGACTTTGAAAAACCCATATTATTTATCAGTAGAGAGATTGGTGAAGAGGTTATGGAGAGAAGGAAGATTAGAGTGTATGTTGAGGAAGCCGGACCATTAAAGAATCAATCTTATGAAATACTATTACCAGGTACAGCATTATTCATAGGATCAAATATATCTGGGAAAACATTAGCAGGTATAATGTCCTCCTCAACACTACTACTCACAATTAACTATTATAGAGAACTAGTTGAGGCACTGGGATTTGAGACTTATGAGGAAGAGGAACTACCTGGAGTTGATCTATTACTTCAAATGATATCAAGATACGATCCATTAGGGTTAAGGGAATATGTTAGCCATGATGAATTACTTGATATCATTAAAGATGTATATGGAGATGATCCTATTAAGAACTTGTATAGATATTTATACACATGTATATTATTGTCAGAACTCAATCTAGTATTTGATGTCAGCCCCGGAGATAAGAGAAAAAGGAAAAGATATGACATAAAGTATTATTTAGAGATAGAGAATTGTCTAAAAATAAATGTATCTCTCAGAACACCTATTATAGATCCTATGAAGGATCTACTAGATCAATATGTAAGGGTAGAATATAATTGTGAAGAAAAGTATCTTGGCCTAGCATTACTGGAACCATATAACTCATATAAAAGAATAATATATCCAGATAAATCCAGATCACCATCCGAGGAAATTGTTGCAAGGATTACTGCCAACGGATCTAATATACACGGTAAATTAGTAGGAGAAATTCAATCACTACTGGCTAAAACTTTATCATTATCTGGCCTACCTATAGAGAGAGGAGAAAAGATCAAGATAAGGCCTTCATTACCTACTGCACTTTCCCCAACAAAAATTAAGATTGGAGAAAATATTATTGAAGAACACTTTTTCAGTAAAGGATTAAGAGTATTATTCTCACATGCCGTTTATATTTCTGCAATGTATGAGTTGATGAGTAAGTATGAAGTAAGCCCTATTGTATACCTAGATGAACCAGAGGTAAGTCTTGACACCTATATTGTATATAATCTCTTGGATCTATATCTCAGCTTAATTAATGACCTTAATGTTCCCTATGCTATCATGATCTCATCACATCGTGAAGAAATCCTCCATAAGCTAGAACTAATGATCTCAAGAGATATACTAAAGCCTGATAATGTCTATGTCTATGAGATTGTATGGAAAGATCTTGGAAGGATTTCTTTAGAGAAAAGAGTATTTGATAAGGCTCTTGAAAGATATAGTGTTAGAAGGCTTGAGGATCTATTGTTAGAGATATAGTATTTGGGTGGGAGTATAGACATGAGTAGACAAATATGCATTATATGGGATACATGTAGTCTGAAGAATGTACAGAATAAAGTAGATAAGTTTATGACAAAATATAGGATAAGAGTAACGAATTACTTGGTAATTTCTAAGAGAAAGAGGGAGTATAAGATCATTACTAAGCGTCCTGGTGTACTTGCAAGATTGTTTAAGATATTAAGAGTAGAAGATATTGTCAGGAGACTTAGTAGGATGCATAGGGATTTGATTGTTAGAGTGTATGGTCTTAATAATATTTATGATGGTGGGGAAGTTGTGGATAAGGATGCTCATTTAGCTCTTGGTGTAGTGAGGAAACTAGGTGATTGTTGTGATATTGTTGTTACGGATGATAATAAGGCTGGGGAGAAAGTTTTGGCTATTATTAATATGCTTTCTAGTAGAACTAATCATTCTATGATGGTATGTAATGGTACAGAGATCATTAGTTCTACATGTATCTCAAGGCTTAATTGTAACTATGAATTTAGTGGTGGATAGTTTATGGTGGCTCGTGAGATTGGTTTGGTAAGGGTTGTTTTTAGGCCTTCCAATAGGATTCCATTGGTTGGTTGGAGTGGTAGTTTTTCAGCTAAGATACTCTATGATGTACTTGAGGGTGTTGGTGTCCATATTAGAAGGGAGTCTGTTAAGCCGTTTATGCTCTCTCCACTCTATGTCTATGGCGGTGGTGGCTGGAGGATTGTTTGGAGTGGTGTTTGTAGGGGTGATAGCTGTAGTAGTGTAGTCCTTGACCCGGGTAAGAGGTATTCCTTTAACATAGTCTTTCTCAACAAGGATCTTGTACTGAGATTCATTGATGGATTAACTAGCTATAATAGCCTAGTTGATCTCCTTGAGCTAAGCTATAACTCTATAAGGGTTAGGCCAAGGCTTAAGACTGTATCATGTGAACGTGTAAAGGCACTTATAAGGATCAAGTACCTGACCCCTACACACTACATGTTTAGGTCATGGGATATACTCTATCCAAGCCATAAACGCCTACTCTATAGTCTCGGGAAGACACTTTATAGGATCACTGGTGTTAGCCTAAGGACTCTATTGGAGAGAATAGCTACACGTGGTATGGAGCTCCTAGTAGATAGGACGAGGACCGTAAAGATAAAGCTTGGGGAGGACAAGTATGCATATGGGTTTATTGGTGAAGCACTATATGGAGTATATGTTAAGAGGTACGAGTACAACCTACTCCAACAACTACTATGGCTTGGGGAAAAGACTGGTGTTGGTAGAAACAGATCACTAGGTTTCGGGATTATGAAGAGTGAAGTAGAGGAGGTAGTAGAGTAAAGATATTAGTTAAAAACGATATATGTGAGACACCCCATATCTAGCCCTTTAGAACCTCCCTATAGAGTTCTAGTAGGTCATTTCTAAACCTTCCCGGGTAGTCAAGATATGCTGGGTGCCCGGCATCCTCATAGATCTTTAGTTTAGCATTTGGTATTAGCTTGGCTAGTTTCTCCATATCCTCTACATTCACGATCCTGTCTCTAGTACCAACTATGATGTGTACTGGATAGTTGAAACCGCTATACCTACGTACAAGATCTTCTTCAAAGACACGGACAGGCCCTATGAGTAGTAGTCCGGAGACAGGGTGTTCTAGACAGTATCTAAGTGCTATATAGCCTCCAAGACTAGCACCTACAATTACTGGTCTTATAGTCCCGAAAACCCCGTGGACAGCCTCATGCAGCACGAATACATTCTCATCTGGGTCACGTGTGTGTGGACTACAGCTACTACGTGCACCATAGGGCATGTCAATGGCTAGATAGGGTATGTTCTCCCTCTCAAGATACTCTAGTACACCAATATCCCTCCATACATCAGATGTAAAGTTGTATCCGTGGAGGAAAACTATTGGTAAACCAGGAGCATCGTGTATGAGTGCATGACACCTATAATGGCCTAGGCCTAGAACCTCCTCTCTCAAAAACACCATCACCAATGAATATATTTGTCTCCAAGGAGATAAATAGTTATTGAGGTAATGTTGATGGAGTCGAGCGATCAGGAGATACTCGATGAACTCATCAGAGGATTTAATGAAGAGATCAGAGATAGGCTTTCCAAGATAAGTGATGAAGCTATAAGGACAATATACTTTCTCGCATGGCTAAACACATTCCTTGAGAAACGTGGTCTTGGAAGAATATACATTGTCCGGGGATTCACAGTAGAATTCTATACCGGTGCATCAGTTAGAACATATGATGTAGACATAAATATAGTCTCCAGTAAAGCAAGGGTTATCCGTAGATTCCTAGAGTATCTTGGTGAAAGAATATGTAGAGGATACGATCTATCGATGATCAGGATCGTTAAGCCAATAGAGATTGTGACAACAACAGGGATTAGAGATTTCATTAGAGTAACAGTTAATGATTACTGGGTTTATATGTGGAGTATTGAGGCAACGCTTGTATATCTATTGGCTGCATGGAAGTACTGGAATTCAGAATACGATATGTATCGTGCAAAGATCCTCTGGAATACTAGGAAAAACGATATTAAACCTGATAAGTTATGCAGACTAGCAGAGGAATTAAATGTTACAGATTATCTACATAAACTAGTTGGTGAGAACATATGTGCATAGATAAGGAATTCTTTAGACCTAAGATAAGGACTTCTAGGCTAAACATGGAATTTGTTGAGAAAGCAACTAGTTATGCTAGGGAAGTTATAGAGTCTATGGAGAAGACCCATTGTATAAAATACATGTACGATGAATCGGGATCACTGAAGGAGATTATTATAGATCTTGAGTGTCCCCTATGGTACGTTGAGAAACCCGTAAAGGTAAGGATGAATATTTCTAGGAGTGATGTTTCCTAATAAGCTCTAGTATCTTATCGGGCCGATCAGTCACTATCCCGTCAACACCCATGTCTATATATTTTATGGCTTGTATCTGATCGTTTATTGTCCATGTAAGTACTTTGAAGCCGCTATGGTGTAGTTCATCTATTATCTCCCTATTTAATAGGCTTAGATGTATTGATACCATGTCTGCATTGGCCTTGGAGGCTATGTCTACGATATCTATTGGTAGTATGTTTATCGACGCTATTGTTATAATGTCTCCACGGATCTCCTTAATCTCCCTTATAACCGGGTGCAGTTCTGATGTAACATAGACTCTGCCCTTGAATCCACTATTATCTAGTGTCTCCAAGAGCTTATCTACAATACCAAGTTGTTTAACATCGATCATTACATCAGCCCTACCACTAATCATCTCCAGTACCTGAGTTAGCTTCAGAGGCCTCATGATCGGGTCACGGTAGAAGAAATGATAGTCTATCCAAGCCATGATCCTGCCTATGAGACTAGCTCTACGTATAGGGCTAGGGCCGTGAACAGCGTAGAAGTCCCTGCCTATAAGCCTTGCATCAACCTCTATAACTGGTGTACCTACCCTAAGGTACCACCATAGGATCCTATAGGTATTACCTCTATGCCCGATCACGAGAGGATTCAATACCTATCATTCTCTCAATCATTTCTAGGTTAAGAATATATATTTACACAAATATAAATTACATTATACCTAATGGTCGAAGAACCGATGAACATATGAAGGAATGAAAAATCCATATGGATATATAGGGAGATCATTGGTTATATATGATAAGCTAAAGATTATGGTGGACAGAGGCTATAGATAGAGTCTCCACAGTAGAGGACTATATTGGTTTTGCAAAACCCCATTTCTCCAATGCCCTAGCAAGCTCCCTGTGCTGCTCAGCGTACTCGTCTAAAGGTATACCCTTGAGTATAGCGTCTAGTGCTTGTCTAACAGCTTTTGCCCCTGCACGTGGCCCATCTGGATGGCCTAGTACTCCACCTCCTATCTGTAACACTAGATCCTTTCCTAGAGCCTCTATCACTCCTGGTAGGTTACCCGGGTGTAGTCCTCCTGACGAGACCGGCATAGCTGGTTTTATATGGTACATTTTCTGCTCTAGATGGAATGGATCATCAGGATCGGGTATGAAGTGTTCTGACCTGAGTATTCTAGCATACCTGATCACGTCTATCCTTGATCCCTCAAGCTTCCCCATACCAGCTGTCCCTATGTGGATCTGGTCTACGCCAATGATCCTGTATAGTTTTGCTAGTACATACATTGATATGCCGTGGTATGGGTTTCTAGTGAATGCTGCATGCATTGCTCTATGAGCATGTATTGCTAACCCATACTCCTCAGCCAAATCCCTTATATAGCTGAGTACAGACCATCCAGCTACAACCACGTCAACCATTATATATGGGTTTCCATAGTCTGCCACAAGCTTAAGCCTCTTCTCCATCTCCCTTACATCGGATGTAATGTTTGCAAACCATACCTTCCTCTCACCAGTTTCCTTCTCAACCCGGTCTATAACCTTCATTATAGCCTTTGCTCTCCTCTCAAAACTACAGTAGCTTGGGCTTGTAAGGTTCTCATCATCCTTTATATAATCCATGCCTCCAACAAGGATCTCGTAAGCTAGCTTCTCAACCTCCTCAGGAGAATATCCCACCTTAGGCTTAGGCACTGTTCCAACAATAGGTCTATCCTTCACACCAAATATCTCCTTAACACCCTTCATTCCCTTGGAAGGCCCCTTGAAGTGTTCAAGGAATGACTTTGGAAAGTATATGTCCTCCAGACGGAGCCCCTCAACCCTCCTCATACCAAATATGTTTCCAGCAATAGATGCTAGTAATCCAGGCATATTACCCTCTTCAAATAGCTCAACTGGATAGGCTATCTTGACAATATATGATCCGTCACCTAGATCCCTGAAATAATATGCTTTACCGGAGAGTCTCCTAACCCTCTCCACATCATACCATGGATAAAGTGTTGTCCATGTACCAGTACTACTCTCAGCAGTAACACCACCAGCAGCATCCTCTATACTAAACCCCCTTGCAGGCCTAATCCTGAATACAGCAACTATATCCCTATCAGGATCGGGTTCATACCCCCTATCTATATAGCTATGGTAGGGCTCAAACTTCTCGGGCAAACAACCATCACCTACTAACAATACATCCTTACTCATAACCTATATCCTAGCTATAAATAAGCATTACCATATCCACCACCCTCATCACACATCTCTCCCCCATAACCAGAACCTAGCCATTCCGGATACGACGGAAAAGCCTCTCCATAATGGAGAAGCTTCTTGATACACTATACAATCTATACACAGCTAAGCTAGAATATTGATGGGCTAACTAAAAATGTAGTGGATTGTTTAGTGTATGGATGGAGTTTTGCTTTATACTATTATCCATACTCTCCATGAGTACTGTTTTAGTCCGTGAAGTGTATTGCACGTGTTGGACATACACTTGTACATAGTCCACAGCCATAGCAGTTTGTAGGATTAACTACAGCTACCTCTTTCTCCCTACCATCGACCTCCATCTTCACTACATGGACTGCATCATAGTCACATACTTGCTCACATAGTCCACATCCAATACACCTCCTAGTATCAACAACTGGTGGTAGTGCCCATGTCCTCCTAGGCTTATCCACGATATACTTAAGAGCTATGCCCTTAACATCCTCTATACTATCATAGCCATGTTGTTTAAGCCATCTCTCAACCTCACCAAGTATCCTACGGAATACCCCTAACCCCTCAACTAGAGCAGCTGTACAGATCTGGACAGCTGATGCACCAGCCATAAAGTACTCAATAACATCCTCTCCACGGCTAATACCACCAACACCTATGACCGGCAGCTTTGTATGCTTAGCAACCATGGCTACAACAGCTAGTGCTAAAGGCTTTAGTGCAGGCCCACTCATCCATCCATAGCCCCATGGCCCTCCAACAATAGGCTTACCGGTCTCCAGATCAATACTTAGTGCTGGACCTATGGTGTTGGTTGCTACTATACCATCTACACCCACTCTCTCAAGCTCCCTAACAAGATCTGGTATATTTGGCGTGAAGGGCGATAGTTTAGCAAATATGGGTATATCAACAACCTCACGTAGAGCCTTAGCAGCTTCTACAACGGGTCTCCAGTCCTGCCCTATATAGTGTGTTGAGAACTCTATAGCGTCTGCACCAGCTTTCTGAACCTTTGGCCCAAGTAGCCTTAGCTCATGGGGTTTATAGCCTATGCTTACAATGAATGGTACTCCATGCTCTGCACAGTACTTCTTAACGACCGGGTATTCCCTCTCAAGATAGTGTTCATGGGGTATATCACTCCATAGTTCAGCATTTAATAGTGCATAGAATACACGGTAGCCTCCAAGATTAGGTACTGGTGTAGCCTTAACCCTTCCAGGCCCAATTGTCTTTAGTAGTGTACCAGTCGTTATACCACGATCAACTACAGCCATGCTTGGACGTGGAACTATGGCTGGAACAATGCTTATGGTCTTAGCAACTACGCCGCCGACACCAGCATCCACTAGCTTCTTCATCATCTCAGCATCCCTTGATATAGGGCATGCAGCATTCATTAATGGATTCCTGAGCTTAAGCCCTGCAAACGATACCTCAAGATCAACCATGATCTACCACCTAAGAGAGACTAGTTACTCCAATAGTCCTTGGTATTAACTGTATATGCCATGAGATAAAATCTTTACCTAAATACATAATGCCTATGGGATAGGGCTATTAGTCGTCAGATTCATTTCTCCAGAGAATTCCCCTCAGATCTATTAATCCCTTCCTCCTAGCATAGAATATTACCCGGGTTAACCAACTAGATAATCTCTTATCAATATAGTTTATGACGGGGACAATATATTGTTCACCGGTATTTGGGCCTTCAAAAATCCTTATATCAAGCTCGAATAAGAGACCAGCATTCTCAAGGACAAACATCATATGGTCATCCTCAAGCACAAAATCCTTGATCATAGCACCCCTTAGTAGGAGACTAAATATGTAAAGCCATTATCATTAATTATTCCCTCCTCAACAAGTATATCAAGTACCTCATCAAGAGACTTATTATATATTTCTGATAAAAGGGAACCACCCATATTAGACACCATGTAGTAAATAGTTTCTGTGTAGGAATATATGGGTATTCCAATAATATCTGTTCTCTCAAGATCTATTCCATAAAGTGATCGGTTGTACTATCTCCCTAAATGCATTATCAAGTAATTGCAGATAGTACCTCCTATCATATTTACTGGGACCATTCTCTATCGGTACATATTTCCTATGTGGAGCTACAACATATGCTATCCTACTGGTCTTCAATGATAACTGATCCAGTGCCTTAATCCTTGGATCACGGTATCTGGTGTTGGGGTTACGTATGTTCTTCACAATAACTAGTTTCTCCACAGAAGCCCTACCACTACTTATTAGCATATGGTACTTCCTATAGATCCTCTCTAGATCCCTTAGTACCTCCTTAACATGCACTGGTTCATCTATTCTAGCTAGTGTCTCTAAGGCCTCCAGCTGTGCTTCCCTTATAAGCTGTGGTGTATCACTTCTTACACAGTATAGTCCCTTTATCTTTAGAGAGCCATCAACTAGTTTACCGAAATACCTATTGGAGTATCCGTATCCACGTCTCGTAGATGGTATTATGAGCCATAGGTACTCAGCTTCAACTCTAGACTTAAAACCCGTGGCTTCCATGATAGCATTATTTATGTATTTGCAGTTAATCGGGTCTCCATAGTTGTCAATGAATAGGCTATCAACAAGTATGTGTATAACCCTATACCCAAGATCCTCTACTGCTCTACGGGCAACTGCTGTTATATAGCGATCTACTGCTGTGACCGTCTCATGAGCCATTATCGATCCGAATAAGCTGTTACGGTAGCCTAGATAGCCAAAGCTAGCTACTAGAATCCATTTAATAGCCTCTATCCTCTCAACAAGGATCTCCCTAGGACATCTGTGTTCACCGCTATTGACTAGTTCTCGTAAAGCCTCCCTCCTTGAGATAAGCCATTCCATAACACCTGCAACAAGTCCTCTACGTTCAATACATACCCTATGACTGGATCCAGGTGGTACTGTATAGTCTCTACAGTATGGGTTATCAACTGTTTCACCAGATATATTGTATCTAGCTATTATGCTGGGGTATAGGCTGGAGAAGTCTATTTGACAAACCCTCCAGTACATACCGGATCTTGGAGTGTATACGGTGCCACCGCGATCGTCTTGGGCTAGATCCCTTATACTCCTCCAGGGCTCAATCCTACCATACCCCCTTACTATGAGGTACTTGTGTCTCCTAGCTTCTAGTGCCTCAATAGTTGTTAGTACACCACCTATACTCCTATCGCTTAAGTACTTGATCGGTGTATAGCTTAGGCGGCTCCACTCTATGAGCCCATGTACTCCGGTGAACATTGTATCCTTGTTAATCCATACCGGCACGATATTATTGAGTAGGCTGGGGTAGAGTGTGTCTATGTATTTCTTCTCAACAATACCTGCTAAGCCTATATGTCCCCTGAGATCCTCTAGGAAATCAATACCCTTACCTAGGGATCCCCTATAAGCCAATCTATTATCGACTATTATCTCTACCCCATTAGGCTCTTCATTAACACTGTATATCCTCCTAGATCCTCTAAGCAATCTTATCTCTATGGTTGTGAATGGCGGTGGGCTATAGTCTACCTCGTTATCCTCTAGAATAACCCCTCTACTACTACTGATCCTTATCCTTGTTGATGGCTTAAGCCCGTATCTCCATAGAGTTTCTACTAGTGGGTGTGGATAGTCATTAACTATATATCCAACCCCCTTTCTCCACGTAATCGTTTGTATCTGGTGAACTGTTCCTAGACTATATGTAGAAAATACTATGATTGGCACGGTATCTTTGTAATAGGGTGGTTTAAGCCATTCCTCAATCCATGCATCCACAACATCATTGAGGCAGGCTATATCCTCTAATAGATAATCTGGATCCACTTGTCTACCGGGCATGATGTAGCCATGGAATAGTGTGTTCATATGTAGCCTATGCAGATCGCCATGGATGTTAACAAGCAGTATGTCTATACCCCTGCTAGAGGGTTCTACATCGAGTATCCATCCCTCTACACCCATAGAGCTCACCAGCGAGTCTCCTAAGCATGTGCACAACTATTACCTCTAGGGGATCGCTTGGTGGAGCCGTGTGTGTATAGAGTGATAGTGTATCTTCAAGCCCATCGAGTAGTCTATGGAGAATCCTCTTCTCATGCTCAGGCATTAGATCGATTATCCTTAACAACCGATCTAGCTCCTTATATACAGCCATTCTGAAAGAAGGCGTTGTCCTCCCCAACTACTCCACCCAATTAGGCTATCCACATAGAATACCGTGCGTGACCCCCTTGGCTTCCAGGGATGCTTAAATACCTCTGCTACACCCCTACCGTTTCTCCTCCTAACAAGCCTTATGATAACATGTACTGTATGATGATGATAGTTGCCTCCATCCGGATAGTATTTCCCGAAACGGCTAACGCTATTGAATAGTATGACCCGTCTACCCCTAGAAGAGATCCTCTTAATGATACCCGTGATCTCTGTGGCTACACGATATATTGATGGATCACTTGTTAGGTGGTGATAGGGATAGGCTACGATAAGGGATCTATAGTCATCCCTAGCCTCAATACTACGTAGACCCTCAACCACATCTCCTAGTCGAAAACCACGTGACACCATGACCTCATCGATATCCCCACCAAGTATCCTAGCTAGTCTCTGGAGCAAGTAGGGGTTGAGACCACCGAAATCAAGTGTGTGGTAGAGGAGTACTTTGCCAAACCTACTCTGATAGGCTAGCGTATGGTGTAGGAGTATATGGACTAGTTTCTCATCACCATAGAACTCGACTATCCAGTCCCTCGGTATAATCCCCACCAGCATATCGATCTGCTTAAAACCAGTAACACCCAATTCCCGGTTTCACCCAGTCTATACTAAGCCCCCTTATAATAATAGAGAGAGGTAGGTAAAACTATTCATACATAGTGATCCTCTACTATCTAGTAGAAAGAGTCTTTATAACAATGCCTTTTCAGAAACACACGATATAAAAGGGGTAGTTAAGGGTTCTGGAGACACAGGTTTAACTTATAGGTTCTGCTCTAGAACTTCTTCTAGGAATATTGTTTTCAGCTTCCTTAGTTCTTTTATTAGTGGTTTCATCTCCCTCTCTACACTCTTAAATAATGGGTGAGAGTTTGTCCTAGTAGCTGTTGCTATTACTATACAGTCTGGTAGTGCTATACGTAGTCTCTTCTTATACTCACTAGCTAGTATTGCTGTCTCTATATCTAACTTTACTACTTCTACCCTCCTACTTACAAATAGGATGTACTTCAATGCCTCTTCATTAGCTTCTTCCACATCTAAACCAGTTGCTCTATATATCCTTGATACTACATAGTATGTTTCAGCTAGTGAAACAGTATTCACATATAATGTCACTCTATGATCCCTTGATCTATGGAATAGATCCTCTATTATAGGACGATAGGGTGAGTTAGCCACTACATATTCAACTAATACACTTGTGTCAAGAACAAGTTTTTCTGGTAATTCTATCAATTCTCTCCTCCCACTCCCTCCTCTCTTCACGAATAATCTCCTCCACCCTATCCCGTTCAATCTCTACTATCCTAGGCCTTAATGGCTTAATCACTATCGAGTTATCGACAACCTCAGCTATTACTTCACTATTCTCCTCTATACCGATACTTTCCCTAAGAGCCTTTGGAAGCACTAATATCCCCTTCTTCCTAACCTTCAATACAACCCTCATATACTCCACCAGAACTATCTAAGTATAACCATCTATAATAAAGTTTAACCATTCAAATATAGTTTAACCAAAATTTAGGTGGTAGCCATCTATTTCCCCACAAGACAATAGAATTCCTAAAGAACCTTGGGGTAAGTGTATATTAATGATGAAACTCTGCAAAAATAGTTAGAGAGTGCATCAGTAGAGAAAAAATAGTATATCATAAATACCACTTTAAACTAAACTTACTAATCTCATAGTGACCATGTAATAAATAGTTATATAGCCAATACTTAATAATATCTTCTCCTAATAATTATCTCATACTGGATGCTGAGGAATCCCGGGTTAAACGTGAAGACCCTGATCGTTTAATGAGGGGTTGATGATAGAGGCCCCGCATAGCTGATGTTACTCCTTTATCTTTGTTATTGCTAGTGGTACTAGTATATATGCAATTAGTGACAATAGATCCCCTATTATGGCTATTGGTGGTTGACCTGTTATTGATGGTATTGGTGTTATTATTATTGATATTATTAGTAGGTATGCTGTTACTGCTAACATGCCTACTCCAAGATCTCTTTTTAGCCTTAGGAGTATTATTGCTAATGCTATTATGCCTACAATCATCATTATTGATCCAGTTAGTATCAGTACTAATCCCGTGTACATATACCCTATACTAGCTACCAGTGCCTCCCTACCAGTTGTTCCTTCAGCAATAGATCTTAGTGTTGAGAGAGTTAATCCAAGGAGTAGTGCTGACCCGCTTAGGTAGACTAGGTATCCAAGTGGATATGCTATGATATATATTGTTGTTGGTAACCCATATTTCTCTGGGTAAACGGTTTTTATAGTGTATAGGAATCTTATTAGGTAGAATGTAACACCGATCATAACCAGTATGAATGATACCATCTCCATAGATAATGGTGTATAGAGGTGTGTTAATAGGGCATTATATACTATTGATGCAGTATCCCTTATAGAACCAGTTTTACTAAGTATATCCTCAGCACTAGCCCTAAGACCTATACATCCATATATCCTCCCAATTAATGAGATAAGGTATCCAAGACCAACTATGAGAGAACCCCTACTAAGGTATACTAGTGAACCCTTTGGAAACTCACTAGACATATCCACGGCAACCCTCCATAGACAATGAGGATACTATAGAAGATATAAATACATTATCCTATAAAAACAGCTCTCCTAGAACATTAAACCTAGATCTTTATACCAGTAAACTCCATGGTCTTATTAACTAGATCCTCTATCTTCATAACACCACGTACAAACTCCTTTCTAGCAATACTACCACCACGTACTTCTAGGAAGACTGTTGTTGGCGAAGCCCTTATACCATATTTTTTAAACGTGTTACTAGCAGCTCTTGAATCACATTGTCTTGCAAACCATTCACATAACACGATGATATATTCTACACCCTCGAGTTCACGGCCTATAGTCTCTATGAATGGGTACCAGAATAGATCGTATAGTCTACATGCAGGGCATTTGGTGTTGTCAAAGTATATTATGTAGTAGCCGTCACGATAAGGCTTAAACCCATCTCCATCCCTATCAATCAATACCCACTCCCGGAGACTACGGTCATAACGGTATATACCATGTGGACTATCTGTCTTGACGAGCTTAGCCCTATAGGTTTCCATAGTCTTACCACTCCTACTCCTACTGATCAGCTTTATAGTGATCTTGTCTAGGAGCCTCCTAAGCTCCTTATCCTCCTCCATACCTCATCAGTGGATGTGTAGTGGTAGTAGGAGATTATATTATTTGCCTAGTACCATTTTTATAGGATATTGTAGTCTTTATGAATACATAGCTGGTTCTACTGGTGAGGTAGGTGTTGCTGTGAGCTTGTTGGAGAGACTTGTTGAGAGGTTTGTGGTAGAGGTTGGTTATGGTAGGAGTGTTGATTGGTACCTTATTAAGCTCTCCAGTATAGCCTATGAGATCGAGGATCTATGTAGGCATGGAGAATGCAATCCAATGGATCTCTTTAGGGACTTCCTAGGTGATAAGCGTGTACAGAGGATGATCGAGCCTCTCTCCTGCTATCGTGACGAGGTAATAAGTTTGATTAGGGGTAATCCAAGGTTTAAGGTGTTGAGAAGATATGTTGACATTATCGAATCCACCCTAGAAAGCATTCCCTGCAGGGAGAAACGGGAGATAGAGGTGGTCCCAAGACCTGCTACATGGGTTATTGAGGAAAGGCTTGAGAAGCCATTGAAGAGGAGGGTTCTGGAGAAGCCAGAGCTGGTCTCCGTATCTGGGGAGCGTGGCAGGGATCTTGAGAAGCTTATAACCTATGTGGTTGTACTTGTATTCATACTTGGCGTCATACTTATACTATATACCGTGATCAAGTAGTAACATTTTTATCTAGTAGATTATTCCATAGATACTTGTAGGCTTATAAGCTGATTAGCCATGGTGCACATGCTTTGATATTATACGCATTACTAGCATCAGTAATAGCATTCACAGTATCATTGACTGGTGTGAGATGGTGGGTTAGGGTAGGCGGTAGACTAGGGTTTAGGGGCAGGGATATGAATAAACCCTATGAAACATATGCTGTGGAGGCTGGTGGTGTATGGGTCTCCTTAGGGGCAAGCTTTGGCCTACTAACAGTCATAGCCCTCAATAGATACCTTATGGGAATATACTATCACTTACCAGAGCTTATGAGCCTTGCACTCCTACTCTTTATGGCTAGCTTCCTAGGCTTCCTAGACGATCTGCTTGGCTGGAAGAAGGGGTTGAAGGTATGGCAGAGAGTATTGTTTATGGGCCCTCTAGCCCTACCCATGGTTGTTATTAAGGCTGGTGTATCAACTATATCGGTACCATTCCTTGGATCCGTAAACTTTGGCCTACTTTATCCCCTACTACTTGTACCAATAGGTGTCCTTGGAGCTAGTAATGCCTTTAATATGATTGCTGGATATAATGGGCTTGAAGCTGGTATGGGGCTTGTCCTAATGATCTTTACATTCATATTCTCATGGATCAAGGGCTTAGAGTATATTGCCTACGCTAGCCTCGTAATGGCTTTTGCACTAGTCGCCTTCCTCATATATAACTGGTATCCTGCACGTGTATTCCCAGGTAATAGCATGACCTATGGTTTTGGAGCCTATTATGCTAGTCTTGTTATACTTGGTAATTTTGAGAAGTTTGGTGTACTCATGTTTTCACTCTACTTCCTAGAACTACTATTGTTTCTTAGGGGGCTGAGAAATGGTGTTTATAAGGAGAATTTTGGACGTGTTAACCCGGATGGATCGCTTGACCCCCCGTATGATAAGTCCTATAGTGTCACTCATGTAGCTATAAAGTTTCTTAAAAGGGTGCGTGGTAGGGCTACGGAGACTGGTGTCACATTATCCATTATATCTCTACAGGTGCTGGTATCCATAGTCTCCCTACTACTCGTGCTATATGGTGTCATATAGTCCTCCTCCTAAGAAGCCTTATAATAATATAGAGTATTATGGCTACTATTATTATTACTAGATACGTTGTTGGTGCAGTGGGCTCAGGTATTGGCTGTGGACCACCAATATCCTCTGCATATACTATGATGTACTCCCCAGGATCTATATTATAGTCTCCATTAGATGTATTCAGTAGTTCAACTAGTACACCATTATCCCATGTCTCATAGGCTGCTACAGCAACATATAGTTTATCGGGTATGTAGCCAATGGCTTCCGTAAGGTTTATACATCCCTCAAGTACTTGTCCCTGTGCACTATTGGCCCACGGCTGATCAATTAATTGATCCCCTGGTCTAAACCACCCGGTCCATCCATTACTACTCTCAACAGCTAGGTATAGTGTATAGTTTGCTACAAGACCTTGTTTAGCCCATGGGGCCTCCGTATAGCCTGTGTATGGGTCTAGGGATATTATTATGAATATATCGTATTGTCCCGAGGTATTTGATGCTACGTACAATACGTCACCACGTATATTCATCCAAAGCATTGACACTATAGAGTTGTTATCGTTAGCGAGTACAAGTTTTGCACATTGATCAACTACTCCATCCATTACATAGCCTCCCGGACTACTAGCTGATAATATGAACTCTTCTATGGAGGTATTTATTGAATTACCACATGTATCCATAGAATATACATAGACTCTAGTGTATCCGGGTGGTAGTCCGTAGAAATGTGCCTTGTATAGGTTACTGGATACCTTTGATGGTGTTAGGGTATAGCGTTGGTTATCAATAGTAACTGTGACACATAGCTGATCTATATCGGAGTAGTCGTATACATGTAGGTATATGTTATACTCACCAGTTGGATTGTATGGATCCCTCCACGCATACATTATTGTTGGCGGGACTGTATCGTTTAAGCCAGTATCAACTATTAATCCATAGAGTATATCTAGTGCCCTATCAAGCACGTTATAGGTCTTAACATCCCACCAGCTATCACCATCCCAGTAGTAATAGTCTCCACACATAGCCCGGATAACAAGATCCTCTGCCTCATAGAATCTGCCCCAGTAGCTCTCACCAAAGCCTCCACTAGATAGTGTCTCCCTAACACTCTCCAATACATTGACAGCCTTAACTACATAGCTCCACCTACCCTGATCAGGTGATCCTGGATCGGGCCAGTTCCACTGAGGAAAATATGGTTCACCCCATGTACTCATTGTCTCCCAACTACCCGGTTCTACGTGGACCTTAGAGTATATCCATTCACTATCATTCCTTGGATCATATACTTGTTCAAGGTATTGGGTTAGACCTATTATTCTGAAGAAACTATATCTAGGATCATTGTTTATGAGGTAGTCTAGATCCTGGAGAAACCCCATATAGTAATCCCATCCATTATTCTGTTTCGGGAACCCATTATCTCCATCATGTACTATGACGGCTATGAATGGTCTACTAGGATCATTGTTGTACTGCTGGAAATGGCTTAGATGCTCAAGGAAGAACTCTGCATCCATACCAGCCATACACCATGAGCTAAGCTGTCTGTATCTTATGAAGGCAACTATTTCTGAACCATTATACTCTAGCACATGAGGTCTAAACACTAGTGATGGGCTAATCCCCCATTCCCAGTCACCAGGATCAGGGTTAACTATGTCTATAGGGTTTGGAGGAGGATCATAGCTACTACTATACCCCTTTGTCGCTCTAAGTAGATGCTCACTATCAACAACAATCCATTCAAAGCCCATGGAGACTATATAGGGTATGATCTCTGGGGTGAAGGATTCCTCGATCAAGAAGAATCCCTTATCAAGACTAGTGTTAAATACTTCCTCCACGATCCCTCTATGCATGTCTATATCCCGGTATATGAGCCTAGGATCAACACGGTATACCAGAGGCATTACTGTATGATAATATGATGTACCCAGGACTGATACCTTTGGATAACCAGCATCATTAACTGTGTTAAAACCCTCTACCCACTTATCCCTCCACCCAATATAGCGTCCACCATCCCATCCAGTCTCCTCAAGCTCCATAAGCTGCTCTATAAGTGTGCCAGTTAAGTCTACATGTATAGTTGCATTACCACTAAGCTCTATAGCGGCTTGAGCTGGGAGTCCACGGTATATCTCCGTCCTCTCAATCCATACATCATCAAGCCAATCCGGGCAATCCGGGTTCTCCAATAGACTAACAAGACTACCTGTCTCATTATATAGTGGCTGGTGGTAGTGTAGTATGAATGCTATGTAGAATGGTACCTCCCCTCCACTTCCTGACCCACTATTAATGCCTATACATGGTGTATTACATAGCGTTGGCAGGGAAGATGATATTATAAATGCTAGTATTAGGTAGGATATATACCATCTACCCATTACTACCCCCCACACCTGGAACTAAATATCTCATATAGTCTCCTTGTAAGTCTGAATGAGTAGAATCCAAGCACTATTGTTATTCCAGCAAATAATTCTATTACGAGATTAGTTAGTATGGGATCCACTATAACGTATACGTAGAGTAGTAGTATAATGCCGTTGGCAAGTACAACTAGGCTTATGATCCTAAGTAGTTTGGATCCTACATACCTACTTATCTTCATTAGAGTTAATGATACATATACTGCTGATGCAAACAACAATATTGTGTTAATAATATAGTATGTATTGAAGAATATATGTCTACCAAATAGCCATGGGAGCCTAACAATTGATCCAAGGATATTCTTTGGATGAGCTATTGATCCAATGTACCGCCCCAGATCACCTATATTCTGTAGTAGGTAGAGACCACAGACTATGTTTACGATGGATATTGTTATCCCCAGGACCAGGAATACTCTATGATATAGCTTTGGGTTATAGCCAAGGATCTTTAGTGCCTCAATAATATTCCTTAGGAATCCATAGTATAGATAAGTCTCTCCAATGAATACTATACCTATAAGTATAAATAGGTATGAGTATACAGCTGCAAATTTATTACCAACATAGACTCCCCGAGTAAGCATAACCTGTATATAGATCTCTACATAGATGAGGAATGCTATTGGTAATGCTGATACGGTATATAGGAATAGGGTCCATAGGTATTTCTGGACATTATATACATGGTGTTTAAAGATCATATCCCTAATCTCTCTCTCCACCTCCACTCAGAACACCATGGAAGCCCCCTTTACTAGGAATATATTGTGTCTTTATGGAATATTTATGTTATCTCAACACCATTTTCTCCAAGAATATGGTATGGTGTAGCCATTAACATAGTCCCTCATCCTATATAAGGCACATATGGTGTCAAGGATTTATTGACACAATATACCGAATAGGGGCTAGGTAATAATCATTAAATAGAAACAATCAATAATATGAGGGATAGAAGTCTAGAGGGGTGAGGTTGAGACTGTGAGGTCTGTATCCAAGGCGGTTTTAGGCTCTATAGCTATAATATTGTTAGTTGTAGGTATGGGTCTTGGATACTATATAGGATCATCACTTAGTACAGTAAAGACTACAGAGGAGAATAAAGAGACAACACCTACAGAGGATCTTGGGGTAAGTGAGGCTGCAACAACTAGTGAGGATGTATATGCAACTTTCTACTATGTCTTTAGGATAACGTTGGATACTGGGGTTGAGGAGGAATCATTAAGTCCACTACCATTTACACCACCATCACAGTTAACAATGGATCTAGTGGTTCCAGCAGCCTATAATGGCTCATACTATATGGCGTTCAATACATTATTCGGTAACTTCCGAGGATCAATATACTTCACCAGCAATATGTCAGAACTTGTTATGGAGGCACGTGCCAAGACATTATTCCCATTCTTCAACATGACGTCTCCATGGAGTAGTGGGACAGGTTTTAGTGGAGCGGAGAACTTTACGGGTAACGCTACGATTAATGTAAAGATCTATGATAAGAATGGGAATGTCATAGGTACTGGAAGTACTCTGGTAACAAGTGTCTCTAACAGTACTTGGGAGTATGTATGTACTGTAAAAATACCTATTAACTGGAGTATTGAACAGCCAAGCCTAGATATTATAGGTCATGTATTGATTGAGATGAAGGTAGAGTATGAGTATAGTGAAGAGACAACTGGTACTGGTATTGAGGAATACCTAGTCATACAGGAGGTTACACTTACAGCTATACACTATCCCAACCAGTCTATCAAGGTAATACTACTTGCTAATTTAAAGAATGTAGAGGATCGGGCTGTTGAAGTAACTAGTATAGAGGTCGACAACATCACTGTATGGACAGGATCACTAATCATAAGGCCTGGTGAAATATATACTGACACCTATACGGTAGGTCTATTCACATCTCCAGAGGATCTGGTTAAGTGGGAATGTGGTACAGAGCATAACGTGACAGTACATTATAATGTACCCGGTAAGGGAGAGTATTCTACATCGGTAAAGGTGGTTGTTGTCTAATAGTTGTTAAACCATATTTTTAGATCATTAAATACACCTTTTTTATAACCAATACATATTCTTACATAACTGGGTGTAGCTATTGAAAATTACTGATAGTAGGGTGTTTCTCAAGGATCTGGGGTACACTATCACCTATAGGTTCACGGGCTCTACTAAACCCGATCACATTGATCTCTCATTCAGTGATCTATTTAGTGAGTTCCGGGAGCATGGGCTATGGATTGCCTCTAAGAAACTCTATAGGCACCAGTATAGGGCTTATAGGGAGCTAATGAGTGGGAGGAACGTTATACTAAGATCTGGTACTGGTTCGGGTAAGACTGAAGCATGGATCCTCTACTTCCTAGAGAAAGCACGTAATGGATTGTTTAGGGCTTTAGCGGTATATCCAACACTAGCCCTAGCTAATGACCAGATCCGTAGGATAAGGATGTACTGTAATGCATTAGGTATAGAGGTGTTACAGCTTGATGCTCCTACAAGGGATAAGTTGAGAAGAGAGATCGGTTTATCGGGTATAAGGAAACTTATTGCTGGGTCAAGACTTGTAATAACTAATCCAGCCTATCTATTGATGGAGGTTAAGAAGTATTTTCTAAGGCAACACGATAGCCTCTTAGAACCATTCCTATCAAACCTAGATCTACTAGTTATTGATGAACTAGACTTCTATGGTCCACGTAGTCTAGCTCTCCTCATGGCCCTGATTGAGTTGTTATCACTTGTTAACAGAGGGCTACAGATTGTCTTATTAACTGCTACATTGGCTAATCCAGAGGAGCTTGGAGAGTATCTTAGGAGACTTACTGGTAGGGATTATGTTGTTATTGAGGGTAAGCCATTCCATGTTGAGAACCACACCATTATTGTTTTGGGTAAGAATCTACGTGGTGTATGGGAGAGTCTTAGGAGGCTGAGAAAAGATCTTGTCGGTAGGGAGGATGTTGATCCAGATGTACTGGAGGCTCTTGAGGACTATAGTGTTTTCCAGAGAAACCCTTATCGTGTCACAGCCTATCTTGAGGCACTAGGCTATAGTGTACCAAGTATCTCTATGGACTATACAGAGATCCTTGGGGCCTATCTAGGGGATGATGGTGTGACACTGGTGTTTACAAAGAGTATTGCAAGAGCTGAGGAGGTTGCTAAGAGGCTTCGGACAAGGTATCCAGAGTATAGTGAAGCCATAGCTTCACATCATCACCTAGTGCCTAAGAAGGTTAGGGAGGAGATTGAGGAGGGTGCAAGGACTGGTAGGATAAAGATCATTGTTAGCCCACGTACGTTAACCCAGGGGATCGATATAGGTACTGTTATCCGAGTGGTTCATCTTGGGCTTCCAGAGGATGTCCGGGAGTATCTTCAGAGGGAGGGTCGTAAGGGACGTAGGGAGGAGATACCCTTTACTGAATCCATTATTATACCGGGTAGCCGTTGGGATTGGGAGCTATTGTCTAAGGGGCTTGAGGCACTTGATAAATGGCTTAACATGCCTCTTGAGAAAACCATTGTTAACCCCAGGAACCTCTATATCAAGTTGTTTACTGGTCTTGTAAAGCTATTGTCTCCATGGCTTAAGGTAGAACTAGATGATCTTGAGAAGGATGCTTTGGCTAGAGCTGGTGTTCTTAGAAGGGATGGTGTTGATCGTAGGAGGCTTAAGTGGGTTTGGGAGCGTATGGGTTTCTACGAGTTTGCACCACCCTATGGTATTAAGCGTTATCTTGAGACTGATGAGGGTACTAGGTCTTTGGAGCCTATTGGACACTGTGATCTTGTTGAGAAGTTCCAGATCGGCTGTATAGACTATAGTAGTGATGCTCTAGTGACAGGACATAGGGCTATTCGGAAGGGGCGTGTTGTGACAGCTGTTTATGAGAAGCCTGTGTGGAGTGTGCGTTTCTGGGAGTATGATGCTTTGGCTGAGGCTTATGAGGAGTATCTTGATATTAAGCATAGGTGGGGTGAGGAGCCTAGTCTTGTGAAGGATCTTGTGAGAGGGAAGATCTTTACTGATGTGTATTGTGTAGTCTATCCTCCAAGGAGGGGTTTTGGACAGTATATTAAGGTTCCTAACCGTGTTGTATGGATAGTGTCTAGTGAGAAGCCAAGGATCTTCCGTATAGGGGGTAAGCACATAGTTAGCCATGACCGTAGACTCATATATGTTCCAGCACCAGCCCATGGGGAATACCGTGACTATACCTATGGCTATATATATGAGGTTGATGAGAGACTAGATCCCGGGTTGCTTAGGCTTGGGCTAGCGTATATAATGATTGTTTTGAGGAGAGTCTATGGGATACCCTTTGAGACTATAATATATGGTGTTGAATGTGTTGGTGATAAGAAGTATTTTGAGATCCATGAGCCTGAATCAGCTGGTCTCATAGATCATCTTGACTGGATTGATGTTAGGAGGAGGGTTGAGGAGTATGCACCGGATGAACTGGATATTGTGCTTCTTAACCAACTAGATGATCTAGCGTATTCTTATTTTCTATCAAATAATCTAGACTGGAGACCTGTCCGGGAGTATGCTTTAATGATCCTAGACTATATATTGGCTCGTGATAGGGTGCTCGTAGAGATCATGGGTAGGCTGAAGGCTATTCCAAGGCCTAGTCCTGCACTAAAGATTATCTCATTAGATGCGTTTGTGGAGACAATTGATCGTGGTGATGTGTTCTCGCTACCAATGAGATTAGTGGCTATAGCCTATTATGATGGTGGAGAGACTAGATCCTATGTTGAACTATCACCCCATGTACCAGGTGTAAAGCCTAGTAGTGGGTTAAGGGGGATCGAGAATGCTATAGAGGATCATGTATACTATGGAGAGTATAAATTGGTGGTGCCGACTAGGAGAATAGCTGATACACTAGAGAAACTAGGGTTGAAGAAACTCCCAGAACTCATACGTTCCAGCTCAATAGAGTTGCTACCGCTACTGGATAGTGCTGGTTATAAAGAGTTATCTATAAGTCATTTTGAGGAGTTATTGGAAAAGCTTATGCCGGATATAGGGATTGTCCATATAGATACGGTACATAGTATAGTCTCCAGGATAAGGGATAAGGGGTATACGAAACTGCTTGATCGGGAGAGGGAGATCATTGGTCAATATATATCTATGCACTCTATTATCAACTACATACTATATCTAGTTGTTAAGTCATAGTGTGCAATAGGCTATTTCACCTCACTGATCAATAGTTATCATAAACGATTCAATCATATGGTCTTATATGATAGAGGTTATTAAGTACATAGTGCATGGTTTATGAATGGTGGTGTATGGTTATGTTGCTGGATATTAGGGATTTGGGTGTATGTGTTGGTGATAGGAGGATCGTTGATGGGGTTAACCTATCTATTGGTTCTGGTGAACTACATATTGTTATGGGGCCTAATGGTAGTGGTAAATCAACATTGTTAGCAGCTATTATGGGTTTGCCTCGTGTAAGGATTTGTGGTGGATCGATAATTTTTGATGGTGTTGATATAACTCTTATGCCTGCCTATGAGAGGGCTAAACTAGGTATTGCACTTGCCCATCAGCATCCCCCTGAGATCAAGGGTGTGAGGTTCTCTGAGATCGCTAAGGCCATTGTTAAGAGATGTGGATGTAGTGATTATGGGTTGATGGCCCGTATACTGAGGATTGATGAGCTTATGCACCGTGATCTATTCGTGGGCTTTAGTGGTGGTGAGAAGAAACGTGCTGAACTATTCCTTGTTATGCTACAGTCTCCTAAGCTTGCCCTCCTTGATGAGCCTGATAGTGGTGTTGATATTGAGAGTATTGAGAATATCGCTAGTGCTATAGATTATCTCGTATCTCGTGGTTCATCGGTTGTTCTAGTGACGCATACCGGCTTGATCGCTAATAAGCTCAGCAGGATCGATCGTGTACATATACTTGTTGATGGAAGGATCATGTATACTGGGTACCCGGACGAGGTTCTCCCGATCATTATGAAGTTTGGCTATGCAAGGGGGTTGAATGTGTTGTTGAGGAGGTGATCATGGTGGTTGATAGGAGGGTTGTTGAGAAGGCTCTGTCTAAGCCATCACCCTATGGACCAGACATTGATCTATCAAGGTATAGGCTTGGTGAACCAAGTATTGGTGAGCTTGGGGAGGAGGATATAGGCTCTAGGTTAACAGGTACACTTGAGCGTGTAGGCTTTACTAGTCCATCAAAGCTGAGCTATCTACAGATTGATGAGAGTGCTAAGTACCGGGTTATGGAGGAGTTCCTGGGTAGGTATGGAGTAAGGATCATGCCTTTGAGGAAGGCTTTGGAGGAACTCGATCTTGCCCGGAAGCTATCGTGGAGCCTCATAAGACCTGATACCGACAAATATACTGCTGCAACGTATCTCTATGGTGGTGAGATAGGGTATTTTGTCTATGTTCCTCCGAAGACTCGTGCACCAATACCTATCTATACATGTCTAGCGATCACTGGTGATGAGAGGGTACAGTTTGCACATAATGTTGTCTATGTTGATGAGGGTGCTGAAGCACATATTGTGACAGGGTGTACTGTACCTCATGGGCTACGTGGCGGTCTCCATATAGGTATATCTGAATTCTATGTTGGACGTAACGCCCGGCTCACATACTCCATGCTCCATGCATGGTCTGAGCATCTACATGTACGTCCAAGGACTGCTGTCCGGGTATTGGAGGGTGGGGAGTATGTTAGCTACTACGTCATATATAGTCCGGTAGCATCTCTACAGACAATGCCTCGTGTAGAGGCTATGGGTGGTGGGAAGGTCTATATGGCCACTATAGCTGCTGCATCCGGCCATGGAACATATGATCTTGGGTCTAAGGCTATATTGTATGGTGAGAGTTCATCAGCTGAGATTGTCTCAAGAGTTATTGCTCGTGACTCCTCAAAAGTATATGCTAGAGCCGATATAGAGGCCATACATAGTGGTTCCCGTGGACATATAGAGTGCTTGGGACTACTACTCTCAAGGGATGCAATGATCTCCTCAATACCAGTTATTACTTCAAAGAAGCCCGGAGCCATACTTAGCCATGAGGCTGCTATAGGTGTTATTGCTGATAGGGAGCTTGAGTATCTTATGAGTAAAGGGTTTACTGAGGAGGAGGCCCGAGCCATACTGATAAGGGGGTTTATGAGTATAGAGGTACCGGGTATACCGGAGAGTATAAGGATGGAGGTTAACCGGATACTCGATCTAGTGACAAGATATGCTGTAGGCTAAAGCTAATGCATCCTAAAGAACATGCTTCCATAGGTTCTTAAAGGTAAGATAATCTATTTCTTCGCTAGAGAGACCTATGGCTAGTCTAATCCTCCTTAAAGGCAGGCTTGATCTCTACCCCAAGCCTAGCCCCAGCCCTATATGCCTCTGGATCGATGAATCCCCCAACAATTACTAGGTATGGCTTTACACCCCTGACCCTCTCATATAATCTACCGATCCTATATAGTTCTGCTACATCACCACGTGATACACGTGACTTTACCTCAACAAGTATGTGTTTATCATCCTTAATAACAAGGTCAACGTCTATCACCGATGGATAGCCGTACACGAAGCCCTCATCATCACGATAAACCCATCTCTCAACACGGGCAACGCCAAGAACCTCTTCAACAACATGCCTCATAGCCTCCCGGAAACCAGCTTCACCTAGAACACCAAACCTATGAGCAATAACGATAGACACCCTCCTCAACTCCCTAAGCTCACTAAGAACCTCAGCCATCCTCTCCTCAAGACGTTGCTGCCTCTCCTCCAGCCTCTGTTGATGCTCCTCTAGTCTCTGTTGCCGCTCCTCAAGCCGTGCAAACCTCTCCTCCAACCTAGCAAATCTCTCTTCTAAAGCAACAATTCTCTCTTCAAGTCTCTGTTGCCTCTCCTCTAACTCAGCAAATTTTTCTTCAAGCTTTTCCTGCCTCTCCATTACCATAACAACTTTCTTCTCAACCTCTACAATTCTCTCCTCGATCCTGGTAATCCTATCAAGTATCTCCTTAAGCCCAAGGAGACCCATAACTGCATGCCTAAACATACGATCGCTTTCCAGTGCCTCTAGGAATTTCTCCTTGTCAAATTCTGATACACTAGCCATTGATTACACCTAGTATCTATAAGTGTATAATTGCTTATATAAAGTTGTGTTAACCAGTAAACTAGGTATATACTATGGCCTAATATGTTAGACTACCGTATAGGGGAATATTAGCTGATACGTCTCCTCATGAGATACAGGTTTATAGATGATAGTTACTAGTACATTACATCCCATGCACACATATTCTCCAAGATCTATTATGTCCGAGAAATTCATTTCATCACCAGCTTCAATAGTTGTCTCTAATGATCTACAATAAGTGTTGTTCTCGACAAGTATACATATAGATCTTATTTCTACAGGCTTATCATATATATTCTTAATAGTCATATCATAGACTATAGATTGCGAGTAAGCACTATAAATGCTCGACATATACACTTCTCTTACCAGTATATATACTTCAGGAACAGCCTTTGCATACACACTATATTGCTTCACAACATCTTCTCCATAAACCCTATAGTATACTGTAATAGGGTATCTCCATCCACACATATACCTTAACCTATATAGTCCACTATACAGTGTATAGTTCTTTATAAACTCCTGGTCGGAACTTAGGTTATAATCTAGATTTAGAGTCTTACCCAGATCCTTTAGATACAGTCTTATCAACTCTATACTCTTGTTAAGATTGTTTCTAATCTTAATAGATAAGACTATACTCATTAACATATAATCACTAGATACATTCTTATACACTATAGCATCAACATCCAATGGTTTACTAGGTAATCCTTTAGCCTCTATGGAGGAGGTAGGGAAGGTTCTCATATAATTAACTATGATTAGAGGCAAAGTTATGGCTATAATAACTAATGATACTAGTACTATAATGTATTTCTTCTCCATAACCTCACCTCAAAGACCATGATAATTACTAGGGAGATCAATAGTAAATAGTCAATACAGGGATATTCGGATAATGGTACAAGTTCAGGATCCACTAGACCGGTATAGAATAGTGTTTCACCATAACCGTAGGGTTCAATAATGTATCCAGTAATACCAATTACTTCATAACGCTCATCACCATCTATATCACCTAACCCAATATAGTATATGTAGTCAGGCTCTATACCTATTGATTTAAACCTATTCCATAAACTATAGCTTACATACTTAAGACTGGTAAGATCGATCATTAGACAAGATCTTGGGGAATATAGGATAGCATATATGGAACTCTTATAGTCAACATAGATCATTTGATCATATACTCCATCTACAGAATATGTATACATAGTTTCTATACTCACTGGATTAAGGAAGATAGCTTGTGATCCAGTAGATGAACTTGTAAATAATATTAATGTATTGTTATAGATAATGGGGTCACCTATAGGATCACCTGTTAAATTAATGTATTTTATACCTGTTACATTAGATATCCTATAATTATAGATCCATAGACCGAGGCATGACCTATTATATAGTTTATTGAAATCAGTAATATAAGCGTAAAGATAGGTCTCATTCACAACATATAGGTATGATGATGTAGTAGATACTAGAAATCTATGGCTAGCTATTAATGGGGTAACACTAGTATTTTCCAGAGAACCATGTATGTGTACTAGATTAGATTGAGTTAGTACAATGATTTCATCATCTACTACAACATATTTAATATTTGAGCCACTATATAGAGGATAGAATTCATTTATATAGACATACTCTAATGTATCTAGATCTACTATGAACGTTATATAACCATAGAGACTGAGTGGGAAAACAAGATATCTCCCTTCAACACATACACCAGAATAAATCTCGTGTTCAATAGTATATGATACTGGAGCTGTATAATTAAATACATCTAAATACATTTCCTCAACAGCTGGTGAATCACCATAAAAATCTATCTTAACCAGCTTTGGATGAACACGTATAAGTGTATCATTCTCTACATCAACAACATCAGCGATCAAAATATATAGTAATGACCCACATACAGTATAGGATATAGTGTATTCATAGGAATAGATCCCTAGGAAGCTTGCTACATCAACAATATATTCAGCACCACCACTATCATACACCATGATCACTGGATACTCAGACTCATTTAATATATAGACTATAACCTCATCAACCCCATCCAGATCAATATCATCCACTATAGGATCATAACTCAGACTAAAATTATCAACAAAATGCATCCTCAAATCATTATCAAAACCTGTCATGGCACTACCAACTATTGGACTATACAATATCAACGTAGATAATATTAAGACAGAGAAAAGTAATGGTGCACATCTAAAGGTCATTAGTACTCACCTAGCTTAACCAATAGTCGTAATCATAGATCTCACAATTACTTGCAAAATAGATTATGTCACCATAATAGACATATTCATTACCTTCTATTATAACATCTACCTCAAAATTTACATGATAGGTTGGTGCCAGATATAAATCGTTATCACTAATGATTACATAGGCCAACCTGTAGATATCGATCTCAAGATCGACTATTTCGCTATTGCTGAATCTCTCTAAACCCATAACCTTAATTATATCATCTCTTATACGATCCTTGTCTAATTTACAATAAATACTGGAGAATCCATGTTTATCAAGAGTTAATAATGGATAATCCAACTCCATATACACTCCCATAAGACCATTAGACTTCATAGATATTGATATACCTAGATAGCCTAATGAGAAATTATCAATGAATACTTGGTACGTATACCTATACTCAGTAATGTATATATTTGGATTATCCATAGCGGGCTCTGTATAACTATCACTATATACAAGTTTTACACGGCCATAGTACTCCTCTATATTTATATCTGAGATGTTAGATGCTATGACGATAACTTCCTGGGGATCAATCAATTTAGCCTTACTAACATTAGCCAATAAATAATATTTCTCTAAACCAAAGCTTATTATAACACCTTTTCTCGAGGTAATTCCTAGACCAAGACTCTCTACATGCTTTTCTCCATGTATACTTGATGTTATAGTTAATGACCATATATAATCAACTACCTCATCACTATATGTTACTATTTTAATTAGGTATAAGCTCCATTTAGTCATATTTAAACTATATCTATTCATATATTTCCTAGCTATATTAAGTACATCATAAGCACATTTAACTGAGTATTCATACCTTGGATCAGATATACAATAGTTTGTACTATTTATCTTAATCCAATCTGTTGCACTTAAATCAGTAAATAACATTTTAGAATATACTTTATTGGGTATAGGGCTAAATCCATAGCCAAGATCTTCTTCAGAACCTATATAGACTGGACTTCTAGAACTTGTTGTTTCTATATAATTAGTAGATGGTGTTGTCTCTTCTCTTTTTAGGACATAGTATATAGTAGGTATTATCATTAGAATAATGATTATTAAAATAAGATTCTTCTTATTAATCATATACTATTCACCTATATAGTTTTAGATACCTAGCTTCAGGGCTATAGTCTAAGGACCTTATGTTAACTACGTAATATCTTGTATAGCTTCTCCAGCCATATAGTATGTAGTAGTGAAGAAGTAATGGACCACCTACTCTATAGAGAGCTGATCTATCCCCGTATGTAGGAATTATCCAGGACGTTAGTGGAGGCTTAAGATCCCGATCATTTATCGCCAATAAGAGATCTTTACACATATAATTTCCATTATTACAGCTCTTAAGCCCCATTATGAGCTTATAGGCTTTATACATTGTTGGATAACTCCTATAATTATAGTACTTCTTTCCTGCATCACTCATGCCTGCTATTAGTTTTAATATGAAGTCATAGAATAAATAGCCTGCTCCATCCCATAAGTAATTCTTTAATGTATTCTTGAGATCGAAGCCTGCTAGCATTTGAGAGAATATGACGGCACCTACATCAACTGGATCAGGCTCTCTTATACCATAATCAAATGTTATAATATAGCTATTTCCATGGAACTTTCTCTTAGCCAGTTGGTGGCCAGGAGAGTTGGCTGCCCAAGGTTTAGGCGTATTTATTCCTGGTATTAGTGGTTTTGATAGTTCCTGTAGTATATTTATGATCTTCTGTATATAGGCTAAGTCAGATAGTGTTGATAGAGATATGTCAAAGAATTCAAACATTTCCTCTAGAGATAAAAATCCTAGTCGCTTAGCAATATATTGTGCTAATCCATTGGCTACTGTTGACAATATCTCATTTTTCCTACTTTCTGTAACATCTGTTTCATTAAGTATCTTGTATAGTCTATCTAGTAGGCTTGCAATAGAGGATAATGTACTTGATTTTACTGAGACCCATACCCATGGCTTTTTGATATAGCCGAAGGGCGTCATTAAAAATACCATGTTGTTATAATGTCTACTAGCCCACCAATACTGTAAACCATATCTCATGTTTATATAGAATCTACGTCCATTTATATACCATGGTGATGGCATAAGTAATTCATAGTATATTAGTGCTATAGTTTTTGATTTTGTTGGTTGTTTTAGGAGTATGTATGGTCTACTCCTAACAATAAATACTGTGACTAGTGGTCTTGGATATATGGGTTCCATCCAGCCTCTAAATATCTTGTAAAGTATTAGGTCGTAGCCATAGTATGTCCAGTAGGTAATGTATTTACCACATACTATATATGGCTTCTTATAGTTTATGTATTTCCTAGCCCAGTACCTAAGTTTCTTCGATATATCATAGGGTCTATGAGGATAACCTCCTGATCCACTTTTACTAATAGTCACATAGCTAGGATCTATTAGGAAGAAGAACCCATAGTATCTCCAGTAATAGCATCTACGTGGCCTCCTCCAATACCTCCTATAACAGATAAACCCCTTCCTATGATCTCCATATTTCTTCTTAGCATCTGATCCAGTATAGCTATACACGGTTACTGGAGCTATCATTGATAATGTGATGAGTATAATTATGAATAGGCCGAGCACATGATAAACTCTCATAATTTAGCACCAGATAATATTATCTAACAATTTCGAGTATATATATATATTTCTAAATACAGTAGATTAATGTTTAGGTTTTAGTTTAGATTATTGTATTCTAGCCTAAAATTTATACTTAGTACCTAATTACTTAACTAAATACAATATATTTTCTATAGCTCGATATATAAAGAGGATAGTTTTTGAAAGATAAAAATTCTCCCTAAATAAATCTATGATCTCTTAACAGATGCTTTCTAATATATAGCATTATAATTCATTGCTACAGCACAGGCTATGAGGATGCTTACTATAGTGTACATGATCTTACTCCATAACTACTAGTAAATACTATTAAGCATATATTTGACTATAGTGTAAAGAGAATAGCTGGTTCCGTAGAGTATTTAAGTAATTAGCCTTAGGTAAGCTACTGATTTCCTCTCTATAGGTTTTAGGCCCTTCAAAAGATCTCCTCATAGAGTCTTTGGTAAAGTATATTCTGAGTATATAATACAGTTATTTCCTTAGCTCCAGATGCTTCAGCTATTATTAATGCCTGTAGGGGACTCTACTGTTCAGTAGCTAAAGGATAAAAGTTGCTAAATGTAAACGATATTATTTAATGGTATTTTTCCTTCTATATAAGATTTATAAAAGGGTAACGTGTGTGTCATT
>CAZVHC010000018.1:0-32905 GCA_964627005.1 uncultured Desulfurococcaceae archaeon
GAATTCTTAAGAATATCGTGATAAATGTCCTTAAATCTGAAGGATATAGGCTTCCGCCACATCCTAACGTAATAGCTAGAATATTTAGTGGAACACAGAAATTCGAGAATAAATTGTTAAGAGTACTGGATAAAGTACTCCATAACCGTAGAATTAAACCTCTCTACAAGGTATTTTCACAGATAATTAGGACACTCTATGGTGATGCTGAAGAGGAGTTTATTAAGAAACTCTACATAAAACATACAATACTCCAAATGATTATCCTAGCTAGTCTTTCGAGGGTCTTAAATAAGAGATCAGATCCTGTTAGGATGTGTAGTGGTGTAGAACTTGATGTAGAGATTGCTCTTCCTTACCTCAACTGGTGGTTTATAGCTTATAACTACATACTTGATCAAAATGATCGATACATGATCGAGGAATTATCAGACTGGATAACATCTAGAGTAGAGATTATTGATTGGAAGGTACTTTATGTTGAAGATATTTTTAGGGAATTCTATGAGCTCCTGATAGACCGGGAGACAAGGAGATCTATAGGTGAATACTATACACCACTATGGATTGTGGAGTATATGTTATCAATAATAAAGGATCTTGTTGGTGGGTTAAGGGATAAGCTTATACTTGATCCTTTCTGTGGCTCTGGAACATTCCTTGTAATAGCTTTCCATGAGAAGGTTAGGGAAGGGGAGGCTCCGGAGAAGGCTATTAGGGAGGTTATAGGTTTTGATATAAATCCATTAGCAGTATCAATTGCTAGAGCTGAATTATTGCTTGCCTATTTAAGGTATAGGAGATCAGTAGAGTATGTACCCAAGCCTCTTATCTTCCATGTTGATAGCATCTATGTAATGTTTAGAGAGGGTATTCCCAATATTAGCAGAATTACTAGGGGAACTACGCTTCTAGATAGTATTAGTGGTGAAAGAATTGAAGAACTAGAAGTTATTGAGAATAAAATTATTGCACCAATAGTTAATAGATTGGCACGTTCACCTAAAGAGATAAAGTTTAATATTAGTGAGAATTTCTCTGATCTTGTATTCCTTGAGTATTTGATAGCATCATCTCTAAGAATAGCATTACATTATTGTAGTGATGATCATGAATGTCTTAAAGATAAGATAAGATCGAGAATATATGACCATCTCGTGGAAGAGAACATGAGATCATTTATGGGTAGTGTATTAAAAGATGAGATCCTGCCAAGGCTTGATGTTTTCAGTGAAGCTTTAGCAGGATTACTTAGTAAGTATGGTAATGGTGTATGGGCTTCAGCAATTGTCTCCATGCTTGCACCGCTTATTATAAAACATGTTAGAGCTGATATAGTAGTGACGAATCCTCCATGGCTTCAGTTAACAAAGTTTAAGGCACCATATAGTACAGTTATTTGGAGGAAAGCTAAGCAACTCGTTACTCAATATGCTGGAGTAAGTAGGAGAGCTGATAATGTTGTTAAAGGCTCTGATCTATCAAGTATGGCTTTATATGGTTCCCTTAACTTAGCTAGTAAGGCCTTAGGATTTGTTATGCCTAGGAAATCGAGTTTCTATACAAGATCAAGTCAGAGATCTGGGATCATACTCACCTATGCCGTGATCAAAAGTTTTGAAGATCATATTGATGAAGTTATAATGATCGATCTGGATTACGATGCTTTCCAACATGGTGATATACCCTCTCTAGTAATCATAAAAATGAAGGAGGAGAGCACTTATGAAGACAAGTCTCTTTAAAGCCAAAGTATCTATAAAGGGTAAAAGATACTCCAGATCACTAAGGATCTCAACATATGATATTAACATAGTTTTAGAAGATTATGGAAAGAACTATAATGAATATGTTGAACCAGCAATAATATATTACAGTGAGGATAACAGTGCTCTATCATATAAACTTAGTGTTATTAATGTCATAGGAATGGGTGAATATCTACGTGGTATACTTGGTGGGGAAAGGAAAAAGGGAGCAAAAAGATATGCTGGTCTAGTTGTTTTAGATGAAAACATAGAATTTGATGGACGTATTGTATGCATAAAACTGTGGAATATAGACTCCATTATAAAGATACCAAGTAGCAAATATTATTCACACTTATATAACCTACTATATGCTGATAGTGTACATCCATTCTATATCTCATATACATATAAGATCTTGTTATCCGATCGAGGAGCTAGGGATCTAAGGAATTTCATAGAAGAGATCATAAGTAGTAATGAAGATTCGCTATCAAAAACTGATCGGGAGAAGCTAAAGACATTGATTAAGGAAATACAACAGCCAAGTAAGCTTTCAACTTTAGTTAAGGGAAGGTACTATGTAGTGTTTAGGAGTAAAAGTACATTTTCAGCATCCACGTTTATCCCTGACCATGATAGATACCTTATCTATAGTAATCTTGGACTTATTGACTGCGGATTTGAGAAAGATAAGGCATATTACTATACTGCAGTTCTCAACTACCTAGCCTACAAGGTTATATTGCTAAAGAGATCTTTTGTAAGAGATCAGTATTTACGTCCCCTAATCGCCATAGTTGAATCCGGACTTACATGGAATAATATGTTGTCTAGAGATAGTGAGCTTGTACATGAAATCATTAGCTTAAGCATGGAGCTACATGACTATACTAGTAGAGAGTATAGGAGTAAGGATTATAAGTTAGAGAAACAGATCTTCCGTGATCTAATGGTTCAACCAATATTTACCAAACTGGTTAAGAGACTTGATAATTATGTCAAGGAAAATTCCATGGAAGCAAGACTAATAAACGCATTATCATGGGTATCTGAGGATTGATGCTATTGACAATAACTTGTTAAGATAGCATGTAGAGATTAACTGGGAGTAAGTTCTATGAGTGATTATCTATTATTCTAATAGGTATTCTATAATCTAAGAGCATTGGATCCCTACACTTGATCTATTGTGGGGATAGCGTTTTTATTCTATGGGATTTTTATTCTATTGATTCACCTTTGAAGATGAGAATATACGTTATTATGACTAGTGCAATGGATATAGCTATTATTACTAGATAATATAGTGGTAGGGTAGTCCATAGAGTAACTGATTCCTCATATAGTGTATCTGGGTAGGACATGCATTCTTCACCAATGATCTCTCCACTAGATCCATTGATATACAGTAGAATATACCATGATTCCCCAGTCATTCTAAAAATGTATACTGGTACTAGACTATCGTTTTTAATGAGATAGCTCCTCCAGATATCCTCCTCTATATCATCTAGGCTTATACTAGCTAGATCTTTCCACTTAAGCCTATATCCTAAGTACTTATATATCCTCCGGGTGATATTGATAAAGTCTATTTTCCACCTAAGCTTATCTGGAGATGTTTTCTCAAGACATCTCATGGCTATTGGAAGTTGATTCACATACTCTATATAGAATCCCCTTTCATCAAAACCTATTGATAACCTAATGGATAGAGGCTTTGGATTGAATTCATCATAAAACACTATACTGACATTACCTATCTTTAATAGACAGTCCCTACTATAATTCCCCTCCCCAATACACTCTAGATTAAATGAGTGGTTACGAGCTTCTTCAATATTCTTCGTAAAAAGATTATTTATAGCATCAACAACGTCATCTCCATATTCATTGATAAACTCATCATTATACCCTACATCTCTTAGGAGAAATAGGGTAAGCCCTGTTATGACATAGTCCTCCTCGACACTATATATATGGACTGTGACAAAGCTTTCATCATATTTCCAGTAAACACTATATATGTAATAACCTTTAGATTCACTATAGTGCCCCTCAACATGCGGTTCTACATTAATTCTATGAAGGAATATGTAGAGTGGATAAATATTATCTTCTAAATACTTATAGACATAATCAATAAGACTATCATTATAAAGGCTGTTAGCAATAGGTGATATAGCTGAAAACACCTCATAAACCATATATGTAGATGCTATAGGAAACACTATATATACAATTACCAAGATCAACAGACTACAATTAATACACCTAATAAACCTAAGTAAGTAGTGGATAAACATACTATCCACAATAAAGTATTTGATAGAAAGGCATAGTTAAACTTTAAAGATAGGCCAATATAAACTAATTATTCCAAGGAAAAACTATCTAGTACAGAACCTCCTATAATATATCCTATCAAATCTAATCTCATTACCACATCTCTGGATCTCTATAAAATACCTCCTTATTAGAGACACTATATTCCTATGAACACCCCCCTTATGATGTAGTATTTTAATAATCAAAGGAGAACCACCTTTATCCACTATCTCCGATAAATACTCCTCACATACTCTAAGCTTATCTAGATCCCTTGGCTCAGGGACTCCAGTTTCTTCAATAATCACAATATAGAAAGTATCTTTCTCCCTAAAGACATAGATAGCGTCACAGTGGGGCCTATGTCTAAGACTATCAACTTGATCAACATCTTTCTTACAAACTACAGTTAAGTTTACAGGATATCTTATCCTATATTTGCCGTTAATTGATGTTGTCCTAGTCCTTCTCATATCTCCTTTAACAACCATACTCTAAATACACCATTACCTTATTTTAGTATGCTCTGAAGCTTATAGTAAATATTCATATATTCATCATATAATGCTTCATATATTCTTCTAAACTCTTCATCTGGAATACCATATGGAGAGACAGATATTTTTTCTACCTTAGTATCCCCACTAGGTTTTCTCCTAAAAATGTAAACTGATATTTCATTAATATCTAATTTTACACCACTACATATACTATATCTACTCTCTTTTACATTAGCTACTGATTGACTAATTATATTGCTTATTTTATAGAGAATTATATCACTATGAGTAGTAATCAATATAGTACTTCTATACCTATTAAGTATTCTTACTAGAAAACAAGTGAGAAGCACCTGTATATATGGATGTAGATGAGATTCGGGTTCTTCAATAATAGTTATTGACCGATCCCCTATCATTCCCCTCTGTGTTAGTATATCTATTGGTGCTAGTTCAGATATTAATGATGAGATCATGTTTATGGGTATCTTATTCCCAAACCGATCCATATAATAGATCTCTGGAATACTATCTATTTTCTCCACAAAGATCCTACCATCAATAATGTGTTCTTCAAATATTTTAGAGAGTTCATTTCCTCTAGTCTTTTCTGTAATACTGATATTCCTAAGGAAATCAATTATATAGCCTGGTAATTTAGATAATTTTACATCAAATAATGGTGTTGTTAGAGATAATATGGTGGCTAATAGGTTTCTATAGCTAAGTAGAATACCCGATCTTGATGCTGGTAGATAATTTATTCTCTCATAAAATCCATCTAGTTCACTCCTCACCTTATCAGCTATATAAACTAGTAGATCACGTAGGGAGTAAGCAATAGTCATTACAATTAGTTCTCTCCTTTTCTCTATTTCCCTACTAAGTCCTTCCCATAGAATACTAGTCTTTATCACTGTATCAATAACGTTATTTACCTTCTTACTAATTAACTTCCTATATTTTCTCTTAATATCTTTTATGAATATTTTAGTAAATTCTATCCTGATATTCTCACGTACACTTACCCTACCACTCTTTCTACTAATGCCAATAAATATATTGATCCTGTCGTTAACCGAGACATTAAGTTCTATACTAAAAGATTTTCTCTTAAAATTCACTAGATTGGATATAGTTGAGCCAAAAACATACTCTACATACTCAGCTATAGAGCCGCTTGGGAAATGATCTCTCAATATACTATTTAGAATTTCAGTTGAGAAATTAGTAATTAGTTCTTCAATATTACTTGTAAGAATATTTACTATTTCATCTCTAACTTTACCAAGTTTATTTTCAACTATAACTCTCTGGATGATAGTGTTTAGTGTACTATTTCTCTTAATATACTCAAGTATAAGGCTGTAAACTCTATCGTTAGACTCTATATACTTTATAGTTTTCTTATCACTAAGAAACTTTACTATGTCCAGAACCTTATTAGCTAGAGCATAGTAGGTTAGGGCAATAAAGGATTTACCACTATTATTTTCACCAATAAATATAGTCAATGGCTTAATCTCGATCCTTACATCTCTATCATAGATGGGGCCCCAACCAGTTATTGTAAGCACTTGCTTAATAGACAGCATCTAGCACCTCTTATAAACTATACACTGATTTCATATATGATATCTAATTAATATATTTAGCTCTTTAACTAAGAATATTATTAGTAAATAGAGTAGCGTTATTTATAAATACTAGTTTTTAGTCTATGAATATGTTATGAGCGATGGATACTAGTATCTAGAATTTATATACTAATTGCATATATGATCTTGGTCTCTTTACAATATTGTCTCTATTATTATGAGTAGTATGTAAGTGTATAGCAATGGTATTGAGACCATTATCTGAAGTATCCTTTTAAGATTCCTTATCCTAACATATTTTTCAACAAGTATAATGAGTCCGGTATGGATATGTATTAGTAGTAGTGTTGTTAGAGATAATCTTATGATCTTGTCTGTATGTATATGGTAGAATGCTTCCTCCATTGTTAACCCCCCGGTTAACACCTGTATCTTACTAGGATACAGTATTCCATAGCCACTAATCATCATTAGTGTAAGTAGTAGTGCTAACGGTATTGAGAAAGCCTCATTGACTAGTACTAGGTACTTGATTAGCTTAGCCATTGTTCTTCACCTATTACTATTATAGAAACTACCTATCTCCTCAAAACTAGTCCTATAAGGCTTTACTGGACGGCCAATAGGCATTATATAGAGTGGATGCTCATTGAATCCTACGCCAATGATCTCTGCTACCTGGCTATCATGGAATGCACCAACAGATACAGTTCCTAGTCCAAGTGCTGTGGACATGAGATATATGTTCTCCCCAACATGCCCCACCTCCATATATACATACCTAACCCCACGATCACCATACCGTGCTGTTGTTCTCTCATAGACTGCACATATAACTATGTCTACAGCTGCCTCCCTAACCCACTCCTGATCGAGTGCTGCCCTAGCTAGTTCATCCCTATAATCACCCTCCTTAACGAGTACTAGGCTATGCCTTAATACATTGTACTTGTATATACCGGGCTTTAGATATGCTGTATCATTAATAGATACTGTATTCTCTCCCACAACAACATAGATCTCTAGTGGATAGGTAGCACCAGCACTAGGAGCTGATCTGAATCTATGCATTGTATCCGTTATACCCTGTGCAGCCCATAGGATCATTGACAACTCTATGATCGTTAGTGGCTCCCCACCATATTCACGGATACTCCTCCTAAACAATATTGCCTCCTCAATACTCATATTAGTGATCCTATGGGGTAGAGGCAGGTAGATCTCATTACCCTTAACGGCTACTCCCCCATCTGGAGCACTAGGCCTAGGTGTATACGCTATGAATAATACATATATTATCAATAATACTGTGACTACTAGTGAACTAGTCCATACAAGCACTACATACCTAGACATAACCTCGGCCCCTATCTAGATCCTCTCTACTAGATACTGATAAGTACCTTGTGGAGGATAGGTATGCTATGAGCAATGGTTTATTCAGATACGGGAATCTCTATGGAGGACCACCATATCTTGTAAGCACTGTTGATCCAGATATAGTTGTTTCACTAGCATATAGGGTTGTAGCTAGATCGAGGAGTACTAGGAAGACCTACCATTACCCGATCATGGATTTCCATGTTGAGCCTATATATAATATTGGGTATGCTATTGAGAAGATATATTACCACCTAACCAATGGTGATAAAGTCTATGTGCATTGCCTAGGTGGTTGTGGTAGAACTGGTACGGTAGTTTCAGCATATCTTATACTATTCCATGGATATAGTGTTGAAGATGCTGTAATGGAGTTCTATAGACAGAGAGGATGTACTATTGAATCGTTTGAGCAAGAGATCTTCCTTAAAAGAATACATGAGATCCTAGTTAAAACAAGATCTCCTATGGAGATAATAGATCTGCTGAAGAGGATTGAAAAACTCGATCGTTTTCTAAATGCTAGTGATACAAATACGTGATAATAGTGTTATAGGGACAAGTAGGTTAACCATACATGATGCCTAGGTAGCAGTATAAAGGATTCACTAGGCACTATGAATATTATAGATTATGGGTAGAAAACTATATGTAATTACTTCCTAAAACGGGCCTCTATCTGTGGTAGTGCTTTTCTAACCTTCCACTTAACATATTTTATGAATAGCTTTAGGCCTAGCCGGACTAGTATGTAGTGTGGTTCCTTAAGGTAGAACTTATTCATAATATCCTCAGCCCAATAGACTGTGTGGAATAGGCATTTCTTCATAACCTCAATATGCTCTAGCTGCACGAGATTCCTCCGGAACCAGTCACGGTTCTTAAGTGCACCCATGGGCACAAAGAACATTGGGACTATGACGCTGCGGTAGGGCTTAAGCCGATCAAGTAGTTCAGCCGTCTTTGCCACATCATCTGGTGTCTCCTCCGGTAGTCCTAGTATAAGTGTTGCGGCAGGTATTATGTGGTTCTCATGCATTATACGGAACGCATCCTCAACAATATCGGGCCACTGCTCAGGGGGATAAGGGGCTGATTTACCCGGCATAATGATCTTTGCAAGCCTCACGCTCAACGTCTCAATACCAACCTCCACGCCAAGGAAATCCTGTTTTGTCAACACAATATCGCCCATAAGCTTTGATATAAGCCTATGTTTCTCCTCAGCATACTTTATTGCTGCTAAGCTGGAGTGACTCCATGCAAGTGATCCCGGTACTAGGCGGCGGACCATCTCATGGAGCTTAATTAGTGGTTCAGGCCTAGGCTTAACGCCATCAGCTCCGTAGAGTAGGACGTCCTCACTATGTAGTATGACCGAGTTAATGCCGTGTTCTAGATTAACCTTGATCTCCTTCTCAATAACCTCCAAAGGTATATATCTAAGTGGTCTAAGCGTCACACTACAGAACTTACATCCCCTTGGACAACCCCTCATTATCTCAACGAGGCCATTGACACTAGCACCCTTGATCACGGGGATTTCCTCTATAGATGGACTATCCCTTGGACCAACATAGATATAGTGTGGTAATGGCTCGTTATTCAATGCCTTCTCAACAAGATCAACAATTACCCTCTCAGCCTCACCATCAATAACCGTGTCAACACCCCACTTCCTCCAGTAGTCAAGCTCCCATAACCACTGCCATGCAGCTGGTCCTCCAACAATAATCTTTACACCCTTCTCCTTAGCCTTCCTTACAGCAGGGCTCTCCATAAGCCTCCTAAACGAGACACGGTTAACGGGTTCCTTACCAACGATCATCCACCACTCACTACTTGGTGGACATAGGGCGAAGAAGTCGTGGTGACCAATCATTAGTACCTTCATTGTATCCAAGTGTTTACCTAAGTAGTCGGGATCTATTATTGCTACGTTATAGCCTGCCTCTAGGAGCTTAGCTTCCACCTTCCTAAGCCCATATGATGCCTCCCTCGGCCTCCCAAGACTATCCGTCTTCATCTTTGGAGCAGCTATCCACATCCATAGCTTCTCAGGTATACCTATTGCAGGCCCTGTAGCCATAAAGCCTAGGAACTCCTTTCTATGATGATTAGACATCATTGTACGATCGGTTGTTATGACTATCTCAAACCCCTTCACTACCCATTCACCTCCCCTATAACCACTGGTTCTACACCATATTTCTTCAACACGTGCTTGTACTCCGCCATATCAGATCCAATGATATAGACTGCCTTATCCCCATATCTTCTAACAAGCTCCTCTAGATCCTTGGGAGCCCCTCCATGGTATCTAATCGATAGGGTGTATGCTATATTATTATTTATGAGATCCCTTAGAGCCTCTAGATACCATATATCCCCCTTAGGCGAGACTACATGGATAATGAATCTCCGAGACCCCCTTAGCTCGCCATACATTATACTTAGAGCCTTAGACGCTACATTCTCGCCATTACCATTATATACGAGCACTATGTGTTGAGCCTCATCCTCAATCCATACCATCCTTAGCACCACCTAGTTTCTTCAATAGCTCCGTCAAACCATGTTCTAGCCGTACAATAGACTCCCTATATATATCTAACTCCGATGATGCACTACGTAATGCATCCCTAAGCTCACTTATATGGCTACGTAGGATCGCTACTATGGCTTCCTTTCTAGCTCTAAACAATACCCTCTTACCACGGAGCCTTATCCTCTCAATAAGCCTTCTCTCCTCCAGCAACCGAGCCATAGTACATAGATGGCTCTTAGCATAACCTGTTAAACGGCTAAGTTCATTAAGATCCATTGGACGGCTCTCCACAAGTAGTATAGCCAGTATTGATGCAGCCGCTACCGGTAGCCCTGTCAACACCAGGAACTTTACTAAACCATATCCAGTACTGATCATGCCTCACCCCATAGCTGGTTTATACGGGTTTTTCCGAATAAAGCAAACACGCTATTAACTATTCTTACCACGATGAAGTAATAAACTTACCTATCAACAACCTATTTTGCAAGTGGACAGAAAACATCTATATCAATACCCACGTACCGCCTAAGTAGTTTTACAGCTCCATAACCAGTTACTCCATAAACAATAACCTTCTTACCATGGAGGAAAGATTTTGACACTATATCCCAGAATGTATTATTGATTATTGAACTACCAGTAGCCAATACTATATCAGCCTCTCCAACATAAACGCCATTGTCTATCCCATCATAAACTAGTCTCCCACCCCTAAATCCCCATACAACGTCACTCCTTAGATCAGTTATCAGTAGATTATCCCTAAAGACACTATATAACTCGTAGACGTGGCCGGGATGATAACCTATATGTAGAACCCTTACACTAGAACCATACCTATCCACAAGATACCTTGTCAATAGCTTACCACAAAGCCTCGGCTCACTACCACAACAATGAACAGACCTATCAATATATCCAGTCATCCTCAGTAATGCATTAAGTACAGCATAGAATATACCACGATTATATATAATGGATAGGTCTAGACTAAATACATCAGATAACCTACCACGATAACCCCTAGGAGCAACTGTAAACGCTTGACCAGTATAGCCGGATACATTACAGCTCAACAGTATTTCCGGTCCCCTAATCAATGCATAGTCTTTATCATCTAGACCAAGATCATATCCTGTCTTATAGCTACACACAACATCTATATCCAGATCAATGTTTTCTTCAACAACTATACTATACAGTATATCACGTAGGAGATCATGTAGGTAGTTCATTGTTCTCAACCAAATAGCGTTTCCTCAATCTCCATGAGAACCATGTATAGATCCTCTATTTTATCAAGTGGATATATATGTGGGAATCCATGGGGATCAACGACAATAAGTATTGGCTTAACAACATAGGATCCACATATACAGTCTGGAGTATAGAATCTAATTAGCTTATAGATTAGTGTAAAATCAGCTCTCAACTTAATACCTCTAGAGTCACATTCATCTACAATAATCCTCGGTATATCCATTAGATGAGTGCCTCTATCAACAACAATCTTTACTGGCGATGTTATTAGATTGTAGACAGTAATGGTTTTCCTAGCAATCTCTAGATTCTCATAGGCCCTCCTTTCAGCAACACCTATGTTCTGATGACTGGATCCAATGATCTTGGCTAGTTCACGTAGTGTTAAACCCCTAGATCTACCTATTAGAACCTTTACCTGTAGTTCAGTAAATAATCCATATCTACGCATACAGATCAGCTCTTACCGAGTATGTCTAACAATATTGTTTTAATAAGTGGGTAAAATTAATATTTTCTGCCCAATATATTGTCTAACACCGGTGATTATATGGGTTATAGACACTTATACGCTATAGTACTCCTAGTATGTCTGTTAATAGGCATGGGCCTAGTCTATATGTATAATAGGATAACCTATGGAGAAGGCAATAGGGAAACCATATCATTTGCTGTAGAATATAATGTACATTCAGCAGCTTTCTGGATTGCTCTTGACAAGGGCTATTTTAGAGAATATGGTATAGAGATCAGCTACAGGACTTTTACCACAGGATTAGAACTAGCAGTTGCTATGGGACGGGGAGATATTGATGTAGCAATAGCATGTATAGGCCCACTCATAGTTATGAAGGCTAGAGGTTCACCGATTAAACTTGTTGCAATGACTCATCTACATGGCTATGCTGTTGTAGCCATAGATGGTATAGATGATATAAGGGATCTTGATGGAAAAACCATATCTTCGTCAGGACCAGGATCACCTACATGGCTCCTATTGAATATTATTGCCGAGAAATATGGATTAGATCTTAGTATCCATAGAATGCCCCCCTATATGGCCGTTAATGCATTATTGTCTAGAGATATAGATGCCTCTGCCCTACCAGAACACTATGCTACGATGGCGTCTAGACTTGGTGCTCATGTGGTGATTAGGAGTCAGGATGTATGGAGGGATATGCCGGGTAGTGGTGTTATTGTATCAGAGGATCTATTGTATAGCCGTAGGGATGTTGTTATAGGGGTTGTGAAGGCATTGGCTAGGGCTATCCAGTTTATCCGGGAGAATCCCGTCGAGGCATCCCGTATAGTTGCTAAGTACTTATCAGTAGATCAGGATCTGGTTCTGGAGTCTATGAAGTATCTAGATTATACACTAGATATTAATGTATCAAGTATTTCACAGTACATTGACTACCTAGTAAAGTATGGTGCAATAGATCATTGTTTCCCAATAGACTCGTTTATTGACATGAGTATATTGGGTGAAGTATTTGAATCAGTTAATGAGACTATATAGTATCCCTCTATCAATAGTAGTAATAGTGTCAATATGGTACTTATTGGCTAGGGTATCTAATAGTTATTTACTACCCTATCCACATGATATAGTGTATGCATTAATTGATCTTGTATCTAAGGATAACCTTGTATACAATATACTTATATCGATCTATAGAGTCACTATAGGCTTTGGATTAAGTATATTCCTTGGATTATTACTTGGATTCCTCATATTAACCTGTAGATTTGCTAGAGACCTAGTCTATCCAATCACCATATTCATTATTGTCACACCAGCATTTGCATTTATACCATTACTAATGATCTGGGTTGGGCTAAACAATATACTACCTATCACAGCCACTATACTATGCTCATCATTCCCAATAATCTACTCTATCACAAGCTCTGTAAAGAGAATAGATCGGGAACTAGTTGATGTAGCAATATTATCTGGGGCTAACAAGCCATTATTTATTAGGAAAATAGTGCTACCACTATCAATAACACATATAGCACCCATATTAAAGATCGAGGCTGGCCATAGCTGGAAAATAGTGCTCGTGACAGAATTCCTAGCATTACCAGATGGCCTTGGATCACTATTGCTGAAGGCGTATTCACTACTCAGAGTGGATAAGATCATTGCCTTAATACTCATTATAGGATTACTTACACTAGCTTTCCAATACATGATCGACTATATTGAGACACTAGTAGTAAAGAGATGGTATAGCTATGTAGATAGGGACATCTATAACCTAGGGATCTAGGATAAGATATTGTCATTGATGGGTAGATACCCACCATCTACGTACATATACTCTACACCCAATCCTCTCCCTAACTATTTCAGCTACTCTTTCAACCTCATCCATAGATGGGTTGCAGTACCTCCTTGACCAATCCCTATCCCTTGGATTAACAAGTGGTTCACCAACTAATGGATTAACTATACAGTAGATCCTATGTATTCTCTTGAGTATATCACCTATACACTCTAATGTAGTATCGATATATCTTAAAGTAAGTTCGTGTGCTACTGGTATACGTAGTTCAAATAGCACATTATATCCAGAGAGAATCTCTAGAGACCTCCTAAACCTCTCCCATACACCACGAGATCTTTCTCCAAGACCTGTTAACTCCTGAAAAGGCACTTTAAGATCACTAGCTATATGCTCCACAAGATCCTTTGATAAAAGCCTCTCCAACCGATCCGGGAATGTAAGGTTTGTATTAAGACTATTATCTATACCATAGCCTCTTGTCCCAGTGAAGAGCCTCTCTAGAGCATCTACCTGTATAAGTGGTTCTCCACCAGTGACATGTAGGTATGTAATGTATGGTTTAGCTCTAGCAATATCCTCAACAATACCATCTACATCCTCATATCTACAGACACTATGGTCAGCTACAGCTAATCTCCAGTTATGACAGAAGGGGCATCTAAGATTGCATCTACAAAGCCATAGTGTAAATACTGGTTCACCATATACATCAGTTAGAGAGACCTGTTTATAGCCTGCAATCAATACCCTCATAATACATATCAACCATACCTTATCTCATACGATTATCTATTCAGTAGATACTACTAAGACTTTCCCATATATACTACATAGCTACTTACTGCTCCTCCTACGATATAGTATTAGAGCAGCTAATGATACCGCTAACATCACTATGAAAACCATATAGTATCTGGAGAATGTCTCAGTAGATATAGTATGACTGGTGACATGACCCTTAGATGCTACTACGGGGGATGGCAGCTCACTAATCCCCGAGACATTCTCCTCTGAACAACCCACCATATACTCATAGCCAACTCCATAAACCACAGCCTTAGACTTGTTAACCGGGTCATAGCTGCTAAGCATCTCCTCCTGACTAGTCCATGGTGGAGATAACATATCCAGGACCCTAGGCTCTACACTAGCTTTAAGGGCATTGGGGTCTGCACCACCACATTTCCACTCCTCGGACTTTACAGCCATTGGTCTCCAATAATCTATTCCATAGCCATCCTGACTACCAATAAGCACTACATACTCCCAATCCTTCCTTGGATCATCAATGGTTATAGTTGTCCCATTGGGTAGTTCTAGGGTCTTAGGCATTACCACGTATATCTCGTTAAGCCCCTCATCACACGTGATCTCTAGTGCACCACTTATTGTTGTTCCATCGGGTAACCATATCTTGTTACCATAGCTCCACCCAGCTATCCTTAACCCTATCTCCCATGCATCTCTTTCCCCAATAACTACATTTGATCCCTTGGAAGCCCATGTAGCCCCTGTTCCCTCCCCAGTATCTATGTAGACCTCTATAATCTGTAGTGAGAATCCATAGGGTGCATTCCATGGGTTTCCACCTAGCTCTCTAAACCTGAATACAAACACTATGCTATCACCCTGATCATATACTCTGAATGAGACTAGATCGAATGCTCCATCAACAAATACATTGTTCAATGGATAAGTATATGTTCCAGAACCATGATCGTCTCCAACAGGATCATTGTAGGAGAAGACTAGTTCACCATAAACACTAATCCTCTTAACAATGTATCCAGGGTAATCATAGGGTGCAATACCAACTAGATCCCCACTAGTATCTATGAGGAGTACTCGGACATAGATCTTGATGGAACGATCGCTTGGTATACCAAGTAGTTTATAGGGTATCCGGTACTCAATAGTACCATTACATGGTGAGGTCTCAATAGAGCCTATCTCCTCCCATGACTCGTTACCAGAAGCCCTATACAATAGATCATCTACTATGCTATAGGATACCATAAAACCTACCGTGTACCCATAGTAGTCTAGGTAATTAGCTCTAAAACCATCCTCAAAACCAAGATCTACTACGACATGGTAGTCTCCAGAATAATTAGTCCTTAGACCAACATATACAGCCTCATAATTACAGCCTATATAGAGCTCCGGAATACTTGATATGGAGAGGTAGAGAGATGCATTACCCCATTCACTCTCCCCAATAACCCCGTCAATAACTGGTGAAACAATATCCCCTCCCTCCCTATATGGTTGAGCAAACCAGTATGGCTGTCCATCCGGGTAATAGTCTGTCAATAGATATGGAGGAGGCTCAAGACCTAGGGACTCATATACTGTCCTAAGATACAGTTTAACAAGCATATCACCAACATAATCATATCCACCACCCATATCCGATCCATAGCCCCAGTACCAATCAGAACCCTCAGCCCTCAATAAATACTCTAGTGCATACTGAGAACTATCATCCCATGTCCAGGGCTCAATCCAGCTCCAACCATGAGATACAACATAGTCATATAGTGTATCACGAGTCTCCTTTAGAAACATCCAAGCCATATTCTCCTGAGGCTCGCCAATCCATAGATCAAGTGATCCTCCTGCCCATGAGCCCTCTGGGAACTTCTGGATAACCCGCTTACGTGGGAGTTCACTATAGTCCCTATATATGCTAAGATCTATATCCTTTAGATCGAGTACTTCAACCTCTTTAGTAGGAAACTCTATAGCTTGTCCCGCTCCTCCATAGATGTATAGGTATTCACTTAATGTCACAGTTTTTATAACACCCTCTCTCTGTAGCTGGGATAGTCTCTCATAGAGTCCTGTTAGAAAATCAACTCCATCATCTGGGTAACTATCCCATGCATTCTCACCATCAAGAGCTATTACAAGTATTCTTCCACCACCAACACTATCCTTTATAGATAGTATTGTGTTGATGAAGTCATTTACAGCATCCTCTGGATCCCAGCTAGAATATGTGAAGCTGATTTTATCGGATAAAACCCAGTCTCTAAAGAATACATAGATCATTGATCCATTGTATTCTACATAGTATGGCCTAGTAATCCTGTCATAGTCCGGCCTATCACCATTGAGGAATGATGGATCGGCATGTGCTACTACACGTGGATCTGTGACAACCCATGAGATATTATATTCTAGGAAAACCTCTAGACTACCACTATTAACAGCTTGTTCTGGAGGCCATAGACCAACCGGTTCTCTACCAAATAGTCTCCTATACATCTCCAAAGCCTTCATCATATGGATCTCTAGATCCCCTCTCAACCCGAGATCTATGAGTAATGGTGACAATGGGTGTGTATAGGGTGTTGTTATAACCTCTATAACCCCTTCCTCCATAAGCTCCCTATGGATCTCTAGTGTACGTCTAGCCTGATCGATGTGTGCATCAAGTACTCTCCTAAGATCATCTATTGTATAGGGTTTATACCCTGGATCACTACTCCTATACTTCCCTCTCTCCCATAGCTCCATTAGATCAGGGTATAGCTTCTCTATAACTAGTGGATTCATCCAGTATAGGTTAAACATTACAGCCAAGTCTATGTAGTCCTGATCGCTTAGATGGGAGGTTATCTTAACCATTCTCTCCCTTGGAGGTAATCCTCCATAGAGTTGGAAGGCCTCATTTCTCTTATCAAGTATCTCCCTATACCTTGGATACTTATTTACTATAGTCTTCCAGTTTATATCAAAGAGACCTCCAGGGATCTGTAGCATAGACCATTTATCCTCTAGTGATAATTGTTCACCAGATGCTATCTTCAACGATATAATGTATTGTCTATCCCTACAACTACCATTAACAAGATCCTGTAGCTGTATCAGTAGAGAACCAGTTAGATCAATGGTCACATGTATATCTGGGTAGAGCTGGGAGAGCCAAGCCATCTTAAAATAATCCTTAGCAACATGTAGTCTAAGCCATGGCATAAGAGCATTTCCATCAAGATCCTCATAGAATGGCTGGTGCTGATGCCATATGATAGCTATGTAGAGTGGTTCATTACTGCTGTAGTAGTTGTTATGGTAGCTAAAGGGATATACTATATTACTTGCTAAGAAGATTATTAGGGATGCTATAACAATGACCTCTTTAACCAATCACTAGCCACCTCTAAAGGACAAGTATTAGGTTGTTGTTATCTCTATATTAGTGTTATACTGGGATAATGGGATCGTTATTTATGGGCTATAGTATCTATTAGGTATTTACTTGGTTATATGCTGGAGCTTATATGATGCTTATTTATACGATCTAGTAGTCTAGTCCTGCCTTTACTCCTAATTCTCTCTATAGTCTCTGGATCAAGTCTTTCTACAGAGGCTTTATAGAGATCCTTCTCTAGATCGTATTCTGTATATACCCCTATATCGTTAAGCCTAATGTTTGCTTCATCAAATGAGCCCGTGTTATCTACTTGTTGAGCTAGTGGTGAATGTTTATAGGCTATATGTATGTCTAGGTAGAAGGTTATTGTCTGTAATGGTGATACATGTACCTTACGTGTACCAAGCCTCATAACATATTCTCCATAGTATCCACGGTAGGCCAGCAATGGTACACGACTAGCCTCACTATGGGCTCTGGAGAGTATCTTATCAAGTAGATCGGCTTCATAGGATGTAAGCCCCTTAGCACCAAGTAAACCACCATCTCCTGCAATCAATGATATCCTAGACAATAGATAGTCCGGACTAAGTTCTCCATCACCACCAAGTCCATGTACAGCTAATACTGTGTCTCTGAATGAGTTAAAACATGCTAACCCCATGGAGTCTGCTAATGGACTCCACAGATTATCCTCACCACCCTTTGCAAGCACATCACCACCAACATCAATTGCTATAATAGCATCAATTCCTAGAGCATTAATAACCTCCCTAACACCATCTCTATACCCATTAACACCACTCCAAAGATCAAATACGTATATGGGTTCACCAGTAGCTTCAGCAACAAGGGCTACCTGGGGCTTAAACCTCCTAGATCCACGGATAACAAAACTATCCCCATAGACAACAACCACATGATCAGATAATCTCTCAACATTATGGAAACACTCAAACGGTATAGGCCCCGGAATAGGATCGATTACGAATCTCTCCCAAGCAATAGATCCAATATATGTCTCTACACCATAGCGTCTAAGCCATAGTGCATAGGCTGCTGCTGAAACAACATCTCCTCCACCACCAATACCTACTACAAGCACCCTATTAGGCAACTTCCCAAATAGATCGATTAAACCGGTCATAAGCAATAAATCCCCTCACAACCCATGGATACATGGGATCGGTTGTATGGGCTATAGCATATTTACTCTATAGGTTTCCACTAAATACGTTTACGGCCTAGATTAAATAACTAGATCAGTGGAGATATACTGTGGAGGATGCAGTGCTTTGGGGAGGCATTCTCTCTTTACCACTATCCCATTTATACTGTTCCTTATAGCCTCTATATGGGCTACTGATACTGTTTACTCTATGGATGTTCATGGAGGTATAGCCTATGATCTAGCTATAGTTGTTCCATACACCATTATTAGGTCTAGCGTGGATATAGTTGGTGCAAAGTATATTGATGATTATAATGCATTGATAGTATTTTATAAGAACCAGTCTCTCATAGCATATAATCTATCATCTATGGAAACACTTTGGAGAATGAATGATGTAGTGGAATATACTGTGTCTAAGGATGACCCTAGACTAGTAGCTATCCTTAGAACCAAGGGGATCACTGTATTCGATCTCTTTACAAATAATTCCATAACATATGGGGTTAGAGGATACACTAGGATATGGATTTGCAATAGAACACTCATTGCTAGGGGGTCAAATGGATACCTAGTTATTAACATAGATAATGGGTCTAGGACAAAGATCCTTCTGGAGAAGAGTATTATAGATGATACTATTACCTATAGACCATGTGCTATAGTAGGGTTACTGGAGAATAATAGTGTCATAGCATATAGTCTTAATGGAACATATCTTGGAACAATAGAACTCGATCACGTGGTATCAAACCTATACACCATAGATTTAGGTAATAGGTCATATGTTATAGTTATCTCTAAGAATAACGATTATACATATATAGTTAACATACTAGGTATCGAGTATAATGGGTTAAAGCTATTTTTACAGAAAGAGATTGATAATGCTAAAAACGTTACAGTTAAGGATAAATATGTATATGTCTTTACAGATGAAAGAACACAAATACTCAGACCACGTAGATCTAGGTATACCATTGGCTTGGAGTCCGTACGAAAGGTTAAAGGCGGATTAGGAGATAACGTTCTCATTAAGGAGTATGGGCCAAGATCCTATATAGCATTTATACTCGATAATAACATAACCATAATACCAGTAAATAGTGAGTATAGGGTGATACTATGTTATGATGGGAAGAAAGAGGATGTTCTAGACCTATCTATCCATGGAGAATACTCTATCCTAGTCACCATAAACACTATTTACCTATATACAGCTAATCTCTTAGCAAATAAGTATAGCCCAATATTCTTATACATGTACACAGCTCATGTAAGAATTAGTTCAAAGAAGTATCTACTTAGGGAACTCAAGATCACCTTTTATCCAGGAAGTGGTTATATCGGGAAGTATAGGTTAGAGAATGTATTCTCAACTATAAAGCGTCTTAATAAAGCCATTGGTACATGGTTTATTGCAGGAGAATCGTATTCAATTGATGTATGGGTTATAGTTTTGACATCACCTATTGATAAACCAGTAAATATCTCTATAGACTATGTACTGGGTGATGGTATTGAGCATATAGAGATAGATAATATGTATCCATCGGAAAGCCTATACAATATGTACAATATGAGTTATGTAGCGAGTATATACATTCCAATAATAGAGCATGCCTATACATGGGCTAGGCCAATAGCATATATGTATTCAAATACAAACCTGATAGTTTTTAGAAAACCTATTAGGATAAACCGTATCCAATTGTCAATGGATAAGATTGCACCACATGATATAATTGTATGGGAAATAACTATTTCCTCTCCTGAGAAGCTTGTAGATGCTAGCGGGATCATGATTTATTCAGTACCAGTAGTTGGTGGTGGCTATGGGGATGCAGTTATTGCATTGGATGGTGATATTCACCAGTTAACTATTGTGGAGGCTAATGATATTGATAAGAATACTTATCTAGCTTTAAACTATAATGTACCAGTATATGTTTCTCCAACATTACTAGCATATACTATAGTCCTTGTCTTAACATCACTTCTTCCCATACTATTTAAGATACTCCGGAGATACCATCTATACATGTACATGATAGCATTATTCCTATACGTAATGTCTCTTTCTCAAAAAACATTATCAACATCTACTACTGGACTACTATACCTAACATTGTTTACCACTATAGTGTATTCTATGAGAGATTACTATGGTGAAGTAATAGATCTAGGTAATAAGGCATCCCTACTCCTCATACCAACACCATTGGCCAACATACTATTCATAACCATATTATCTACTAGTATAGCTGGAGACTATCTACTGAACATGTTTATCACAAGCTCTATACTATTGGTAGTGTATCTACTGATCTATAGGTATGGTGGTAGTGTATTAAGGAGAATATCTATAGCAGGTATTAGTTCGACAATACCATTTCCACTATATATACTGGTACTCCATGCTGTAGAACACATTCTATTTCCATTTGATGCCTATATATGGTTTCTACTTGTATCACTGATCATATCAATTACAGCTATTATCTATAGCTCCAGTTATCCCTTAATACCATTAGCCATAATACTGTATATGCTCATATATCCTCTAAACTACCCTATAATAGCCTATGACATAGGGTTACCAATAGTCATCACATTATCTACAGCATTATCACTAGCCATAATAGTCTATAGGAGAATATGGAGGGATCTAAAGAGATCACTGGTATTAGTAATTGTACCACTAATAGCTCTATCCATAAACTATCTCATGGCCCTAAACACCACTAGTATAGCCACTCAGCTTACATGGATACTAAGACATAGAATAACACCTGGTAACCCAATCTATCTAGAGAAAATAGGAGTATATACAGCACTATTACTAGAGGGGCTAATAAATATGCAGGCCCCACAACTATCACTATTCTGGTACCCCATAAACTATATAGAAATAGCATTCATATACACAATAGCATCAATAATAGTACTAGCACCAATAGGCATAGAAGCAACAAGCGAGAAAGAAATAGAGCAACAATAAAACCTAAAACCAGCCAAACAATAAAATGGTAAATAGGGGGTCAGGGACCCGGGAGACAGGGCCGTATGGCCCATAACATGGATGATCCCGTGGACGGATGGCACGGCTACACCTTCTATTCCTTAATGTATACTGTTATGTAGAATTGTTTGTTGAATATTAGTTTGTGGCTTATGATCTTTGCTTGTCTTGGCCTGTGTTTTATTGGTATGATTGTTTTCCTAGTAGTCTATCTATTGTTGAGAGCTGATCATATATTACTAGTCTACCTCCTCTTTTGAGCACCCTATAGGCTTCCTCTAGGGCTTTAGCTGGTTTTTTGAAATAGCTTATTGCTCCACCAATTAGTATCTTCTCAAAGCAATTGTCTCTAAATGGTAAGTACTCTGCACACCCAAGTACTAACTCTACATTACCATATTTCCTAGCCTTCTCAACGGCTTTAAGCATCATGCCCTCCGATATATCTAGGCCTACTATGGTGTTTCTCGTGTATCTCCTATAGTATGGTATATTTGATCCTGTCCCAATACATATCTCAAGCACCATATCCCCATCCTCTATAGCCATTTCAGAGACTATCTTCTCCCTCAACATCTCCTCTGTAAATCCTCTCCTTAAGGCAAACCTTTGCTCCCACTTATCATATAGTGGAGCATATAGGTTGTAGAATGCTCTCTGTATAATATTCATTCCACAGAAACACTCTGGTATCCTAAAGTCTGGGAACCCATGCCTAAACACATATACCCTACTACACCCTCTACAAATGATCACGTCTCCACGTAGCTCCAGCAATCCCCTGCAATAGGGGCATCTAAGTATCCCCATCAGCTCCTCACTAATCATCCTAGGCCACATCCCTAGACTACTATTTTTACCTACATACTTGATAACTATTTACATGGTGGAGGCAGCATGACTGATCTTGCCGTAATCGGTATTGGTAGAGTTGGTAGGCTAGCACTAGAGCTATTGTCTAGAGTATATAGTGGATTAGATATAGTAGCTATTGACTGCAGGGATCTTGGAGACAATATTAAAAGGATTGATCCAGAGATCAGGTTCTACAGAGCATGTAGTCCATCAGAGGCATTAAAGTATATCCAGGGGGCATCAGTAGCTGCTGTAGCTTTACCATCAGGTATTGCTAGAGACTATATCGTGAAGCTTCTGGAGAATAGTGTGAATGTTGTTGATGTATCGTTCATAGACTTCAACCCATATGATCTGGAGGATCTGTGTAGGAGGAATAATGTGTATTACGTTGTTGATGCTGGTTTTGCACCTGGATTCTCAAACCTTGTTGTTGGTAGACTCCATTATTTACTTGGAGAACTCGATCGTGTAGCTATATATGTTGGTGGAATACCGGTAGAACCAGTACCTCCGATCGGGTACCAGATCACTTGGAGTCCAGAGGATCTTATTGAGGAGTATATTAGGCCTGCACATATAGTTGTTGATGGTGTTGTTAAGACAGTTGATCCTCTTGATGAGATCGTTGAGGTAGAGATACCGGGTGCTGGTGTTTTTGAAGGATTCTATAGTGATGGGTTAAGGACGCTACTACATAACGTAAGGGCTAGGGAGATGTATGAGATAACGATCAGGCATAGGGGTCACTTGGAGGCTATGAGAATCCTACGTGACCTTGGATTCTTTAGTAGGGAGCCCATAGTAGTTAATGGGGTATCTATTAAGCCATATAGGTTTACAGCCCGGAACTTTGAGAATGTCTTGAGACAAACAGTATCTGACATGGCTTTGCTGTACATTGACATCGTTAAGAGTGAACAATACTATAGGTTATTCTCTAGACTAATTGGCTCACATGGGAAACCAGCTACACCGTATTACACGGCACTAGTCTTTGTAGAGACAATAGCTCTTGCACTAGACAGGGATCTTGGTGTAGGTATACATCCTCTAGAAGATCTTCACATCTATTATAGGGACTACATTATGTTTCTAGAAAAACATGGTGTCGAGTTTACTATTGATACAAATATTGAGGCCTAGCTATAGTATCTCCATAGATTCAGTGGTGTAGGCTCCCCATTCTCAACTGGTAGTAATTGTTTATTCCTAATCCTCTCTAGTGCTTTCGACAAGGGCTTTGCATCAAGTGTGATCGTTAATGCTATTACTGCTAAACCTCCCCATCTACCCCATCTCCTCCTCCACTCTCCCTCAGCATCCTTAGAGGATACACCATAAGCCTCCTCCACTATCCTAGCTACCCATCTATCTATTGGTGGTAGATCGTATTTCCTAAGGGCTAGTGTCATAGCTAGTCGGGCAGTATAGCTTCCAACACCCTTTATCCTCTTAAGCTCCTCCTCGATCCTCTTAGAGCTTAGCTTGGCTATGGAGCCCTGATCTATTGTTCCCTCAGTAAATGCCTTAGCTACACGATATATCGTTTCTCCACGGTATCCAGTACCTGCATTAACTAGTAGGGATTTGTTATCAAGTATATCCCTTGGAGTTGGGGGTAGCAGTACATCCACATCTCCTATGGAGGCTCTTCTACCATAGAGTTTAATGATGTTATAGAGCATTCTCCATCCCTGCCTAAAACTAGCGTTTTGCTGACAAATGCCTGTAACCAATGCCCACCATAGACTAGTTGTTCTTAGCCTCCACCCACTATACTTTCTAATGAAGCTTCCAAGCAATGGATCGCTTGATCCCCTCCTATGGAAATCCCCTAGATCCTCTTCTAGCCCAAGTATCCATGATAGCCTCTCCAGGCATTCACTACATGATCTATTCTCTGGAGAATAGATCCTATATCTCCCATCCACATACACCTCAGCAACAACTGGTATACCCTCATCAACTACCACATAACCCCTATACCCATTAAACCAGAAGCCAAAGTTATAGGTCGACAATATAGTATATAGATCAATATTGCCCGTCTCAAACGATCCCTCTATAGCTAGGACAAGCTTCTCCACCATAGAAAGACCTCCTCCACAATACCCTTTACTGTCTCCTCACCCTCTTCCTCCTATACATGAGCACCAGTACTACAGCTATGCCGGCTAAGGCTATAGCCAAGGCTATGGTATGGTATGGGAACAATGGATTCTCAACAACGGGCCCCTCTATAGTTATTGATTCCTCCCCACCAACTGGTGTCACTTGTGGTGTCTGTGTTGTGGGTGTCTGTGGGGATTCTATGGTTCCCGGTAGGTAGACTGGTTTAAATGGATCGATTATTGTCACAGCCTCCTCTGGAGCCAAAGTGATCATGTACATAGCTGGTTTCCGGGATACAGCAGTTAATGTTATATTATGCTTACCCGGTGGTAGGGATAGGGTTATGTTTTCACCAGGGCTTATGGAGCCTATGTAGTCTCCATCAACATATACATTGATAACCTCATATACTGAGACAATATATACTGTAGCATTAGCTGGGATTAGCCTAGCTATTGGTTTAACAGGGTTAATGAGTACAGCAATCTCTCCAACATTGAGGTAGAACTCTATAGAACTATAACGATCCTCTCCAATAACCGTTATATTATGATAGCCGGGCTCTACAACAGCTTTAAACCATGAGCCATTACTTATTGATGATACACATGATCCATCTATCCATACGGTTACATAGGTATCACTGTATATATGTATGAATGATACATTAGTATCATATCTATATGTGAGAAGCCTCTTTGTTCCAAGTGGAACTGCTATATAGTTATACGTGATCAATACGGTTTTAGAGGTAAAGCCAACGTATACGGGCCACTCAATGGGATGGTATATGTCTGGTAAACGGTACTCATGCCCCGCAAGATCCGTTATATAGGCTTCCCAGTCATAGTCATCATCCTCATTAGTACCATAGAGTAGTGCATAGTAGCTACCAAGCCTTGACCCGGATACCATGTAGTATATGGGTTTTGATACACTATACTCTATCCAGTCCCTTGACACTGGGTTGTATAGGTAGATGGTGTTTGTACCGAATAGTGTATAGCCTATGGTACTATTGTATCCAACAAGATCCCTTATCCTGAAGAGGCATGGGAACATTGTTCGAGTGAAACTTAGTGTATCATTATAGAGTATTTCTCCAGTAGCAGGGTCTATATGGTATAGTATTATCTGTTCATTAGAACCAGTATTGTTTAGTAGAGCTAATACTATGGAATCATCGTATCTAACCATAGCAAATCTCCTACCAATATCAACTGATCCGCCAACACCATGTACTGGGAACTCCTTATGCCATAGGGTATTGTAGTTAATACGTTCAATACCATAGAGACCCAGATAACTACTAGTATGTACAGCGATAACTACAACATTCACACTATCAAAGAAATCTATTTCAGAAACACCAGATACACCCAGTGTTTTCCTCCAAAGCCATGTCTCTGTGGGGAAAGAGTATTTCTCGAGCAAACCATTTATTATACCGTAGAATTCGCCATCAAATGTATGTCTAACATCATATACTGTATATGTACCTGCTGTAGACTGGAACTTTATATTGATAGTCCCATTATTGTCTATGTATGCCCAACTTATATAATCACTATCATTGTATAGACCTACTATAGATGAGCTTGAGAGACCACTCACTATATCAGCTCCATAGGCATCACCATATTCTTCAGAAACAACATCTCCTAGAACCCATGGGCTAGGTACTGGTATACCATTCAATACTATATCGACATCATAGTCTATCGGGTAAACCGTTAAGCCATGATGTACTGGTATAGACCCGGATAATATAATGAATAAGATCACTGCTAAAATAGATACATTGAACCTCTTCATCACAATCCCCACATTATATGTAGAAGACCATTATATCTAGCTCTAGTCTATGTAAACTAGTTATTTAAGGAATAAGATAAAAGTATATCCTTGGGAGGACATGGCTTGATCGATTATAAGAGTATAGCTTCCCTACTAGACATAGATCCTGGTGAGCTTAAGAGATTTATTGGACGTAGGATCCGTGTTATGAGGTACCGTGATCTAGAGTATCTAGTATTTACCCGTGAGACCTTTGGCTTAGCTGAGGGCTCTGTTATCCTAGCTGGTAGGGAGCCGCTGGCTATACATGGTTATCCTAGTATTCGTAGGCTAGCTTTTCTAGAGGCTGTGACAAGGTATATGCCTGGTGATTTTGTTGTTGAGGAGAAGATGGATGGTTATAATGTACGTATGGTTGTCTATGGTGATCGTGTACTGGGTATTACACGTGGAGGCTATATATGTCCCTATACAACTGCTCGCCTAACCCGTTTGTACATGGATAAACTCCATGGTTTTGAACGTGAGTATCCGGGTTACGTGCTTGTTGGCGAGGTTGTTGGTTCCGAGAACCCGTATGTTCCCGTGGAGTATCCGGAGGCCCGTGGTTTCGATATATTCATATTCGATCTTATGGAGGCTGGTTCTCTTAAGCCTCTTAGTCTGAGGGATGAGGTTGTTGAGAAGTATGGTTTGAGGAGGGTTCGTGTACTTGGTGTACTTGGTAAACGTGATACTTGGAGGCTGTGGGAGATTATTGAGGAACTTGATCGTGGGGGTCGTGAGGGGGTTGTGTTCAAGGATCCATTGCATCGTGTAAAGCCATTGAAATACACTACTATATCCACTAATATAGGTGATCTAGTTAGTGGTATGAGGTATCCATTTGATGAGGGTAGGAGTTTCCTATTCCCAAGGATACTCCGGCTTATAGCACAGGGTTTTGAGATGGAATGGGATCAGAAGAGGCTTGAGGAGATAGCTTGTAGGCTTGGTAAGGCTATACTGGAACCAGCTATTGAGAGTCTACGTAGGAGGGCTTCTGGAAAACTAGTTGCTCCAGAGTATCGCTTGGTGTTCCCTAGTGAAGAGGATCTTAGTGATTTCCTAGAGTACATGGATTCTCTGGGGATAGATATTGTATCATCTATAGAGGGTACATGTGAGGACGGTATTATCGTTAGGATTATGAAGCTTAAGCAAACACATAGTGAATACGCTAAAATACTGGAGACGGGGCTATCACCACTAGACTAGAGCTCATATGGATCATGGTAGTATCCACGAGCCTAGGTAAATAGCTATTTCATTAGAGCCCTGATCGGTCTTAACTCCCTCTTAAAAGGATCGAGTATTAAACCAAATATTTCCAGAGTCACAATACCGAGTAAATTCTCATCCTCACTCTCACCAAGTACTACTGGAGTATGCCTTTCACCATACCCGGGTAGTTCAAGCAATACCTCCGAGACGTACCTCCTAATCACAGAGCCATCAGCCAATATAAACTCCATTTCACCAAGAGGTTTAAGCCCAAGCTCCTCCCATACACTCCGGGTCAACACAGTATATGTTATACCAGAATCCACTAGAAACCTGACCCTAATACTCTTCCCACCATGCTTAACAATACCATCAATATATACTAGCCCCACAATAAACACCATATATACGAGACAATGCCGCACCCCCTATTAGCAATCAGCTGTCCCTCGCCATCTTCATCCCCCATGGGGGTCGAGCGAGGGGGCTGCTACCGGCCCATCAGTACATCATCCAGTATAGACTATGTTCTAGAGACTATTATTGTTTAATGGGATACCTATATATCTGGTATAGGGCTCTATGCTATAGATTGGATGAGGAGAGAACCCTGGTGGACCGGTGGGAGCCTCTCTTGGGCTATGACCGGGCTGGGCGCTCCTGATCGATTTGTTCCCTTGTTGTCATGTGTGTTGTGACATATGTGTCATTTTGTCTGGGTACTATATGCTTCCTTTTCTATAGGTTTATGGTGGTGGTTGGATATGAGGGGCTGGGTTGCATGTGCTCTACTGGTGTTGTTGGCGTTGGTGCTGGGTGGTGCTGGTGCCCGGGCATGCTTTGATCCTATGGACTGGTATTCTGGTGAGGTATTGTTGAATAAGCCTGGTGTCACGTATAACTTTTCAGTGTTTGAGAGGCTTCCGGAGGTTGTCCATGTACCTGGTTATGGGGATGTCTATGTCTATAGGAGCCACTTTGGGAACGCTGTAGTGATCGTCTATGCTGAGGAGTGTGCTAACGGCTATCCAGACTATGGTATAGCTGGTGCTAGGGAGTATTATCCAGGGATCCGTATAGAGTTCCTCAATGCATCAACCGATAGGCCCCCAGAGAACCGTGATAATCTCACCAAGTTGCTACGGGATATAGTTGATTTTGAGCTTGGATGGCTTAGGGAGATAGGTGTTATCAGTGGATTATCTGATGAGGATATAGACAATATAGTATCAACTATACGGGTTGGATATGCTGGTTGGAACAGCCGCCTAGTATACTATCGTGGTGATGGAAAATGGCATCCATACCATGAACTAATAGCTAATGGTTCTATACCTGGTGTACTGCTTAAGAGGATGGGTAGCTGTAGATGGGTTATTCCAGAGGATATTGTCCCAGATAAGGCTCCAGAGTACATGGTGTTTAGTATACAGTCTCCAGGGGAAACCCAGGGTACCAGCGGATCTGGTGAGACCCAGTCCATGAGCCCTGGATCCATGGAGTCTATGGGCTCCACAGCCAGTCCACTAGGATCTCATGTTGCTAGCGGTTCTCAGGCTATTGTGGAGAGGCAGGGATATGGTGGTGATGGGTACTACGTGTTATTGGCTGTCATGACCGGCCTTATAGTGTCTCTTACTCTACTCTACATCCTTAGGAGGAGGTAATACCATAGTATTTTTTCTACTCCATACACATATTACTTATTAAATGCTATCCATCCCTGCTGGGTAGGTGTAGTGTTTGATCATTGATCGTGAGGCGTTGAGGGCTTGGAGTAGGTTGTTAAGGTATGGTGAACCAGTTAGTGTACGTGGTTTCCAGAGGCTTATGGGATATAGTAGTCCGGGTAAGGCTCAGAGGATCCTACGTCGTCTTGAGAGATATGGTCTTGTATCTAGGAATGAGTCTGGAGAGTATGTGGTTGTAAAGAATACACCACCATATCTATCAGCCTACATGGTTCTCCACGGCCACGTATTCCCAAGATCACTATTGATAGCCGTATTCACCACAGTAACAGCATTAACCTATATCCTATTAGCAAATCCACCACCACATATAATAGCACTACTACTAATCCTAGTAGCTCCAAACTGGATCGATACTATACACTATCTCAGAATATACCGGGAGATCATGAGTAGCGAGTAGATCCTAGTACCTACAGACAACTATCCCCTTAGAACATGCATACTCCTCCACATCATCACCTATATAGGCACCTGCAAGTACAGCTACTACCTCCTTACCCGGATACCTCCTTGACACAAGATCCCTTTTAACAATAAGATCACCTACATGCCTAATCTTAGGCTTCACCATAACCTCAACAATATACACCTTATTAGTAGTCTCAACAAGTAGATCTATGTCTAGATCATCTATTCTATAGTTCCTGTATTTCCTAATAATCTCCTCCCGTGTTAAAAGATCATCAAGGAAAACCTTTGCATAGAAACTCTCTGTCAAAGCCGATAGCTCTACTTTCATAATCTCCTGTAACCTACGTAATTCTACAAGTTGTCCCATATGTTCCTCTAGTATATCAGATATCTTACTAAGTATTTCATTATGCCTTTTAAGTATCTTTTCAATATTATCTAGACGCTCAAGTATACCCTCTAGTTCCAGATAATCCATAACCATACGTCTAAAGTTTTGATCATGTTCGAGTAGGTAAAGGATTTTCTTCTCAAGCTCATCAATATCTATTGTTGAAGTCAATCCCTATCCCCAGTAGGATCCGGTAAATAGGTTTTTGAAAAATATGTATTTATAGTTTACCGGGAATTACGGGTTATCTAATAGGGAGTTAAAAGAGCTATATTGTTCTCCGTGGCTGGATCTCATAGATCCATTTTGGCCTCTCAATCCTCAGTATATCGATCTGGTAGTTCCCCCTTGATATTAGGCGATCCCATAGTTTCTCAGCAACCCTGTGCACATAGTCCTTGGCTTTCTCAAAGTCTATTGTCTGAAACCTCCTATCACGTAGTATGATCCTTCCATTGATTATCACTGTATCCACGTCACGTCCATTGAATGTATTCACTAGATGCCCATATACCGTCTTGGAGTTTACTGGTGTTGGGGGTAGCTCGGGCTTTATGATCACTATATCGGCTTTCTTACCCGGCTCCAAGCTACCTAGTTCCCTCTCTAACCCAAGTACTCTTGCAGCATCTATGGTGGCCATCTCAACTACTTTCTGTGGAGGCATAACCCGTGGGTCACGTAGTGCTACCTTGTGTAATAGATATGTTGTCCTCATATTCTCGAATACATCGAATATGTAGCCGTCATTACCGATCCCAACAGTTATGCCCATGGAGAGCATCTTTGGTATCCTTGCAACCCCCACGGCATTGAGCATGTTACTCATAGCATTATGTGCTACCTTAACATCATACTTCCTAAGAATCTCCAGTTCATCATCAATAGCTTGTACAACATGGGCCATGACAACATCGGGGCCGAGGAATCCTAGTTTCTCCATTCTCTCAATAGGTCTTAGCCCATAACGTTCAATATTATGGTATACATCTATGAGTCCCTCTTCAACATGGATTGTTAGTAGGGCCTTGTACTTATCCGCCATTTCACGGGCCATCCTGAATAGTTCATCTGATACCGTGAAGCTTGCATGGAGGCTAATACCGCCCTTAACAAGTTTATTGGGATCACTATTGTTCTTCCTAATGAACCTCTCATTCTCCCTAAGCCCACGTACACCCTCATCATAGGAGTGTCTCTCGGTAGCCTCGAAAGCCAATATGCCTCTCATACCGATCTCTTCGAGGGCCTTCTCCTCCCAATCAAGTACTCCATCAATAGCATTAGGCCCACTAAATGTGTCGAAGAACAGTATTGTACCAGTACGTACAAAGTCCAGTCCAGCAATCAAAGTGCTTGCATAGGCATCCTCGTATGTAAGCATTTCATCAACAGGCCACCAGATCCTCTGTAGGTTCTGCTGGAAATCAGTTGGTGGATGGATAATACTGAACCATGGGCTAGCCCTAAGCAGTGCACCATATAGGTGTGTATGTACACATATGAATCCAGGTAACACTATTCCATCTCCAGCATCAATTACCTCCTCAGCCTCAAACCTACCACCAGGATCACCCTTCCCAACATCAACAATCCTATCACCATCAACTGCTACATAACCCTCATCAAAAACCCTTCTCCTATCATCCATAGTGACAATGAGGCCATTCCTTATCAGAATAGATACCTTCTCAACCACAACAAACCACCTCTACAAAATATCCATTATACACTATGGAATAAATAACTAATTACAAACAACCATAGAGAGCAAAGATACACCATACAAATGCAAAATACCATAGAGCCTAAGGGTTTTTAAAGTTTACCCCAAGATCCTCTAGACGATCATATACCTAACCCTTAAATTTCTATACAAAGAGAAAAAAATAGGTGATAAATGTGAAACACATAGTTCATAAACTACTAATACTAGCTATAATAATGACCATAGTAGTAGCACCACTAACACAGAATACCCAACCAGTACAAGCAGATGAAGAAGAACAAGCCTATCCAATAAGAATATTATGGAATCCAAGCACATATGTAGATGTTGTTTATGATGAGGAGGATGATGAATATATTGCAGAACTTCTTGGTTTCAACGATTATCAACATTTAAAGTCAACAGAAGAAGTCTACAATAAAATAATTAATGCCATTAACGAGGGTCTTAATAAAACTCGTGAAGAGTATGTATCAGGTTTTGATAATCACTATCCATATGCCGAGCCAGAATACATAGGTTATCCATTACCTACTAAAGAGTATTATATAAATATAATCACCACATCTAAGA
>CAZVHC010000019.1:0-31961 GCA_964627005.1 uncultured Desulfurococcaceae archaeon
GTAGCCCACATATATAGTTCACCAAATAACACTATAATCCACATAACAGATCTCACGGGGGCAGAAACTATAAGTCGTGCAAGCGGCGGGATGGTCGTTAAGGCAGATCGTGAGAAGCCAAGCCCATATGCTGCAATGCTAGCTGCAAGCCGTGCAGCATCAGCTGCTATGGATAAGGGTATAACGGCTCTACATATAAAGGTACGTGCACCCGGAGGCCATGGGCCCAAGACACCTGGTCCTGGAGCACAAGCTGCTATACGTGCCCTTGCACGTGCAGGCTTCATTATCGGTAGGATTGAGGATGTTACACCGTTACCACATGATGTCACAAGGAGACCTGGAGGTAGGCGTGGTAGGAGAGTCTAGGGTTTACCTGGTGATGATGTATTGGAATTAGAGGTTTTGGAGAAGACACCTCTGTCACTTAAGCTCTATGTTAAGGATATTCCACTTCAGGTTCTAAATGCTATTAGGCGTGCTATGATTAGTGAAGTACCTACCATGGCTGTTGATATAGTTGTGTTTACACTTAATACTAGTGTATTCTATGATGAGATAATAGCCCATAGACTAGGGCTCATACCATTGACTAGTGAGTATGCATTGGAGAAGTACAAGTCTCCAGAGGAGTGTATGGGTGGAGAGGAAGTAATATTTTCTGAAGAATGTGTTGTAAAACTTGATCTGGAGGCTGAGAACAATAGTGACAAGCCACTAACGATCTATAGTAGGGATCTTAGGACAAGCGATCCCGATGTAAAACCTGTGTATGAGTCAATACCTATACTAGTGCTAGGCCCGGGTCAGAAGATAAGGCTTGAGGCATATGCTAGACTTGGACGTGGTAAAGAACATGCTAAATGGAGTCCTGTGTCAGTTGCAGCCCATAAATACGTGCCCGACATAAAGATCGATCATAGTAGATGTATTAAGGGATGCCGTGAATGTGTTGAGGTATGTCCAAAGAATGTCTTTAAGGTTTCACGTGGGAAGGTAGTTGTTGCAAAGAGTAAGGTTCTGGAATGTACGTTCTGTAGGTTATGTGAAGCCCGTTGTCCCCAAGGAGCCATATCTATTGGGTATCGTGAGAATGAATATATATTATTTATTGAATCAACTGGTGCACTACCTCCAAAGAAAATACTTTTAGAGGCTATACGTATTCTTGATTCTAAACTAGATGATTTCCTAGAACAACTGCGTAGGGAGGGTGTTATACAGTGAAACGAACTGGACCAACAAACATCATACTACGTAAAACCATACGTGAGCTAAGGAAGGCAGCTAACAATAACAAGGCTCCAATATGGGATAGAGTAGCAGATCTGCTTGAGAGACCACGGAGGAAGAGAATAGCTGTAAACATTAGTAGAATCAATAGGTATACAAGTGATGGTGACGTAGTTGTTGTACCCGGTAAGGTACTTGGTGCAGGTAAACTCGATCATCCCGTTACCGTTGCAGCTATAGGCTTTAGCCTTAAGGCTCTTGAGAAGATAAGGGCTTCTGGTGGTAAGGCTATACATATACTTGACCTTATAAATATGAATCCACGTGGTAGTAATGTTAAGATTATAGGTTAGGGGTGTGGTAGATTATGTCTGGAGCTAATAAGACAATAGTGGTTGATGCAAGTAACCAGATACTTGGTAGGCTAGCTAGTATTATTGCTAAGAAGCTACTGGAGGGCTATAGGGTCATAGTTGTTAATGCTGAGAAAGCAGTTGTTAGTGGGGAGCCTAAACGTGTTATCATGGGCTATAAGCTTATTGAGAGGGTGAGGACACTACATAACCCATATAAGGGAGGTATTCGTAGGCCTAAGGCACCAGATAGACTATTTAAGAGGACTGTGCGTGGAATGCTTCCAATGGATAAGCCCCGTGGACGTAATGCGTATAAGAGGCTACGTGTCTACATAGGTGTACCTCCAGAACTCAGTGGTAAGGAGAACGAATTCATACGTTTCAGGGAAGCTGATGCCTCTAGGCTTAGGAACAAGTATATAACACTATATGAGGTCTCTAAACACCTTGGGTGGAGGGGTGCATATAGGTGAGTAAGACCAAAGTTGAGCCTAGAAAGATCGTTATAGCGACTGGGAAGAGGAAGACAAGTATAGCTAGAGCAGTTATAAAGCCCGGTGAAGGAAGGATCTGGATTAATGGTGTACCATTAGAGATATGGCCTATAGAGCTTGCCCGGCTAAAGATGTATGAACCACTAGTGCTGGTAGGCGATCTATGGAGGCAGGTTGATATAAGGGTTAATGTTAAGGGAGGAGGTTTTATGAGTCAGGCAGATGCTGTACGTATGGCTATAGCACGTGGTCTACTAAAGTATGCAGGTGATAACCCAGAGCTTAGAAGAATATTCAATGACTATGACCGTTACATGCTCTCAGGAGATCCACGTAGAACAGAGCCTGAAAAGTATATGAGGTATAGTGCACGTAGAAGATGGCAGAAGAGCTATAGGTGATGCACGAGAATGATCATACCTGTCCGATGCTTTACATGTGGTAGGCCTATAGCCCATTTATGGGATGAGTTTAAACGCCGTGTAGAAGCTGGTGAGGATCCGGGTAAGGTATTGGATGATCTAGGTGTTAAAAGGTATTGTTGTAGACGTATGTTTCTCTCCCATGTAGACCTAGCTTATGAGATCCTTAATTTCCCCAAGATAAGCTAGTCTCTATGGGTGATAACCATGTCCGAGGAAGCTAAACAGCCCCCTAAGGGGGAGGGTAAGGAGGTTAAGCATAAGGATATAGAGTTACTTATCCCACTAGAACAATATCTCGCAGCAGGTATGCATATAGGTACACATATATGTACAAAGTTCATGGAGAAATTCGTCTATCGTGTAAGGAATGATGGGCTATACATACTCGATATAAGGAAGATTGATGAACGCATAAGAGTTGCAGCTAAATTCCTAGCACGATACGAGCCATCAAAGATAGCTGTTGTATCAGTCCGACAATATGGGCAGAAACCCGCCCAGAAATTCTGTAAATACGTTGGATGCCGTGCGTTCACGGGTAGGTTTCTACCAGGTACATTCACTAACCCATCACTCAAGGTATACTTTGAACCTGATGTCGTACTAATAACTGATCCCAGAGCTGATTCACAAGCACTAAGGGAGGCTGCGGAGATAGGGATCCCAGTAGTTGCACTAACTGATACAGATAACCGTACAGAATTCATAGACCTAATCATACCAGCTAACAACAAGGGTAGGAAAAGCCTAGCACTCATATACTGGCTACTAGCACGCCAAATACTACGTGAATGTGGGCTCATACCTCCAGACGCTGATCTGCCGGAGCCTCCCAGTGAGTTTGAGACAAGGATTCAGAGGTGATTACTACGGAGATATATCCAGAGACACGTAGTCCAGCAGTTGCAGGCTACTTCTACCCTCTAGATCCAGATGAGCTTAGACGGGCTATTGAGGCCTCTTTTCAGCACCCCATAGGACCAGGTAAACTACCAACCATATCACCTACTAGAGCTAGGGGAAGCACGGGTTTTGTAGTACCTCATGCAGGCTATATCTATAGTGGGCCAGTAGCTGCACACTCCTACTACAAGCTTGCAGAGGAAGGTATGCCGGAGACATTTATTATCATAGGGCCCAACCATACAGGCTATGGTGCACTAGTATCCGTCTATCCATCAGGTAAATGGTCTACTCCTCTTGGGGAGATCGAGGTTGATGCTGAACTAGCCCGTAGTATCGTCAATAATAGTGAGTACGCTGAACTAGATGTCTATGCACATACTGAGGAGCATTCTATAGAAGTGCAACTACCATTTCTACAGTACCTATTCGGTAATAAGTTCAAGATAGTCCCCATTGTCCTAGCTCTACAGACACCGGAGGTTGCAGAGGATCTTGCTAAAGCAATATATGATGCTATAGCACATAATGGTCGTGACATAGTTATCCTTGCAAGTAGTGACTTTACACACTATGAACCATATGAATCAGCTAGATCAAAGGATCTAAAGGCTATTGAGAAAATACTAGAACTAGATACCCATGGATTCTACAATATCATCAAGGAACTCAATGTATCAGTATGTGGTCCCGGAGGAATAATGGTGTTAATGGAATATACTAGGAAAGTCTATGGTGGAAATGCTGGTGCCGAACTATTAAAGTATGCTACAAGTGGTGATACTTCAGGAGATAAATCTGCTGTTGTAGGTTATGCTTCGATTAGGTTCTATGGTAAATGATATTTTATAGAAGAGCATCCTTGGTGATAGAGTATACTTGAAAAGGACATAGGTAAAATACCAGTACCAGTACTTACTACTCCACTAGATGTAAATAATCCCGTATATACTGTGCTAAAGTCTACAAAGATCACTCTAGAGATCGATATTATTGATAATGGTGTTCAAGTAAATATACATGGACAGGCTAATGGATATATAAGAATCTTGGAAAATTATCTTAGAAACTTCTTTAACAAGATAGCCTCTGAGGCTCTAGGGCATGGGATAGATGTTAATGTGTATGGTGATATAGGATATGGGCTTGGAGCATATGTAGCCCTCACTCTGGAGGCACTGAGGCTATTTGGTGTTGATGAGAAGGAATTACTCGATATATCAAGAACTATTGATAGAGATGCTGGTTTGGATAATGTTGTCGTTAATGCATTAAAGACGACATACACTATGTCTAAACCATTGGTATATAGAGATAATGAGGAGCCAATAGCTCTAGAGAATAATCTGGAAATAGAGTTTATTGGTAGAGAAACTATTGATTATAGTAGAGAACTTACACTAGCAAATCAACAAGCTATTCATTCATCAATAGTCCACTTAGGCGGGTACATGGTTCTTTCAATTGCTAGATGCATACTTACAAGGGGTTCTAATGAATGTCTTGGGTTACTGGAAGAGGCTGAAAGGATCGTTAATGGCATGTACTATATACTCTATGGTTTAAATCCTCCAAATAAAGGACACTACATACCAGATCTAGGGAATTACGTTACAATAATCAATATACCATGAATACACATTCCTAGCTAGATACTTCACCCTTATATAGCCTATATAATATATAGTTGATATGGTATCTCATGGGTACTAGATGGTGGTAATCTAGTGTCTAATCAGACGGTTAATAGAAAGTATGAACATATAGACATTGTTGTTAAAGAGGATATAGTATATCCCAATATGTGTACAGAAATATACAGTAGTATAAGACTCATACATAATGCCTTCCCGGGAATCAGTTATAACGATATAGATTTATCTATAGAGTTTCTAGGCTATCATCTAGAAGCACCCCTAATGATAACTGGTATGACTGGCGGCCATGCAAGTGTGATCAAGATCAATGAGGCTCTTGCAAGAATTGCTGAGAAATACAGGATAGCCATTGGAGTAGGTAGTCAGAGAGCAATGATTGAAACAGAAAAAGCTAGCATTATAGAGTCATATACTATTGTAAGGAAGACTGCAAGGAATGTACCAGTCATAGGTAACATAGGGATTAATACTCTTAAGAAGATCGATTTGAAACATATTGTTAATGCAGTAGATAAACTAGGTGCAGATGCATTAGCAATACACTTGAATCCGGCACAAGAGCTTATACAGCCTGAGGGAGATACGGGTTTTACAAACGATCTCATTGATAGAGTTGCTGAACTAATGGATCTAATTAGTATCCCAATAATAGTTAAGGAGGTAGGTAATGGATTATCAATGGAGGTTGTTAAGAAATTCCATGGGATAGGGATAGAGATCTTTGATGTAGCTGGTTCCTGTGGTACTAGTTGGGTAGCTGTAGAAGTCTATAGGGCAGAGAAATCAGGGTATAATGATAAAGCGTTACTTGGTAAAAAACTTGGTGGATGGGGTATACCGACACCATTATCTGTTATAGAGACTAGGTGGGCTGCCCCATCATCATGGATCATAGCTAGTGGTGGTGTATGGGACGGATATAGGGCAGCTCTAAACATTGCATTGGGTGCTAATATGGCTGGTTTTGCACTACCAATACTAAGAGCTATAGTAGATGGGGGTTTTGAGACCGGCTCAAAATATATTGAGAGATATATTGATGAACTTAGAGCCGTAATGTTCTTAACCGGATCAAGTAATGTTAGGGAGCTCCGTAATAAACCATTGTATGTCTCAAGTAATTTACTATCTCTTATTAGATCCAGAGGTATTGATTGGGATAAATATGTATTAGTTAAGGGTGGGTGACGTATTAGTTGGAGAGCTATGAGTTTCCAGAAGTATATGTTGAAGGTATAGAGTCTGGCTATTACATAGTATTGGATAATGGAGAGTATAGATTCTCTAAAAAACCATCTGGAAGATTCTTTGGACACATTGTCTATGAGGATATAGTTGATAAAGCACTTGATCTCATTAACGCCGTTTTTAGAAGGGCAGTCATAGTTATTCCAAGATTTAGGGGAAAGGGGGATCTTGATGCATTACTTATTGAGAAAAACACCAAAGCCTGCCTTATCGAAGTTAAGAGTATACAGCCATACATACTTGTAAGGGAGGGTGACGAGATCGATTTGAATGACAAGATAGCATATATGGTGACTGGTAAGGGTGAGGTAAGAGTCTATAAGTCTCCGTGTAAGGGATTAGTAGTACTAGTAGTAAATTTCCCGTGGGAAAAACCTGAGAGGTATCTGCTCGTGGTTGTGAGTAAAGATGGTGTTAGAAGAATTAAGATTAAAAGAGATTAAAGAACTAGCCTATAAGTACGCTTTACAGAATGCCGTGAAACACGAGGGTAAAGCTAGACTAGGACCAGTCGTATCAAGGATTATTGCTGAAAAACCAGAGATTAGGAGTGTAATTAAACAGTTAATACCTGCGATCAAGGAGGTTGTTGAGGAAGTCAATAAGCTCAGTCTTGAGGAGCAGGAAAGAATCCTTAGAGAGGATTACCCGGAACTACTTGAGGCAAAGCCTAGGGAGGAAAGGAAAGAACTACCTCCATTACCAAATGCTGTTATGGGTAAGGTCATAACACGTTTTGCCCCAAACCCAGACTTCACAATACATCTAGGAAACGCTAGATCAGCCTATCTAAGCTATATCTATGCAGAAATGTACAAGGGTGAAATGATCCTTAGGTTTGAGGATACTGATCCAAGGACTAAAGCTCCATTCCCAGACTCCTATGAGAAGGTTAAAGAGGATCTACGTTGGCTAGGGATCAAGTGGAGTAGGGAGTATATACAGAGCCTAAGACTACCGATCTACTATGATATAGCACGGAAACTCATTGAGGCTGGAGGAGCATATGTTGACAAATGCGATCCGGAAACATTCCGTAAACTACGTGACCGGGGAAAAGCTTGCCCACATAGAGACCTTGATCCAAGTACTCATTTAGAGGAATTCGATAAGATGGTTGGGGGATACTATGGTGAAGGTGAAGCCGTACTAAGGGTAAAGACTGATCTTAGCCATCCCGACCCATCTATTAGAGACTGGGTTGCACTCCGGATAATAGACACGAGTAAAACACCGCATCCAGTTGTTGGAGATAAGTATGTTGTGTGGCCAACCTATAACTTTGCAGCAGCAGCAGATGATCACTTGATGGGCGTAACACATATATTTCGTGGCAAGGAGCATGCTACAAATACTATTAAGCAGAAATTCCTCTATAACCACCTAGGATGGAAATATCCGGAGACAATACATTTTGGAAGGCTCAGTCTTGAAGGTGTAATGCTTAGTAAGAGTAAGATGAGGAAGAAAATAGCTGAAGGCTATGAAGTCTATGATGATCTGCGTTTCGGTACACTATCAGCACTTAGGCGTCGTGGTATAGTGCCGGAGACAATACATGAGATCATTAAGCGTGTGGGGCTGAACCCTGTTGATGCACGGATAAGTTATGCTAATCTAGCAGCTATTAACCGTAAGATAATTGATCCAAGAGCACCAAGGTATATGATGGTGGTAGATCCTGTTGAACTAGTGATCAATGGTGCTCCAGAGGAGCATAGAGTAGGTGTTATAAGACATCCAACGACCAGGGTTAGGGAGGAATATGTGCTCCATGGACCAGAGATCCATGTATACATATCACGTAGGGATCTAGAGTTGCTAATTAATAAGAGAATGATAAGACTAATGGATATAGCTAATATAGAGTATAAGACCATAAACTATAGGAATGGATCACTAGTTATTGAGACAAACTATATAGACAATAGCCTAGAGACGGCACGTAGTAAGGGATTACCGATAATACAGTGGGTACCAAAGGATAGTTATACAGTAATAGAGATCCTAAAGCCTGAGGGAGAGATAATAACCAGAGAATATGGTTATGTAGAAAAAGCTGTTGAAAACATAGACCATGGGGCAATAATACAGTTCTATCGCTACGGGTTTGTTAGAATAGAGAGGACAGCTAAGGGATTACAAGCAATATATGCACATTCCTAAATATAGGTTTTATGCTATCGAATATAGTATTTAAATAACAAAATCTGTATATACCTAGACAATGCTATTACACCCTAACCTGGGAGAATAGATAATTTTATAAGCTATGCAGTATATCCTCTAGAATAATGGATTCGACGACCAGAGTCTATGAAGGGGTGAGGATGAGAAAATGAGTAAGCCATTCTATGTAAAATTTGAGGTACCAGAAGAGCTTGCCGAGAAAGCATATGAGGCACTAAAGAAGGCTAGGGAGACTGGAGGCAAGATCAAGAAGGGAACTAATGAGACAACTAAAGCTGTAGAACGTGGACAGGCAAAGCTTGTATTGATCGCCGAGGATGTTGATCCACCTGAGATTGTTGCACACCTACCACTCCTATGTGATGAGAAGAAAATACCCTATGTCTACGTACCCAGTAAGAAGCGTCTTGGTGAAGCAGCTGGTATTGAGGTTGCTGCAGCTAGTGCAGCTATACTCGATCCTGGTAATGCTAAGGAGCTTGTAGAGGAAATAATTAGGGCTGTACAAGAGCTTAGAGCTAAAGCAGGTAAGTAAGGATTTCTTTAAAATGTATAATGTATAATCTTTTTTCATTAAGAACTATAGTCCATAGAAAATATATGGCGGCCACACTACATAGTCTCTAATACTTCTTAAAAGATCCTTATTACTAGGAGAAAACTGCTTTGTTAGAAATACTGTAATTGTGCATTCTTGTCCGATATAAGTTTAGAAAATCATCTCCTACTTAGCCTACGTGCCTCACGCTCTGTCTCACGCAGTATAAGTATATCTCCAATCCTAACTGGACCCTTAACATTTCTCGTTATGATACGTCCACGGTCACGACCCTCAAGTACACGTACACGTACCTGTGTAATCTCACCAGTCACACCAGTTCTACCGATAATCTGTATAACCTCAGCTGGAAAACCTATTTCCTCAACAACATTTATAGGTGGTTGTTCTGCAATGATCTTTTTCTCTCCCTCACTCAACACATATACACCCACGCAATCCCTGCTGCATCTATAGAGACACTACATACTTGTTATAAAGGTTACGATAAAGCTTAAATAAGGACTTTAAGAGGTATTGATAAACTGCAAGTGAGTAGATGAGAGGTAGAGAAAGGAGATGCCTAGGATCGTTTATTGTAGCTTCTGTGGAACACAAGTAGAACCTGGTACTGGCATCATGTACGTTAAAAATGATGGCTCGATCCTATGGTTCTGCAGTAGTAAATGTTATAAGAGCTACTTAAAGCTAGGACGTGATCCAAGGAAGTTTAAATGGACTGTCAAGGGAAGGCAGAAACAAAAATAGATCTACTCCCAGTCTAATCCCACTATATGAAATAATGTTTAAAGCCTCTTCTCCACATCAATCTAGACACAGGTGTATATACCATGGGTGTTGAGAGAACACTTGTAATGATCAAGCCTGATGGTGTTAAGAGAGGGCTAGTAGGAGAGATCATTAGTAGGTTCGAGAGGAAAGGACTAAAGATCAGGGCACTCAAGATGTTTAGATTCACAAGAGAACAAGCCGAGGAATTTTATAAAGTCCATAAGGGTAAGAGTTTCTTCAATGACCTAATAGAGTATATTACATCGGGTCCAGTAGTAGCCATGGTTTTAGAAGGCGATAGTGCTATTAAGGTTGTAAGGCTAATGATAGGACCTACTGATGGACGTGAAGCACCACCCGGCACCATAAGAGGTGATTATGCATTATCTAAGTCCAGAAATATAGTACATGCAAGTGATAGTCCAGAGAATGCAGAGTTTGAGATAAGTGTTGTTTTCAGAGAAGAAGAGGTTATAGGCTAGAATACAAATCCATACAATGGATCCCTTTTCTTCTTAATACTAATGATCTCCTTAAGAACCATCAACTCATCATTACTAAGTTCACCCTTATACTTCGTAAGCCACAGCTTAACATGATCCCTGGGTATATCCGTATACAGTATATCACCTTCATCAATATGCCTACCCACAAGCACGCGTCCCTTAATAGAGATTGCTACAGCTTGACCTACATGGGCCTCCTTCAAAACATTATCACGATCACGGATCTGCATGATCTCCCCAATCCTCATACCATCGTCCCTCATAAGTGGATAACCAGGTCTTATACGTCCCCCAAGAACCTCTACACCAACAATAGCTGGTTCACTCCTCCTAAACACATAGCCAGGTATAATCCTTATCTTACCCGGCCTAACAAGGGACTCTAGCTCCCGTAGCTTCTCCATCTCCTTAAGCTTCCTAACCCACTCAATATAATCCTCCACTAATCTATAGATAACATTATTCTCAAACAACTTCACACCCTCCTTAGCAGCAAGCTCCCGAGCCTCCGGCAAGACCTTAACATTAAACACTAGTATAACACCATACTCTGGACGGGATTTCTTGACAATGGAAGCTTCCAATACATCATTCTTAGATACATGTCCAACATCAGCTAGGCGAACAGGGATGTTCTCTCTACGAAGAGCAGCTACAAGAGCCTCCAATGTACCGAGAGTATCAGCTTTAACAACTACACCAACACTATCAGTCCGGATACGTATAGCCTCAATCTCCTCACGAATCCTAGCCACATACTCATCAACTAGATCCTCACGAGGCACTACAAAAACTGGAGAACCAGCAAGTGCATCCTCAAGACCCGGAGCAGAGATCTTGACGCCAGTAGCGGCTACAGCCTCCTCAATCACCCTAAACTTACCCTCATGAGCCCTCATATCCTGGAGTGGGCGGGGCATGAGGAGTGCACGTACCTTGGTGAGGATGGGCTTAGTCTTTCCTCCCACAACAATGATGTCTCCACGCCGAATAACACCATCGTATATAATTACGTCAATCGTTGTACCTAGGCCCAGCTCCTCCTTCACCTCTAGAATAACACCCTTACCCGGCTCATCACTTGTGACAAGCTTTTTCTTCATAAACTGCTGTACAAGACCTGTTAGGAGAGCTAGTAGTTCTGGTAATCCCTCTCCAGTCTTAGCAGATACTGGTACGATCGCTACTGTCCGGCGGAAATCCCTTACACGATCAAATCTCTCCCCCATAAAGCCGTGATTGTATAATTGCTCAACAATCCTATAGATCAGCTGGTCAAGCCTTGCCTGTACACTTGGGCTCTGAAGCCTTATTGTCTCAAGGAATGGTTTGTCTGGCTGAGGCTTCCAGCCAGGTATACGATCGATCTTGTTAGCAGCTATTATAAATGGTACACGTCTCTCCCTAAGTATCTCTATACTCTCGATCGTCTGTGGCTGGAAACCCTCCATAACATCAACTACAAGTATAGCTATATCAGCTACACTACCTCCTCTCCTACGCAGGTTACTGAATAACTCATGCCCAGGGGTATCTATGAATAGTAGCCCGGGTATCTCAATCCTTAGTTTCGGGAAATACTTCTTCAATGGCTCAGCAACCTTCCTCAGAACACTAGCTGGCACAATACTTGCACCAACATGCTGTGTTATCTCACCAGGCTCCTTCTTAGCTACAGCAGTACCACGTATTTTATCTAGTAAAGTGGTCTTACCATGATCAACATGCCCTAATACAACAACTATTGGTTGCCTCATCCATCTCCTAGCACCACTACACATTACAGTCTATCCCCCATGTACTCATTCACCATCTATAATAGACATACAACACTATATATCCTATACATAATCAAGTCCTACATGGAGAACAAATACTATATATACCCGGTAAGGCTGGAAAACTAAGGAAGTAAACATAGAGCTGGTGCCGAAAGGGAAGGCACCGGGGTGCAGTTGGAATGGCTGATTTCAAGATAGTAATATCTGATCCCGAAGCACCTAAGAAGGGAGAGATTGTAAAGGTTAAAGTCGTAGGATCAGATCTGCCCTACGACAACGAGGTTAAGGAGGGCTATAAACTACCAGTTGTCAAGATGAATAAGGCGTTACTTGACAAACTAGATGCTAAATATGGGGTTGTGACTATTAGGATCTATAAGCCAGAGTCTAATGAGAAAGTCAATATAAGATGTACTGTTGAAGTAGATGATAATATCCCGGAGAACGAGGTTCACATAAGTGCTGGACTCCTCATGGACAAGGCTGGTGTCACGGAGGCTGAGGGAGAGGTTTTCCGGGCAAGAGCTTGGCAGATAAGAATCAGTGATGAACGTACCAAGAGGCTCATAGGACTAAAGATCGGCGATATATTCGATGGATCACTTATAGGGCTTAAGAATGTGAAGCTAAAGATAACTGGTGGTAGTGACTATAGTGGATTCCCAATGAGGCCAGATATAATGGGTGGTGTTAAGAAGAGAGTATTGCTGTCAGGTCCACCAGGCTTTCATCCGAGAGAGAAGGGTGAGAGACGCCGTAAAATGGTTAGGGGTAACACCATTACTGAGGATATTGTACAGATAAATACAGTGATCGTATACTAGCCCTTAAATCCTCCTAAGGTATGGCTAATTTTATTTTCCATATAATACATCATAAACTGTATGGGATAGGTAATTGGAGGTGTCTAGTAGAGTTTGCCATGGATGCTTAGACAACCTGAGGTAAATATTGGTGTCGTAGGACATGTGGATCATGGTAAGACGACACTTGTGCAAGCAATAACGGGTGTATGGACTGCAAGACATAGTGAGGAGCTTAAGCGGGGCATGACTATTAAGCTTGGATACGCAGATGGTAATATAGCTTATTGTGAAAACCTCGAGCCCCCAGAAGCATATACTACCGAGTCCACATGCCCGGATGGTAGTGAATCAAGACTGCTACGTAGGGTTAGCTTCGTAGATGCACCGGGACACGAGGCACTTATGGCTACAATGCTTTCAGGAGCAGCGTTAATGGATGGAGCCATACTTGTTATAGCAGCTAATGAACCATGTCCACAGCCCCAGACACGTGAGCACTTTGTAGCTCTAGATATTATTGGTGTGCGTAACCTCATTGTTGTACAGAATAAGGTGGATGTAGTATCTAGGGAACGGGCAATGGAGAACTATAAGCAGATAAAGAAGTTCCTTGAGGGTACATGGGCTGAGGATGCACCAATTATACCGGTTAGTGCTCTTCACAAGGCAAATATTGATGTACTATTACAGGCAATTGAGGAGATCATACCGACGCCGGAGAGGGATCCATCTAAACCACCACTAATGTATGTAGTACGTAGTTTTGATGTGAATAAACCAGGTACACCACCTGAGAAGCTCAGGGGAGGAGTGATCGGGGGTTCATTGATCCAGGGTGTACTGAGGGTTGGAGATGAGATTGAGATTAGACCGGGTATAAGGATACCAGTTGGACCAGGAAGATACCGTTATGAACCAGTTGTTACAGAGGTTGTTAGCCTTAGATTCGGTGATCTAGAGGTTGATGAGGCTAAGCCAGGCGGATTACTAGCTATTGGCACTAAGCTTGACCCAAGTCTTACTAAGGCTGATGCACTTGTAGGCAATGTTGTTGGTAAACCGGGTCACTTACCACCAGTTGCTACCAGGCTTAGGATCCATTATAGGCTTATGGAACGTGCTGTTGGTACCCGGGAGCTTGTCAAGATACCTCCTATAAGGGTTAGGGAGCCGATAGTTGTTACCGTGGGTACGGCTATAAGGCTTGGCTTTGCCACAAAGGTCTCTGGAGATATGATCGATATTATGTTGAGGGATCCCGTTGCTACATGGGAGGGTTCACGAGTAGCTATTAGTAGACAAGTACTTGGTAGATGGAGACTTACTGGGTGGGGTATTATTGAGGAAATAGGTTGAGTGTCGAGGGATTTTGCCCCGCAGGATAAAGGTTCTCCTAGACACCAATATTCTTATGCTCATAGGTAGGGGAATAGATGTTTTTACACAGATAGAGGAGCTCCTAGACACTAAACCTGAATACTATGTTATAAAACCCGTTATATGGGAGCTTAAGAAAATAGCTGTCCATGGAGGGGTTAAGGAGAGGAAGGCTGCAAAGCTTGCTCTAGAACTGGTTAGGAGGAAATGCAGGATCATAGAAACTAGTTTGCCTCCTGGTAAAACAGTTGATGATCTATTGCTGGAGACTGCTTTAGAGAAAGGATTTATCGTTGCTACAAGCGATCGTGGTTTAAGGAGGAGGCTTAGGAAAGCAGGTATTCCAGAGATCTATTTTAGGGAGGAGAAACAGTTATTAGAAGCACAAGGTGTTTACTAGGATAGTTATTTTAGCCTTAGACATTATATAGCAAATGTATGTGGTGTACTGGGTATGTACAGGATCTATAGGTTAAGAGATGTTGTAAGAATACCTCCAGAGGAATTCGGTAAGTCTCTAAGGGAAGCCGCACTCAAGGTTCTACGTCAAACCTATGAGGGTAGGGTTACTCGGCAACTAGGGATCATAGTTACAGTACTTGATGTAACACCATCCCCGGAGGGCAAGATAATACCTGGTGATGGAGCAACATATCATGAGGCAGAATTCACCGTATTAGCTTTCAATCCATTTATGCAGGAAGTTGTTGAAGGAGAAGTTGTTACCGTCACTAGCTATGGATTATTCGTTGATCTAGGGGCTACTGACGGCTTCATACACAAGTCACAGATATCTGATGAACCAATAGAATACGATCCAACTAGGCCAGGGCTTAGACTAGCTGATACAGGTAGACTTATTGAGAGAGGTGATAGTGTCCGGGCACGTGTATACAATGTTGCTCTCCTAGCTACGAAGGGGCTTAGGGTAAGCCTCACACTTAGACAACCCTATCTAGGCAAGATCGAGTGGATTAAGAAGTTAAAAGAAGCAGTTGCAAAGACTAAGAAGAAGTAGGTGGTAACGAGCTATGCCCGCCCGGATACGCAGGAAACCATTTAAGGCATGTAGGAAGTGCAAAGCCCTTGTTGAAAGGGAGGCTGAGTCATGCCCTATATGTGGTTCAAGGGATTTCTCTGAGGATTGGGAGGGTGTTGTAATAATAATTGACCCGGGTAAGTCTGAGGTTGCAAAAATCCTTGGGATAACTAAGCCTGGAAGATATGCTTTAAGGGTTAGGTAGTTGGTTCATAGGAGAATACCTGTTCTTAAACTACCATATTGGATGAGGAGTATCCTATCAATACCTCTAGGTAAACTATTTGTTAAACAGGATGGTCTTATCGATAGAAGTGATCTAGGGTTTGATGTTGATGCATGTGTTGGCGATATAGTGTGTAAAGTGTTTAGTCCAGATCTAAGAGTTGTTGATGGAAAAACTAGAAGAACATATGAGACAGGCTATACTGGAGGACATTCTGTACTAGTTAATCCAAAGGGCACAATATCAATTCTATCAAGAACACTGTTAACAGTTCAACGGAGGAGATTAGAGGTATTTGTCCATGGAGAAGAGGATCTTCTCGTGATCCCCTTAGCCCTCAATAGATCTATAAACAATATAGTCTATGGACAGCCTAGAACAGGTATTGTCATAGTTGATCTTAATGATTACTCTAGGTTAAAGTTTATTAAGATACTTAAGACATTTAAACCAGATATGAGTGGATAGACCAGTTAAGGTGAACTAGGAAGGGTATGGTATGGGGTGTTTATGGACATGGTGAAAACAATCAAGATCGGGGAAGAGTATGCGGGAGAAGTTGTTGAGGAGAAATATAATCCATTGATTAAGAGGATTGAGTTAAAGATAAAGATAAGCCATATAGGTAAGGGGACACCATCAAGAGGATTGGTTCGCAAAGCAATTGCTGATGCATATAATGTGGATATTAATAGGGTCTATGTAAGGAAGATAGAGTCTGTATTCGGATGGGGTGTGACAAACATAGAGGCACACATATATGATTCTCTGGAGAGAGCAAAACTATTTGAGCCAAAACACATCATAACCCGTAATGAGAGAGCTACAGAATTACTACAACTAGAGCTACAGCAGGGGTGAATACGTAGTGGCTCATGTACATAAGCTCTATGAATACGATTATGGGAAAGGCACTATAAGGCTTAAGAACAAGAGATGCCCTAGATGCGGGAGCATAATGGCTCACCACAAGAAGCCTGTGCCAAGGTGGCATTGTGGTAAGTGTGGATATACAGAGTTTATCCGTGAAGGTAGGTAAGGAAGAGGCTTTGACTAGAACCATTGTTTTAGGTATAGAATCAACTTCTCACACCTTTGGAGTAGGAATAGCTGCACTCATAGATAGTGAGCCACAGATACTAGCTAACGTATACTCCAAATACGTACCTGTAAAAGGAGGTATACACCCAAGAGAGGCTAGTCAACACCACATGGCCAAGGCATCATCCATACTTAAAGAGGCTCTTAAAAAAGCTGGAATAGGCATTAGGGATGTAGACGCTATTGCTGTAGCCCTTGGCCCTGGCCTAGGGCCATGCCTACGTGTTGGTGCCTCAATTGCTCGTTTTCTCTCACTATACTATGGTAAACCACTAGTACCTGTAAACCATGCTGTAGCCCATATAGAGATAGGTAAGCTTGTCAATAAGTTAAGCGATCCACTTATAGTCTATGTATCCGGAGGCAATACACTAATAGCTATACAGAGGAGACGCCGGTATAGGGTACTAGGTGAAACACTAGATATACCACTTGGTAACCTACTGGATACATTTGCTCGTGAAACCGGTCTTGCGCCACCCTATGTCGTAGAGGGTAGGCATCAAGTTGATGTATGTGCTGAATGGGGTAAGGAATTCATTGATCTCCCGTATACCGTTAAGGGGAACGATCTATCTTTTTCAGGTCTACTAACAGCAGCACTTAGGAAGGCACGTAAGGCAAGGAATAAGGTTGAGCTAGGCAATGTATGTCTATCCCTTCGAGAAACAGCATTTAACATGCTTGTAGAAGTTGCTGAGAGAGGACTTGCACTAACACGTAAGAAGGAGGTATTGCTTACAGGTGGTGTAGCTGCTAATGAGTATCTAAACTCTAAACTCGATAAGATGTCTAGGCTCCACAACGCCAGGTTCTATACAGTACCGCCGGAGTACGCTGGTGATAATGGGGCTATGATTGCATGGACTGGGCTACTGCTCTACACCTATGGTGTAACAATTGATCCTATGAAGGCTTTTGTAAAGCAGAGATGGAGGCTTGATGAGGCTGATCTGCCGTGGATCCCGGAGAACTAGAGTTTATAACACAAGGTGCTGAGGCCCGTCTCTACAAGACGGTATTCCTAGGGTTTAAGGCTATAGTTAAGTATAGGGTATCTAAGCCTTATAGGCATCCTGATTTTGATAGGCTTTTTAGGATTAGGAGGACAATTACTGAAGCAAAGATTATGGCTCATCTGAGAATGCTTGGTTTGAATGTACCATCAATATTCTATGTAGATCCCGATCATGGATTGATCGTTATGGAGTATATTGATGGTGTTAGGCTAAGTGATTGCCTAGGCGTACTCAATAGAGATGAAATAGTCAGTTATGGGCTAAGTCTTGGTAGACAAACTAGTATAATGCATGAAAACACGATCTATCACGGAGATCTAACGATTGCAAATACCCTTATATCCAATGGAAAGCTATACATGATAGACTTCGGATTATCCGGCTACAGTAGAGATCTTGAGGAATACGCTATAGATGTGCATCTACTAAGCAGAAGCCTTGAGGCACTATATCCGGAGAAACACGATCTCTTCATGGACGGGTTCTGGAGAGGCTATAGAGAGATTGCTGGAGAGGAATTCACAGCTAGACTAAGGGATAAGGTACGTGATATAAGGCTTAGGGGCAGGTATGTTGAGGAGAGGCTTAGGAGGAGGATTTCCCGTGAAAGATACATGTAAATACACACTATACTTCCTAACAAGTAATAAGCATAAAGTACTGGAGGTACGTGAAATAGCGGGGAAGTACGGGGTCTGTATAGAGCAGGAAGAAGGTGGTAAGCTAGAGATACAGTCAAACAGTCTTGAAGAGATAGCATGGTATGCTGCTATGAACTACTATATTAGACATAGGAAACCAGTACTTGTCGAGGATGCAGGTCTATTTATCAAGTCCTTGAATGGATTTCCAGGACCGTATAGTAGCTATGTATATGGGACAATAGGGTATCATGGTATATTGAAGCTTATGGAGGGCACAGGTGATCGAGAGGCATACTTTGAATCTGTTGCTGTAATAATACATGAGCCATACATTATAGTTGAGAAAGCACGAGTATATGGTGAAATAGCTTATGAGCCAAGGGGGAGCAGGGGCTTCGGCTTCGACCCTATATTCATACCAAGGGGGGAGAAACGGACATTTGCTGAAATGAGTATTGCTGAGAAGAACATGTATAGTCATAGGGCAAGAGCCGTGTCAAGGGCTTTGGAAAAGTTTTTAGCACATGTTAAAGTTTAAAATACCCAAATGCATAACTTGTGTTTCTAGGGAAGTAGTTGGGGAGAGTGTAGAAGGTATGAATAAGCGTAGGGAGAAGGGTCAATCACACTCCACAAGACCTGCAAGAGCTGGCCCACCTCGGTGGCTTAAACTGGATATGAGTCCAGAGGATATAGAGTTACTTGTTGTAGAACTGGCTAAGAAGGGATATACTCCATCAATGATCGGTATTATACTGCGTGATCAGTTTGGAATACCGCTTGTCAAGCAGGTTACTGGTAAGAAGCTCACCAAGATCCTTGAGGAGCATGGTGTAACACTACCTGTACCGGAGGATCTATTGTTCCTTATGAGGAAAGCCGTTAACCTACGTAGGCATCTCGAGGAGCATCCTAAGGATCTTCATGCTAAGAAGGGATTAATAGATCTTGAGTCAAAGATCCATAGGCTCGTCAAGTACTATAAGAGAGTTGGTAAGCTGCCTCCAGACTGGAGATATGATCCGGAGAAAGCAAAGCTACTTGTATCTGGTTATATGTAGTTTTAGAAAACTATATGCATTATACCCTCTCTTATCATAGCTACAGCATATGCTGCCAACAGTATAGCCATGATCTTGCTTAACACGATGCTTCCATAGTGTCCAAGTAGGTTTAATAGTTTGTCTCCACATTCAAGCATTAGCCATGCAAGCACGATATTTATGAGTAGACTAAGTAGTGCTGTCACCAAGCCCATGGAGTACTTTATATAGATAACAACAGTTATTGCACCAGGTCCTGCAAGTAGTGGTGTTGCGAGTGGTACGATTGCTATCTCCTCTCCTCTAATTTCTTCAGCAACACTATGTCCAAGTATACCCAGTACAGCGTAGATGAAAAGTATTACACCACCAGCTATTCGGAAATCATCTATGGTAATACCGAAGTAGGAGAGTATAAGATCTCCTGTGACAATGAATATTAATAGTATAGTGGATGCAACAATAATGCTCAGCCTTATAGTCCTCCTCCTCCGTCCAGGATCAAGGTGTTGTGTGAAATAATAGAATAGTGGTGCATTACCGATAGCATCAAGTACTACAAAGAGCATTAATACAGCCCGTACCAGCTCATTAACATAGACCATGCACCACCACCATACACTCTCCCCTCCTTAGGTAATAGTGCATGATATCATCCTTTAATAAGGTATTCATAAGTATATCTAATACCTAGACCGGGTATGCCTAGGTGCCTATGTATTGGATGTATTATCAGGTTCCAGTAAGGTTTTTGGGGACTTCATAAGAGAGTCTAAAAGCTATAGATTCGTAAGAGTAGTACCACTACTTTGTGTAGACTCGATCATTGCTTCCTCCATAGCAATTAAATTATTTGGAGACAATGGATTCGATACAGCTCTCTCACTTAATCCATATAGTGGAGCTGATGAACCAACGTTATTCATAGATCTAGTACCAAGTAAATGTAATGCACCATGTCTATCCATAATCCATAGCCCAGATAAGCATGGTGTTAAGGAAATCAATGGTGGGAAAGTAATCTATACAGATTCAAGTATATCAGCTACACTCGTGAAAATACTTGAGAACTACTGGATCATAGAATCTATTGAGAAGGTACTAGCGTTGATAGGTGGTATTGAGAGAGGCAGGGATCAGAGTAAAGAGGGGTTCATAGGTATTGAGGGGGAGATAGTGGATGAACTAGTTAAGACAAAGAATCTAATAATTGATGCAGGCTTAAGGCTATGGGGTTGGAAAAGGAGACCATTAGTTGAAATGCTCTCAATAACATACTCCCCATACATACCCGGTATCACAGGATATAGGGATAAAGCCTATGAACTAATATCTAAACTTGGATTCACTGATCCAGAAAAGGTGACTGCGGGAGACTTAATCACTGATCCTAAGTATATAAAGGATCTTGTTCAGGAGCTACTACTGATTCTTAGGAACAATAGTAGGAGAGATAGAAGTCCTATGGAGATTCTAGGTAGAATATATTATACCACACTTCTTGGACACGAAATGGATCTAATGGATCTATATGGATTATATCTAACGATCTGGGGACTTGGAGGTGATGCCTTAATAAACCTGTTCTATATACCACAAGAGACTATTATTTTAGAGCAGCTCCTTTACCTATATGAGAAGAATATTAAAGAAGTAGCTAGGGAGATTACTGAGAATATACAGCAATACATAGTAAATAATGGTCTACCATATATAAGCACGGGATTGATTAAGAGACCAGAGATATATCTAAAGATACTCTCAGAGCTTGGTATGATACCGTCTCAGCCATTTAAACTCATGGATGAAAATGGGATCATATATACATCATACTCCGAGATCCTGAGAACAAAAGCCTCCTATGAGAAGATACTAGATGATCAACTAGTAGTATTGAGGGAGTAGATAAGATATGGCGGCATTAACTGTAATCCTCGAATTATATGGAGACCCTAAGTTTATAGAATGTCTTTATAAAGCAATGCATCCAGATAATACTGTGATACCAGAGTACATGCTATTTAAAGAGGAACTCGGTAGTGGAAGTAATTGTTACAAGGTACTTATTAAAGTTCCCCTACGAAGTAGGTATATAAGATCAGTTAGACAGACAGTTGATGAAATACTTGGCCTTACTACAATGACCATAAGGATCAGTAGATAATAGTTTCTCAAAACACCTATAGTATATCCTCCACTCTAGAGTAAACAATAAAGTTATAATCTCCCCTAACCGATATATCCTTCACTAGGTGGTTAATGGGATGTCTAGGAGAAGAGTAGCGATCCGGGATAAGTGGAAGCTTAAGAAATGGTACCAGGTAATAGCACCACCAGTATTTGGTGGAGCATTACTAGGTACTACACCAGCAGATGATCCATTGAAGCTTATAGGAAGAGTTATGGAGGTAACGCTCTACGATATAACAGGTGATCTGACACAAGTACATGTACGCCTCTACTTCCAGATCATAGATGTACAAGGCGATAAGGCTATAACAAGGTTTAAGGGCCATGAGCTATCAAGAGACTATATGAGGAGCCTTATAAGACGTAAAAGTAGCAAAATACAAGGCATATTTGATGTAGTTACAAAGGATGGCTATAAACTAAGAATAACAGCAGTAACACTTACAAGCTACCGCTGTAAGACAAGCCAGAAAAGAGCCATAAGGAAGATTATGAAAGACATTATATCAAGTCAAGTACCACAAATGACACTTGACGAGGTAATACAAGCAATGATCTTTGGCAAGTTCTCCCAGCAAATAGCTGAAGCTGCCCGAAAGATCTATCCTATAAGGAAGGTTGAGATCTATAAGTCCAAGCTACTTGAAATACCAACGCCAGAGGGATCAAAGCCAGCAACAGTTGTATCACCATTAATGTTCAAGAGATAAATGGTTTTCATTTACCGCGTGATTCTAGATAATACTTTGTATATTCTTTACTACCCATACTACTGCCATAATGTATTCTGGGCGAGGTTTAGCCTAATATGAAGGATTATGTACCTAAGGGAGTGATAGGGCTTGGAGAGATCATGGGTTGTCTACCTATAAAGATTGGTTCAGTATATCTACTCATGTTATTTACGGATAAAGCGTTCTGAGATTAGATACATTATTAAGTTGTCACGTATGAGTAGAGATGAATTAGTTAGGGAAATTGGTTCTTGGACAAAGAAGATTGCTGGATACATACCCTATGCAGATATGGTTTCTATAGAGGTTAAAGGAACCTTACTTAAAGGATTAAAATTATATATAAAGACGGTAAAGGGTGATGAGGTCGTAAATATACTGGTGTGTGGATTAGGTACTGGGTTAAGTAGGGAAGAGTTCATAGGGAAATTAATTGAGTTATCTAAGAATGTAGGTATTAATGTGGTTTCTGAAATCTAGGTCTAATTAGCATCTTATTGGGTGAATATATTAGTATTAAGGGTGTTCTTCATAGTTGATAGGGGCGAATAATGTATGGTTAAAACCTACGATATACTGATCAAGACAAGCCTTGGGTTTGAGAAAATAGTTGCATCACGTATTAGGGAAATTGATGAAGATACAGATGTTATACCTGCTCCAAAAGGGTTTAAGGGGCTTGTACTTGTTAGGGCTGGAAGACTAGGTAAAGGGGAGCTTTATAGGAGGATTATTGAGGAGGTTATTGAAGCTGATAAGGTTATACCGATTGATGTAGTAGTTAGGGCAGAGCTTAAGGAGATAGCTGAGAAAGCAGCATCCATAGCTAGGGAAAGGATCAGTAGAGGTGAAACATTTGCTGTAAGGACAACACGTAGGGGTAGACACGGCTTCACAAGTATTGATGTTAATGTAGTTGTGGGAGATGCTGTCCGGAAAGCTACTGGTGCATCCGTAAACCTCAGGTATCCAGACAAGATCGTTCTTGTAGAGATAATTGGTGACCTAGCATTAATATCGATTCTACCCGGTAGCTTTGAATGGCATAAGTATGGGCCGGGTAAGAAGCCTTTACAGAAGCTATTTAGGAGGATAGCGGTTATACAAATGCCCTATCTAGGTCCTAGGGACTCCATAATCGTTATGGGTAGGAGAATTGGTAGGGAAGTACAGAATTTTGAGGTAAGAGAACTAGTTATTGCTCCAACCGGGATCGTTGATGCTGAGCAACTAATGCTCTTCATAAAATCTGTTCTAGAAGGTATAGAGTCACGGTATACAATTCAGACAAAGAGCTATCCGCATAAACCACATAAAGTACCAGTATACATTATGGATCTACATCAGCTAGTACGTGATCGTGGAGATGAAGCCATCATAGTCTTCGAACCAGAGGGAAAGTACATTGGTGATGTTAAGGATGAACTAACAGAACTAGTCTTAAAATCAGGGAAGAGAGTGAACCTACTATTTGGATCAAGAGAGGGTATACCTCAAGGGATATATAGATACGCTGATCTAGTTGTTGATATAGCACCCGGTATAACTCTATCAACAGACTATGCAGCAGCCGCAGGACTTATAGCTTTAGCAACTGTTCTCTATAACATGTTTAGAGGTGAAGGAGATTGAAAGCCATATTACTAGCTGCTGGTAAGGGAGTAAGACTCAGACCAATTACTGAGACTAGGCCAAAGCCACTAATACCAGTACTCTGTAAGCCATTACTACTATGGCATCTAGACTACTTACTTGCTTCCAATAACCTGTTTGATGAGGTAAGGATTGTTGTTAACTACCTCAAGGAGAAGATTATTGATGTTGTTAAGGAGCATCCACTAAGTGATCGTATAAGGTTTATTGAACAAGGTGAAGAGCTTGGTACAGGTGATGCTATCTATAAGGCTGTGAAAGATCTTGATGATAATGATGAGGTTCTAGTTATCTATAGTGATCTGTTCATAGCTGACCCAGGTCTCTATAGTAGGTTAGCTAGTGCTGATGGTAATATTGTTGTTGGTGTAAGTCATGAAAATCCTAGTGAATATGGTGTACTAATTGTAGAAAATAATCTATTGAAAGGAGTTATTGAGAAACCAAGTAAGCCTCCATCAAATCTTGTGAACGCCGGGATCTATAGGTTTAGAGTAGGGGGTCTTAGACCTTACCTAGAGGAGCTAAAGCCATCTATAAGGGGGGAGCTAGAGTTTACTGATGCATTAACAGCTGCTGCGTCAAGCAATGTAAGTATAAGGGTTGTATCTATAGATAGCTCTAGATGGGTAGATATAGGGCTTCCATGGAATATACTTGATGCTAACAAGATTGCCTTCAAATACCTTGTGAAGGAGACATTGCTCAAAGGATTTATTGAACCAAACGTATCTATCAAGGGTGAAAAAATAGTTATTGAGGAAGGGGCACACATAAAATCGGGTACCTATATTGAGGGCCCAGTATATATTGGCAGAAATACTACTATAGGGCCTAATGCCCGGATAAGACCGTATAGCGTCATATGTAATGGATCAGTTATTGGGTTTAGTGTGGAGGTTAAGGAGAGCCTTATAATGGAGCATGTACATGTATCTCACCTCTCCTATGTAGGTGACAGCATACTATGTGAAGATGTAAATTTTGGGGCAGGAACAATAACTGCTAATCTGAGATTCGACAATAAACCCGTCAAGGTGCGTATAAGGGATAAGAAGGTATCTAGTGGTAGGAGGAAATTTGGTGCAATAGTTGGTGCACATGTGAGGACGGGTATAAATGTATCGTTTATGCCGGGTGTCAAGATAGGATCGTATAGTTGGATAGCACCTGGGGCAGTTGTATACGAGGATGTACCTCCAAGGTCATTTCTAAGGTTCCGGGGAGAATATTATATAGAGCCTTTAGAACAAGATATAACATAGATGATGTAACCTACTAGGGCTGAGCATGATATGAGGATGAGCATAGAGGAGTTTAAACGGAAATACCCCAATATAGCTAGAGAACTGTTTTCAGATGATAAGCCTGAAGGCTCATCAATAGATGTGAGATTTGAAACACCATTAACTGACCCATGGAGAGGCTACCTACCTGGACCAATAGACTATATACGTAGAGCAAAAACACTTGAGGAAGCACTTAAGGTTATAGACTATCTTGAGGAGCATGGAGAGATAACAGTTGATGAAGCAAACATGTATAGGGAGAAACTGTTGAAGGAGGGACTGGAGGCTTTTGGACCTAGGAAAGAAGATAACTACTACTATAGGAAGGCAATGGAGTATTGGAGGAGAATGAGCCTTAGAACCGCTAGTGGTGGGCACCAGCAGCAACAATCTTGATTACATCACCATCTCTCAAGACATAGTCTTCACCAACACGTTCACCAGTCCGGGCATTGATGGCGTAGATGAAGGTCTTGCCAAGATCACTATGTATCATATAGGCTAGTTCACGTGCAGTAGTACCTTCTGGTACAAGATATGCATCCGGCAATACGTTTCCATGGTGATCAGTGTATTTATGGTGATCTTCTACAGGGTATACGACAATAAGTCTAAGCTTCTTAAATACAGCATTATCCAGTAGTTCCTGGACACCTGTTGATCCCCATTTCTCCAGCACATGTTCAGTAATATACTTTAATCCCCTCAACTGATCGCTGGTAAGCTTGGATCTATCAATGATTTCAAAAGATCCATTGCCCGGCACATATCTTATATAGTTCTTTGAAGCAGCTTTCTTTAACACATACTCTGCTAATGCAGAAACTGGTACAACATTATCTTCTCCAAACTCCATCCTTAGTCTCTCAACATTCTCCTCAGCATACCGAAGATCGATCTTGTTAGCAGCTATAATTATGGGTTTAGAAACCCTCCTAAGCCATACAGCAAACTCACGGACATCATCCCTGCTCCAACTAATAAACTTCTTACCTTCCAGCCCAGCTCTCCTAATAGCCTCAACAACATGATGTTTACTAACCGATAACCCTGAGAGATACTGCGTCAATAGATCAAGTGGGTTCTTAGAAGCTATGACATGCCTTACAAACTTATCCCAAACACGGACAACAACACCTGCAAACCATAGATCAACCTCCCTCTGTATAAGTTTGGCTTCATCAACAGGATCATAGGTGCCGGGGGACACGGGATTACCTTCAGCATCAGTTGAACCACTAGCATCAACAACATGGATCAATACATCGGCTTGTCGTAGATCATCCATAAACTTGTTACCTAGGCCCTTACCTAAGTGAGCACCCGGTATAAGGCCTGCAACATCCATTATCTTAACAGGTATGAAGCGATAGCCGTTAAGACAGAAACCAGTACGTGGATTACACTCTACACCAAGTTCTACATGGACACACCTCTTCCTAACATAACCTACTCCAATATTGGGCTTAATAGTAGTAAATGGGTGATTAGCGATCTCTACAGGTGCTAGTGTAAGGGCTGCAAAAAGCGTTGATTTACCAACATTAGTCTTACCAATAATACCAACTAGCTTCTCTGGAGGAGGCATGGCTTCATCCTCAAGCTATATTACTAAGACTAAATCTTTATACTTTAACGTCTCTATTTAAAATAATTGAAACAATAAAGATCTCTATAGGAGGAAGATACTATAGTAGAATCCTAATAATGCTGGTTGATGTGTCAATAATAGAGTTAATAGTTAGTTCATTATTTTAATTAATATATTATTCGTACTAGGAATACTGAACTAGTTTGCCCTAGTATTAACTTGTTCCTGTATTCTGTTGCAGAATATTTTTCCCCTCTTCTCTCTAAATATTTAGTGTAGTAAGGTATTGTAGAGGTGATAGATTGGATAAATGTACTGGATTCCTATTGTTATTAACTATAATATCACTTCTATTAATGCCTGCACTATCATATACGGATGCTGAGTACTCAAGTAATCGTTATCATATTCTTATAGAATGTGTTGAGGAGTATAGTAGTGGCACTAGCATCGAAGAGTGATAATCTAAAATATGTTTGTGATGCTGCAACAGTATTTCGTGATAAGTTATACAATACTGGAAAGTATGATTACTGGTTCTTTAGTAATAACATGGCTTGGCCTAGTGATTGGTGGACAAAGGAGGCACGATATTATCATCACTACCCTATATATCATGCATATAGACAAGACTATGCTGTATTCCTGGGACATGCTAATGCAGGCCATTTTAGCTTTAGCTATTCAAGTAAAGCTGCAGATGGCTCAAAGTATAGTCAGGTGTGGCTTATAGGCCCTGGCCCTAATGGTGTCTCCTGGATGTATCCTCATGATGACAATAATGATGGAACTTATACAAGATGGATCACTGTATTCGGATGTCAACTTCTAAATAGTACTGGATACTCTTCCATGGGCTTCAGCATCTTTGACGTATTTTATTATACGTTTTCAAATCAAAGTAGATCTCCAGTTTACCTACATGGAATAGTGGGTGCTAGAACAGATATGGTTGACTACTATAAACCATGTGGATTCTGTTCTGAAGTACCAGCTGCTGTAAATACCATGAGGGACTATGCCGATCGCCTTATAGCTGGAAACTCAGTAACGGATGCTTGGTTTGAAGCTGTATGGACCTATAACCATATAAAGAATATTTGGGGAGAAATAGTATTCCAGGCACATCCAGCAGCTTTATACTATATTGTAGAATTTAGGGATTCTCAAGGACATACACTTGCTAGCTATGACTATAAATACGAGGGTATGCTTGGGTTTTCTAGTACAATATATCCAGCTCCATCACAGCTAGATCCTCCTCCGGGAACAGCACAAATAATATATTGGGAGGTGTATTTAATTGGCTAGTGACTTGACAAGGAGTATCTATTCCATAGTTTTGATATTATTTACTTTTTCACTACTAGCTGGATCCATAAACACAGCAGCCATGCCTCAAAGTTCTAACGATAATACACTTGATAAGTATGTTGGCATGGAGCTTAAGATATATGTGCTTGGAAGGATTAGGGAAGGTAATGATAAGTATCCAGGGATTATAAGTCCCAATGAATATACTGAGAGGGTTAAAGAGATCCTATACTTCATATCAAGTGATCCAGAAAAAGTATTTAGTAATCTAAAGCTCTATGGCTATACACAGTATCTCAATGAGACCATAAGGATCTATAAAGGAGTCTATAGCGGACATAATATACTTGTTGCATTAGGTGATCTAGGTAGTTTCCTGGTAAAAATAGATAATGGAGAGACAGGAACCTATTGTTCATGTAACCTGACGAATATAACGCTGAAATCAAAACATATAATATTACATCGTGACTTAATAGTAAAATATCATGGCCAATATGCTGAACAAACAGTTATGGCACGACCTGGTATGATATGTAATGTAGTTAATGGGACAACTACCTGCTCAACACCCTCTACAGCCATTGTTCAACAGTACCTGTACAACCCGTATGAAGTCTATTATTTGTATATAGATGGATTTAGGATCGAACCACCTATTAGGATACGTTGTAGTATACCAGAGTATAGTGATGGGCTACTAGCGGTGTATGTGGAGGGATTTATCCCACACAAGATCACTAAGAAGGTATCGGTAAAACTGACGTATGAACTAGTTCAAGATATAATTAATAAGCTTAGAGATGAAGGATTAGATATTAAAGATCCGAGAGAAGTCTATGTAGAGGATCTGTATTTGACGCTTGCCCCAAGCCATAAAATGATCCCGGTACTTAAACTCCGTTATAGCAACACAGTTGCATGGATAGGGATTGATTCCAATGGAGTGACTCTCCTTAGCTTTGCAGTATTTTCGGGTATGGGTGGAGCAGGTAATGGTGATCAAGGTTTAAGGATTGACTGGGACAATATATTATCAAAAGCCACGATAACAAATACTAATACTAGGAGGAACGACATAGCTAGTGGATACATAGATAATGTACTAATAATATTGCTATTAACAGCATTTATTGCTGTTGTGACTCTTGTGCTCTATATGAAGAGATCTAGGGCAGGACATGTGTAATCTTTAAATCTTTTTAACATAGTCGTCTCTAAATAATTACTTTCTCAATAGCCCTTGTGTCCATAAGTCATGAGTACTGCCATTGTATAGTTTAAATTTTATAAACTAGTAGATGTGTCTATACTTCCTAGGCTGTATATGGGTGAATATGTAAGAAGGAGAGTGTCTGCATTGGCTAAGAGTATGTACCACTATATAGCTATGCTTTGGAAGAGACCATATGATGGTGAGATGGGTTTATTGATGAAGCAGAGGCTTATCCAGTGGAGGAGGCAGCCAGCTATGGTTAGGATTGAGAAGCCTACGAGGCTTGATAGGGCTCGTGCACTTGGCTATAAGGCTAAGCAGGGCTTTATAGTTGTGAGGGTGAGGGTTAGGAAGGGTGGCCGTAGAAAGCCTAGGCCTAATAAGGGTAGGCGTCCAAAGAGAATGGGTGTCTATGGATTTGCACCTGCTAAGAGCCTAAGGCTTATTGCTGAGGAGCGTGTAGCCCGTAGGTACCCGAATCTAGAGGTTTTGAATAGCTATTATGTTGGTGAGGATGGACAGTATAAGTGGTTTGAAGTAATACTTGTAGACCCGCATCATCCAGCGATCAAGAGTGATCCGGACATTAACTGGATAACTGGTAGGAGTCATCGTGGAAGAGTATTCCGTGGACTCACTAGTGCTGGTAAGAAAATGAGGGGTCTAAGGAAGAGCCGTGGTTTAAAGGGTACCCACAAGTATAAGTGGAAGAAGAAGGCTAAGGAGAGAAGGCTTAGGAAACGGCATGAGGCTAGCCGTGGAGCACGTGATCTATGGGTTGAAGCTATGAAGAGAGAAGAGGATAGGGGTTAGGGAATCAATATTTTATCCCTTATAAATAGATATTATCTTGGAGACCCCTTTTGATCAGGATCAATTATGTGGAGATAAAGACGTATGTACATGCTACTGAGGATGAGAGGAAGGTTTTAGAAGCCCTATCCAGGCTTATACCCAATGATCTAGGGGATCGGGTTAGGATTAATAAGCAGGTTGTACGTGGGTACTATGGTAACCCAATAACCATTGTAAGGATTGTCCTACGGGATAAACATGGTGTTGATGTCCTAAGGAGACTTAGTTCACTACTAGATGATGTTGAGAAGAGTGTTTTGAGGGCAAGTTTCAACCTAAGATATGATAGTAGGGCTAATAGGTTCTATGTACGCCTGGATAAACAGGATCTGTATAGGGGTAGGGCTGTTGTTAGTGATGGTGATGATGTAGTACATATAATGATATCCTTCCGTGGTAAGGGAGGTATTGATGATGTTAAAAAATTGCTTGAGGAGTTGGGTATACTTTGAAGGGCTATGTAGACCTATGGGTTAGGGTATCTGATGAACTGGATAAGATAGCCGATATTGCATGGATCATGGGCTATAAGTACGTGGGTATAGAGGATCATGGGTATAAGTGGAAGGTGAAGGTAGTAAATAGGGTAAGGTTCATTAAGAGAATAACCATTGAGGCGAGAACTGAGAAGGAGATCCGTGAAAGAGTTAGAGGTATTAAGGTAGAGTATCCAATAGTTGCTGTAAAACCATTGAGTATACAGGTTGCCCGATTTGCTGCCCGTGATGGGAGGATCGATCTCGTTGTACTTGATAGGGATACTATTCAGTATATTGATAAGACACAAGCTGGTATGATGAAGCAGTACCGTAAACCTCTAGAGGTTTGTATAAACTGTTTCCTTAAAGCATCATCTAGGGAGAAGGGTATGATGTTCCGTAGGCTTAGGCTCTTTCAGCACTACAGCGTCCCGATCATATATAGTAGTGGTGCTTCCAGCTGGAACGAGCTTATACATCCTCATGGAGTCACTACATTAGTCTCTACACTACTGGGTATCCCTAGATCAAGTGTTATCTATGGACTAGCCTCCCTACCATTAGAAATACTTGTTAGGAACGGCATTGGGTGAACCCTCCATGGACTACGGCATCCTAATATACATTGCCCTAGCACTATCGATCGCCTCAATACTAGCCATAGCAGTACTCTACTCATCAATTAGGAGGCTAAGGGAACAAGTAAAACTTATCGTGAGTAGGAAAGTTGAGGAAGCATTATCTAGGACAAAGAGGATTAGGAAGAGATACATAGTATTCACAATAATATCAGAACACGAATTCAATAGAAAAGAGATTGAGAAAGCAGTTAGGAGGAAACTAGCAGTACTCTATGGACTAATAAATCTAGCTAAAGCCGATCCTCAACTAGTATTCTATGACCCAAAGCTTAAACGAGGAATAATAAGGACAAGCCATATAATGAAAGACTACGTAATAGCAGCACTAACAACAACACGAGAAATAAACGGTAAAAAACTACTAATAATACCAGTCAAGACAACAGGCACGATCAAACGGGCAAAAAAGATCATGTACACGATAAAGACAAAAACCTAGAAACAAAATACTAGAAAACAGATGATGAAGCCGCTCCAGAACGACAAGGATGAAGAATTCGCGACGAGCTGATAACTTCCCCCCATAAAGAAAGCTTATAAGAAACACAAAAACCATAAAATACAAATAGGTGCGGGGGTGCCCGAGCCTGGTCAAAGGGGGCGGACTTAAGACCGACGGA
>CAZVHC010000020.1:0-30291 GCA_964627005.1 uncultured Desulfurococcaceae archaeon
TGGACAGCAACTGGTGATGGATTAGTAGGGTTAGCAGTATTCTTTGTAGGAATAGGTGGATTAATAATATATTCTAGCATTGTGCAGAAATAGAGTCTATTTTCCAACCTATCAAACAAGATTTAAATATATAGACAAGGTATTTATAGATAAGATAACTATATCTATAATGGGCTGAGGATTTTGAGAAAGATAATTGTATACGTAATACTAGCCCTCATAATAATTACACCAGCAACAATATATTATGTACTCAATAACATATCAACTACTAGTACGGTTAGCGTAGAGGATAAATATTATACAATATTCTATAATGATTATAAGAATAAGGCATTAAGACTCTATAGTAGAGTCTATAATGAATTAAAATATATCAATGAATCACTCCCAAAAATCCCCCCATTATATATAATACCCTATACAATCAACGATAGTAGTCTCTACAACTTAATTAGTGAATATAATAGGAGCCGATCAATTAGGTACATGAGCATATGGGAATTTAGTAAGTCAATGGATCTAATCCATGAATGCACTATTCTACAGGATAAGATTATCTGGGAGATCCCAGTGGAGAATAGGAGTACCTATTATCTATGCATGTATTTCTTTGATAAAGTATTTAGTGATAGATTAGGAGTAGGTAATCATAGATCCATATACTATGCATTATTTCTAACTAGTTTATCGAGTCTATATAATAGGGTTATGGATGGAGTCTGTGTTTTTGATGGCTATATTGATAGGGATTGTCTATCCAGTACGGATAGGCTTGTACTTGATATTGTTAAGGAGTTCTACTATCTATACAGAGTATCTCATAAATATATAGGTGACTGTAGTATTACAGTGGATGAAATAGTGAGTATACGTAGAGAATACTATAGTAGAATACAGAATATGTATCTTAACCTACTAGAGAAGTTTAGAACATATGATCAATTATTCCCACTATTACTCAACGACAGTATAGTATATACGTTTAGAGAGGATGCTCTACTACTTGATCGATTAGGTAAACTGATCAGTTCTATTGATAGTGATTTAAGATATGTTGAGGAGATACTGGATAACCGTTACTCCATGGAATTTACTATGGATACATATGGATATAAGTTACTAGATGCCTTTGATAAGATTACACGGGCACTATATGATCTCTGGGCACCAGACTATATTGGATACATAGACTATGTAGTTAATCTAAAGTATACTTATGTATTAGATAGGGTTGAGAGAGGAGATATAGATTATGTAATGGATAGGGCTAGAGTACTTATTGAAAATATTGAGAATGAATTAGTATCTGTGGACTATTATCTAGGAAAGTATGGTTTTAGATATAAGGATCTTGGTGTAGATATTCCTTCATTATCCAGTGTAGAATGTTACTCCTGCAAATATCTTGAGTACCTAGTACTAGTCCCTATGGTTAGAGCTGGTGAGAAAATTGATAGCCTATACAATGATACATTGTATAGTGGAGAGATTAACTGGAGCTTAATCAAATACTATGCTGATAGACTTGTTGAGAAATCCACTATATTCAGGAGAGTAGCTAATCTATTTAATGAATGGATTTCTGGAAAACTAGCTATCCCTATAGAGAATATCTTTAGGAGGCATAGGGAGTTCATAGATCATGTATACATTACGGTATATGAACTGGGTAAGTACTATCAACCACTAGTTAATGATGAGCTAACCATAGATGAGATCCAGTATATAGTCCATGTACTCAGTAGACTAGGTGAAGAGATAAAGTATATGGAGGAGACCCTACTTAAACAATACATACTCCTCTACCACTACCTTATTGAGCTAGAGATATTCATAGATGAACAGATCAACTATATAAATTATTTATCTATAAGGACAGGTTAAGAGGTTCTCTAGACTTATTAGTTAAAGATTTATCTAGTTCACTAGATAATCCATATCCTAGATAGTGTTTTAGGTGGTTATGTATTGGTTAAGAAGAAAGCTGTGCTTGAAAAACTCCTTGACATCATACCCGGTTTCCATGGGTATAGGAAGAAAGAGTATATTCGTGAGGATGACCGGCTTATACGTGAGTACATGGTACGTGTACTTACTGATGCTATAAGGGATCTTGAGGAGGCACTATCCTATCTTGCTGAATACGACTTTAGTGCTGCTGAGAGATTTGATAATGTACTACGTGACCTGAGGCTTGTGACTGATAAGATCCGTTGGGCTGAGCATGGTTATGCTCCACACTATAATATTGTTAAGATCCAGGAGGAGGATCTTAATAGGATACGTGAGGTTGATGCTGGTCTTGTTGATGATGTTGAGAAGCTTAGGGAGTTTATGGCTAATCTTAAGAATGATGCTATGCTTGGTAATCCTGTTGCTGACCGGTTTAGGGATGCTCTTCAGCTAATCAATAGTATTAAGAAGGGGTTGATGGAGAGGGAGAAGATCGTTCGTGGATGGATCGAGGCTGGCTCTGGTGGCTAGTTATCTAGATGTCTCTGTCTACGTATAAGTTTATGAATGGGATAAGACATAGTATATGGTATAGGGTGTATGGGCTATGGTATTTGATAAGATCGGGAAGGGTATTGGTAAGGTAGCACGTAAGGTTAGTGGGCTTGAGCCTAAGCTTATAGAGTGGAAGGATGCTACACCAGAGGATCTTGTATGGAGGTATCCGGACGAGATCATTCCATGGGGCTCCATTGTTGTTGTTAAGGAGTGGGAGCGTGCAGTTTTCTACCGTGACGGTAAGGTCTATGGAGTACTTGGCCCTGGTAGGCATGTCCTTGATACTCAGAACGTGCCTTTCCTAAAGGGTCTTGTAGAGGGATTATATGGGGAGAGCATATTCCGTGCAATAGTGATATACGTTAACATAAACCGTATGCAGGGCAAGTTTGGTGGTCAGAGCCAGACAGTTGAACTCATACCCGTGAAGTTCTTTGGAGTCTACTACTACCGTGTATCCGATCCAGCATTATTCGTTAACAAGGTTGTAGGACCAGATGAGAGATTCACACGTGAAGAACTAGATGAGTATATACGTAGCTATTTCCTAACAAAGCTCATGGCCTTCATAAGCCAGAGCAGTATAAGGGATCTTTACCAGAAGGCTATGGAAGCTGGTAAGAGAGCTACAATGGTGCTAAGGAAATCTTTTGAAGAACTAGGGCTTATGCTGGAGGATGTGATGTTCGAGGGTATAGAGGTACCTCCAGAATACCGTGAGAGAATGTTCTGGATTCTACAGGGTACAACAGCACCATACCTAGTACAGCAAGAGACAGCCCGGAAGTTTGCAGAAGCCATTGAGAAGACAAAGGCTGGAGGAGCAGCATTTGGTGCGGGACTAGTAGCTATACCATGGGCACTACAGCCTCCACCACCACAGGCTTACCAGCAACCACAACAGCAAATGCCCAGACCACAGCAGCCTATGCAGCAGCCACAGCCTACAACAGCCATGGCTCCACAGCCCCGGCAACCACAGCAGCCTCAGGGCTATGTGGCCCGTTGCCCATATTGTGGACAGGGGCCCGTACCTAGTGGTGCACGGTTCTGTCCATTCTGTGGTCATCAGCTTAAATGGTGTCCTAATGGACACGTAGTTCCTGTTGAGGCTAAGTTCTGTCCACTATGTGGTGCTCAGGTAGGCTAGTCTATTGGATTAATTAGAAGAGTGTTTTTAACCAATACTCTTAACAATTTCTCTAAGCCTTTTACAAACATCTGAATCAGAACTAGTTAGCTCACAAAGACTATATAGGTATAGCCTAGATGATGGTGCTAACACATCCAATCCACCCTCACCACCTGATACCTCCTTATTCCACCTATAGATCCCTAGGTACTCGCTATTACCATACTGTAGGACATTACATTTCACAAATACATCCACTAGATCTATTAAATCACCATGATAGTGGAATAGCTCTGTTACTTCTAACGGAGACTCTGTCAATCCAGCTAACAGCTCTCTTAAGCTAGAGTATTTACCTCCATATTCTCTCCTAACACCATTAAGCTTTGTATATACATCATCGACAAGTGATCTTATCAACAGATTTAATGCTTTCCCTAAATCCCTATATTTCGACAACTTATTTATAAACAATATGATCTTGTCTGGATAACCACCTATTAATTCAATAAGTTGATCAATATTCTCCTCCAAAGACTTCTTAAGATCTGTATCGAGTCCCCCTCATACAGTATCTAAATAGTGATAATGTATCATCTCTTGTCATTTCACCAAGATAGAACGTAGCTATATACTCACCCGGTACCTTCTCCAAAACCCTCTTTCTGAGTGAGAAATCACTTGATATAAGTATGAATTTAACATATCCATTACTATTATACTCTTGAATATTCGTGAAAAACTTAAATAATCCCCATGGATTCCATTGTCCTAGTAGATCAAGGAAATTCTGGAGCTCATCAATGAATATGAGGCCCCCACCTGCTTCTGTTAGAATCTCAGATGCTTTTTCCAATAAATTATAAAAGCTTGTTAATGGATCGATTTGCCGTTGATATAAAAGGTTCATAGCTATATTAAGAAATGGGCTTAGTTGTTGCATTTTAAGATCCAAGTTTATGAATGTTTCCAAAATAACCTTTTTAGTCTCTCGATCTCTATAAGTATTAATGAAGTTATCTAATTGATTCGCTATGTGTACTAATGCACTCTCTTCATCATCATACGATCTGGCAAGGAATATGTATATATCGATAATATATTTTTCTTCTCTAGATTATCTATAGTTTCTAACGCTAGCCTTGTCTTACCTATGCCTGAGGGCCCACATACAAATATGAGTTCTCTTGAAGGGATCCCCACAGATCTACTTATGCTTAGTAAGTATTCTAGCTCGTGTTTTCTGCCGATAAAGCCTCTGGAAAGTCTATGATACACTATATCCACCCATATACTCGGCTCCAGTATTTAAGTTGGTAACTATTATCTTATATCATTAACTCAATGCTATAGAGTACTATGGTAAAAATTATATCGTTTAGACAATAATATGTTGACTAGACTCACCGGGATTAGGTGCATGAATTGAGCGATGTAGTGGAGGTTGCCGAGGCTTTTAAGTGTAGGGGTTGTGGTGCACCACTTGATGTCAGCCCTGAGACTATTGTTGCTGTGTGTAGCTACTGTGGTTATCCTAACTGGATCCGTGAGGATCTTAGGGAGGATATATTTGTTGTTAAGGGGCTTGATGATAGAAGGATAATTGAGAAGGCATGGGAGCGTGTTAGGAGGGATCGTGATCTTAGGAGGATAGCTAATATGATCAGTTTTGGGAAGCCCTACCTGATCTATCTCCCCTACTACTTCATCCATGTAGAGGCTGAAGCTGATTATAGTGGTAGAGTACTTGTAAGAGTACATAGGTGTAGTGGATCGGGTAAGAACCGTAGGTGTTGGACGGAATCACATATTGTACATGTCAGTGGAAAATATGGGCCCTACAAGGCTACATACCCGATCCTTGGAAGGAAGGGTGTTAAGGCATTCTCAGCACAAGCACTAGGACTATATTATCTTAGGAATCCAGGTAAACCAGAGGTTTTAAGAGAGGATACTCTTGGGAAGAGCAGGTTTAGGAGGATATTGATTGTAGAAATAGATCGTGGGACAGCCATGGATATAGCTCTTGATGAACACCTTGATACTCTCCGGGAGAAGGTTGTTGAGAGGATGAAGGAGGAGGCACGGGCTAGGGTTATGTTTAGAGGTACTATTGTTGGTACAACAGTTTTGTCTAAGAGGATTACACCTAAGAATATAAGGATTAGGGCTTCAAAGATCATACTTATCCCAATGTATATCATACCATATAATTATAGAAGAGGTGTCTACAGGTTATTCCTTAGTGGATGGGATGGTGAAACCATTGTTGCTGAAGAGCCTATGAATACCCTCCAGAGGCTCCTATGGGGTGTTGCTGGGACTACGTTATCGGGTCTATTGGGTGGAGGCGGCTCACTATTGCTGTTCACGTCATTTGGGGAAGACCCCACCCTAATGGGTATTGGTGGATTAGCTATTGCCATCGGAGGCTTTATATCATGGTATTCGATCAAGATGGCTATCCGTCCAGTACGTGTAGAGGTTGTTGGTGAGAGATTCCGTTTTATCAAGGAGTTTACAGGTAGGATTAAGAGAGTTATTGGTGTAGCTGAGACAATATCTTCTTTCCTATCGATCGAGGGATTGGCTAGTATGGCTATTGATGAGGCTATTGATAGGGTCTTTAAGGATTAGAGGTGACTGGATCATGGATGCAAAGAGTAGTAGACCGGAGATCCGTAGGGAGAGGGGCTTTGTACGTATAAGGTGCCCCTACTGTGGTGCTGAGTACCGTGTACCATCTACTGTGACATATGCTACATGCCCATACTGTGGTACAACGTTTAGAATAGATTATCCAGAGGCTAAGATAGAGCACTACCTATTTAAGATCGTGTATGATAAGAACTTAGCTTATCGTCTTGCAAGGGATTTTGCTAGTCAGCAGGTTGGTGTTGTAGAGGATCTTGTTGAGAACTCCTCTTTTGTCTCTGCAGAACTATACTATGTACCAGTGTATATCTATGAGGTTAATGTGAAGGCTTTATGTAGGGGTGAGAGGGAGAAGATTGTTGGTGATGGGGAGGTTGAGATTGATGTTCATGGTGGTGAGGAGTTTAGCTATGAGCTTGTAAGAGCTGTTGATAAACTCCCAATACCGTTACCCAAGGACTATGGTTTTCCAGCTCGTGCTAGAGTCTATTTTAAACCAACCGTTCTAAAGGAGGGCCGTTATATACAGCCTAGCCTTGATCCTATGAGGGTTTTTGAGAGGGTTAAGGAGTCAGGTATTAAGAAGGCTGTGGAGGAGGCTAGGATAGCTTGTACTGGAGGATATGAAGTTGATGATAGGTCTAGATATTATGGATTAGCCCATTACCCGTTCTGGTGGATCAGGTATAGGTATGGTGGTAAGGTGTATCATGCACTAGTTGATGCAGCTGATGGTACTATAGTGTATCTAGAGTATCCACTAAGTATGTCCGGGCTACTCATGGGTCTTGGAGGAGGTATTGCATCAGCATTAGCTGCTGGAGGAATAGGATCATTTATTACATGGTATCTACTAAAGCAGCCACTATATGGTTTCATAGGGGGGTTTATAGCTGGATTACCCGGATTCCTAGTGACAGCATCTAGGATGATCTTTGGCAAGGGCAGGTATATGTTTAAGCCTGGTGAGGAAGCACTATTTATGCCTACACGCTAGGTTCTCATAGGCTGTTTTTGAGAACAATTTATATTTCTTAACCATATATTTTCTGTATAGATAAAGGTGATACTGTTTGCCTCAAGGTGAGAACACATTATCTAGTGGCGTAATGGAGTATAGATGTACACGATGTAGTGCACCACTTGAGGTCACACCAGAGACGATCATTGCTGTATGTAGTTTCTGTGGAACACCTAATGTTGTAGCTGGTGAGGTTCCTCCCGAGGAGCTTAAGGATATAGTTATTATCCCAAGCCTTGACGAGAACACTATTATGCAAAAAGCTGTTGAGAGAACCCGGAAAGACCCCGATCTATCGGGCCTTGTCAATAAGATCGATTTTCAGAGGCCTATGGGCGTCTATGTACCATTCTATTTCGTTAACGTAAAGATCAGGGTTGACTATAGGGTTAAGGCTAGGGTTAGGTATCGTGTCACAGAGATTGTCCATGGACAGAGGGTTGCGGCTGCTAAGTCTAAGGTTGTTGAGTTTGAGGATTCCATAGTCATTGATAGGAGGGTTCCTGTACTAGCTAGGAGGAATGTATCCGGGTACTCCATAAGGGCTCTTGTACAGCATTACCTGGAGAAACCAGCTCCTGGTAAGCCGTTATGGGAGTTTGAGTGGAAGCGTAGTGAGGCTGTAAAGGTATTATCGGCTGAGTTTCTAAGGTATAAGGCTCTGGGAATTGTTCTCGACATGGTTTTTGAGGAGGCCCGGGAGAAGACTTTAGAGGATGCTAAGGCTAAGGCTCGAGAGAAGGCTGGTGTATCGGATATTGCTGGTATTGATCTAATTGAGGGAAGCTTTACCTATAGGATTATTGATAAGAGTGTATCTGGGTTAACGTTAATCCCCTACTGGATGGTGCCCTACACCTACAATAATGGTGTCTATAGATACTTTATGTCTGGATGGGATGGAGAGGTTATTGTTGCTGAGGAACCAGTTACTGCTAAGCATAGGCTAATGTACCTACTAGCCTCCATAGGGGGCCCTGGAATACTTGGTTCAGCTGGTCTTATACTGGGTCTCTATAGTGATAGCCAGAGCATCAGGGGTTTTGGTGGAGCATTATTCCTTGCAGGACTTGGTATAGCATGGTTTTCTGCTAAGGGTATAATGGGTTCTGTTAGAGTGGAGTCTCCATACTATACCGTTGATCTTGAGAAGGAGATTGAGAAGTTATTTGAGCAGGCAAGATCCGGTAGAGCCATTGGGCTCCTTAGTGCGTATAGGTTGGCTAAAGAGTATAGTGGGAGGTGAAGTGATTGTCTGAGGTGGCTATAAAGAGATCTGATGATATGTATATTGTTAAGTGTCCTCATTGTGGTGCTGAGTATAGGATTCCTGTCAACCTAAGGTATGCTACATGCCCCTACTGTGGTACTACTATAGCTATTGATAGAAGGGTTGTTGAGGAGAACCATTATCTATTCCGTGTATATATTGATGGTAATAAGGCCTATAGGTTAGCTGTAGAATTTGCTGGTCAGCAGTGGAATTCACCAGGTGATCTAGCTAGTAAGGCCGTATATGAATCAGCTAAGCTACACTATGTACCAATCTATGTATATAGTATCTCCTATAGTGTTATGACAGCTGATCAAAGGGTTAGAGAGATCCTTGGGGGAACGGATACGGTTCTCGAGAGGTATGTTGCTGAGATAGCTATCTCCTCACCAGTCATACCCATTCACCCAAGATATAGTTTCCCAGTTAGGGGTCGTGACAAGTTTAAGCCCGTCTCTGGTAAGACCGCTGTCTTCCATAGGCCGGAGAGGGATCCCTATAAGATACTTACGGAGCTTAAGAAGAGGTATTATAGTGAGGCCCTAGGGCTTCTTAGGAGTATTGGTGTAGAGGCTGAGGTAATCGATAGTTCTAGGTATGAGGGTGTAGCTCATTACCCGTTCTGGGAGATCATCTATAGGGTTGATGGGAATAGGTATAGGGCTTTCGTGGATGCAACTGATGGTACAATAGTTTATGTCGAGTACCCATTATCGTTTACCGGTAGGGTACTATCGCTCACAGCATCAGCCATTATATTCATTGGAACAGCTGCTCTAGGACTAGGTGTTGGCATGCTCATGCACCACACCATAATAGGGCTGGTTGGCGGAGTATTATCGGGTCTCCCAGCCTACAAGGCCCTCTACGGATCAGCTAAGAGGAGGATCGGTAAATACATATTCAATCCCGAGGAGGAAGGCTTGTTTGCACCAGTACGCTAGCCCACCTTACAACAAATACCTTTTCTCCCACCCGGGTTCTTCAGTAGAGATAGGATGCTGTAAAACAAGATAGTAGAACTTTGTCCTAACGAATACATCATATATCTATGGAGAACACTAGAGTTATATAGTATCCTATACATAAATAAATATACAGTAAAATTTATCAAGATAGGATGATATTATGGTAGAGACTAGACTACCCAATATTCTAGATAATATTCAATGGATATATCCTGTAGGCTGCGATGATACATGCAGAAGGAACCTAAAGAACTTTATATATAGTTTAGAAAAAGATTTAGAGAAAAAACTGACCATAGTATATATAACCGATGTCGGAATGAACAGAGGAACATGTATAAATAAAGATTATTGTGATAATGATAATGAGTTGAGAAAGAAAATTGAATGTAGTAAACTTGGGAGTAAAAGATATTATATACCATTTCCAGGATTCTCAGAAATAAAAGCCGGAATGATATTCTACATGCATGAATCAAACATATCAGATCTAGAGCCAAGTACTATTGCATTGGAATTTGATCCAGATAATGATCTCTTCCCAGAACCTTGTGTAATGATACGATATAATAATGAGATAAAACCATGTTATACATTTGGAGATAATGACGTAGATGAATACAAGTTTATGCTACACGATATACCCAGGAAATATGGTATAGAAGGATTAAACATAAAGGAGTATAGTAGCTGGAAAGAATATTATTCATTAAAGAAATACATTATACCCAATGATTATCACTATACATTTTATTCTCTACAACATGTCTTGAACCAGAGACCTCAAAAGCTAGAAAATATATCATCGGAGGATATAAGGTTGAGAAGATATATGTCCAAAAAGTAAACATAGGAGATAAACCCATAGATATAGAGACGTTCTTAAAGAAGTATCCAAAAGAGTTCCTTGAAGCAATTAATGAAGCATATAAGGAAATTCCATTTGTGGTTATGCTAAGACTTATCAGTACAGAAGATCTATACACTGTAGCTAGGATTGGATACCATATTGTCTCAAATAAGCATATTAAGGAAAAAGAATACAAGTATTATAGTCTCAGAATCAATGAAAGATCCGAAATAATTATTTCATTCGGTAAGATGGATACAGTGTTTTTTAGGGCTTACTTTGCTAATACCCATAATTATTATAAAAGGGAAAAACTCCATCAAATATTCAACGAACTAGTTATAAGGTCTATAGGATCAAATATAGGTATTGATTGTATACCTAAGTGGAGGCTTAATCCATCATATGCAATCATAATCAGTGATCCAGAGGCTTGGAAGAAATATGAATCTATAAAGAAGTATAATCAAATAGATGAACAGAGATTCATTGGCAAAGAGATACTAAGTAATATACTGAGTGAATTGAAGAGTTTTTGACCATTCCTTATAATCTATTTAAGACATTTTTCCATCTCATAGTTTAACCTAATAAGGAATTAATGAGTTAACGAGTTCTTCTTAGGCAGTTTCCTTAAATGTTTATTCCATTTAGTACCATTTAGCTATAAACTAGTTATTGCTTGTATACTTGTATTGTTCTTTATTCTGGAATAGAACTTTCATGGTATATTAACTGCTTAATCTAAAAGTTTTATGTGATAGAACATGGTGTATTGATCTCATTATTCACCTTTGAATTATACTTTTATATAGGTAAGGGGGTTTTAGCCATTGATAAATTAATGAAGATTGAAATCTTAAGGACGTGATAAATATGTGTCTTAGAAAAAGTTTTATTCTGGTTTAACCTAGTTTAGCTCTAGGTGGATTCTGGTTGGTGCTTAAGATTAAGGTTGGTAGGAAAGGCTATATCATTCTACCTAAAGCAGTCCGTGATATGGTTGGGATCGAGGAGGGTGATTATTTAATTGTTGAAGTAAAGGATGGTATTATACTTAAACCAGTTAGGAGAGTTGATATAGATTCTCTAAGAAACTCTCTTAGACAACATGTAGAGAAATTAAGGAGTTTAAAAGATCTAAGAGAGCCTAGACCAGGTGAACTAGCTCTAGTTGATCTGGAGGAGGAGTTTATGAATTGAAGGTATTTATTGACGCTAATCTCCTCATCTACCTAAATACTATTATTAATCCACAGATTAGAGGGGTTTATGAGGAGTTCTATATTGATCTTCTATCAAGATATAGGGCTTATACCGATCCACTTGTACTTGATGAATTGATCTATATATCAAAGGCTAAATATAAAGTACCATATACTCTATCAATCAACTTTATAGAAACTATAGTAAAGCCTTATGTAGAGATACTAGGAATTGGAGAAGATGAATACGATACCGCTAAAGACACTATTCTACAATATGGGCTTAAACCATCGGATGCACTACACGTAGCTGTTATGGTGAATAATAATATATCGTATATAGCGTCTGAAGATGGAGACTTTGATAAGGTAGATGGAATAAAAAGACTATGGCTTAAATCAATAGCATGAGGATATAATCATTATTTGGAATAAAAGCATTATACTCTATATACTTGGGAGGCTTGATCTTAAATGTAAGAACCTAGATTATATAGTAAGGCTCCTCTTTGAAAAATACCCTTATGCTGTCTCTTGATGATAATTGCTAGAGCTTCTCCATATATCGAATACGTTTTCTCTTTTCTCTAATAGATATAGGGCTATTGATGAGGCTAGTATATCAGCTAGTGATCCAGGGTTTATTCTTTTACCGTGGAGTTCCTTGTCGAGCTTCCATAGCTCCTCAACCCACTCCCTCCTACTTTTGAGCATTAGCTCCTTTATCTCCATAGCTCTCATCTTGAGATAGTATGCGTCTCCAGCCCCATGTTTCCTTAGTACCATGGTATCTATGTTATCAGCTAATAACATGATATATGCTCTAACTACAGCTTCATTCCAATCACCAGTTTCTCTAAAGAACTCATCTATAGCAGAGGATGTTGCAATGGATCTTGTGTAGGAACCAACGATCTCGCTAGAGACAATATCTCTCCGGGAGCTATGGACTAGTATATCCCATAGCCTAGCATTAGCCCTCCTAAGCCTATCTATGTAATCACTATCCCATACATTAGGATATTCTCCAACATCATCATCACTCCTAATATAGCTTGGACTAGCTAGTCTAACAGCTCGGTAGAACATTATAGAATCATCTACAGTAGAGTGCTCCCTAAGGATCCCGGTAGCCGTTGAAGCTAGTGTGGATGATCTAGTCTCTTTACCATCTCTGACCAAAGAGCCAATGGCTAGAGCTAATGGGGCCAACAACAATAGTGTTCCTAGACAGGTATTTCCCCTACCAGTAAGTCTCATGGAATCCCGTAGCCCATAGTAAATAATGTCGCCAACAGTATATCTACTATAATCACCCGTGTAGCCCCTCTTAACAGCCCTATAGAGCCACTTATGGGTAGCAATAGCACCAGCTAGGAAATCCTCAAACAATAGATCAGGATAATCAGCATACCTATGAACATTACCAGGCTTAGGATAAACCGAAACCTCCAGAGCAATAGATAGAGCCAATAGATCAGAATACCATGCAAGCTTTTTCAACCCAATACACCCTACACTGATGATATAGGAGTCGATAAGATAAAGAGGTTTACCCAAACATACAATACCATCAGATAAGAAAGAATAGACCATTTATCCATGAGGGAAAAGGAAAAGAGACCAACTAGTATGTATGTAAGTAATAGATGATGAGGCTTAGTAGGGAGCTAAGCCCATTCCGGAATGGGTGATGGCTGGAAGCGCCCTGCTGAACTATCCAACTTATATACTCTCTAGACACAACAGCTATTGTATAGATGAGGAGGAAGGGAGTCTCTGATCCAGTGTTTGTGATGAGAGCCGGAGACCGATGATCTTAGCGGCCATCTATGGTTATCCTTATTGTTTATCTCTTAGGGATATGGGAGCGAATATTATCTTTACTACCTGGACTATTCTGGGGTGGACGTTATGTTTAACTAGTGGTTACAGGTAGATTATTATAACCTAGGTGTTACTATTTGCATGGACAACATGTATTCGTGGATCGTGAGGCTGAACTTAGAATCCTAGAGAGTAGCTATAGGAATAGGCCGGGGTTCCTAGTTGTTTATGGTAGGAGGAGGATTGGTAAGACCAGGTTACTACTTGAGTTTTTGAGGAAGCATAGGGGCATATATTATCTCGCTAGATTAACTAGCCATTTGGATAACCTGGATGGTCTATGTAGATCAGTAGAGAAACTTATACCAGGGTTCTGCCGTGATAAGAGATATTATTCTATTGATTCCTTACTACAAGATATCGTTAGCCAAGGAATAGACATAGTTGTTATAGACGAGTTTACATACTGGGTCAGAGTAGATCCAATTGTATTATCCGAGCTACAAGCATTCATTGACAACATACTCCCCAGGACTAGATTGTTACTCATAATCTGTGGTAGTTTAATTGGTGTTATTGAGAGAAACGTGCTTGGTGGAGGAAGCCCCTTATATGGTAGACGTACAGCACAGATTAAGCTTAATCCATTAAAACCCTGGCATATCAAGGATTTCCTAAAACACTATAGAAGTATCGAGAGAATAAAGGCGTATGCTTCCATTGGTGGTGTTCCATATTATCTCCTAATATTCTCACAGTATAGCTCTTTGGAGGAAGCATATAAGGATACAATATTCAATAAGCATGGTATCCTATATAATGAACCAGATATGCTTTTACATGAGGAATTTAGGAATCCATCAGTATATTCGAGGATATTGAAGGCCATTGGGAATGGCTATAATAGGCTTGGGAAGATTAGTGAGTATACCGGAATACCTAAAACCCATTTACCAGTATATTTAGAGAAACTGGAGAGAATAGGGTTTATAAGACATGTTAAACCCTTATGGAGTAAGAAAGGATATTATGTTATTAAAGACTATTACCTAAACTTTTACTACTCAGTAGTGGATAAAGTGAAGGAATTAATTGAGCTAGAGCTTTTTGATGAGGCATGGGATAGAGCTAAGAGGTACATTAATGAATATATGGGTAGGATATTTGAAGAGATAACGTATGAGCTAATACCGCTACTATATAGGTTTAATCTTATACCAAAGCCTGTGATCATTGGAAAATATATGTACCGAAACATAGATGTAGACATGATAGTGATTAACCCTGATAAAAAAGAAGCTTGCCTCATAGAAGTTAAGTGGAGCGATGTAGATGATCAATATGCTGAAGAAATACTATCAAATCTTCAGAGGAAAAGAGAGAAGATCAATAAGCTTGCAGGGTATAGGATTAAGTACCTAGTGATAGCTAGGAGAAATATGGCTGAAAAACATAGGGACATGGTAGTGGATATCCATATGCTTAACCTATAACATTTACCTAACTGTCCAATGAATTCCTCCCATATTCCATATATCCTCCCCACTAATGGGAAAATATAAGATCCATATTGTCAGCAATTTTAATTTTGCAAATATTAAACTAGATTCCCTCAAAATTCATCATCCTCACAAATATCTAGTATCTCCTTAATTTCCTTAGACAATGTAATAACAAAGCCTTTTCTAACCCGGACAGTAATGATTCTATCAGCTATTATTGTCAATGATATCACCATATATCTATGTAAATTCTGTCATAGTGGTAATTTATGTAATTTCAGATCAAATGCTAGCTTGTTTCCCATGTATAGTGAGAAACAATGGGAATAGTGTTCATAACGGTCTTAGTATATGTGATAATCATGTACATAATATTGGCATATAACTTTCGCTATACTGGAGATATTGATAGCGTGTTAGAACTGGTAAAAGAGTATCCCAAGAGATATGGTTGTGATAAGGTGGATGAGAGGATAAGGGATGTGTATTGTAGACTTGTAGCTAAGAAACTTGTTTTTGAATCAAAAGCAGATCTTGATGAAGAGTTTTCCCTATCAATGTTATTTGCTTTATTAATACCATTATTCCCTATACTAGGTGGGGGATATTCGTATTTATCGGAGATATCATTTCCTACAGCATTAGGTTTTGGTTTGGCATTATATCATTATAGGCGAAGCAGGAAGTATAAGAAGATGGCTGAGGAGATTGAGCGTGAGCTTAGAATGTATAAGGTGATGGGGTCATTATCCAGTAAGGAGTAATTGCTGATACAACATGTATATCAATCCATATTACAGAGATATTTATCTATATTCCTGTAATAGTATTCTTATTTTCCCTAGTAATTATTCTGATAGTGAAATTTATCCTTAAGCTGAAGATATCAATATAGTATTAGTCATTTAGCTATTAAGTACAAATTTAGGATACCTAGATAGTATTGTACTGTCCAGATTTAGAGACTACTAGATATTTTCGGACATTTACAATTATACTTATAGTGTCTTAGGCATCTCTAATAAGCGATAGAGGAGATTATTACATATCTTGGTGATAGTGTGAAGGAGATAGTTGTTGTCGTTAGGGGTAGGGATAATTATCTGAGGTGGACTCTTGTGCAGTGGTTCTATGAGGTACGGGATATTGTTGAGGGGGAGTATGGTGTTAGGCTCCGGCTTAGGGTTGTTGATTCTGATGAGGAGATCCCTGTTATAGTGCATGGTGGCCGGGTTGCTTTTGAGGGGTTGCCTGGTGAGGAGGGTTATTTTATAGAGATTCTTAAGAGGATTGTTGAGGAGGAGCTTTGTAGTGCTTAGGTTTTTGGAGGGTGAGCCTCTACTCTATAATGGGTGGGTGTGGATTGTTAAGGGTGTTGAGCACCCGGATGGCTATGTGGTTGCTTATCCAAGGTATTGTATGGAGTGTATTCCTAGCCGTAGACTCTATGCTGGTGAGGGGTTACGTAGGATTAGGTTGTTCTGGTGGGACTGTATAGGTTTACGTGTACCCGTTATACCGTGTAGGCATGTTTATCCAGTCCATGTTAGGCTGGAGGGTGTTGCTGGGGAGTTTATTGGTTTATTGAGTGATCTGGCAGGCATTGACCGGTCAGATATAGTGTTGACTGGTAGCTTGTTGATAGGGGGTAGGCTTCCAGCTAGTGATGTGGATATTGTTGTCTATGGATGGAGGAACTGTGATCGTGTATATAGGGTTCTAGGATACCTACGTGAGTCCGGAGTTACAGCACCACTTGGACTCCACGGGCTATTGGTTGAGTATCGTAAGCACAGGGATCTATTGTTTAGGGACTATATGTTGCTTAGAGGAGATAGTGTCTTACAGGGTATCTACCTTGGGAAATACCGTTATACCGTTAGGCTTGTACCTTACGATAAGGGCTTCTTTGGATGCCGTGACCCAGTTGTATGGAGTAGTATGGCTAGGCATAGGGTATTGATTGTTAAGGCTATTAGCCCATATACTACACCAGCGGTCTATGAGGTTAGAGTACTCGATCAAGGATACAGTGGATCGTGTACTATGCTTAGCTACCGTATAAGATATACTGAGTTGAGGGAGGGAATGGTACTGGACGGGCTTTTCCGTATTGAGAGACGTAGGAGTAAAAAACTGTATTTAATACCCGATCATGGTTCTCAGAGAATCTATTACCTCAATACACCAGATCTATTTTCTCCCACCACCCATTAGCCTATAGACCGCATATACTATTATTGCTAAAGCCACTATAACTACTATTGCTACAGTTCTCCAATCCATACCCCCTGCTGGTGCTGTTGTCTTTGATGCAGTAGCTGGGGTTGTCTCTGTGGATGGCTGTGTTGTTGGCTGTACTTGTGGCTGTGATGTCTGTGCACCTGGGGTTGTTGATGTTGGAGATGGTGATGATGTCTCTTGTGGTGGGGTTGTTGTTTCTCCCGGTATTTCTATCTCTAGTGTTCTAGACTCTATAGACCATCTACCAATGGGGTCTGATGCATTCAGTACTATACTGTATATTCCTGGTGTTAGGTTTACTGTTAATGATCCACTGGGATCTATAGTGTATACCGTGTTATTGATTATTAGCTTAGCCTCCTCAATCCATAGGTCATCAGTTATACTCCACGATATATTAGCTACTGCATACTCTGTATCAACATACGCTGTTTCTATATTGAAGGAAGCAATCCTTGGGGCACCCGTATCAACTGCAAACATGTACTCATAAGTACTCTCAAGCCCAAGTACATCGATGGCGTGAGCCTCGATCTTATAGATACCTGGTTCTAATGTTATATTTATATACCAGGTATCTGCTGGTGAAATGGTTATGTTGTTGATAATCCTTGTTCCATTGACATCATATTTGTATATGACTACATAGCATGTATCTAGATCTATTGTTACAAGAGATCCTCCAGAAACCGTGAGAGACTGTATATTGTATGTTATTGGGTTAAAGAATACCTTGAGCCCCAGTAAGCTTGTATTATATAAATCGATCTCTCTACCCATATAGACTGCCTTCCCTACTGCTGGAACATCTGATCTACTTGCTGTACTTGGCTTCATATAGTGTAGAATGAATATATACTGGTCTGTAGCGTTATGGCCAACTATATCGTATACAGATATCTGTACTAGTGAGGCATACAAGCTAGTATTCAGCATGATCGATAGGTTATATGTATAGTGTTCTCCACTAATATCTATTGTCTCATTATACGTGTATCCATTAACATATCTTATGTAGATAGAGAGTTTATCTAGTGAGATATCCTCTACATTTATACCTAGTTTTACTGAAGAGCTATTACTATCTCCAACCACGACATAGATCCTATCATCAACTCTATAGTACTGATCTAGACCAGCTACTGTAAGTAGTGGTGGGCTATTATCTATAGTGAATACATAGAGTTTCCTAGCCACCAATGGCTGATCAAGACCCATATAGTCCTTAGACACAATCACTAGTGTATGTTCTCCATCACTATATTCCCTGGTATCAATTGTTAACGTGTATGTACCCGTTCCATTATACTCGGTAGTCTTGCTTCCATCAAGATATACTATTGTATAGGCTGATGTATCATCTAGGATATTTATTGATAGATTTAGTAGACCAGATACTATACTCTCATTACTTAGCCCATCAATATTGATAACTGGTGGTTTTGAATCCTTCCAATACTGGAGGATAGCTGTGGATACATGATCCGCTTTATCATAGGCTTTTACCTCAATAGTTATCCATCCATCACTATATCCCATGAGATCAATTGTTTCATTTACAGGAGATGAACTGTAAATACCATATTGTTCTCCATTAACTAGTATAGTTATATTATCTAGAGAAAGATCATTTACTTCAATGTAGAGCTGTACTACATCTACAACTCTAGATCCATTCTCTGGATTAGCTGTTATGGAGACTATTGGGGGAGTATTATCAACTACTACACGTATTGTATTAGAACCCCTAAGCCCATTAGAATTATATGCTTCAACACATAGATCGTATTCCCCATCATCCAATATATCCACGATGGTATAAGCACTAGCTGTCCCAGAATCATATTCCATGGGGAGTAGAGCTACTAGTGAGCCATTTGAATAGATCTTTAGTGATACATTGGTTATCTCACTAAGATCCTCTATAACAGTAGCTGATACATTAAATGGCGTTGAGACAATAGAGTTATTCAGTGGATAAATAATCTCTACCTCAGGTGGTGTTGTATCATTTTCTACAAGGTAGACTGTATATACCTCCTCATAATCATCTGTTTTAAGCAGTAGTGCATAGTATGTCTGGTTTCCATAGAATATCGTTGATCCATCATTAACATATATTGGTGCTGGGAAATCACCTAGGTAGTCAATATCATTGGATAATGATAGATAGTATAGCTTATTATCTACAGCTATAATTAGGTCAATGCTATTGTCTCCATCAAAGTCTCCTATGGACATAGATGATATTGCTCCATCACCAGTATCTCCAAAGTCTGTTTCCCCCAGTAGATAGCCATTATCAGCTTCATAGAACCTACATAGTCCATGATTGTTATCCTTATCAACAATATCTATAACTAGGGTGTTTCCAGCTATTGATAACCCGTAGGGCATGTACTGATCAAGGTCTACGTCTATACTGTATCTCTGCTGTCCATTACCAAGTCGGTAGCCTATAAACCTAATGCTCTCAGCCGATGGTGTAGTACCAGATACAGATATGATCACATAAGCTACAACAAGTCTACCGGATAAACTATATGGTTTAAATGTTGCTATTGGTATTCTATTCAGATCCTCACTACTCCATTGATAAACTGGTTCCTTAACCTCTACTCCACCATAGATCTTGACACCCATAAACCCTATCTCAAACCTTATATATCCCTTAACAGTTATTGAGGAGACTATATCAATATATCCATCACCATCATCATCAGCTGGTATCCGGTTAGTCCATAGAGTATATGCCTTACCATCAATAACATCAACTGGTTGCCCAGCCCCACTAACTAGATCGAATCTGTAAACCCATGTTTTAACAACGATCCTTGGAGGTACTGACTGCTCAACCTTAATACCAGAGATTACAATTGATAATATGTTATCCTCCAGTATACCATTATGTACTGCTGGAACCAAGTTATACTCGTTGGGATCTGGTAATGTATAGTTCTGTGTAAGCCTTATAGTTGATGTACCCGGTTCAACGAGATCCATTTTAATAACTCTACTAACATTATTGACCGATATAATGGCTATCTCATTATACCCATTACCATCAAGATCACCTACGGGTGTTAACGTGTATAGCCTATAACCAGGATCAACTGTATAGTTATAGAACAGCTCTCCATCGGCTCCATCTAAGAATAATACTGTATAATTACCTATACCAACAACATCATTTACTCCATCACCACTATAATCGATCAGTGATGAAACCCTCTCAATACCTGAAACACTAGTCCTCCAATTAACAATATACTTGAGATCATCTACTACACTACTATCGTTTCCATAGGTACCACTTGAGAATACAAGTGGTATTAGAGAAGCTATTACTACCATGGGTAGGAGTGTAATAATGGAGATTCTCTCCATTACACATTCCCCACTATAAATAGTACTTGTTTAGAGGATATAAACTTGATAAGGTATTGTTAAGCTATGGATACATATTTTGGATCAATATCTATACCTACATGTTCTCCTACAACAATCTTTTCCAAAGTATCTATATCAATAGCTACCTTCAATAAATAACCATTACAATTAACTATGACTATACCATAGTTCCTCCTATACAGTTTATCAGTAACAATACATTCATCGCCGTCAACAAGATCTATTCTATGCTGTGGTATAATAGCCTTGGAATTACACACGGCATCAACTGAATCACCTAGTCTCCATGGAAAGATTACTTTATCACTAGAAACACATACATCAACAATGTTATGGCCAAAGACAATACCAGTCAATATATTCCTTGGCCTCTCATAGACTGTTAATGGATCACCATACTCAACAACTCTACCACCATAAAGTATAACCAGATAGTCTGCAAGCTCCAGTGCCTCATCCTGATCATGTGTTACATGGATAAATGTTATACCAAGTGTTCTCTGGAGATTCTTAAGCTCAACCCTCAGCTCCTCCCTTAGAGCCAAGTCGAGGTTACTCAATGGCTCATCAAGCAATAATATCCTTGGCTTAAGCACTAGTGCACGGGCAAGTGCTACACGTTGCTTCTCACCACCACTAAGCTGATCAGGGTATTTACCGCTTAGATGCTCTATGTGTAGAAGCTCCATAGCCCACCTCACACGATCCTTTATCACATCACTATTATAGCCATGGGCCTCAAGGCCAAAACCTATATTCTCCTCAACCGTTAGATGGGGGAATAGGCTTGGTGTCTGGAAAACCATTGATACACCACGTTCCCATGGAGGCTGTTCCGTCACATCCTTATTACCAATAAATATCCTCCCACGATCCGGTTTCTCCAGCCCAGCTATGATCCTTAGTAGTGTTGTTTTACCACTACCGCTAGGCCCTAGGATAACTGTTATCTTACCCAATGGTATGTCTAGGGATATGTTATCAAGTGCCTTTACCCTACCATAGGCTTTAACTATGTTTCTCAACCTGATCAATCCTTATAGCCACCTCTCCATCTTCCTAGATAGTAGGACTAGTATTGACCCGGTTAGTAGTAGGAGTATTAATGCAGCTGATGATGAGGCTGTCCATAGCCTTAGTGCACGGTATTTGTAGATTGCTACACCAAGTGTTGTTGTCTCTGGTATGTGTATAAAGAATGTTGAGCTAAACTCTCCAAGGCTAACCACTAGTGCAAGGGATAGTGCTACGAGATACGATGGCTTAGCTAGGGGTAGTAGTATCCTTAGATACATTGTTAAACCACGTGCCCCAAGTACCCTTGCAGCATCAACCACCTCCCTCGGTATTCTTGAGAAACCTAGTCTTAGGACACGTGTTGTCAATGGTAGTGATGCTATTGTATGGGCTATTATTATCAACATATAGTTCTCAAGCACTCTACCATAGGCTCTAACTAGTCCTAGAGCTATTGTCAGGGGGCTTATCGCCAGTATTGATGCATAGAGTACATCGGTCACCCTCGATCCATGGATTACAACTATTGTTGACAAGGTCATGGAGAGTAGTGCTACAATAAATGCATAGTATAGAGTGTTTATGTATATATAGTGTGTAGGTATACCTAGGGCAGGATCATATCTTGTAGTGAATAACCGTGTAAAACCCTCAAACCCAATTGCTTTCGTGACAGGGTTATAGAATGAATAGTATACTATGGATACAAGTGGTGCATATAGGTAGAACGTTATAGCCGCAAGGTATATGGCTAACAGGATCCTTGTCTTCCTCCCAAAACCTAGCCTATAGTGTCTATAGCCTATGGGTGCAGTAAATGTTCTCCCATGGAGGACTACGAATAACGCTACAAATGCTAGTAGGAATATGTATTGTATGAAGGCTATTGCCGCAGCCTTATGCTCGTCAAAATAGATCTTGTAGTAATAGTAGATATAGACCTCTAGCGTAGAATACTTTACACCACCTAGGCTAAGAGGTATAGCAAAGCTTGTGAAACAGTATATGAAGATAAGCATAAATGATGAGAAAATAGCTGGTAGAATATATGGGGTAATGATCCTTCGTAGGATAAAGATCATTCTCCCACGTGAGAACAATGTCATGGAGTCAATAAGATCCTTAGGGATCGATACAAGGGCTGCATAGGCCATATTAAGAGCTAATGGGATGTTGTAGAACACATGTGCTGCAATAACAGCCCAGAAACCCTCACCAAATACTTTAAACCATGGATGAATAGATGTTAGTAGACCATGTGATCCATAGAGTGTTGTGAAACCCATTACGACAACCATTGGTGGAGCCATAAAGGGTATTATTGTTAGTGAACGATATATGTTTGCTCCACGGAAGCCTAGGATTAATAGTGAGACTGCAGCCATAAAGCCTAGTATTACAGAGAGTGTTGAGCTTAGAAGTGCTTGTATGAATGTAAACTTTATAGCGTATTGTATACTCTTTCTAGAGAGTACATACTGTATATTTGATAGTGTAAAATAGCCCTTGTCATTGAAGAAAGCATCAGATAACCCAATAACCACTGGATAATACAGTACCAGTGTTATGACTAGTATTACTGGTATGTACTTGTACTTATCCCTCAACCCACAGAACCACACTCTACTACCCTGAAACCATTACATCAACCCATTCATCAAGCCAATTCTCTAGATTCTCTCCTATCTCATCAATACTAATATACTTATTGATAACCTCAACATTACTCATATTGATAGCGTAACTAAATACCTCTGGTAACTCTACATTAGAGTTTGCAGGATACATCCAGTTATTTAATGGGATATACTGTTGTACCTCAACACTTAGGAACCAATCAATGAACTTCTTAGCAGCCTCCTTATGAGGTGCATTCCTAACGAGGGCTATACCCTCGATCTGTAGCCATCCATAGAGCTTACCATTATACTTGACAAGTGCTGCACCATATCTTGTGTTATTGTAGAAGTACATAGAGTATGCTGGGTCAGTGCCATAGCTCACCACTATATGGTATTCCTCATTAAGGAATCTATCGTATGCATCACTCCATCCACTCTCAACCTTAGGCTCTACATTAGCCCACCATTCCCTCCAGTCCCTACCAAGGATCTTGGTGTAGAAAGTGATCTGGTATAGTAGGAAGTTTAATCCAGTACTACTAGTCCTTGGATCCTCAACAACCAACGTACCCCCTAGATCCGGGTTGTAGAATGACTCAAACGTTAGGTTCTCCATGAGATCATCGCTTACGTAGTTACGGTCATAGACAAACGCTATTAATCCATAGTCAAATGGTATGGCGTAGTGCTGTGGATCAAATGATTGTATTAGCCAATCCGGTATCTCATCAATATTTGATGGAGTATATGGTTCTAGTATACCCTTCTCCTTAGCCTTGATCAGGTTTATTGCATCAATACCTATGATCACGTCAGCCCTCACATTACCAGATTTAAACTCTCCAATAACCTTAGCTACAGCCTCTCCAGCACTACCAAACTTAACCACTTCAACCTCTATACCAGTTCTCCTTGTGAATTCATTGAATACCATATCATATACTTTCTCTGGATCCTTACCACATGCTAATAGGCTATCGTATGTGTAAACTACTACCTTACCCTTTGGAGTCTGTGTTGATGGGGTTGTTGATGTATTTAGTGGTGTAGTTGGTTGGGTTGATGTTTTACTTGGGGTTGTCTCTGATGGTGTTGTTTCTTCTGGAGATGTCATTGGCCTATATACTGCTACATAGTATACTACTGAGATCACTACAGCTACTAGTATGACTAGTGCTATGTATAGGTATAGCCTAGCCATAACTATCACCTAGTTATATATCTATTAGAACATGTTTATAATGTGTTCTATAAATGATTAATAACATATTTATCAATTTATTAAGCATTACTGATTAATAAGCTTATCCAATAGAGATTCTGTGGAGGTAGTGAGTACTGGTACTTGATAAGTACTATCTAGAGGATGTATGTGGTAACTTGTGTGTTGTTATTGGTAATAGGCATCCACCCTCTGGATACATAGCCTATATAAAGTATAGACCAGTATCCCATGAGACCCCCTGGTCACGTGGTAATGTATTCTATGAGAGGATTGTGAAGTATTATCTACCAATGGAGATCCATGGCTCAGTATTTGATAGAATATATGATCCATGGAGTGACTCCTACGTACCATTTACACCAAGATCTATTGTCTCTAGAATATATGATCCTAGGAAGAGGCTCTACAGCATGATCCATAGAACATGTGATCGTCTTGAGGAGGAAGCCATTGGTTTAGCGGAGATTATTAGGAGGGAAGCTAATATTCCATGGTCATGCCTAGGGGTGACTGGATCAATTCTTGTAGGCATACATAATATTGTGGCTAGTGATATTGATCTTGTTGTCTATGGCTATAGCTGTTGCTGGAAGGTTATAGATTCCATGGAGACTATAAGTGATCATGTTAAGGGATTCGATCGTGTAAAGCTATTGAGATGGAGCTCTAGATTGTCACGTAGATATGGTATCCCCATAGAACATGTTATTAGGCTCTATAGGGTTTGGAGAAGGGGGGTTTATGGGGGTAGGGAGTACTCTATATCATACTCTAGCGATCATCCTAGGGGATTCCATGGAGATAAATGGGTCACTATAGGCTATGGAAGGGTGAAGGCCTATGTTGAGCCAATACATGGTTCAGTAGATTATCCAGTTAGGGCATCTATTAGCCGATATAGTGTTATAGAGTATAGTGTCTCTAGAGAACCAGGGTTATCAGAGGTAGTCTCTTACGAGACATTCTTTATGCCTGCACTAGTTAGGGAGGGGTGGAGAATAGTTGATGGGATAATACAGTATAATCCAGTTAGTGGTAGGGGGAGGATAGTTGTTGGGGTTAAGGAGAGGATGGGGTTTATTATCATTAGGGATAGCTCCTAGTTTAATACATGGCATACAATGTATGTAAAAAAGCTTTTATTACATTATCCTCCATTATGTTCTGATATGAGCTCCTACAGTATATCTCTGGGTATATGGTTATGGCTAGGATTATAGGGCTTGTCCCAAGGAGGGCTAGCATATTTGGTTCATATGCATTAATGACGTCTGGTCTAGTACTATGTGCTCTCCTGATCACAATAGTGTTTATCTATCATCCACTACTTGATAAGGATCTCCTATCAGGTCTTGCGGCACTAATACTATGCGGTTTTATCCTATTCTACATGGGTTATAGGGAGTATAGGCATATAGGCCTTGATAGGGTTATCGAGAACTTGTTGAGGGAGGTTGTTGCAGAGGATAATGTTCTTAAACTGCCCGGAACCCCTACCATGAAACTTATCGATCTGGAGCTTATCAAATACATTGGGTCTAGAGGGAGCTTGAAAGCTATTTTCACATATGATGTTGTGGATGAGCTTAGGGGGGATACTGTGGATCTAGGGGTGTGTATGAGTAAGCCACAGTTATTTGCTGCATCAGTCTCCATACATAGGGGTAGAACCATTATCTACAACCCTAGTAGCCCTTCCGAGATAGGCTGGGGCTTGGGGGTTAAGGATAGGTTTATCTATAGGGGGTTAGCACTCTATTTCCAGTATATGGGCTATGGCTTCATAGCAATACCATTGTATCCATCAATCCCGGTTTCTAGGAGGAATTCCCTAAAGGCAGCATGTGATGGAGATTATGCATCTGCATGGCTTAGGTTTGAGAATAACATCCTCCATATTACACTGGATTATGTGAAGAATAGGTCTAGAAGTGCTAGGGTTAAGCTATCTGTTATAGAGCGTATTCGTACAACTAGTAAAGTTATGGAGTATGAGCTTTATAGTTTGGAGCTTATGGAGGCTAGGGAGACTGGGAATATATCTAGAGAGTATAGGCTACCAGTGCTTACGGAAACACATGTGCTTATAGTACCAGTTGATGAGGACTATATAGCGTCAAGGCTACTCCCCATATATGAGTTTAGCTTTAGGGATCATGGGGGGTACAGGGTTATTGTCACAGGGTATGCTGGTGTAGTTGTTAAGTTGATACTGGATCTTCCTTTGAAGAGAGATGTCATTGACTATGCAGAGTTGACAACAAGGTATGCTGGGGAAACACGGAATAACCGGTAGGGCTACCTACTAATTTCTTTTACTAGCTTCCTCATCCTTATGTAGAGCTTGATCGATTCTATAAAATAGGGTGCTACGGGGATATAGAGTGCTATAGCTATGAATAATGGTGGTTTTGAGAGTATCGTAAATACTGTTGAGAATACAGCCATGGATACACCATATACTAGCATCTTTGGTATAAAATACCCTCTTAACACTATATACTCACTCAACTCCATAGGAAGATCCTTGGTAGCATAGTACTTACCATCACCACCTCTATAGGCTAGTCCTAGCCTAACCATTTTATCAAGTATATACTTGGACTTACCCGGGCTCCTATAGCCCATTAGCCTCTGGAACTCCCTAACACCAACCGGGTCACCATGGCTTCTGAGAACCACATAAGCCCTCAGTACCTCAATATCCACCAAAGCCTCCCCCATACATACCTGGTCTATTGAGGAGGGATTTCTCTTTAGTACCTAGTCCTATTTCCTAGACAATATGATATGTAGTATTACTCCTACAGCTAATGCTATTGCAAGAGCTATTACCAGACTATATCCATCATAACCCTGTTCTAACCCGCTATACTGACTAGTTGTTGTAGGAGATAGGTTTCCAACAACGTGTCCATTAGTAGTAGGTACTTCTGTACCAGTATATGTCTCTGTAGAAGTTATTGTCTCCCCTCCACCAGTTGTATCCACTAACTGATAGGTTTCTGTAGATACTGGTACATTCATATATACTATTTGGCCAGACATATTGATCAGGTATATAGAGCTTATATCTAGGAGTTGCTGTAGAAGATCATTTGTGGCTGGGGAGAGCCCATCTACTGGAGCAACATATACTGGATCACCATTTACAGAGATCTCTATGGTGCTTATGTTCTCAAGATCCGTTTCAACAATGTATAGGTTACTAGTAGTATATGTAGACTCCTCCTCATAAACTGAAGGTTTTGCTGAAATTAGACAGCCCGTGAAGTCTATATCAAGTGTATCATTGTATATAGATACATCCGTAGGCACTATAATTGATCCACAGGATGATACACTATTGGTAAGTATATAGAGCATACCCTCAGCTCTAGAAATATTGATCATATTTAGCATGACATCTACTGGAACACATGATGAAAAGATCTCTATGGAGAAGGGTTTATCAAATAAATTTATATCTAGAGATAATGTTTCTTCATTACCAGTTATCTCACCTACAAATACTGTCTCCCTCCATATGCTAGAGTATACTATGTAGTCATTACCTATAATACGTACCGTATACTCTACAAGATCACTTGATAAATAGTTCTTCACATAATAGATACCAGTTGGTAGCCTCAATTCCTCAATAATCTTCCTATCACCATAGCTATACTCCGGATCCGTTATATACGTATATTCTATCCTCAAAACACTATAGTCTCTATCATATACTCTAGCATATACTGTCACATACTCTCTCCCATAATCAATAACTAGCTCTGAACTAGTAGTCCCACCATCACCATATACAGATAATACCTCTATTGACTGGGTAATAGTCTCAAGATCACCTCTACTCCTCTCAATAATAATTAATGGAATATCAAGATAGCCATCATAATTCTTCATAACAAGTACTAGCCTAGTAAGAACCCTATAGTGTAGATGTTCCCTGGAAAGCATAACATCATATACATTAACTAAATCATTTACAGAGTATAGATACTGAGAAGTCCCCGGATAATATGAAGTGGCTACTGGAAATAATAGTATATATAGTATCGTCACCAGCATTACTATAGTAGTAAATACTCTCAAACTCCCCAGCCCACTAATAAATATGGGAGTGTTAGTAATTAAATAGGTATCACGTCATAGCCTCCTTGACAACAATTCTCCTAAATAACGGGATCCTTTTCACAAGATCCAGTAGTCCACCAGCTACATGCGTCTCTACATCCTCCATCAGTAGCTCTAGAACAATATTCTCCATCTCATCAAGTACATCCAGCCTCAAAAGATCTATTGAAGCATCCCAGCGGGATAACCTAGATCTATTGATCATTTCTAGTAGTTCCTCCCTAGAGGATACACCATATTGTCTAAGTAGATACGCTCTAGTCTCCCGGATACCCTCGAGTATCTCCAATAGATCATCCCTACTAGGCACATCAATATCTATGTCGACAACATCTCTAGAAGCCAATGCAATCACCTAATTCATCCCCTTAATCAATAGTAGTTATAGGCTAATGGATGGGTTTTAAGCTATAGGATTAGATAACATCCTCCTACCGGGAAGCTATAGCCTATGGAGAAAAGCCTTAACACCTTCATCCGTGAACTCTATAACACTATAGTATCCATGCATAAGTGGGCCCGGATTAACTATTAGTGAACCATTGTATCGGGACACCCCACGAGCCTCATGTATATGTCCATGGAGGAATAGGGCTGGCCTATATCTTTCCAGTAGATCCCTCAACTGATCGAGTCCTGCATGTACACCTGCATAGGTCTTATCATTAAAGCCCTTTGGAGGATAATGGCTTAAGATAATGAGTTTCTCACCACCTATCCTACCTAGTCCACCAACTACCTTCTCATAGTTTGTATGGAACCCCAGCCCCCCAATACCAGCTATCCAATACCCCATATACTCGACAATAGATCCATCAATAGCTACTCCATAATCCCTCATAACCCTATAGATATACGTATCATCCATATTACCAGTCACAGCATAAACACGTACACCGGCCCCAACGATCTTCTCCAAAGGATCCTCACACTCAATATCACCAGCAATAAGGACAAGATCAGCCCTATGCCTTACAATCTCATAGACAAGCCTAGAACTATACTGGTAACTACAGTGAATATCACTAACACCAATCACCCTCAACACAATTCACCCAATAAAACAACTATAACCAAACACCTATAAACACATAACCCAACAAAGCCTCCATTGTTAACCGGAGAGTTAATACACATCTTTTCTACTGGAGCATTCTATCCCAGCCTCCATGGAAGCTGGTCTTAGAGTGTATTGAGGCGATCTCCAAACTTAACCCCCCAGTTAATATGTACCATTTCCACTGGAAGTAATTCGTAGCCTCCATGGTTTATGGAGGCTGGGATTAAGTGCTCCAGTGGAGAAGGTGCATGTTAACCCCCCGGTTAAAAATGGTGGTCTCCTATGGTATTCTTTTAATATGGTGTATTTCCCTATTGTAGTTTGGGTGGTTTTACCTTGGATAGGGAGCTTTATCTTTTTGTCCGGACTTTGGCTAGGTATTTTAGGTCTCGTGGTAGGTGGTTGCTTGGGTTACTTGGTGCTTCTGGACAGGATCGTGTCCGGATTGAGTTCCATGGCCTCTACCACTATTTTGAGGGTGGGGGTAGGTATAGGAGGTTTAGTGACTTGTATAAGGTTCTCCGGACTAGATATGGTGGTAAAGTATCTATTTATGGATATACTGTAGAGCTACATGGTAACTATATAGTTGTCCCAAGGGATCTTATAAGGTATGTTCTGGAGGAGCTTA
>CAZVHC010000021.1:0-18159 GCA_964627005.1 uncultured Desulfurococcaceae archaeon
GGCTATGGTGTTTCAGATTATTTACTAGAACCACTTGATTATAGCTCATTTAAGGAGTTGCATGAGGAGTATGTTTCTAGGAACTCTATTATACATCCATATGATGTGGATACTCTATATCATAGGCTTATAGGTGGTTCACCTGGTTATTTAAAGGAAATATATAGTCTACCATATAGTATATGGGTAAATAATATTCTTAGATGTATTGAGAATGCTGTAGAGAATATCTCATTTAATATGAGAGAGCCTCCTAATAGAGTACTCTCCATGATATATGATGTTATCGGCTCTAAAATAGATCCCATGGAGGATCATGTTAGGTTTAGGCTAGCAATGGATCTTGTGGAAAATAATATTATTTACCTAGTTAGGAGTAATAGGGAGTATATTGTTAAGCCCCAATTACCAGTTTATAGGGAGTTATTGGAGTATATGTTGTCTGGAAGACGTGATCTGGAAAAGATATTTTGTGAATAAATACCTTGTACTCCATAGTTTATTATAGTAGTATTTATTCTGGATACCATATTACCCCATTTTCCTTGAGTGCCTTGATCTCCTCTAGGCTATAGCCTAGGGACTCTAGTATTTCACGGGTATGTTCACCCATTATTGGTGGTGCTTGTCTCGTGTATGGTCTAGCTCCATTTATTATCATTGGTTCTGCAAGCTGTATTATCTCTCCAAGCCTTGTATGCTTTAGCTTAACAATTATACCTGAATCCCTTATGTATGGGTCATTGAATACCTCATCAACCTCATAAACTGGTGCAACTGGTACACCAGCTTCTCCAAGCACCTTTATCCAGTACTCCCTTGGTTTCTCACGGAATATCTTCTCAAGCAATGGTATTAGCTGGTCACGGTTACGCACACGATCAGCGTTTGTACGGAACCTTGGATCATCGATTAGCTCCTCTAGTCCAAGAGCTTTACACATCTGTCTCCAAAGCCTATCATTAGCTGCTGCTACAATGAAGTATCTACCGTTAGAATCCATAAATGCCTGGTATGGAACGATCGATGGATGCCCGGAACCCATTCTCCTTGGCTTCCTACCAGTTAGGAGATACATTACTGGTACATAGCACATTGAGAATACTGATACATCGTACATGGGTAGCTCTATATATGCTGGTCTATTTCCAGAGTAGAGTACTGCTAGTATGTTTATAACGGCCATCATTGCAGTAAATACATCAAATAATGCAAATGAAACCCTTACTGGTGGATGTCCCTCCTCACCAGTTGAAGCCATGAGCCCACTCATAGCCTGCAGTATTATGTCGTAGGCTGGTTTATCCTGATATATACTCCCTAGCCGGAACCCCTTTATACTGACATATATTAGCTTTGGGTTATACCTAAGCAGTGTCTCATAGTCTACACCAAGTTTTTCACGTACACCAGGACGGTAGTTCTCTATAACGATATCAGCACTCCTAACAAGTCTATAGATGATCTCTCTACCCTTAGGCTTCTTAAGATTCACAACAATACTCTTCTTACCCCTATTGATCGATAGGAAATACGCACTTTCACCATTAACAAATGGAGCCCAACTCCTTGTCTCATCACCAACTGGTGACTCTACCTTCACAACCTCTGCACCAAGATCGGCTAGTATCATTGTAGCCATTGGCCCTGCAAGTGTATGGCTTAGATCGAGTATTCTTAGGCCCTTGAGAATCTCCAAGGCATATGCACCAAGGACAGACTATACATTGATCATGATATTGTTTGGAGGGGGTTATAAGGGTTATAGAGTATCTATCAATGGCTTTTTCCCAAGATACTCACTAGCAGTCATAACATCCACCCCCTGCCTCACTGCCTCCATAAATACTGGTTGTACTCTCTCCCTCCACCTCCTCTCCCTCAGTAGGTGGTGATCATATATGATTAGCTTAGGCTTTGCACACGATACTATCTCTACAGCATTCTCTACAGCCCTCCCAAGGTTTATCCTGTTAAACATGTATGGGTATAGGTATGTTGGCGGCCCATCAAGTACTATTATGTCCGGCTTAAGCCTTATGATATAGTCAGCATAATCCTCTATAACAGGGCCCATGAGATCGCTTGAGTAGAATATCCTATAGCCACTCTTCTCTATAACAACTGGTAGCACCCATCCAGTCCGATCATATTCTATACCGTGAAACCATGGCTCTAGTACCCGGATAACCGTGTCACCATACTCTATAACCCTTCCATCACACCACATGATCACTGTTCCATCACCAAGCCTTATCTCATCCAACCACCTACCACTACCCCATAGCCTAGCCAACTTCATAAACCATCTCCTACCCTTCTCCAAGAGCTCCTTTCTCCTAGCCATATAGTCTCCATAGTCACGTGAAAGAGCTCTCTCAAGACCCTCAACAGGATCCGGGAAATCCTCCTCCAAGGCATTGATCTCATAGGATTCCAAGCTAACCCCATGGAGACCAAGTATTTCACCTATAAACCTACGTGCACGACCCCACTGACTCTCATTAATATACTTATTAGGGTTCTTAACACAGAGTATCTTACCACAGTATATCCATGGATCACCTATATCAGGATCACTTGGTAGGAAATGATGATCATAGTGATAATGAGTCACTATAACCAGTCCAGCCCTAGAGACATATTGTTTGATCCTAGTGATAGCCTGCCTCCTCAAAAACCTCTTTCTCTCCCTTGGAAGGGGATAACTAGGCTGCATAGCAGCAGCTCCAGGATCAATAACCACAAGACCCCTACTAGTCCATATAGCTAGAGAGGAACTCTTAGCACCAAGACTATCAAACCATAAAAGCTCAACACTGATCCTCTCTAGTAAACCCATGATAAACCCCAGTACATACACGTAATAATACTTAATTGATATAATCTTTATGATACCTAATAATTCTCTTCATCTACGATGCTGGGGTGAGAACTAAAACCTAATTATTCTCTAATACTTAATGATATATCAACAATGTAGTTGGTTATACATTTCTAACGTATATAACATAGACCAGATTTATAAATACTATAGCTACTTATGTAAGACTTGTTCATATCTTTAGAGAGAAAAAAATAGGGAGAAAATATAGGTTAAAAATAGGTGAGAGTAGTGCAGAGAAGAGTCTATGTGTTAATTCTAGTCATAGCTCTAGCATTAATACTACTATTAATACTAAGGCCATTTATCATACCCGTATATAGGGTTAAACCACCAACAACTGGTGCAGCTTATGATCCTGGAGCACTTGTTATTGATGAGGAGAGGGCTGAAAAAATACTTAATAAAATAGGACTAAGTATAGATGATATCATTGTAAAGAAAGAGAGAGTATACTATCTAATACCACTTGTAAAGATAGGACACTATATCAATAATACATTTTATAAATTGGGTGAAGTTGATCCAGCATATCTTAAGAAGATAGGATTAGACAATTTCTATGTAGTATTAACTCCGGATGAAAGTAGGCTAATTATACTTATGGGCACAAGCAATCTAAAGCCATTCCCTTTACGGAGTAGGCCTCCAGTAATAATTAAGGAAAAGAATGGTACCTTGATATACAATACCTCTAAAAGAGTTATATATCCATTCTCAATAGATGATCTACCTAATACATTGACTTTCATATCAATTGAAATAGATAAGAGTATGAAGATAGAGGATCTGGAGAGGCAAAAACACGATCTAGTGGAGAGATTTGGAGAGAGTATAGAGGAGGAGAAGGAAATGATCAGGAAATATGGTAATCGCTCAATATTTGAATATACTGGCCCAAGAGTACCAAGTAAAATAATATACATCAATGGATGGCCCGTGCTTTTTGCACCAATGCATGATGTCTGCGATGATCGTATTACCCATAAAATATGTTTCACTATGTCTGCAGTAACAGCGACTTGGTATGGTAATGTACATATTGTTGTACAGAGTCTTGTAAGTGATGATGAGGCTATTGAGCAGATGAAGAGTTTTCTAAATAAGATCATGGGTGAAAGGTGATGAGGAGAACAATAGCTGTAATACTGGTACTTAGTCTATTCATTATTAATATTAATTCCGTAACTATAATTAAGACTGGAGATACAAGATATAGTATCAGTAATACTACATTATCCCCTACAGCATGGGTTACATATCCAGCGGAAAACTATGGAACCGTTAAGACTGGGGTTAGGGGTGTTATAGCGTTACATGATATCAATATACCTGATCCTATGATATTTCAATGGGTTGGTATATGGACACATATAGCTGTTGCTAAAAATACTTCAGCTACCCAGTATATTGTTGAAGCTGGTATTAGAAAACTTAAGTATACAGATGTAATATGGACACCTATAGGAGCTATACCTATAGTAAGAATATACAAGGAATTATTTATAACATATTATGATGAAGAAAAGGATAAGCGTACAACAGTAGTAATTGATGGTGCCGAATTAGAGAGAAACTACTTTGTAAAGATCACTAAGATCGCCTCTAATGTATGGCTTATAGGCATATATTGTCCTTACAACGATAAGATGTACTCTTATGTATTGAAGTCTAAGAATACATATTGTACGTACTATGCATTTTCACAGCTAGAGTACTACCATTATGCAGGAAATAACACTATTCCAGAAACAGAGGGTGCCGTAATAAATTCCAATAACGACCTTGAATGGGAGACCTATACACAATATAGTGATTATAATGGCTATCCCTCCATCACCAATTTTGATAACGTAGATGTTATATGGACTTATGATTTCTACCTAACCTATGTAGACAACTAACTTCATCTCAATTATCTTTTTAATTATTAAGATACCAAGTAGAAATATATTATGTATTTCATATATGGCTTTACAGTCTTTAATGCTATGGAGGTATATAGAGATATTTGATGAATTAGTGAATATAACGTTAAACTATGTGGTTGACTATAATTTTATTAACTCTTTATTTGCAATAACTCTAATAATATATAATCTTAGCATACTTGATAGGAGGGTAGAGAGAACATATAGGTTCATTTAGTCTTATACGCTATCTCTCCCTTGGAGGTAAAGGATATAGTGCAGATGATATAGATAGTATAATATGAAAATGAGGCTCTTTAAATGTTTAAGAAGGCATAGATTTAGGTTTTATCTTGTTGTGATGCTGGTGTTTATGGTATTGTTCCTTGTATATAGAGCTTTCTTCCTATACGTGTATAGGATCTATCCCCTTATAGGCTATAGCTATGTGTATGGTGCACTACTTATTGATGAGGAGAAAGCTAATAAGATCCTTGGACGCATTGGGCTTAGTTTAGATGATATTGTTATTATGGGTGATACTGTATATTACTTGGTGCCGCTCCATCCGATCGGCTACTACTATAATGGTACACTCTGTAGTTTTGGTAGCCTGTGTAGTGAGTTTATTAGGGGTTTCCATAGAGAGTATGAGTACCGTATCGTACTTGTCCCTAACTGGAGTAGACTATTGATCCTCATAGGATCAGATGAGCTAGAGTTAACACGGCTCATAACAAAACCATTACCACTAATAATAGATCCTACTACTAACACCACGTATGATTTACATAGGAGAGTGATCTATCCGGACAATGTCTTTACAATACCTAACACGATAGCATACGTAGTGATCGAAGTAGGAAGCCGTAGACAGACTAATACTAGTATCCAGAGACAAGCCGTAGAGAATGCTATCAGAGAGTATATTGAGAGGGAATATAGCTGGATAGTAGGAAATAGTAGTAAGTCTATTACTGATTATATAGGGCCTAGGATTCCCGGAAAACTCATATACATTAATGATTGGCCCGTATACTTTAGGCCTATACATGATGTTTGTGATGACCATATTTTCCTTAAGAAATGCTTTACCATGTATTCTGAATCCTTTACTAGGTATGGAAATGTATCCATAAGGATACAGTCTCTATCAAGCGATCAGGATGTAATTGATCAGATGAAGATATTTCTAAATAGGATTATGGGTTTAGAGCCTATTTCCTAATGTGTTTCCTCGATCTCTTTATCCATAGGATTATTAGGAGTACTATAATAGGTATTATTGGTAATATGTATGTTAGTATAGTGGTTTGTTCAAATAGTTTTACATATGGTGTTTTTCTAGCTATTGTACTAGTTTGACTATGTATTGTCACCAGATCTTTGTCTTTCTCGATCCCTTTTATGAAGAATACTGATACCCTACTCTCTCTTCCTAGTTTATCTCTAGCATATATTGTTATATTATGTAGTCCTGGATCGAGTTTATCAGTATCTATTGTATAGGTTCCAGTATCAACGGATACAGTATATTGAGTGTCGTCAACATATAGTGTTATATTTTCAATACTAGCCTCAATGATCTCCCATGATATAGTGAGTTCTCCACTATATATTATGGTGTAGTTTTCAGGCTCAATAATCCTTATCTTTGGAGGATCGTTATCTATATAGAGATATATTGTGTCAGAAACCTTGATTATATCCGTGCCTATCTTCATTAGGTGGGCCACGATAGTTATTTTATGTAGTCCATCAGCTAGTTTTGATGTATTAAGAGTGTATATCTGTTGCTTTAATTGACTAGTGTATTTTCCATCTATATACATATAGATACCTCTACTATGGAATCCATAGCCTCCGTATATGAATCGTATAGTTATGTTTCCATAGACGATACTCATGTTACGTGGTTCTAGTATTGTGAGAAATGGTTTCCATAGATCAATTCTATCTATAATGGTATAGTTGTATGGGTAGCTGACAAGAGGAAATGAATCTAGATCATTAATACTTGCATCATAAATACCATCTCCATCAATATCATCTCCACCAGAATTAATCCAGTAATTACCGAGAGAACCACTAAGTACCCTACCATTGTATATATATGTAGCTCTAGGTATAAACCAGTATACATCTCCTCCTCTACAAAATACCTTATTACCAAGTATGTTTAGATAAATGTAGTGATATATTGGAGCCACTATCTCCATATCCACTATGCTATTGCCATATATAGTATTCATAGTAATTTCAGCATAGTATACCGAGTCTAGCAATATACCTCTACTATTATTATACACTATATTATGATCTAGAATAACTTCATTAGACATGCTAAGTTTTATCCCTCCAACATTATAATATATCCTATTATACTTTATCACAAGATTATGGGATGAGTAAATGCTAATGCCTAAAATTTTACATCTACATAATGTAGAGTTCCTAACTACAATGTATGTAGAGTACATAATATATACTCCATACCGGCTGTGAGCTATAGTTATATTTGATAATGTTGTATTTATGGAATATAGTATCTGTATACCTATAACAGACCTATTTATAACAATATTTTCTATACTAACGTTAAAGCTATGGACTATTATTAATGGTCTCTGAATATCATTAAATACATAGTCTCTAATAACAATATTGCTCACATTATATAGGATTAACTGGCCTATTATAGGATAGTACGACTTAATATCCATCCACTTAAGATTAGTATCCTTAAGGAGTATTATTGGTTTATCATTAATAAAGGAATTCTCTATACTAATACCTCTAAGCACATACATTAGTTCATCTCTTACGGTAATACCAGAACCGTATAACGATGTATTAGTTATTGATAAGCTGGAAACTCTACAATCCAATACTATAGAGCCTAGTCCATAGCAGCTAATCCTATTATTAATAATCTCTACATTATGTGAACCCCTAAGATCTATTCCAGCCTCCACTATATCATTTAGACTATTATTAATGATCCTGATATTTGTTGTCAAAAATAATTGTATACCGATACGTGTATTAGAGATATTGTTTCCTATGATAAGTATATTCTTTGAAAAACCAATATATAGTCCAGAGCATAGATCATGTATATGGTTCCTAGATACTACTATGTTTTTTGAAGAGACTATTGTTATAGCTTTACTCCCCATATATAAGTCTAGGTTTTCGATAACCATATTACTACAGTTATATACAATGACTACTCCTGGATCTGGATATAGTTCTTTAATTGATTTATTCCCTAGATCCCTGTTTTTCAAATGAACTATGTCTTTACCATTTATTGTAGAGTTTATGATGTCTACTTTACCAAGGACATCAATGGATATATCTAGACTACTATTAATTAATGATACACTGTCTAGAGTTATATTAGAACCCATAAGGACCCCTATACCTTTACTACAGTTTATAATCACTATATTCTTAAGTGTCACCTCTTTACAATTAATAATTGATATGCCTATAGATGAGTTTCTAACTACTATATTTTCTATAACGATATTACCTGATAAAATAACGTCTATAGCTGTGCCCCAATATGATGATTGTGAATGTTTTTCTCCATCAATTACTACGTTGCCTAGGCCAATTATTCTTATATTGTATTTATAGGTTATTGTTATGTATTCTTTATAAACACCGCTTCTAACATATATGGTTGCATTAGCATCTACATGTGCTAGAGCATCAGATATTGTTGGGTAATCATCTGGTACATAAATAACTATTTGTTCCGTATTGGATATGGTAGGTGTTATTGATAATATTGTTAACTGAGATGATATGGTTAGGATTATGAGCATGTATATTAGTAGTCTCTCTATAAACACGTATCCCACTATGGTCATACCACTGCTATACTCCAGCTACATTACTATATTAGTTTAATGTAGTGTACACATGCACCAATGGCTTTGCATTGGTGAACCCATATGTAGTAGCTTATGCAGAGTATATGTTAGGTAGGGAGGTGTATTGACTAGGAGGGTTATTAGGGATCTTGAGAAATGTATTGAGAAACTCTATATTGCTCATGTTAGGTTCCGGACTGCACGTAATATAATCGATCGTGTGCGTAGGAGGAGATTTGATGAAATACTGTTTGTATCAGCAGTTTATGGAATACCTTTCTCCTCAATGGATATGGCTGATCTATTTGTAGAATCTGGTATTAAGGAGTTAGGTAGGGTTTCCAGGAAGCTTAGAGATATTGTTAGGTATCTTGAGAAAAATGATCCTCCGAGATACCTGCTCTTCCACAGGGATCTTGAGGAGATAATTGAAAATATAGATCAGTTGCTGGGATCTAGGGAGGATAGCCTAGATAGGTATATAAGGTCTACAGAGGAGATCCAGCTGAGGCTTAAGGAGATAACTAGTAGATTATTAGGTATTTACTCAAGAGGATAAGTCATTATCTCTTTCTCCCACGATACCTAGGTATTACTAGTCTCCATACTACTAGTACTAATGCTATAGAGCTCACTATGGCTACAATGATCATTACTGGTACTAAGGGGGTCTGTGGAGCTGGTAGTAAGGGTGGTGATGCTACTGTAGTAGTTGGTGACACACTTTGGTTCCCAGGTAATGTCTCGTTTTCTCTAGTAGCTATGATCACTAGTAGTGTTTCTCCTCCCCTATTTCCCGCAAGATCTATTGCTTGTAATGTTATATTATGTAGTCCTACTCCAAGGCCACTTATACTATAGCTTTTTAATCCAGTGACATTAACTGGTTCTCCATCAATATACATTACTACATACCATAGGTTATCATCTAAAACCTCCCATTCAATATCTAATACTCCACCATATATGAATGAATAGTTCTCTGGATTGATTATGTGTATAGTTGGTGGTGTACTATCCACGAATACTGTTATTGAGTCATTAGCTGATATGTACCCATAGCTTGTACTCCATAGCGTCACATCTACTGCTATGCTATGTACTCCATCACCAAAGCTACTCATATCCACTAAGAATACATTACCTAGTGAATAGGCTTTAACCTTCACACCATCTACTAATAGGGTATTCCTAACCACATGGAAGCTACATCCACAAAAGCTATACACAATAGATACTTTACTTGGAACATATCCTCCATTAACTGGATATATTATCTTAACATAGGGTGCCAGGAGATCTATTTTATCTAGTACAGTATAGTTCCTTGGATCATTTGATAGGGGATAGAGATCGATTATACCGTTATAAATAAATGGTTTATCCCTTATACCATTATGATCTTTATCTACTCCCTCATGGATACTCCAGTAATTGCCTAAACTACCATAGTACATCCTACCCATATAGATGTACTTTACTGGAGGACTAAACCACAGTACATTTGCATAGTATACACCAGTAGCATTCTTAACGGGATCCTCTATCCTATTAAGGAATACATATACTGAACCAGTACCATCAGCCTCAAACCCATAGATATTATTGTCATGTACATAATTCCTAGATATAATAGCACATGAGCTCCAGATCTTTATACCAATATCATTACCATATACCTCATTACCTACTATATACCCATATAGTGCATCACCAATATCAACTCCATATCCATTATAGGCTATTGTATTATTAACTATATGGAGCTTACTTACATGTTCTAGAATGTTTATTCCAGTATCTTTATTATTCTCTATAATGGAATTTGTTATATTTATATTCTCTGTATACTCTATAGCTATACCTCTCCAGCAATTCATAGCTTTAACATGTTCTATTTGTATCTCCTTGGAATCCGTTACCTCTATACCTATGAGACTATGTGTGGCCTTTACATCATGTACTACTATATTCCTTGATCTAATTATTTCAATGGGTACCCTTGTCCCAGCAATAGCTAGTTCATCTACTACTGCATTACTTACATTGTACAATAGGAGCTTACCTATAATAGGATATTGTTCTCTTATCCCCCTACCACCTAGATCAGTGTTTTTAATGTATATGAATGGTTTACCATTTACTCTTGAGTTAATTATCTCCATTGTACTATATACTTTATTGGTATCATTAAACGTCTTAAATAGTATTTCAATATCTGTATTAAAGAATGAAACGTTATTAAAGACTATATTGTAAGAATGATCTATTTTAACACCTCCCATCAAACTACCATTGATCAAAGTATCCTCCAATACTATATCTGATGAACTCCCAAGGAAAATATCTTCATAGACATTACCAGCTAGTATAGATCCCCTAACCACTAGTTGTTTAGAGAATTCTACCCAAATACCCCTAGTACAGTTGATAAGCCTAGTCTTTATGATATGTATGTTTCTGGAGTTGTAGATAGAGATTCCCCTATCTACTCCAGCTATTGTATTGTTGTAGATGACTATGTTTTTGGAGTACATTATTAATATTGGAGTATAGGTGCTGTGTAGCTCTAGGTTATCTATCTGTAGATTACTTACATTCTCTAGTATGACTATCCCTATATTACTAGTGATTTCCCTAACCGATCTATTATGCATATCCATATTACTTAGGAAAACTATCTGTTTCCCATTAATGGTCGAGTCTACAATGTCTCTTATGAATGTGAATGTAGAGATCCTCATGCACGAGTTTATAAGCTCTATATCTTCTAGGTAGATATTGGTGTTTAGCCAAACTGTCTCTATACCAGCTATTGTTGAATTAACTATAGATATATTGGCCAGTGTGATGTTATGTGATTCCTCGATCCTAATGCCTTCCTTAAAACCAATGATCCTTATATTCCTAATCTGTATATTTGTTGATGAACGTATATCTATACCTACAGACACGTTATTACCTAGCAATATAACGTTGCTCATACCCACTATAGTTATATTGTGTTTAAACTTGATCACTATAGACTCATTATATATTCCAGGTCTAATCAGTATAGTACATCCTTCTGTAGCATATCTTATAGCACTCTCTATAGTAGGGTAATCATCTGGTACAATAACTGTATGCTTATGGCTAGTATAGGGTATGTAGTCATGGGGTATTAGTGGATAGAGAGCAGTAAATATAATCCATAATGATAAGAACAAGTATCTCATAATATTCCCCTACTAAGTACATGATTAGTGAACCAGTATATACAGATTTAGATACTTATACAGTACAAAATCTCCCCATATTAGTTAAATGCCTAGTTAAGATATACATGCTCTCAATTAATCATATTAAGTAATAAACAGATCCTTTATCAAATAATCGTAGTGTATAGGAAAAATAAGGCTTTCTAAAATAATAATAGTATGGTGAATTAGGGATGAGTTGGCGTAAACTATTATTGTTATCCTTGACTATAGCGGTTATAGCTATAGTATTCACTGTTATAGTTAGGCCTCTAGTAATACCAGTTTATAGAGTATCACCACCAACAACACATGCATCCTATGATTGGGGAGCACTAGTAATTGATAGGGAATGGGCTAATAGAATACTAGATAGGATAGGGCTTAGCATAGATGATATAGTGGATGGTGAGGGGAAGGTTTACTACCTACTACAGCTAGTTCCCATGGGCTATATAGTTAATGGTACATTCTATGAATACAATGATACTATAGTAGCTAATTACATCAGTAAACTAGATCTTAGTGAGTATAAGGTTGTTTTAAAGCCTTTGGAGAATAGGATAATAATAGTTATTGGTGATGATCAGTTAGAGCTTAAGCTTTTACAGGGTAAGCCTGAGGTATTAGTATATGATCCATGGACTGGAGAGTACGTAGATAATATGAGGACCTATTATCCATTTGAAATATATGATGTAGATGGTGCAAGGACTTTCATAGTGATAGAGATCATGGATAACGTTAGCGTAAGTGATCTAGATAGTCAGAGAAATGAGTTGATAAGTAGGTTCCAAGAGGATATTAGGGATAATGAGGAGTTCATAAAGAAATATGGTGATAAGCCTTTCTGGGAATACTGGGGACCTAGGGAGTCTGGAGAGATTATTTATGTTAATGACTGGCCCGTACTACATATACCGTTACATGATGTATGTAGTGATATGGGTACTTATAGGATCTGTGCTACCATGTGCTCTATTTTAGCTACATACTATGAGAATATTCATATTGTTATATAGACTTTTGAGCATGACCAATATGGTATAGAATTAATGAAAAATATACTAGTTAAAATTATGAGGAGGTGAACAGTGTGAGAAGATACTTATCTATACTTTTGATCTTCTCAATATTTATGATCCAGTACCCAATGCAGTTATTGTATATGAGGGTGACCCAAGATATTCCATTAAAACAACTATTGAGCCAACAGCTTATCTAACCTATAGATCGCCTAATGAATATAGGGTAAAATATGGAGTTATGGGCCTATTGATACTACATGATATAAATCTGCCTAACTTACCATTCCAGTATAGTGGTATATGGACACATATAGCACTAGCTAAGAAAAGCTATCAAGTGCAGTATCTAGCTGAAATAGGTATAAGAAAAATAAAATACTATATACCACCTATATGGCCTTTAATCGCTAAACAAATCTTCATTACATATTGTGATGAGGACTCTAATTCTAGAAAAACCATTGTTATTGGTGACGCTAACTTAGGCTTAACGTATACAGTTAGGATAACGAGGTTACGGGATAACATTTGGGTGTTTATAGTTTATTATCGAAATACTGATGATAAATATTCACTAATACTTAAAGTAGGGAATCTCTATGGAGGCTATTATGCCTTTTCACAGCTGGAATACCGTGGGGATTCGACATCCATACCCGAAGAGCCTGGAACATCAATAAGTTCTGCTAGTGGACTTTATTGGGAGTCTGATGTATGGGGGTATGTACCGTATTATGGATATATTTCGTGGAATTCCTTTAGTAATGTTGAGGTTTCAACAGGTACTATTTACTATGATACCTATATAGCTGATTAGGAATGTTTTAACCCAATATGCTTTTTTACCATAGGGGCCTCTATCTATTCTAATTAGAGGTTATAGGTGTGTATCTAATGATGGGCTTATTTAAGAAGATACTTGTAGCATATGATGGTAGTGATTATTCTAGGAAGGCTCTTGATATAGCTTGTATGTTGGCTGGGGAACACGGATCGGTTGTCCGGGTGCTATATGTTGTTGATGCATCTCATGCATGGGTTGTTATTGGCGGTATAGAGTTGTCTCTTAAGGAGAGGCTTGTAGGTGAGGCCCGGAAGCTATTGGGTGAAGCTGTAGCTTATGCTAGGGAACGATATGGTGTTAGCGTTGAGGAGAAGGTGAGGGTTGGGCACCCGGCTAATGATATTGTTGAGGAGGCTGAGGAGTGGGGTGCTGACTTGATCGTTGTTGGTGCTAAGGGTGTTAGTGGTTTGAAGAGGCTATTACTGGGTAGTGTTGCTGGTGCTGTTGTCCAGAGTGCATCATGTAGTGTATTGATTGTCCGTTAGCCTCCTATGGTGGTTAATTACTTTAGTAGATACATCTATAATATCCTATCTGGGATAACACTTTAACCACAAGAGGATATTATGGGGGTAGGGGTTATGGTTAGTGGTGATCTGAAACAGTATGTGTTTGAAAGATTCGATGGAGAGGTAATATATAAGTCGATCCTTCCAGGTGTAAGGCTTGGCGGTCTAGAGGTTTCTAAGGCATTTATCCCAATAGATCTTGTGTTGCCGGGGGAGATCGAGGTATCTAAGGCATTGTTGGAACTAGCTATTAAGTCTCAGAGGGAAAGGTTTACGTGGAGGCTTAAGGTTAATGGCGTACCTGTGACTAGGGAGTTTAAGCCTAACTCTGTCGCTGAAACCCGGGACTATATATTCTCTAAGCTTGTCTATGACATAACACCTATTATGCAGGCCCGAAGGGGGAGGAGGCATCGTTGTAACATTGTTGTGAAGTATGAGGGTAGTGAGCACTTGATTGTTGAACACGTTGGCCTCCTAGTATATATACCGTCTGAGGATGCTCGTTCACATGTTAGTCTATTGAGTGGTGCATTAGCTCTGGATCCTGGTGAGAAGTATAGGCTTACCCTTAGGCATCCACCCGGTCTTGATGCCTATGGTAGACTCCATGTCACATTGTTCTCTCCAAGTACTCAGGCTGAGATTGGTATTAGGTTTAATGGTGTTTTTGAGACTACCTTGTCGAGTATTGTTGGTGGTGAGGAGGCTGTATTGGAGATTAGTGGTGTTGGTGGGGAGAATACTGTGGAGATCGATCATGTTGATACTGGTTCAGCATATTATCCAAAGGAGCTACTAGTATCTAGTCTCTACCTACAACAGAGTCTCTATCGTGAGCCAAGGCTTTCCATAAAGGATCTAGCTGTACCTGATAAGCTTGAGAGTGGCGGTAGGATCAGGATCACGGTTGTTAATGAGGGTGATTCAGTACCTGATAAAGCATTATTGACAATAATACATCTAGGCACGATCATATATAGGGAGGAGCTTCCAAAGCTAAAACCTGGTGAGGAGACCATTGTAGAGCCTACTATAAAGCTCCCTAAGGGTGAACATCCGGTTGTACTGAGGCTTATATGGAAGAAACTTACTCGGACAACATTTACTGATAAGAAGATTGTTTTAAACATAGTCTAGCCCATTCTATTTGCCTAGGTAATAGTTTCACCTATCCCCCACTAGATTATATACCCCCTATTCTCTAGTGGTGCTAGCGGCTTGGAGGTTGGAGAGATCATAGACTATATACTCCGTAACGGCTTATCTACTCCAAGACGTGTCTATGAGGCTCTAGAGATCTATTTTAAGAGGGGTGTTATGAGGTATTATCTCACTAGTGATGGTGTTGAGGGAATTGTATTGGGTGGTAGTGGTGCTGTCCATATTGTGAGGATTAGTGTTGATGGATATAGATGTAGTTGCGGTGATAGCCGCTCCAATCACTATCTGTGTAAGCATGCCATTGCACTATTGTACCAGGTTCTAACTGATAAGAGGATTAGGGATAGGGCTTTAGAGATAATAGCTAGGATGCTGGGTACCCACGTGGTTCTGGAGAAGACAAGTATAGCCGTATAGGTTGGAGGAATCGATCATAAGTAGATAGTTTTACATAAGCTCTGCCTTACTTGATAGATATATAGATCGTGCTTAAACCTACTGTATCTCAATGGTATGCTAAGTATTGGTTCATCTCCAATGTATATGAGCCTAGGTGTTTCCTTTATAAGGATACTGTAGCCTGGATCTATTTTCTCAAGATCTCTAAGTAGTAGATAGTATATCTTCCCATTAATATCTGTAAATGTAGTAAATGGTGATGCAACGTATATCTCTTCGCAGGAGGGCTTATCCATTGATTCATTATATGTCCTGATATACTTATTCCTACATAACGAGTATATGCTGGTAATTGGGGTCTCTACAGACTCTATGTAGAGTACATATCTTCTACCAGGTAGTAAGGACCTAGCCTCATGTTCAAAGTATACCTTGTCTCTAGAACTATCATATTCTATAAGTGGGTATGATATATAGATCTCTTTACCAATGAGACCATAAGCTCCATAGACACTATCAAGTACATATGCCTTAAAGAGGATCGTGTATGTAGATGGAGGAAATGGTTTAGAATAGCCACTATATTGTATCCACGTAGATACATTAGCAACATTTACAATTACAACATCAGTAATCTCTACATAAACCCATCCCTATAAGAAATCAATAACTGTCCTATTTGAGTAGTTAAGGAACCCACGAAAACTCGTTCCACCATCAAGGAAACGGCATAGATCAATAGTGTAGTCTACGTAAACGCTCTTCCCACCATTATACCTTGATAACAGTATGCTACGACAGTACTTGATAAGATCGCTTGATTTACCCTATGAGTTCTAGATAAATTATGTATTATGTATTGATATGGAGACACCTAGACTTAGTAGTATGATTGATACCAGAATACATAGTACTATCATAGTACTATTATCCTCCTAATCACTACCGCTATCACCATACTAGAAATACTATAGATGATTAACTAGACTATATTATAGTCAGTATATACTTTATCTCCTATTCTCTAGACTATTAGGTCTAATAGAGATGCAGTCTCTTTACAAAATGAAGCATCCTATACAGTACAGCTCTAGGGAATAACTGTGGAGAGATCATGTATTGGGTAAAGTTTACATTTACTAGAGTACCTATATGGATTTAGGTAAGGGTGTATAGGATAGTATGTCTAGGTATATTGTTTACCAGTATATTGATCTTCCAAGGCTTACGGTATGGGTTGCTCGTGAGCTATTAGATGCATTGGATCGTGGTGTTTCTAGTGTTAGGACAACATTTGATCTTGGGGTGTCTACTGAGGAAGCTGTTGTTGATGGGGATTGTATAGTTATTCGTGGCCGATATAGGGTTTGTTCTGATGATCTACGTGGTATTGTTGAGGATAGAGTCTATGAGGTTACAGAGGATGGGGTTAGGGCTGTAATGATTGTTGATGGTGGTGTCTATAAGCTTAAGCCTGTAGCCAAGGATCAGGCTCCAACACTTGAGATTAACGGTATTCATATGCATAGGATCGTTGGTGTGACTCCATGGATTGATAGCTTGTTGAAGGTTAGAGCTGCACGTGTTGGCAGAGGCCATAGGGTGCTTGATACGTGTATGGGTCTTGGGTATACGGCTATACATAGTATGTTTAGGGGTGCTAGTGTATTAACTATTGAGATCGACTATAATGTTATCGAGATTGCTAGGCATAATCCATGGAGTAAATGGCTTAGTAGCCAAGGGATAAGGATCATGTATGGAGATGTAGTTAAGGTAGTGCATGGACTTGGTGATGGGGGTTTCCATAGGATAATCCATGACCCCCCAAGGCTGACCCCAAGGACAGGTGATCTCTATAGTCTAGAGCTCTACCGGGAGTTCTATAGGCTGCTAAAACCTAATGGAGTACTCTTCCACTATACTGGAGAACCCGGACGCCATGGGGGTCCAAGGATTGTTAAGGGGGTTGGTGAGAGGCTTAGGAGGGCGGGCTTTATAGTAAGGTATGACCGTAGGGTTCAGGGGTATATTGCTAGGAAGGTCTAGTCTCTAGTGATCGTTTCTAGCGTAGCTTTTATCAATAGCTTCTCATTCCTCCTAATCCTCCTCAATAACTTCTCACTATCTAGTATTGATACCCATTTCTCATGGTATAGCTCATCAGTCACCACCAACGCTAATGCAAGCTCTATCCCACGATACTCGGATACACACATAAGAGCTGTGGACTCCATATCAACTCCAAGTACTCCTCTCCCACTATACTCTAGAACCTTATCCCTTGTCTCACGGAAT
>CAZVHC010000021.1:18259-19647 GCA_964627005.1 uncultured Desulfurococcaceae archaeon
AATCTGGTGGGTAGTAGTGGTAACTTGTACCCTCCTCCCTAACCCCCCATGTAGGCAATAGTATATCGGCTATTCTAAGCCTTGGATTCAATGAACCAGCATATCCTAGTACAGCTACTCTCCTAACACCACCTGCTACCAGGATCTCTAGTACTAGTATAGAGGCTGGTGCACCAGCACATACACGGGTGACAAGTAGTTCTACACCATTATAGTAGCCACTATAGGCATCTAGTGCTGGAGCATTAAGCTCTAGATCCTTTACCCGATCAAGATACCTCCTCATGGTCTTTGAGGTGAATCTACTAAATACAATAACTGCGTTCCTAGGTAAAGGCTCCCCCTCATTAGTGAACATATGTGGCTCTACTACTGGTTCTCCATATCCAAGCCTTATACACAACCCTTATCCACCAACTATCTATTATAACCACAAGATCGTGTAAAAGAGTGTGACGCATACCCGATCCCGTGGTAAACCATTATTATTGGGAAACACTATTTTACCATACGTAGGGTGCAACTACATGCATATACCGGAGACTCATCCAAGGAGGGAGAGCCTGCTTATCCGTGAAAAACTGATCGAGGGCTATAAGAGGGGGTTAGTAGCATTAGCTGGGCTAATAGCCCATGGACGTGGAGAGGCCTTTGACTACATACTTGGAGAAAAGACTATTGAGCCTGCAAGGAAGGCTATAGAGGCTGCTGCAGCAGCACTCCTCCTAGCCAAGTACCCGGTTATATCTGTTAATGGTAATACTGCTGCTCTTGTGCCAAGGGAGGTTGTGGAGCTTGCAAGGGTTGTTGATGCAGGGATCGAGGTTAACCTATTCTATAGGACAAGGGAGCGTGAGGAGGCTATAGCTGATTGGCTACGTAGGCATGGTGCTGTAGAGGTACTTGGTGTTGGTGATGATGCATCAGCCACTATACCCGAGCTATTTAGTGAGAGGAGACGTGTTAGTCCACGTGGTATACTACGGGCTGATGTTGTCCTTGTCCCCCTGGAGGATGGTGATCGTACTGAGGCTCTCCGGAGGATAGGGAAGTTTGTGATTGCTATAGATATAAACCCATTCTCAAGGACTGCCCGTTACGCTAATATAACTATTGTTGATAATATTGTACGTGCTATGCCTCTTCTCATAGAGACTTGTAAGAGACTTAGGGAGGCTGATAGAGAGAGGCTTAAGGAGATCCTTGAGGGTTTTGATAATAGAGACAACCTATTATCTACAATAAACTATTTGCTGGATAGACTAAGGATTATTGTAGAAGAGGGGAGGATTTTTGAAATAGACAAGATATAAATATTCTAACCCTCTACCAACATAATAGGGTTATCCATCATCTAGTACGGGTGCCTCTTATTGCCCGATCTTTCC
>CAZVHC010000021.1:19747-30120 GCA_964627005.1 uncultured Desulfurococcaceae archaeon
CATAATAGGGTTATCCATCATCTAGTACGGGTGCCTCTTATTGCCCGATCTTTCCATGGCTAGAACCAGAGGTAGGGATGGGGCTGTACTAATACTAGTGTCCACAATCACAATATTGATACCAAGTATAGGGCTTCTAATGAGCCTTGTACTTAGTATAATAGGAACTGTATTTATCATATTAGCTGCTAAGATTATAGCCGATGTTTCTAGTAGAGACGATATCTTCGTCAAGGTCTTACTGGGGTATACTTTATATCTTATCGCAGACATAGTCTGTTCTTCTGCTTTATACTCCTCAATAGGATCATTATTGCCGGTAATCTATAATCCACAATCTAGTGACAAGCATCTTAGATACTTTTTTGAGGAAATAGCGTCATCCCTAGGTATTTTGATCATGGCATTAATAATGGCTATTATACTCTATATTGTAGGTGCTATTTTCGTATATCTAGGCTATAGTGGTATCTCTGAAGTATCTGATCTAGAGTTGTTTAGAACTGTTGGAGTAATGCATTTAGTAGGAGCAATACTTCTACCCATACTAGGTATTGGTGCACTCATACTGTTTATAGCATTCATACTAGAGGTTATTGCATGGTCTCTACTACCGTCCCGCAGCCCCTTAACCCCATATACTGTGTTATAAAGTCTATGGCCATGGGCATTGATAGTGTAAGATATAGTAATATGAATAGTTTCCTTGATCTAAAGAGCTTATTCATTAAAGCTCTATAGTATCCCGGGTATCTAAGCTCTAATATATAGAGTATTGTGTATGAAACTAGTACTCCAAGGTATAACCCAGTATCTCTTGAGCATAGAGGCATCTGATCACCATTGATCACATATGATCTTGATGTTTCCGATGGCATAATAGATCACCAGATGCATATACTATCCTATGGTATATTAGTAGACTAGCCCATTTACTAGGATAATCGATCATATTAGCTACTGTTCCTGGAGCGAGGGTTAGTGAAGCTATGATTATTGATGTAAACCAGAGTATTATGAGGATAGTAGAACCGTCTTTGTAATAAACAATATGCTTTCCCACCATATAGTATGTATAATAGTTTTTATGGATTAAAAAAGCTATTTATATGATGGATACCATACTAGGTAAAATCCTTACATCCCTATGTTGGTGGTGGAGGTGGTGGTGCTGGAACAGCTTCTATCCTCTTTGGAGGCTTCCATGTAAGTGCTAGAATACCGCCAATGAGTGCTAGGATGTTTCCTCCTCCCAGTATTGAGAATATAAGTACTAGTATACCTCCCGTCCTAACACTACTTGGTTCTCCAGACTTTATCTTAAGAGCACCAATAATGATTATTATATGGGCTATTACAAACCATCCACACAAAGCTGCAAGTGCTCCACCAGCTAGGCCGAGACCAGGCACTTCAGCATTATATTGCTCGGCTTCAGCTGCAGCTGCTCCTAAGCTTGCTAAGGCTAATCCTAGGACTAGTAGATAGCCTAGAAGTCCTAATATACCTCCAATAAGGGAGAGTATCCATGCAGCAGTTGGTTCTTCACCCAATATCTTCACCTATTAGTAATAGTTCATCTACATATTTCCTCTATATGCTCCATATTTAAGTGTTTCAGTTTCACTTTATCAGTCACTATCGATAATTCAGTCCTTATACATGGATAGATATATATGCTGTATTTAGGTTTTATACATGTATCTATACCACAATACTTGTTCCCAGACACCCTTGCGGTAAAAGCCTAGGTAAAACTTTAATAGTACTCAATAGAAGTAAATTATGGAATAATGTATTTTAAAGGTGGGAATATTGTCTTCAACAGAAGTTATGGAGCTCAGGGAACGCCTAATAAGGCTTGAGACACGTGTAGAGATGCTTGAGAAGAAGGTAGAGAATATCAATAATTATCTAAAGGAGCTATATGCCTATATACAGAGAGCATTAATGAGCTAAATAGTAGCTATGTATTAATTAACCCTCTTTTTACCTCCTTAGAAACTTTATCTAGACCCCATAAACCTCCTAAGATCCTCTTCCTTCATACTAAAGTAATGTTCTCTACCAGGGAATATACCTCCCCTAACCTCATCTACATACCTCTTAACAGCATCAATAACTATAGTATATAGGTCAACATACTTCTTAGCAAATACTGGAACCTCCTCATAGAGACCAAGTACGTCATGCAGTACTAGAACCTGGCCATCACAATATGGGCCACTACCAATACATATAGTTGGTACACTTACCTCCTCAGTAACTCGTTTAGCAACCTCAGCAGCAGTAAACTCTATAACTATAGCAAATACACCAGCCTCCTCCAAGGCCTTAGCATCCTCTACTATCTCACGAGCCTCCTCCAGCCTACGCCCCCTCCTACGGTAGCCTCCCAGTCTCAAGTACCTCTGTGGAGTCAAGCCTATATGGCCCATTACCGGGATACCTGCATCCACTATAGCCCGGACACGATCAGTTATTTCAGAGCCCCCTTCAACCTTGACGGCTTCGGCACCAGCCTTAACCAGTAGTCCAGCATTACGAACTGCATCTTCTCGGCTAGTCTCATAGCTTAGGAAGGGCATATCCCCAACCACTAATGCCCTAGGCTTAGCTGTTGCTACAGCTCTTACATGATGGATCATGTCATCCATTGATACTGGAAGTGTTGATTGCTGCCCATGCATTACCATGCCTACACTATCACCTACAAGTATAATGTCTACACCAGCCTTATCAACTAGTCTTGCAAAAGCGTAGTCGTAAGCAGTGATCATGGCTATTTTCTCACGTCCTTTCCTCCTAACAATATCTAGTATAGTGACCTTATTCATACCTATGTATACCCCATATACTTGTCAATAATGGTATAATCTAGGGTACCTTAATTATCTATATGCTTAGGGGAATTATGGAATTATTTAAAAAAGACTTGAATTAAGGATTTATCTGGTTCTTCTACGTATCCATAGAACTATTAGTAATACCAATACTGATGTGAGAAGCATTATTGAGAGTATAGGTGGTTCTGGAGCTGGTATTAATCCTGCTACATGGATTGTCTGTATAGTTGATGCTGATGTGACTGTAGCATTTACTGCTGTATAGTTTGCTCTAAACTCCATTGTTGGCTGTGGATCTGTCTCTAGATAGGTGAATACTGCTATACCGCTAGAGTTTGTTGTGGAGCTTCCAAGGTATATCCATGATCCCTTCTTATAGAATGCTACCGTCTGTCCTGGGAATGGCTTACCATTTATGAGTAGTTTTGCTATGAATGTGAATAGTACTGAACCATTTGGTAGTACTTCATAGTTTATCGTTAGTGTTATGGATACATTATTCTTAACTGTTATGTTGAACTGTAGTGTTGACTCCTCATATACTGTATCAGCTGGTGATACAATGTATAGAGTGTAGTTTCCTGCCTCGGAGAACGATATTGTGAACGTGACTACTCCATCAGCACCAGTATATCCAGTATCTAGTGTTGCTGTAGCATTCCTTAGCTCAACATACTTATTAACCACGGGTTCTCCAAGGGATGTTAGCCTAGCCTTTATGGTGATCGTTTCTCCAACAACTGGTTCACTAGGCTCTATAGATACCAGCTCTATCGTTACTGGTCTACCGATGTAGGTTATAGACACATTATTACTCTCTGAACCACTATATTCTGGTGTTCCCTCAAATACTGCCTTATAAGTATAGGTTCCCTTAGAGCTTGCAGTGACATCTATCCATGCATAACCCGTAGAGTTTGTTGTTGCTGTACCTACTAGGCTCCAGCTTACCCCATCATATACATAGAACTTGATCTCATAGCCTGCAAGTGGATTACCAGTTGACTCCTCTGTTAGACGTGCTGTTAGTCTTACATAGTATCCTACATATGTTGATGATGTATTAGCTGATAGTGTTAGTACTGTACCGGGTAATGCTGTGACATTGACCTCTACAGTATTGCTTTCACCATCCTGATAGATCCATTGTTCCTCAACACCTTTGTTGGGGTCTGTGAAGTTTACCTTGTAATAGTATATTCCTTCACTAGATTCTGATGTTGTTATTGATGCATACCCATTAACTAGTGTTGCTTCACCAAGGCACTCCCATGTTACTCCATCAATGCTTCTCCAGAACTTTACAGTATAGCCATTAACTGGTTTATGGTAGACCGTATCCTCCATATAGACTGTTAGTGTGAAGGATTGTCCTACGGTTACTGTTGATGGTGATGCTGTTAGTGTTAGTGATACTGGTAGTGGATTCCATGTTACCGTGACTGTATTGCTTGTTGCTGGTGCATAGGTATCGTTTCCAAGGTACTCCACATACACACTCCATATGCTGTAGGCATGGCTTGTATTAGTCCATATGGCGTATCCTGTTGAATTAGTTGATACAGTTCCTACATTGGAGCTGTCAAGGTATATCACCAGATCTGCTGGATATAGTGGTTTACCACTAGCTGTCATGGCTTGTACTATGAATTCTACTGTCTCATTAATGTATGGGCTGGTGTTATTGACTGTTAGTGTTAGTGTGACTGTCATTCTCTGTATATCTATTGTTATTGGTGTTGATTCTGAGTCGTCATAGACCCATGACCCAGTATCCTTACCTGGATCCGTGAAGTTTGCTTTTACATAGTATGTGCCGTAGACCCAGAATACATAGTTTAGTTCTGCAGTTCCACTAGAGTCTGTAGTGTTTCCTCCAATGTATGTCCATGTTGAGCCATCAGTACTTATCCAGAACTTTACAGTGTAGCCTACTACTGGTTCTCCTGTGGTTGTTGTTAGTGTTGCCGTGAACCTTATCTTCTCTGTTGTATATCCTGCTGAGGGTCCTGAGATAGTTATTGTTGTAGGCTTTGGCTTAACTTCTAGTGTCACAGAGTTACTTGTTGATCCACCATATGTTGAGTTTCCAGAGTATACTGCACGGTAGGTGTAGTTTGCTGCATAGTCTTCATAGTGTTCTAGTACTGCATAACCTGTAGCGTTTGTTGTAGCTGTTCCTATGTCTACCCAGTTACTACCATCCCATGCCTGGAACGTTATTACTGCATCATCTACTGGTGTTCCATCTGTTGTCTCTAGGTATGCTATGAGCTTAAACCTCTTTCCAACAATTGTTTCTGATACATTAGCTGATAGTGTTAACTGTGTTGGTGTTACGCCAACGCTTACCGTCACAGTATTGCTCTCACTATCACCATAGACTTGTGTACCAGTATCCTTACCCGGATCTGTGAAGTTTGCCTTGTAGTAGTATGTACCAGCTACTGTTTCACTCCATGTAAATGCTGCTTTTCCATCAGCTCCGGTTGTTGCTTCACCTATGTATGTCCATGTTGTTCCGTCGGTACTCTTCCAGAACTTTACAGTGTATCCCTGTATAGCTGATCCGTTTAATGTATTTATTAGTGTTGCTTCTAACGTGAATGTTTCTCCAGTACTGACGCTTGTTGCTGAGGCTACTAGTGTTAGTTGTGTTGGTATGGGCTGTGTATCTATGGTTATGGTACTACTTGTTGATGATTCATAGACGTTTGATCCACTATATACTGCACGGTACTGGTATGTGCCTACGTAACCAGCACTTACATAGAATACTGCATAACCTGTTGAATTAGTGTATGCTGTAGCTACTGTGACCCATGATGCTCCATCCCATTTCTGGAGCTCGATCAATGCACCCTCTATAGCTACTGTATCATTATCTCTTGTTAGATATGCTATGAACTCTATGGTTTCCATGGCGTATGGTGTCGTAGTATTTGCTGTTAGCTCTAGTGTTGTAGATACCTTGGATACAGTGATCGTTACCACAGTACTCTCTGAATCATCATACTCCCACTGTCCAGTTGCTTTCCCAGGATCTGTGTAGTTGGCCTTTAGGTAGTATGTCCCTTCACTACTAAATGACATGGTTATAGATACGGTCCCATCTGAACCAGTATAGTATTCTCCATAGAGACTCCATGTAGAGCCATCACTGCTAATCCATAGTTTCACAGGCTCATTAGCTAGATCACCAGTATATGGTGGTGCTAGTTCTAGGTGTATTGTCACCGTTATATACTGTGATACATAGGCTGTTGATGGAGCTGACACGCTTATCTGTGTAGGTAATGGTTTAACTTCAACAGATACATTATCGCTTACAGCCTCCTCATACTGTGGTGAACCAGGATAGTAGGCACGGTAGGTGTAGTTTCCAGCATATCTCTCTGATAAGTGGTAGTATGCATAGCCATTAGCATCTGTTGTATTGGTTCCCAGCGTGACCCAGCTGCTACCATCCCAGTACTGGAACTCTATGGTTTCTCCAGCTACTGGTGATCCGTCTGAGACTAGCTGTGCTGTTAGTAGGAATGTCTTATTGATATATGTTGATGATACGTTAGCTGATAGTGTTAGTCCTGTTGCTAGTGCCTGTATTGTTACAGTGAATGTTGCTGACTCACTAGCGTTGTAGACATAGGGTTTACCCTCATAGACTACCTTATAGGTGTATGTACCTTCACTAGATTCACTCCAACTAAGTGTTGCACGTCCATCCGCTCCAGTATATGCTGTTGTCACGTTGATCCAGTCTGTACCACTCCATTTCATAAGTGATACCTTACCATTAGCTACCGGTCTACTCTTCTCATCAATTACCTCTACTGTAGCCGTTAGTGTCTGTCCAACATAGCCTGATGATGGATAGCTTACTAGGTTTGTTGTCGTGTTTAGGCTTAGTACTGATAATGTGTATGTTGGTGATATGTATTCTACAAATGTATCGTTGCCCGAATAGTGTATCCGGAAGTCGTAGGTTCCATTGTGTGTGAATGTATAGAATAGTGTCACATATCCGTTGCTATCAGTTGTACCAGTAGCAACAGTACTCCATGAAGCACCATCCCATAGCTCTAGATATACTGTAGCATCATCAACTGGTTTATTAACTGTATCATAGGTGTAGTTAAGCTGTACTGTGAAGGCAACCTTATCGTATACACGTAGATCTGTACCATTATGGGTTATGGAGGCTGTTGTTGGTGTCTTAACACTTGTTATAGATACTGTTGATGACTCACTAGCTAGTAGTAGGTAGGCAGCATTACCACTATAGTTAGCCTTTAACACGTATGTCCCAGCTGATATGAATAGGTGTGTATAGGTTATCTCTCCATTAGAATCCGTTGTACCAGTGAATAGCTCTACCCACGTAGATCCACCATCATAGCTTATCCAGATCGTGACTTGCTCACCAGCTATAGGTTCTCCCGATACCTGCTCCGTCAACTTAGCAGTTATTGTGACAGGCTCCATGGTGTATGGATTTGTCTCTGAAGCTGTGATCGTTGTTGATGTCCTCATATATACCTGTACAGCATATCCATAGCTTTGGCTATACTGTCTAGTACTATCCCCATAGTAGATTGCTACATAATAGTATGTACCATTATCTGGTTCATTCCATGACAATACAGCATATCCAGTAGAGTTTGTTGTAGCAGTACCGATCTCTGTCCACGTCTGTAGATCCGTACTACGGTAGAAGTGTATGGTTTCACCAACTATTGGGCTACCAGTATCATTATCTATAAGCCGAGCTGCTAGATCGAATGACTCATGGTCATAGACAGTAGCTGGTACACTAAGCGTTAGTACTGTTGGTTCACCAATGGTTACTGGGACAACTACTGGTCCCTCAACAACACTGTCATGGGTAAGGTTAAGTGGTGATCTTGGATCCTTTGTGAAGAGTACACCTACATACCAGTCCCAATCATCCTGTAGACCCCAGCCTATATCAATGTATCCCTCTACATTAGCAAATCCATTTAGATCCTCTGTAGGGGCTATGGCGTAGACGTGTACATAGTTTCCAGAGGCATTGGTGTAAGTGACCATTATCAAGGCATACTTAGCCGTTGTATTAGGTGTCACAGCAGTAGCATTAACCCATATGTAGCGTCCATACCTAAACTCAGCCTCTAGCCCAGGTCCTATGTAGAGTTTTGCCTTACCACCAGCTGACGCCTCTGTAGCCCTCTTAACAGTCACGTAGTAGATATAGTCTGTACCTGGATCTGTTTCTGTCTCCGGTAGGCTTAGATAGAATATCTCATCAGTATCTCCATAGCCTCCACTAGTATGGTTCCATAGATCAATATCCCAGGTACTAGTATTGAATATGTATACATGGGCATCAAAGTCTGTATTAGATGGATCTGTTGTTCCAGCAATCACCCTTATACCATAGATTGCTGGATACTCATCACCACTAAAAGACCATACATAGCGTTCAAAGTGTGCTGCTAATCCACCAACAGAGTTTCCAAATGGGAAGTTAAGTGTATAAGGTATATCTGGTGCATTGTATAGGGTGCCTTTCCTAAGATCTATTGAGTAGCTTATAAATGGAGCAATATTATCATCAGGACCATACTCGTACTCATAGCTACCCGATACACCATACCAGTAGAGCAGCAGATCGGCTACTTTCTCAGCAAGCATAACAGCAGCATAGGCATCAACAACTCCAAAGCCCTCATGCCTATCCCAACCACCACGCTCAAGTGTTGGTGAATAGGCTGACCAATCCGTACCATTATATTCTCTAACAAGTGGGTATGTCTCATAAGCACTAGCCTCAAGTATATCCCTTACAAGCATAACAGCCTGTGTACCATTGATCTCTATCATCCTCTCCCATAGGCTAGCAGTACTATTATACTGCTTCTCCCTAAACACCTGGACGATCTGTGCAGCAATACCTGCAACCATTGGTGCAGCTGCACTAGTACCAGCAAACCACTCAAGATCGAAAGTTGCCGGATCATAGTATATCCATCCGTAATAGTAGGCTACATGATCACTTTCATTATTAGAGTCTGCAGCATGTACTGGTATACCATATGGGTTAGCACCCATAGCAGCTATGTTTGGCTTAGGAGACTTTCCATCATATTGGCTATAGCCTCCCTGACTACTATAGTCAGTTATATTATTGAATCCATCAACAGCAGCTACACTTATAACCCATGGGAATGCTGCTGGATAAGTCCTTGTACCAGGGCCATCCCCATTCGGATCGGTTGTTGTACCGTTATTTCCAGCTGATGCAATAACCACTATACCATTCTTAACAGCATTCCTTGTAGCCTGCTCAAGATCTGGTGAGTAACCTGGGCCTCCGAGACTCATACTTATAACACTTATGTTATAGCTATCCCTATTTGCTATAGCTATATCTATGGCGTTAACTATATAGCTATCATACATGTTCCCAGAGCTATCGAGTACACGGAGCATGATCACTGATGCATCTGGTACAAGACCAGTTGATAGATTGTACACATCATCTTCTATAAGTGATGGTGTCCATACGAGAGACCATGTATAGACATAACCACCAGTATCTTGTTCTAGTGCAAGTACATAGTTTCCATAGTCACTACTATCATCTACTGTAAACGTGATTAGTGTATGTCCTCTATCATATCCTATGTCATCCCATGTACTATTCTGTGCAACTATCCATACCTCATTAGCATCATTAGCCTGGATCAGGTTCCCATATCCACGTACCTTTAGGAGATATGCTGTATAGGTGTATGAGGGGTTGTAGGGAGTCACGTAGACATGTACATACATTGTACCAGTACTATAGACAGGAAATGTCTGGGAGATAAAGTATATACCATCACTTGGTACGCTCTGGAGACCAGTTGAGAGTGGTAGTAGCCAATCTGATCCATTGTACCTACCTACAAGTATGTATGTGACTGCAGTACCATGTCCAGCCGGGTCTTCAAATGGATCAACATTAGTACCTGTAGCATCAGCACCATATATTATTGCATCTCTGAGTCCTGGTGCATGGACATCAACACCTGTATCGATTACTGCTATGCTAACATATTTCCCAGTATATCCTAGATTCCATAGTATAGGCCTTATATTGGCTTGTCTAGCTGCGTAGTGCATGTGGAGCTGCATCTTCCTATCGAGGCTAATGTATAGTAGGTCTGAGTACTGGTCATTATTTACATCAGTTGTTAATAGCTTATCCCTTAGAAGGGATATTTTGTTAGCAGGTATCTCTATGGCGAATCCATAGAGGGCATGACTCCATGGGCCAAGCACTACCTTACCTCCAAGGCTCTCCACAATGACTATGTGTGCTTTCGTGGGTGGTGTTGATAGCCCTACTACTGCTCTTACGATCTCGTCACTACCGATCATTTTCTCAAGAGTATCATCAATATAGTTCCTATTCCTATCGAGTAGTTCAAACCATTTCGATGGCATATCCTCTAGCTTTACTCCCTTCAACCTATAGCTACTTGATAGTGATAGAGCCAT
>CAZVHC010000022.1:0-22246 GCA_964627005.1 uncultured Desulfurococcaceae archaeon
GGGTAATGATAATCGAGCCCCTATCCTCAACAGCATCAACATAATGTACCGAATCACCATGCCTCACTATCCAGGTCGACAAGAAGTCAAGACCTGGATCCAGCGAATCACCCGGAAAAACAGCCTTAACCCTCCTAACCCGCCCACCAACGACCCTAGGAACCCACAACGTTCTAACAACACCACGGGACTCAAGCTCCATCACAACCCTCCAAACCCTACGGGTATTAACGACACGCTCTAGATCTTTGATATGAAGACCCGGATATTCCCTTACTATATCTAGCAAACTCACCCACCTTCTTAGTCGAAATTTTATTTCTACAATATAGTATAAGTAAAGTTTCGACTATAAAAATGTTTATTAGAATAGCGTTAGATCCTCCTTGTAAAACTTGTAGAAACTAATACATCCAGTTTAGTGGGGAGTGTTCTACGTATAGCGGGCCTCCTGTTATACTGTTCCATATCTTCATAAACTCGTTGATAACGGAGTCTATTTCTCTGCCTTTGTATATGGTTATTGTTTCCATGTTTCTCCATAGACCTGATTTCGTAAGGTTAGCTGAGCCCGTTATTCCTATGTTGTCGAAGATATAGATCTTTGAATGCACGATCCTATCGCTATCGACTACCAGCAGATTTACATGGGTCTCCCTAGCCTCATATCTATAGACAACTATAAACCTATACGCGGCGATAAGGACTGCGGAAACCATATAGGCTATGAAGCCATAGTTAATGTCATAGGTGGCTACGGCAACTATAAAGCCTATGACAAGGCTTATGAAGAAGAGTATACGCCCACCAATAATGAGCGGTAGTAGGAGTGTGCCGATAATCCATAGAGCTATAATAGCATAGAGTATAGTGTTCCCGCCAATAAGGTATACAAGAAACCTAGCATACTCGGGAGAAATATATGGGGAACAAACCCAGATCCTGCCAGAGGCATTCCTTAGCAGAGGCTCAATAACCTTACCTACATCACGGCCACTATAAACTTGGGGCAACCCCCAACCCTACTTCAGCAGATAAACACGGAAACCATAATCCGTAGGAATGATAAGTACAGATCCCTCATAGGATAACGGGAATCTAATATACCAACTTCCTCCTCTACGAGTTGGTACAAATTCACCATCTTTACATTCAATATAGTCTATATAATCGGGACCCATTTCGACACAGTATGTACTAGAAAGATGCATAGATGGATTTAGGCGAAGATAATACGTAACAAATTTCCTCCTGTACCCCCCTCTAACACTAATAACCCTGCTAATAATTGAGCCTGTTTTAATTATAATTTTAGCAGCCTCTACTATAGTAGCCATTTTATCCCCTAGAATTTTCTTAGAAGGTTTTTCTTTAAGTTTTAACGCCACCATATCGCCCCAGATGAGTAGGGTATAGAGGGTGTTTATGCCGCCGCCGGGATTTGAACCCGGGTTTCCCGCGCCCAGAACCTATTGTTCCCGGCCGGGCGACACGGGCTCGAGAGGCCCGCATACTTGGCCGGGCTATACTACGGCGGCTTCTAACCGTATTTGTTCTAGTTTATTTCTGGGGTTTTAATTTTTATTCTTCTCTACTATGCCCTGTTTTTATGGGCTGTTTTCTTGCCGTGGTTTTTGTCCATAGTGTTTTCATCCATGTTACTAGGTTTTTCCTCCACATGATTAGGAGGGCTATTATTGTTATTTGTCCTATGTCTATTGTTGCTGTGCTGTAGCCTAGTTTGTTTGTCTCTATGATTGTTAGTGGTAGGATTCTTAGTGTTTCTAGTGTTGCTGCCATTGCTAGTAGTGTGTAGTGTAGTAGTGTTATTATTAGCAGTAATCCTGTTAGGATGTATTTCACATATCTATTGGTGAATAACACATATACTATTATGGCTAGTACTATGAGTACTGCTATGGCTTCCTGGACCCTATACATAGGCTCAATGGATTCTGTAGGGATTACTGAATAGACTAATATCTGTAGTAGGTTTAGAGTCTCCATCCACCTATGCCTCCTAACTACTCCCTACTTGCCTACTAGCTTCCTTCTTATGCTAATGAATTATTAGGTTAGCGTATACACTAATATATTTGGTGATAAATGTTTTGAAGGCTATGGTACTACATAGTCCATCACCCATAGAGGAGGAGCCTCTAATATATAGTGATCTTGATAAGCCATGCACGGGCAAAGGGGAGGTTCTACTCAGGATCAAGTGTTGTGGTGTATGTCGTACTGATCTACATATTGTTGAGGGAGAGCTTAAACCAGTAAAGCTACCACTTATACCCGGCCACATGGTTGTTGGAGTTGTTGAGGAGATTGGTGAGGGTGTTGAAGGTGTTGAGAAGGGGTTACGTGTAGGTGTTCCATGGCTCTACTGGAGCTGTGGGGAATGCCGTTTCTGCCGCCGTGGTCTTGAGAACTTGTGTGAAAATGCATTGTTCACGGGATATAGTGTTGATGGTGGTTATGCAGAATACATGGTTGCTAAGTCCGACTTCATACACCCAATACCGAGTGGCTATGAAGACTGTTATGCTGCTCCACTACTATGTGCAGGTGCTATTGGCTATCGTGCACTCCGGTTAACTGGTCTAGTTGGCCGTGGCGGTAGGCTTGGATTATTTGGATTTGGTGCTTCAGCCCATCTCGTCCTACAGATCGCTAGATACCTTGGTCTAGAGACCTACGTGTTCACTAGTAGGAGGGAGAAGATCGATTATGCACTACGGCTTGGTGCTGATTGGGCTGGTTTGACAAGGGATGAGCCTCCACACAAACTTGATGCAGCAATAGTTTTTGCTCCAGTAGGATGGGTTGCTATTGAGGCTTTGAAGAAACTTGATAAGGCTGGCCGCCTAGTCCTTGCAGAGATCTATATGTCTCCTTGGGAGGAGCTTGACTATAGTCTTCTCTGGTATGAGAGGGAGATTAAGAGTGTTGCTAATGTTGCTCGTGAGGATGTACGTGGTGTACTTGAGATTGCCTCTAAGGCTGGTATTAAACCGGATATAGTTGTTTATGGGCTTAGGGAGGCTAATGAGGCATTATATGATCTTAAGTATGGTAGGTTTAAGGGTAGTGCTGTACTTAGGATTAGCTAGTACCATGTCACATACGTTATCCTAACCTTTTTACTAACCCCATCAATTCCCCTCCAATCCTCAGAGCTTATCCTCCAGCCAACAGAACCAGCATTATCAACTACTTGCTCAGGCTTCTTAGCACCCGGTATGGGGACAATCAATGGACTATACATTATAAGCCAGTTTAGAGCTACTTGTGCAGGTGTCTTACCATATCTAGCCCCGATCCTCTTAAGCTCCATAACAACCCTCCAGATCATTTTGAAGTTCTCCGGGTGAAAGATAGGGTCATTAGCTCTTACATCCTAGAATGCCAGTAGTTTATCAGGAGCGTATTTACTAGTTACTGCACCTTTAGCCAATGGACCCCACGGGAGTATTGTTAACCCATGTTTCTCAGCATATGGTATGAATTCTTTCTCAGCCTGTCTCTCAACAAGGTTGTAGCGGAACTGTAGACTAACTATATCAGTTGTTTATGGGCATTGGCGGGCAGCCTCTATAAGCTCTAACGGATAATCACTAAGTTCTATGTACTCTATCTTACCTAGATGAACTAGTCTCTCAAGGGCTCTCATATACTCGGATGTCGAGTGGTTATGCCAGCATGGAGGTCAATGGATCTGTATTAGATCTATGTGGTCAATGCCTAGCCTTTTAAGGAATTTATCAACAGCTCTAAAGACATCATCATATGCTAGGAAGCCACTAGGTATCTTAGTGGCTATTACAACCTCATCCCTCTTCACACAAAGACCCCTTAAGGCCTTACCGAGATACTCCTCACTTAAACCTCTTCCATAGACCATTGTGTATCAAAGAAGTTTATCCCAACCTCAATAACTTTGAGACTATCTCCTTTACAAGATTATAGTCTAGTACACCCTCATGTCTCGCTGAACTGTCATGTACCGAGGCCTATGCACGAGATCTTTGGTCCCTTCCTACCTAGTCTTGTGTAATCCATAGGATTTACCACCATATAACATTGTTGTATCATATAGTAGTTGTTATAAATACCGTTAACAACGGTATTCCTATATGTGGATCCATGTGATAAGGTATAAGAGAGTCTATAGGGATTATGAGGCTATGGTGGGATATTATGGATGAAGAATTTAGGCTAGGTAAGACTGCTTTTAAACTAGTGCAGCCAATGCCAACTACTGAGAAGCAGGATTATGATCTAGTGATTGTTGGTGGTGGACCAGCTGGTCTTACAGCTGCAATCTATGGTGCTCGCTATGGATTAGATGTAGTTGTTGTGACTAAGCTTCTTGGTGGCCATGTGGCTGAAGCTCCACTTGTTGATGATTACCCGGGTTTACCTGAGATAACTGGTGGGGAACTTGTTGATCGGTTTGTATCTCATGTTAGGAAGTATGGTGTGCCCATAGTTATTGATGAAGTAGTTAATGTTGTTAGAGAGGATAATAGATGGGTTGTTGAGACAAGGCTTGGAAGGAGATATAGGGGATATGCCGTGATCATTGCTATTGGTAGTGAGAAGAGGAAACTAGGTGTACCTGGCGAAGACAAGTTTATTGGCCGTGGAGTATCCTATTGTGCTACATGTGATGGGCCATTGTTTAAGGGTAGGGTTGTAGCTGTTGTTGGCGGTGGCAACTCTGCATTTATATCAGCACTCTATTTAGCTAGAATATGCTCTAGGGTAATTCTGATCCATAGAAGGGAGGAGTTCCGTGCCCTCCCACTCTATGTCCGGGAGGCTAGGAGTAACCCCAAGATCGAGGTTTTAACAAATACTGTTGTATCAGAGATCATTGGTGATGAGAAGCTACGTTCTATTAGGGTAAAGAATAGGGTTACTGGTGAAGAGAGGATACTTGGGATCGATGGGTTATTCATAGAGATCGGATTACAGCCTCCAACACAGTTCTTTAAGAAGATAGGCTTAGAAGTTGATGAGACAGGGCATGTAGTAGCTAAACCAGATATGAGTACTAACTTACCCGGAATATATGTTGCTGGTGATGCAGCTGGTGGTCCATGTAAGTATCGTTTTGAACAGATCATAGTAGCTGCTGCTGAGGGTGCTAAAGCTGCTGATGCAGCCTTTAAATACATTGTCAGGATCAAGAGCTCTCATTCTACTTAGAGTATCTCCATTTATGCCCATATCTCTTTATTAATATAGTTAATACTGTTATTACTGATACAATAGTGATTAAAGGTATTAGGAGATTATTAACTCCTACACCTACATCATACATGCCCCTCTCATCACTTTCCTTACCTATAACCGCACTAGTACTTTCATTTCCATACTTCCTCTTCATATTATTAGTATCACCATTATTAATGCCCTCATTAATTCCAGTACTTATATTATTTACTACTACATGTACACCTGTGCCTTCGGATGCACCTAGAGATTCTACATGTTCTTCCTCCACCTTTCCTGCTCCAGTATGAATTCTACCATAAGGCCTTTCCCTCAATAGGACTACTGTAAGTGATCCCTTAACTATACAGCCTTTTTCAATAAAGAGGTTAGTTAATGCTATAATTTTATCCCTATTACGGTTTACAAAGTCTTTTAAACCTTCTTTTGAACTAAAGTTTTTATAGTCTTTACAATATATACCTAGAAGATTATATGGTATTGGATAACCTGAAATTCCATGTTCAACCAGATAACATCCATTTATATTAGTTATAGAACTATAGTTCTCATTATCAATATTCTTTACCTCCCTAATCAATAGATCCGTCAAGAATTCTTGATCATCACATTTACCTAGATTAATATAGTCAATAATTGAACCAGGGGTATACGGTAGCTTGATAAAGATTATATGTGGATCCCGTCTACAATATCCTTTCTTATAATATGTAGTATTTCTATATATATCATTTACTATATCAGTTATTGCAAGAACTATTTCATCACTATAATCCCTATTATTGATATATATAGAAAGAGTTATTGGACATGTAAAGCTGGAACTAGGGCAATCTCCTTTTATTGGTGGAATCCTCACAAAAGTCTTGATCCCTAATTCATCATATACCTTTATAGATACATTACCAGGTATATTATCTATTTCATAGTCAACAACGAATAGATCATTAGTATTAGATATTTTCTTAACCATACAATCTACTTCCTCAATTAGATTAGAATATGCATCACCGAGTTCTCCAATCATTTTCTTATAAAAAGCTTCATTTGTTACTAAAATTATGCTATCACCATTATTAATTACTACTCCATAATTGCTTATATCAAAGTCTATTACCTCAATATCCATACTCCCAACATATTGTATGTTCACCACTATAAGTATAGGGGTTAGTATTAAAGCATGTAGTATGAATGATATAATTATATATATAGTCATATTTGTATAATACATAGTCTCACCTCAACATGGATTGTTATACGGATTAGGACATATGAATACTTTAAGTGACTTACCTGCCTCTGAGGGCCAAGCTTCATCTGCTTGAGGTAGAGTATTGAGTATTTCTTTAATATATCCTGCATAAACTATATTTGGATTATCAAGATCATATCCTACAATGATCCCGTAAACCCAGGCATAAGGGCCACTTACAAGTCTATAGATTGGTGAGCCACTATCACCATCTGGTGGCTGATTAGAAGACCAAAGTTTAAGGAAATGACCACACCATATACGCCCCTCCTCATCTTGTAAGCACTCCCATTTATAGTCGATAACAATGAGTTCTTTAGTTCTTGAATATTGTCCTGACATATATACTTTTTCTATGTACTGCGGATTAGATCCTATACCAACTATAAATACATAAGATGCTATATCTTCATAGGAATACCATATTCTAGGCAACAATATGTTTGCTGGAGGCCATGTGGTATCATCATTTGTTATCCATAAAACCACAAAAGCTGAATCTGTATGATATTTATTATCATCCAAAGGAACATATATACTTGATAGTTTAGAGTATCCTACCAAATCATCTGATTTTCTAGAATCATTTTGATAAACACTATATTCTAAATTGTCAAGGCAATGCCCTGCTGTCAGGAACCCCCACATTACTGGACAGTGCTTACATGGCTGGTAATATGCAGGTATTCCTATAGTACATGTGTATCTAGCCCATACCTCATATGTTTCGTCAAATGGTTTCCAGAATTCATATCTTAACCCACCAATAATTGGCCTATACTTATATCTTGGATCACTAGGTACAGGAGGCGTAGGTACATAGTCTACATGGTTTGCTTTACAAGATGACTTTACTATCTCAACTTGTCCTTTATAGCTTACTTCAAATTTATATATATTTTTAAAAACTAATGGACTTAACAATATAATTATTATCATAATGATTATGGGTATAGAGGAAACATTCATTTAATCACCTTGATAACCCTATTCTACCTTATACTCTGTATTTTCACCCTTATTTTTTTCTCTCATTATAATTATCTGTCCTATTATTTTTGATCTGTTATTCATATCTTAGTGCTACTGCTGGTGGTATTTTTGCTGCACGATATGCTGGGAATATTCCCCCCAGTAATCCTATGGCTATTGTTATTAGGAGTGTCCTTACTATGAGGTCTGGTGTTATGAGTGGTGGTGCATAGATATGCATTTCTATAGCTCCCCTGATCGTGAACCCTCTTGACGCAAGTATGTTGGCACCAGCTACTCCAAGTACTATGCCTACAGCTCCACCTATAATACTCATTACAATCCCTTCACTCAGTATTAGTGACATTACCTGTCCATCCGTGAATCCAAGTGCCTTCAACACACCGATCTCACGTGTTCTCTCTATAACAGATGTTATCATTGTAGCCGCTATACCTACTGTTGCTACAGCAAACGCTGATAATGATGTAGCGAATGTTATGAAGTTCATGGCCGCCGTTACGGATGATACCACTCGTGCAATCTCTATAAATGATATGACGTTAGCAACATCCCTATAGTCTTGCCTTAGCCTACTAGCTATACTATCTACGTAGGCCGGTGATTTAGCAAGTACTAGTATACCAGACCATTCATCCATTTTCAGAACCCGTTTCCCCGCTCCGTATGGCAGGAATATTGTGTTGTCTGGGCTTAGGAATGGTGCACCCCCATATTCGTTAAGGATACCTGCTACTCTAACAAATATCCTCTTAACCTTAATCTTTCCTGCCTCAACAACTTCTACAATAGTTACCTGAATAGAATCACCTACATCGTAGAGTTTCTCCCCAGTTACTGGGTCGTAGGCTATCTTGTAGCCTATGAGAGCTGATGTGACCTCGTTAGGCGATGGCACCGAGCCTTCTATAACTTTTAGCCTTGAGAAAGTTTTCAGTATAATCTCTGGATCGACAGCGTATATGAATACTTTTTGCTCACCACCTGCACCCTTGATCATTCCGTGTGTTGAGTAGAATGGCCTTACAATGGATACTCCATCAATAGTCTCTATATAGTCTATGTCTTTCTGGCTAAAGCTGTAGTCACGGGATGGGAAGAGTACTATTAGGTTCTGCCCAAGCCCGAGTATTTGGTTTTCAACATATCTCGAGTACCCGGATACTACACTTGTCATCATTACAAGTGCTAGTGGTCCAATAGCTATACCTATGATCGTTAGGGTTGCACGTAGTCTCCTCTCGGTTAATGCCTTTATAGCGTAGACCAGTAGATCACGTATTTGTATACCCATGACCCGGTACACCATGCTATACCGCTACTTCCTCCAGCCTCTTCTCATGCTGTTTTAGTGTACGGTATATGAAGTATCCAGTTACTGCAAGGAAAAGTGCTACAATAGCTATGACAACATATTCTGTTGCACCTAGTATTGGTTTTGGTGTTTCAGTAATACCAGTTATTTCCTCATATTCTATTGTTAATGGTATCCTAATCCTATGGAGCTGATCATAGCTGTCAATATATGTTATTTCTAGATAAGCTCTTGATCCATTATAGCTTGTTGATGTTTCTATAGAGAATGTTGCTTCTGAACCTGGGTCTATATCTCCTATGAATGTTGATGCATTAGTGTCTCCATAGATTATATATACATATACTCTCTCGGCAGTAGCTGACCCAATGTTTGTTATTGTACCAGAAACCTTTATGGAGCCATCTCTATATACGGCTTTTACATCGTAAATGTTTAGTTTTATGAATGGATATAGTATAAGGGATGCACTAGTGTTTATATGGTGTACATAGCCTAGTTCATCAGTATACATTATGATTATACCTAGTGGTATAGTCCCATATCTTATGGTTACTGGTGCTGATATTGTATACAGTGGGTTATAGTATAACCTGACATTGACTACTCTTGTTTCACCACCAGACAATGTACCTAGGTAGTAGAGTGTTTTTGAAGGTATCACTATAGGTATTGATGAATACACTACTAGGTATGTATTATATGCCTTACCTGAACCCATAACTTTAAACGTTATATTAACGTCGTTAACAAGATCTTTTACATATATTTTTTCAGGAAACACTATGTCTATATACTTTATACCTCCGGGGACACCAACTCTAACACTAACTTCTACGGTCCGTTCATTACCAGTATGGTCTATGAAGAATAGTTTTAGGGATACATTATAGAAGCCCGTACTAATATTACCAACTATGTTTACTGGTATGGTGAATACTATGTAGTCACCCCTACTAGCACTTGTCTCTACTGGTGCTCCAAGAATTGATGAGAGATCCTTTGGTAGACCATATACTTGGGCTAGATCGGGTATTGATGGAAGTGTTTGCTGCTCACCAATATATGATGGATAGAGCTTTCCCCATGAGGTATTTGTATGGGTAAATACTATCCCCTCCGGAAGTCTTATCTCCGCATATATACCATTCATTGAAGGGTACATGTTGTTCCTTAATGTGATGACAAGGTACTGTCCGTAAGTACCTGGTTCTGGTGTTTGATGCAACCAGTAGGAGTCTATATATTCTATGGAGTTTCTAGGGCTATTTACATGTATCAATACATTATATTCCTCAAGTACTCTCTTAGAAGCACCACCTGTAGCTAATACGTATTCTACATATAGTTCTGCACTATATTGTCCAGGTTCTACATCACCAACTGTTATAGTGAAGCTCACTTGGAATCCCTGCATAGGCCTTATCGGTCCCTCTACATATGCTTCTACAACGTTTTCTCCATATCTACTATAGAATCCATTGGGAAGTACTAGTCTTGCATCTAGTCCCTCTATGGTAAATGGGTTTCTATTAACTAGTGACACTATGTAGGTTATATTCTCTGTAAGTGGGAATACTGGCTCTATAGCCCATGAGGCTCCAGTCACTTCAAGACCTTTATTTATTAGTCCCTCATATTCAAGTAGTTTAACTGAAGCTTTCCTATAGATCGTGTTTCTTAGATGTGTGCCATAGATTGTGATCGTATAGTTTATCTCAATGGTGAACCATAGTATTCCCTGGGAGGTATTTCTTAGATCAACTGTGTATACTGCTGTAGCTAGTTCTCCAGCAACTATATCTCCAAGTGATACTGTATCCTCAATGACATCTACGGTACTGTTGTGAGGTATTATCCTAGCTATTGTATCTGATGCTGTATATCTCCCATAATTATATATTTTAACATATAGTGGTACCAGCCTTTCCCCTGGAAATACTTGTTCAGGTGTTCCATGCCCCCAATTCATGGCCACGATATCTAGTTGAGGCATGTAATCCATGGGATCAGCTATTGTGATCGGTATCTCCATGTACTGTGATGTAAATAATACTGCATTATCTGAGGATATTATAAGGTTCAGTTTCAACATGGCAGTATATTCTCCAGGTAATAGATCATTTGATACATCCAGTTTTATGGATAATGTAGCCACTTCACCACTAGGTATTGCCCCATAGGACTGTAATGCTATATCTCTTAATATGATACCATCTGGTAAATCTATACTTGGTATAATCGTCTTTATAGTTCTAGGGCCATAGTTTACTAGAACTATCTGCATCTCAATATTCTTTGAACTAGGTAATGGTATTGCTGGTTGGCCATTGTATAACCATCTAATGGAGGCAATCTTTAAGTATCCCTTGTACCTCGTGAGGTTTAGTGTGAACATAATTGTTTTTGAGACATTGTATCTAGCACCCCTATAACTCATAACCATATCTAGCTCTAGTAATAGATTATCTAGTATATCATCACTTGAAGATATATTTATATCCTTAAATACTAGTGAGATTATGTCACCATACCCTACCTGCCCCTTATAGCTAGTTATGGAAACTGATCTGTTATCTATTGTACGTGCATCCTCTGGTAGGTATAGGTGTGCTAATATGTGGTTGATCACTGGTAGACCATTATTCCTTATAGATACGTATATGTCTACAAGCATTGACTCATTATAAACTATCTTCTCCTGAAAACCAGTATCAATAACTTCTATCTGAGGCTCTGGAGGTTTTGAAACAATTAACTCTATACTAGTGTTCCAGTACCCACTATACTCTACACCATCATCTGTTGTAGTTGATGCATTAATCTCCAACAAACCCTTATAAATACCAGGTAATGTATTAGGCTGTATATCTATACCCGTAAACCTCAATCTAACAATCTCATTAGAAGATATAGTTAGTCCCGTCAACACATATTTATTGGGTTCAAAACCTGTGGGTAGATAGAGTCTCACAAGCCCATTTGATATAAGTGATTCACCATTGTTCCTAAGTAGAATATTTAATGTTGCAGATACAGTTGATGGATATACCTCCTCAGGTTCCCAGTGGTAATCTATAATCTCTATACCTAGTGGAGGATACTCAGCTATCGATATGTTAAAGGATAGTATTTCCTCGTAAACCGTAGAATTCCTTGTGTAGGTTATCCTTACAGATACATTGTATTGACCTGGTGCTACAGAACGATTTATGTCAAGGAGATACTTTAACTGGAACACTTGTTTTGAAGGGATAACACCCATGTATGTCCCATTTGGTGAGTATGGCTCACTACATAATCCCCTACCTCTACTGGGACTAAATCCCTTTGGAAGTATAAGGCATCCAATGAGATCGGTTAATGACTCGTTATAATCATTCCTGATCTCAAGGAGTAGATTTGCTTGACGACTACCTGGATAGACATTTGGTGAACCTGTTGAGGAACTCCAGCCAATATATTCAATCAGTAATCCATTGTTATCTACATGTATACGATTATCTAGTGGTAGTGTATACTCTAGAGTTAAGGACTGGATTAACGCTAGTACTATTATTATTGATACCAATACCTTATGCATATCCTACACCTTAGCAGTAGAATACCCTATACCATGCTTATTACTAAATTGAGTTAATATAGGTATATCATATACACTGGTCAACTTTACAATTTATTGATAATACATTCGCTGTAGTTGGGTTCTTCCTCCCCAACAATTACTCCATCCCTTATTAAAAGGATCTTTTTAGTACACGAAGCTATCTCCGGATCATGTGTCACAATGATTATTGTCTGGCCAGACTTGTTAAGCTTGGTGAAAGTCTCCATAACAGTCTTAGATGAATGCCTATCCAGGTTACCGGTTGGTTCATCAGCTAATATTATCTCTGGATCGCCTACTAGTGCACGTGCAATAGCTACACGTTGTTGCTGTCCCCCACTTAATTGATTAGGCTTCTTCCTAAGCCATGATAGCTCGCCACCAGCCTTGAGTAGTGCCTCCTTAACCTTAGCTATCCTTTTACTCCGGGGGATTCCACGTGCCACTAATGGCAACTCTATATTCTCCAGTACAGTTAGTCTATTGATGAGATTGAATTGCTGAAATACAAATCCTATAACACGATTCCTTAAATAAGCTAGTTCCTTACTCGATAATCTTGATACATCAATGCCCTTAACGATAACCTTACCACTGGTTGGTACATCAAGTAAACCGATCATGTTTAACAATGTTGTTTTACCACTACCGCTAGGGCCCATGATCGCTATGAAATCTCTTGGATAGACCTCTAGGTTGACGCCATTAAGTGCTTTAGTGACCACTTCACCAACCCTATAGATCTTCTTAACATCCCTAAGTTCAACAATAGGTTTTCTAGACAAGCCATACACCATATCCAGAGGTGAAGTTAATGGATAAACTAGATTATAAGTTAATATAAAACTTTGGAAAAATATAGGTATCGGGTACCATATTGGCTGAGGACCAGAGTATAGATAGAGTTCTAAGTAGGAGTAGAGAATATAGATTAATAGGCTCCCTTATCCACACTATATTCCTACCATTAACACTATATATGAACACTATATATTATACAATAGCGTATTTCATGGGACTAGGCTTTTTTGCTCCTAGCTCTCCGAGAATATCGTCGTTGGAGTAAGAGTGTTGGATGTTGGTATAGAGGGATTGCTAGCTGCACTTACCTATACAGATCAATTGCTATTTACTTAGCGGGATTATTTGCTGCGTTAATTATAACAATAATCCTAATGTTAACTTCATTATTTATCTGGGACAGATATATCTGTAAGGGTAGTATATGGATTTATTATGTGCTTTTAATACCAATAGCCATTATTTCATCGGTATATTATGGACTGTATTTATGGAGTATGGGTTATTGTGATAAATTATCACTGCTGTCAAGGAGATTGTTTAAGGTATCCGGTTTATTGAATATAGTATTTACAGCCGTAAATACTTTATTAACAATTATATTTTCCTTTACTGAAAATACATCTATGGAAACACTTAATATGGCTCTGTTGCTATCTCTACCTATTATCAAATGTATAGAGTCTTTATCATGGTATACAGTTAAAGTATCCATATCACTAGAGACTCTTCTAAACACTATTTCTCTAAGGGATATACTGTATGTATGTGGAATAGTTCTCATGGGATTAGGATCATTAGGTTCGATAGCTGAAACCACCATGTCCAGCCATTACACGGGCACGTTCTTTTCAGAAGGAGAGACATTCACTTATTACGGACTAGGTGGTATAAAGGGATATGGCTATTATATGAAAATCTATTCAATAGGAGATATACTATTGAACATAAGCCGAACAAGTAAGTACTTAAATAATTATCTTCCAAGTGGATACCATTTCATAGAGGATCATTTTAGAGAGAAAGAATACATAGGTATTGGGCTTGAGAACTATATTAAGTATGTAGTGATATGTCATGGGGAATCAAGAGTCTATGACACCTATGAGGAAAGTTCACATAGGCTATATTGTGCTGTAGTTGAAGAGGGATATGGTAAGTATGGAAGATACAAGCAATACGGTAGTACTGCGTGGTCCTATAAAAATAGTGGGCGTTTAAGTATAATCCTCCATATTAGTCTTTTAAGTAGAAGGGGTGTTCTAAGAATAATATTATTATGTAATAAAGTTGACTACACATATGTATTGACCTCCAACAACTATACTATGAAATTACTAAAAGGTTCTCTACATGGTCCCTGTAAGTTATACTTTGTACCAAGTAAGAAAGACAATGTCCGTGTATACAATGTAGTATACGTCATTGAAACTTATACTAAAAGACACATAGATATAAGGACTAGATACCATATTATCATAAAATCGATTATATCAAGATCCATGTATAGAGCATATAATACACCATATGTACTATTAATATGCGAGTCCATACAAGGTGATCTATTTTAAACTCCCCTACCCCCTACTATTTATTCCAATAGGCATAATATTCTACAAGATCTCTGGAAGAGATTAACTCCATGTCTATTCAAATAATATTTCACACTACAATACTATTCTGTCCTATGGAGACTCCCTATCCCTATGGAGTCAGTGTCAGGGTATTCAATGCCAAGATCTATAGACTAGTATATGGTTCATACTAGGTATTTATGAAGGCTATTTATCTATGTTATTAATTATTTTATTTCTAAGGCAGAGCCATTGTTCTATGTACTGTTTTAACAAGCCTTACTATCACGGATTGTTTTTACTATGTATTACCATCAGGCATTATATGGTTCTTCTTTAAAGTTTTATCAGGCAGATTACTAGGGAAGAATCATGTCTATGAGGCTAGCCTATCCTAGCCCGCATAATCATAGAATATGTACATGTATGCATTGAATGACCAATTATTTATATACTTGTTGGTATAATAGTATTATCTGGTGAGGGTATTGCCCAGACCTAGTTCTAATGAACTTGCTAAGTCTATAGAGGATGCTGTTGTTAAGGCCCTTAGAAGAGCAGTCATATACTTACCACCAGATGTTAAGGAGGCTCTGAGAAAAGCCTATGAGAATGAGACTAGTGGTTCTGCCAAGGCACAGCTTAAAGCTATACTAGATAATGTGGAGCTTGCCGAGAAACTAGGTAAACCCATATGTCAGGATACAGGGCTTATAATATTCTATGTTAGGGCCGGATACAGGTTTCCAGGACTAGACATTATCGAGAAAGCCCTAGTCAATGCAACTAGAAGAGCTACTAAGGAGATACCCCTTAGACCGAATACAGTCGATCCCTTTACTGGTAAGAACCCGGGTGATAATACTGGTAGATTTATACCCTATATACACTGGGAACTTGTTGATGGCGATGAACTGGAGATTACTGTAGTACCTAAGGGTGGTGGTTCCGAAGCTGTAGCTGTACTGAAAATGCCTCCTCCGGGGAAGGGGGTAGCTGGTATTAAGGAAGCTGTTATAGATGCTGTATTGAGTGCTGGTGCTAAGCCTTGCCCACCAACAATTGTTGGTATAGGAGTTGGTGGAGGAGCTGATATAGCTACTATATTGGCTAAGAAGGCTGCTTGTCTAAGGAAGCTTGGAACCCGAAACCCTGATCCAGTTCTGGCAAGGCTTGAGGAGGAACTGTATAGTGCTATTAATGATCTTGGTATTGGGGCTATGGGTCTTGGAGGAAGGTATACAGTACTTGGAGTACATATAGAGTATGCATACCGTCACCCAGCAACCTATCCAGTAGCCATAGTCTTCCAGTGCTGGGCTACACGGAGAGCATCAGTAATCATTAAATCTGATGGAAGCTATAATGTTTATCAGTAGATACTTTCTATGGTGACGCCCCCATGACAACCTATCATCTCGAGACCCCTGTCTCCGAGGAAGCCATTAGGAAGCTAAGGGTTGGCGACATAGTGTATGTATCAGGGATCGTGGTTACAGCACGTGATGCAGCACATCGCCGGATGATCGAGTATCTTAGGGAGGGGAGGGAGCTACCAGTCGATCTACGTGGCGGGGTCATCTATCACTGCGGACCAGTTGTCCGTAAACTTGATGGTGAGTGGGAGGTTATAGCAGCTGGTCCAACAACTAGTGCTCGTATGGAACTCTATGAGGCTACTGTTATTGAGAAACTTGGTGTAAGGATCGTTGTTGGTAAGGGTGGTATGGGTTCAAAGACTGCTGAAGCATGTAGGAAATACGGTGCTGTATACACGATCTTTACGGGCGGTGCAGCTGTGTTAGCCGCTAATGCTATAAAACGTGTTGTTAAGGTTGAATGGCTTGATCTAGGGATACCTGAGGCACTATGGGTTTTCGAAGTAAGGGATTTTGGTCCACTACTTGTAGCAATTGATTGCAGTGGTAGGAACCTTATTGATGAAATTATTAAAGGGGCCTTAAGGAAGAGGGATGAGATCCTAGCTAGACTTGGTGTTAAGTAAATGTCACACCATATTATTTCCAGGGTGAATATATTGGAGGAACCAAGGATTGGAGTGTTTATATGTCATTGTGGAAAGAATATAGCTGGCATTGTTGATGTTAGGAAAGTTGCTGAGGAAGTTGCCAAGATTCCAAGTGTAGTTTATGTTGAGGACTATGTTTACATGTGCTCTGATCCTGGTCAGAAAAGGATTATTAAAGCTATTAAGAGAGAGAAGCTTAACGCTGTAGTTGTTGCTGCATGTACTCCATCATTACACTATGAGACATTTGCCCGTGCTGTTGAGACTGGTGGCCTTAGTAGGTATAGGTTTGAAATGGCTTGCATACGTGAACATGTCAGCTGGGTTCATTTTGACAAGAGGAAGGCTACTGAAAAGGCTATTAGAGTGATTTCTGCAGCAGTTGCTAAGGTTTCTATGAATAAGGTCTATGAACCCATTACTGCTAAGATTACACGGAAAGTCCTTGTTATAGGTGGCGGTATTGCTGGCATAACTGCTGCACTCGATCTAGCTAATGCTGGTATACCAGTGATCCTTGTTGAAAAAAGCCCTAGTATAGGTGGTAAGATGGCTATGCTTAGTGAGACATTCCCAACACTTGATTGTGCACAATGTATACTTACCCCCCGGATGGCTGAGGTAGCCCGTCATCCAAACATAAAACTCTATACCTTATCAGAGGTAATTGATGTTGTGGGATATATGGGTAACTATCGTGTGAAGATACTTAAGCATCCACGTAAGGTTAACCCCGACCTCTGTAGGTTATGTTCATTCTGTGAACGTGTATGTCCAGTAAAGGTACCTAATGAATTCGATCGAGGACTTAGTACGAGAAAAGCCATATACCTGCCATTTCCTCAGGCTATACCATCAGCATATGTTGTTGATTCGGAGAATTGTACTAAATGCGGTTTATGCCTAAAAGTCTGCCCAACAAATGCGATCGATCTTGAGGAGCGAGAGGAGATTATTGAAGAAGAAGTTGGTGCAATAATAGTTGCTACAGGATATGACCTATATCCTGGCGAGAAACTCAAGGAATATGGCTATGGTGTTTACGAGGATGTTATTGATTCCCTACAGTTTGAGAGACTCCTATCAGCTACTGGACCTACTAAAGGGAAAGTATTAAGGCCTAGTGATGGTAAACCCGTTAAGAGGATCTTGTTTATACAGTGTGCTGGCTCACGTGATGAAAACCACCTACCCTATTGCTCAAAGATCTGTTGTATGTATACAGCTAAGCATGCCCTACTATTTAAGGAGCAGGTACCTGACGGGGAGGTAACGATCTTTTATATAGATATACGGGCAGCTGGCAAGGACTATGAGGAGTTTGTTAAGAGGGTTCAGGAGGAGTTCCAGGTAAACTATATACGTGGACGTGTATCTAGGATCTATAGGGATGTAAATGGTGATCTTGTAGCCATAGGCGTTGATACATTATCTGGTAGGAGGGTGGTCGTTAGAGCCGATCTAGTCGTACTAGCGCTAGGCATCATACCCAAATTAGGCCCAGACCTAGCAACTAAGCTCAAGGTACCACTAGATCGATATGGTTTTGCACAAGAGGTACATCCAAAGCTAAGGCCCGTAGAGGTTTCAGCTGGCGGTATATTCATTGCTGGTGCTGTACAAGGCCCCAAGGATATTAGTGAGACTGTTACACAAGCTTCTGCAGCTGCTGCTAAGGCTATGGAGTTACTTAGTAAGGAATACATTGTTAAAGAACCGTTGATTGCTGAAGTAGATCGTGATCGGTGCAACGGTTGCCGCATGTGCGTCACGGTATGTCCATATGGTGCAATCGATATGGTTGATGGTAAGGCTAGAGTTAATGAGTTATTGTGTGAGGGGTGTGGTGCATGTACTGCATCATGTCCTGTAGGAGCTATACAGCTCCGCAACTATACTGAGGAACAACTATACTTAATGGTTAAGGCTGTTCTGGGAGGTGCTGCATGATGTGGGAACCCTTGATCATAGCCTTCTTCTGTAAATGGTGTGCAGGCTCAGCAGCTGATCTTGCTGGTGTTAGTAGAATGCAGTATCCACCAAATATTATACCTATTATAGTGCCCTGTACCGGGCGCATTAGTGCACGTGCTATTGTGGAGGCATTCCTAAATGGTGCTGATGGTGTATTGATCGGTGGCTGTCATACGCCTAATGACTGCCACTATATGGCTGGTAACTTTAAGGCATTTAAGAGGGTCTATTTGTTGAAGAAATTGCTTAAGCAATTTGGTATCGAGCCTGAGAGACTTAGGATTGAGTGGATTAGTGCTACGGAGTCTCAGAAACTTGTCGAGGTTACAAGGGAGTTTGTTTCTCAGATTAGAGAATTAGGTCCTCTCCATGGTGGTGAGAATGGGGAAGCTTAAACTAGCCATTGTCTATGGAGCTATATGTGGTGGCTGTGATGTAGCACTTGTTAATATTGGTGAGAAACTAGTCAATATTCTTGAGAAATACGATATCGTATATTGGGGCATAGCGGTCGATAGTAAAGCCAATGTCCTAGAGGAGATTGATAGAATTGATGTAGGAATATACATGGGGACTATAAGGACTACACAGAACCTAAGATACGCAAAACTACTACGTGAGAAAGCAGATCTAGTTATAGCATATGGTGCTTGTGCAGTATATGGAGGTATACCAGGGCTAAGCACTCTAATAAATCCTGAAGAACTTATGGATATCCTTACCTCAACAGTATCTACTAGTTCTAAGGAGGAAAACAGACTTCCAAAAGAGATCATACTACCAAAGATATTATCTACAGTTAGGACACCAGCTGAGATCCTTGATCCAGATGTAATGGCTCCGGGATGCCCACCAGGAGCTATATCTAATGAAGGCCTTATAGAGATCCTCATGGAATACTCTTCTGGTAAAAAGCCTGAAGGTAAGATAATATTTGGCGAAGAACATTCCCTATGCATGGAATGTCCTAGGAAGCCGAAGGATCTAAGAAAGATCGTTATGCCTGGAATACGTAGACTTCATGAGATCAAGATAGAGGAGGGTAAGTGTTTCCTGGAGCAGGGAGTACTATGCATGGGTCCAGCTACAAGGGCAGCATGTAAGATGCCATGTATAAAGAATAATATGCCATGTATAGGCTGTATGGGTCCAGCTCCAGGAGTTGATGATGTTGGTCTGAAGATGTTATCAGCAATAGCATCTATAGCTCTTGTCGATAAAGAGAAGGAGTTAATGGAACAAGGTCTAGCTAGACATCTAGACAAAATTGTTGATCCTCTAGGAGCTTTCTATAAATACACACTACCTAGTTCATACCTTACAAGACTCTCAATAAAGAGGAGAAGTAGGGGGAGCTAGGGCTATGTCCCATAAGTTTATATCTATTGATCCGATTACAAGGGTTGAAGGTGAAGTTCGGGCTGTAATAGTTGTTGATGAAAATGGAAAGGTTGTAAACGCATATTACCAGACACTAGAAATTAGGGGTTTTGAGGTCTTTTGTAGAGGTAGGGCTATTGAGGATCTACCTAGGATAACATCTGCTATATGTGGTGTTTGTTCGTGGGCACACCATGTAGCTTCTGGTAAGGCTCTAGATGTTCTATTTGGACGTGAACCACCATCTACCGCTAAGAAGTTAAGAGAACTAGCCTACTTCATGCAGATAATTGATAGTCACTTACTACACTTTGTCGTCATGGCGTTACCTGATTTCGCATTACCTAATGCCTCCCCAGAGCTCAGGAATATTGCTGGTTTATTAAGGAGCGAGCCTAAGATTACAACACTATTCCTTAGATCGAGATCGATTATTAAAGAGATTGAAAAGGTATTTGGCGGTAAGCCTATCCACGCAGCATTTGTACTACCCGGTGGTATCTCCCGCAGATTCACAAAGGATGATCTTGAGAAGATTGATAGGTTGACAAAGAAGCTATATGATATCATACTCACTATTGTTGATTTCTTCAATAACAAGATCCTTAGATCTGAGGTGTTTCAAAAATACTTATACGATGAGGCATATATGTTGAAGACTTACTACATGGGTATTGTTGGAGAGGGGGATACGCTAAACTTCTATGATGGAGTACTAAAGATCATTGATAGTGGTGGCAGGGAGGTTGCACGTTTCAATGCAATAGATTATACAGAGTATATTGCTGAACACATGACTGATTGGGCTTATTCTAAATTTCCATATCTCAAATGGCTCGGATGGAGAGGCTTTAAAGAGGAATACCTTGTACGTGTAGGTCCACTAGCTAGACTAAATGTAATCTCTAGAATACCTTCTGAGCAAGCCGAAGAGGAATATAGGTATATGGTAGAAGTGCTTGGAAAGCCCATACATCACACAATGGCCTACCACTGGGCCCGTATAATAGAGACTCTACACTCTATTGAACGTATGAGGGATATGCTACAGGAGGAGGATATACTATCCAGTGATATCTTAAACCTAGAGGGTGATCTAAAATATGAGGGTGTAGGAGTAATTGAAGCTCCTCGTGGTACTTTAATACACCATTATAAGGCTAACGAGGATCTAATAGCTACCGATATAAACATAATTACTCCAACAACCATAAATAATGCGGCAATTAATACTGAATTAAAGAAAGTTGCTAAGAAAATACTTAGTAGCGGATCAATTGATGAACTGACGCTAAATAGACTTGAAATGTCCATTAGAGCATACGATCCATGTAATTCATGTGCTACACACTACATAAACTTTCATGACAGGGTTCCATACTCAATTCTAATAGTTGATCTGAATGGTCGGATCCTTAATAGAATAAATTATTCTTCTAGGGGTGAGGAAATGGATGTCAGAGGTGATTAAGAAGATCATAGCTATTAGTGGTAGAAATCCCTATCTATGTTATCAGTGTGGCATGTGTTCAGCAACATGCCCTATGGCTGAGTACATGGATATCCTGCCTCACCAAGTTATTAGACTCATACAGCTTGGTGTTGAGGGGCTAGAGAGAATAAAGAGTGTTTGGATGTGTGTATCGTGTATGGCTTGTGTTGATAAGTGCCCTAGACATGTTGATCCAGGCGTCATATTTGAAGCTGTAAGGTTATTGACTCTAAGGAAGGGTATTGATAAGGCTGATTATCAAGGGCTTGAGAATCTAGAGGAGGCTCCTACAATGGCTCTTATAGCCTTATCTAGGAAGATGACCGGGTGATCGTCATTGAAGCTCCTATACTATCCTGGATGTACTGTTAAGAGGAATGCATTAGAGTATGAGAGAACCTCGTTAGCAGTACTTGAGAAACTGGGTATTGATGTTATTGAGCTTAGTAAGTGGTATTGTTGTGGAGCACTCTATAGTCTTGCAGCAGATGATCTTATGAAGCATCTAGGTGCTGTACGTACACTAGTTAAGGCCCAGATACAGAGTAGGGAGACCGGTACTAGTGATCTATTGACGATCTGTCC
>CAZVHC010000022.1:22346-25777 GCA_964627005.1 uncultured Desulfurococcaceae archaeon
TATTTGAAAAAATTTTTTCAAAATAAAATATACCTGTATGAACCCATGTATAGGGTGAGAGCTTGAGCCCCCCAAAAAACCTAGGTAGGGAAAAGCCCAAGGAGGGTAAGACAGTAAGGATCTATGTAATGGGGAAAGCATATGATGTACCAGCTGGACTAACAGTTATGAAAGCCCTAGAATACGCGGGATACCGGCTAATAAGAGGTGTTGGATGCCGCGGTGGATTCTGTGGAGCATGTGGATTCGCCTATAGGCTACCGGGAGACTATAAGCTGAGATTTGGGCTTGCTTGTCAAACTGTTGTTGAGGATGGTATGCACCTGGTTATACTACCCTATTCACCAATGGTTAAGCCAAGGTATGATCTTGAGAAACTGAGAGCTGATGCAGGTATTGTATTAAAGCTCTTCCCAGAAGTATCTCGTTGTGTGAGCTGTAATACGTGTACCAAGGCTTGTCCTCAAGGCCTTGATGTTATGGATGCTGTGCAGGCTATTCTAAGGGGAGATCTTGCTAAAGCCGCTAACCTCATATTCGACTGTATATCATGTGGTCTATGCTCGATCAGGTGCCCAGCTGAAATTAGGCATGTATACCTATTCCAGCTTGTACGCCGTCTCTATGGTAAGTACATGCTCCCTAGGGCCAAGCATCTTGAGGAGAGGCTTAAGGAGATCAGGGAGGGTAAGTATGATGAGGAGCTCGATAAGCTTATGAGGATGAGTATTGAGGAGCTCAAGAAACTCTATTCACAAAGAGAGATCGAGAAAGCCTAGGTATATGGGGGTGTATATGTATGGAGATGGGTTATCCACCCGAACTACGTAAGGCTATTAAAATAGTTGAAGAGACACGCCCGGATAGACTTAAGCGCAAGTATAGGAGACTAGGTCTTGATGAACGTGAGGAGCTAGTTCATAAATGGCATCCAGACTATAGACCGGATACTAAGAGGCCTTTGAGGATAGGGCCATGTAAGGGTACTATAGTATATAATGAAGTAGCTGATCTCCTTGAGTCATGGCCTGCCGTAGATATTGATAAGATCGATCTATCCAGTATTGACTATGACGTGGATATATTGATCATTGGTGGTGGAGGAGCTGCTGCATCAGCTGCATTATGGGCTGTATATAGTGGTGTTGAACCAGACTCAATACTTATTGCTACAAAGCTCCGCTTTGGAGACGCTAATACTGTTAAGGCTCAAGGTGGTATACAAGCTGCTGATCGACCTAATGATAGCCCCGTACTCCATTACCTAGACACTATTGGCGGTGGACATTTCGCTAATAAGCCTGAACTTGTCAGAGCTCTTGTGACTGATGGACCCTTCATTATCAAGTGGCTTGAGGATCTTGGAGTAATGTTTGATAAGACTGGTGAAGGCGAGATGATCGAGTATACTGGTGGTGGTGCTTGTAGGAAGAGGTTACACTGTGCACGTGACTATACTGGTCTCGAGATCATGAGGGTTATTAAGGATGAGGTTTTGAATAAGGGTATACCAGTACTTGAGTTTAGTCCTGCCGTAGAACTACTTACTGATCCAGATACTGGTGCTGTATCTGGTGCTGTGTTATGGAATCTTGAGACTAGTGAATACTATATCGTGAGAGCTAAGGTCACCATACTTGCTACAGGTGGTTTTGGCAGACTCCATCTAGCTGGGTTCCCGACTACGAATCACTATGGAGCTACTGCTGATGGCGTTATAATGGCTTATCGTGTAGGTGCTAATCTAAGGGATATGGATACTGCACAATTTCATCCAACGGGTGTTGCCTACCCAGAGGCTATTCGTGGAGAACTTATCACTGAGAAATGCCGTAGCCTAGGTGCACAACTGGTTAATGTCCATGGAGAACTGTTTATCCACGAGCTTGAGCCAAGGGATGTCGTTGCATCAGCTATTATAAGGGAATGTGCTGAGGGACGTGGTATCACTACACCAACTGGTGCATGTGGTGTATGGCTTGATCTACCAATGATCGAGGAAATCCATGGACCCGGCACTATTAAGAGGACGCTGCCAGCTATGTATAGACAGTTCATCCGCCACGGCATAGACATTACTGTTGAACCAGTTCTAACATACCCAACACTACACTATCAGAATGGAGGTATAGAGATCGATCAATGGACCCACGTATTAAGACCAGATGGATCAGCTATCCCCGGCCTATTAGCTGCTGGTGAAGTTACTGGTGGTGTTCATGGGAGAAATAGGCTTATGGGTAATTCATTACTCGATATAACGGTGTTTGGACGTAGAGCTGGTATAACAGCTGCTAAGCTCGTGAAGGAGATTAGTTCAAAGCCTAAGCTCTCATTCAAACACCTTATACCATTGATGGAAGAGCTTGAAAAACTAGGTGTACCCAGGACTAGGAGATCACCAATAATACTCCCTGATTACCGTGGCGAGAAAGTATTGCTAAAGTCCATAACGATACTGAGATAACCTTAAGTGTAACACTGTGATTCATAATATAATTATTTTTTACACACCACATACACCCTATATACATGTAGTCTATAGGTGATCATATGTCTGGAGAGAAGAAGATCGATTGGTATAAAATATCTAATGAACTACACCTTAAGTATCAGGGTAAGATCGAGATTGTGCCCAAGGTACCTGTATTAAAGCTTAAGGACTTCGCCATATGGTATACACCCGGTGTTGCAGGACCGTGTAAGGAGATCTATAATAGGGGTAAGGACCTATCGTTTGAATACACTCTTAGATGGAACTATGCTGCTGTTATAAGTGATGGTACACGCGTACTTGGTTTAGGAAATATTGGTCCAGAGGCTGGATTACCCGTTATGGAGGGTAAGGCTCTACTCTTCAAATACCTTGGTGGAGTTGATGCTATACCCCTTGTAATTAATGCCCGTGATCCAGATAAGTTTATTGAGGTAGTCAAGATCCTTGAGCCAAGCTTTGGAGCTATCAATCTAGAGGATATTGAGAGCCCCAAGTGTTTCTACATACTTGAGAAACTCAATGAGATACTTGATATACCCGTATGGCATGATGATCAGCAGGGTACAGCTCTAGTCACACTTGCTGGTCTCATTAATGCATTGAAGATTGTTGGTAAGAAACTAGATCAGGTGAAGATAGTATTTATAGGTGCTGGTGCAGCCAATACATCCTCTATAAAATACATTACCTTGGCAGGAGCTGATCCACGGAAAATGGTTGTTGTTGATAGTAAGGGTATATTACATCCAAATAGACCAGATATTGAGGAGCTTAAGACTAAGAATCCATGGAAATACAAGCTGGCTATGACAACAAATGCTGAGGGAGTGACAGGTGGTATACCAGAGGCATTAAAGGATGCAGATGTAGTAATAGCAGCTTCCCGGCCAGGACCAGGAATTATTAAGAAGGAATGGATTAAACTGATGAATGA
>CAZVHC010000022.1:25787-30069 GCA_964627005.1 uncultured Desulfurococcaceae archaeon
GCTATGGCCAATCCAGTACCAGAGATATGGCCTTGGGAGGCTAAGGAGGCTGGTGCAAGAATTGTTGCTACAGGCCGTAGCGACTTCCCCAACCAGATCAATAATAGCCTCGGGTTCCCAGCTGTATTCCGTGGTGTATTAACTGTACGTGCCCGGAAAATGACTGACTCCATGTTCCTAGCTGCAGCCTATGCTATCGCAGGGTATGCTGAGAAGAAGGGTATTCATGAGGAGTATATAGTGCCTACCATGGATGAAACAGAGATGTTTGTTGAAGAGGCTATTGCTGTTGCTGAGAAGGCTATGGAGGAGGGTGTTGCCCGCCGTAAGCTATCTCGTTCAGAGCTTGAGGCTGAGATTAGGGAGCTTATCTATAGGCCTAAGAAGTATATGGATATTGCTTTGAAAAACGATCTTATAAGGATCCTGCCTCCATATCTTGAGGAGTAGTTTAATTAGAAATACTTTTTTAATCAACTTATAGCGTTTTTAATACCGTGTTCACTCCAACTTCACTTCCAATGCCGACTAATTCTTTATAGACATTCTTGTGGAGCGGTATTCCTATCCTCTTCCTTGTCTCCATGGTTAGCCATGCTTTTTCACCAGGTATCCATATATGGTCTGCTTCTGGGTGTTTCCTTGAGTTCTTTATCTCCATTACATACTTGTTTATCCTTTCATAGAATTCTCTACGGGGCATAAAGGCCTCTATATCTATGGCTATGAAGGCATGACCTACATTAGATGGTTTTTCACCAACTGTATAGCCTACATGTATTCCCCATGCTGCACCCGATAATACTCCTGATATAATGTCTATTATGAATGATAAGCCAGAGCCCTTATGGCCCCCATGTTCCTCTCCAAGACCCCCTAGTGGTAGTAGTGCAGCTTCTCGTGCCCTTATCTTCTCTAGTATGGGGGCTGCATCGCCATGGAGTATATTGCCGCCTTGATCGATGACCCATCCTGGAGGTATTTTCTTACCCTGTTTAGCATAGATCTCTATTTTTCCTACTGGTACTACCGATGTTGCTGCATCAAATAGTATTGGTGGGGGTTCTGGTTTAGGTATTGCTACTGCTATTGGGTTTGTACCAATTATTCTCTCAACAGTATTTGTATAGGCTACAAGGTTTACTGAATTAGTCATTGTAATCCCTATATAGCCTTTCTCAACAGCTTTTAGTGAATAGTATCCTGCTATACCGAAATGATTGCTTCTCCTCACAAGTACTAGTGATACTCCATAGTCACGGGCTTTCTCAATAGCTAACTCCATAGCCTTAACACTAACCGGTTGTCCAAGCCCATTACATGCATCAATAACTGCTACTGCACCACGTTCAACAATAATCCTTGGCTCTGCACGAATATCTATATTCCCAGTCCTTATACCATCAACATATCTACGAACCCTCTGAACACCATGACTCGATATACCAAACAGATCAGCTGTAACAAGTACGTCAGCAACGATCTCTGCATCTAATCTAGAAACACCAAGTCTCTCAAATATACTGGTCACATAATCCCTCAATACAACATGGTTTACCCTCACATAATCCTCTGGAGGAAAAGGTTTTTCACGTTCATAGTATGTATACTCCATAACCCCAGCCCTCTGAAGAAATCTTTTTCATAAAAAAGTATTCTATAAAGAAAATAAATGGGTTTCCACATAGGATCTTTTATATGGTAACTATGACTAATGATCCCTTTATATGGCTAGAGAATCTAGATAATTCACGGACACTAGAGTTTATTAAAAGACATAATAAGAGGTTTAGAGAGTATATAGGGGATCTCCCCAACAAGTTTATTGATAGAATTAAAAAGTATTATGGAATACCCTACATCACCTACTTTAAAGCATGTAGTAAAGGGGTATACATGATCGTTAGGGAGGAGAATCGTTACAGTATAAAGCTACTTCACTGGAACGGAGTTATCAAGGATATTATTTCATCAGAAGAGCTTGGAGAACACGTTGTCATAAGTACAGTGTACCCATCAATTGATGGGGATAAACTAGGCTTCTTCTACACCGTAGCTGGTAGTGATGAGGGTACGCTAAGGATAATTGATCCATATAATATGGAGGTACTGGACGAACTCCGGGGTACTTTAGGGAATATCATATGGATCGATGATACAAGGTATTACTATGTAAGATTCTACCGTAGAGGTAAAACACCAGATGACGTAGTGTTCCTGCAGAAAGGATATTTATGAGAGAAATTGGGGACTGGGAGAAAATTGTCTTTGGCAGTAGGATACCTACAAACTATATGATATGGGCTATAGAGGCATGGGATCCTAGTAGAGTGTTCATAGTTATACGGCATGGTTGGGATAGATCAGTTGTTTATGGAGGGCTGAAAAGCGATCCGTCTAGTTGGAAGCTCCTATATGATGGAGGTGAAGTACTAATTGAACCTATTGGCTACTATGACGGCATACCCTATATGATCGTGTATGATGGTGATGGACTTGACAGGATTATACGGGTAACTGGTTCTAGGGTTGAAGAAGTAGTGGGTGAGGATAAGTATCCATTGAGAAAAGCAGTTATCGTGAATAATAGAATTTATGCGGAGTATCTTGTTGATGCATCCAGCAGACTTAGGGTTTTCGATACAAGGGGTAGACTAGTTGATGAAATAGTTTTTGATGGGTCTGCAACCATTAAGATCATGGATTTCTATGGAGATAAAGTATTGCTGGGCATTGAAAGTTTCAGTAAACCTCTAGAGATATTAGTTGTAGATCGTTCTGGGATAAAGAACCTCTATACATCACCTACTAAATTAGATCTTGATATCAGGGAGAATTGGACAGTATCAAGTGATGGTGCAAGGATCCATATGTTCATTGTAAAAGGTAGGTATTGGGGATGGTGGTGTATTTGTTATAGCTAACCTACGTGGTGGCGGGGAGTATGGTGAGAAATGGCATAGGATGGGTATGAAGGAGTATAGGCAGAACGTGTTTGAGGATTACAAGGCTGTCCTACGTCATGTGAGAAAATGGGTTATAGAACCATTGGCTGGGGAGTTAGCAATGGTGGTTTACTAGTAGCTGCTACAATGGTCCAGTCACCAGAACTATTTGATGCAGCACTCATCGGTTATCCAGTAATAGATATGCTGCGTTTCCATAAACTATACATTGGTAGGTTATGGACAACAGAATATGGTGATCCAGATAACCCTAGGGATCGGGAGTACCTCATAAAGTATTCACCATACCATAATGTTAGAGCTGGAAAGAAGTACCCATATACCCTAGTCTATACAGGACTCCATGACGACCGGGTTCATCCAGGACATGCACTAAAATTTGTAGCTAGACCGGAAGAGGTAGATGCACCAGTATATCTAAGGGTTGAGACAAGCAGTGGACATAAAGGTTCATCACCAGATATAAAGGTTAGAGAATATAGTGATCTGTATGCTTTTATATAGATCAGTTAGAATCTCTACATAGTATTTTTATGTAGTTTCTCCAATTAAAACTCTACATGTAATACAAGGTTAGCTGGAGGCGGCTATCATGAGTATTGGGCGGCTTATTGAGTTATTTATTAGGTTTCTTAAGGTGGGTATAGTTGGTTTTGGCGGAGGATGGGCTATACTACCGATTATTGAGAGGGAGATTGTTGAAGAAGCTGGATGGCTGTCGAGAACTGAGTATTTAAACATGGTTGCTATTGCTGGTTCTACACCCGGCCCCATAGCTGTTAATGCAGCTACCTATGTAGGCTTTAAACTAGCTGGTCCAGTAGGTGCATTAGTAGCTACTATAGCTGTCACCTTGCCTCCATTCATAACGATATCATTGATCGTCTATATACTATCTAACTACATTAATAATAGGCTCGTACAAGCACTATTGAATGGGTTAAAAGCTGCTGTCATAGGCTTGATCATTATAGCATTACTAACAACCATTAAACAGACATGTAGTGCTATGACTGAAACACCACAAATAATAGCATTAACACTAATCATACTATTCACGATAATATCTACAACAGTATTCAAGATCCATCCACTCATACCACTACTAGTATCCGGTCTAATAGGCCTGGTCTTAGGCATACTCGGTATATGGTAAATAAAAACAATGATAAAATAAGGTCTTGAAGCAATGGAGACTTGGATCAATCTAATAGACAACAAGGATACCCATAAACACTATTACTTGATAACTAATATGGAAATTATCCTCTTGAGACTTAGATAATGTCACGAACTGATACAGGTATAGGATATCA
>CAZVHC010000023.1:0-29757 GCA_964627005.1 uncultured Desulfurococcaceae archaeon
TTTTAAGTGCCAGCCTTCGGAGCCGGAGATCCCGGGTTCAAATCCCGGCGGGCCCGCCACATCAGTTATGTCTTGATCTATGCCAGGTTTGTGAAGTTATTGTAGCATTAAAACGTGTAGTCCTATAGCACTATTACTAGAGTATTTTTCTTCTTCAAGAACGGAGAGGATGCTAAGTCATGTATCTCTTTCGAGAATTCTCTTAATGCTTTCTATTAGCTTCGTTTTTCTGGTCTTATTAAACCTAATAGAAGTATTTGGATCGATGTCCGAACTGTACCGAGATGCTATGAGTTTGTATTTACATCATACGAAGTATGTAAGGCTCACAGAATAAGGAGGTCAGCCACGACAGGTCTTGATTTTACCTATGTGTGCTTCTCATACTCCCATAGATTGATTATTCTCTCACTATCGCTTAACCCGCCATGTACTCCTAATCCTTGCAGTTTCTCTTTTTCAAATGGATATTTGAAGCATACATGCTCCTTTGCAATCACCATGACATGGCCATAGTTTTCATAACACCTAGGGCTTATTTCACCTTTAAAGTATTCTAGCTCTTCTAGTCTAAAAACATCTGCTGGAATTCCTCTCCTCTTAATCTCATTTTCAACCTCACCTACATCTAGTTCTTTATAGAAGGCTACCCTTTCTCCACCTACTGGTAGAATAGAATCCATGACTGGAAGTAGATATCTCCGTTTGCACAGGGTTAAACCATGATCTGATAGGATATATAGCTTCGTCTTCTTAGGCATTCTCTTTATTAACTGTTTTACGAACAGCTCTATGAACTCTATCTCAACCCTAAGAGCTTCATCCTCATGACGCTCATGTCGTATCGAGTCTATTGAGGGCCAGTAGATGAATATAAAATCAGCTTCTCCTAAGGGGAATACCTGGGATAGATACTTGATCTCCCTAACTTCAGCTCCCTCACTAGTAGCCTTCGTAAAGGTAGATCTAGCGAATGGTGTATAGTAGAGTACAGAGAAACCTCTTCCAGTGAGAATCTCTGAAAGAGACTTAAAGGGAAAGACCTCATCCCTGCTAACATCTCTTCCCAACTCTAGCTTTTGATTTTTAATAACATCTTCCCAAGGAGGAATAGCTATTATCGAATCCCTAAACCTCATATACCACTCAAGAAATCCATGCTCTTCTGGTCGAAGCAGAGAGTGGAAGGTATAGAAGAATGTAGGAGTACTCGTAGGGAAAACCGTTTGATAAACCCTCTTCCTAGGTCTAGGAATACATAGATCTAACGATCCAAGTCCATCGACCATGAACATTACAATTCTAGTTTCCTCCAATATCTCTGGGATCCTCTTGAGGAAATCAAGTATTTCTTCCATATACTACACCTTTCCCACGGTCTTGGACCACTATCGCTAGTATAAATACTGCCTACTGATAATTACGTTTAGCCTGTGCATATGTGATCGTGGATATAACTCTATATCATAATGGTCTCCGTGAAAAGTCTTAGAAAGCCTATACTTTTGTACCATTTTACATTAAATCATCAAGACATGCTAATTAGCTTAAGTAGCAACGTCTCAATAACCAGGTTGATGTAAGTAAATAGAGCTATTGTCTATGTTAACTTACTATGCATTACCTTAACAACATTCTCGGCTAACTTAAGTCTACCAACTACTAGGGTAAGGTAATGCATAGATTGAAATATTGAAATAATGTACGGAATTAGTTGAGGAATGTTTGTGTGTTGGTAGAAATCTATGGAGCTAGGGCAAGGACTTTACTTGTAGTAATGCTCTTATTATTTATTATCGGTATTTGGGATATTGTTGTAACTGCATGTTATATGGGTTCGCTAGTACGATTGTTAGCTGTGGGTGAAGGGCTAGATAGGGTTCTTATAAGTTTTTTTATCCACAGGAAAATGGTACCATCCTTATTTCTTATGGGGTATATGTTGATCCTGATCCTCTAGTGATAGGGAGTAAGTATGCTCGGTTAAAGATCGTTGTATTCGATTCCACTAATAGGATTCTATGGGCTGATGAAGTATATAGGGGGGGTAGGTAGTGCTGTTGGGGAAAGCTACAGATTCTATAGCAATTGATTCAGACAGTATTAGGAGTCTAGCACCGTATAGGTAGAGAATGTTACTTGGGGTGCTCTGAAGAAGCTAAGAGTAGAGATCAAGTATGACCCATATACTAGATCAATAGCTTACTCTTCAATAGCATTGATAGTAAAGATATTCTTAGCTTGTCTTCTTCTCCTCATCATTACCTTAGCTCTCCCGAACCCCTAATTAAATTGGTGTAGAGGAGTGAGAGCTTTTACCTCTCCTATTGACTATAGCTGTAGTCTATATAGCGTCTAGGTATTTTCTTCATAGAACATTTGGATTGTTCATCATCCCTATTGATTATATGAAGATCTTGTTCTTTATTAGATAAATACACCCATGTCAACCTTGACAAGGTGTCATTGTTAAAATACCTTACTTTGGTTCTTTGTAAGCAGTTAGTAAATGGATAGCGTAGGAGTCTTACGTGTAGGTAGTTGATGCCCCATTACTTCCTAAGGTTTCCTAATTAGATATATAAGTATGTTAAGTATAAATTATGTAAAGGTGTATGAGGACACATTGAAGAACGTTATCCCCATTATTATCATTGCTATTACTATAGCGATTACTATAGTTTTTATTGTAGATAACTAGCAGTATAGGAAGCTTTACATTCCATGGAAACTTAGAGAACCATAGGGATTATACGGATAAATATGATAATAACTATGCTGTACTATATTTGAGAAATACTAATTCAATGTTAACAATAATAGATAAAATATTCGTAAATGACGGCCATACATAGTATGCGAAGCAGTCTGATGGAGAAAGATATTCTAGAATAATTATCCTACCTTAGTAACGTTTCAAGGGTCTAGTATGTAATTATGATAGACATGTCCACTTAAGAACTGAGGAACAGAGAGCTTATATACGTGGTATACTCATTTGGATGGAAGACTGTATTTTCGTCAAAAAAGTTTCACTCACTTTATGAATATTTAGGGTATGGGTAGGTAACTTCTACGAAAAATCCTAGAAAAGAGAATAGATTATAGGCTGTATTTATTCGATTCTACAGTATATGTATTTCCATCTCTATCAATTACTGTAAATACTAGTTGCACTTCTGTATAATGTGGTTCTTTATCAAGTACTTGTACTGATAATCCAAATACACTTCCTGTACCTGTAATAGAGTTATCGGCATATATTTGTACCAACTTTACATCACTATATTCCTTTGTTGTAAATGTATGTAATGGATTATCTGGAGTAGCTGGTGTGGTAGCTATTACCCATTCCTTCTTTGTACCATTAGGTTTGTACATGACTAGCTTAATCTCCTTTATATAGACTGGTTTACCCAGATTATTAGAGAATGTTACACCTATACCTAGTGTTAGCCAATCACCATTCCTAGTATATGTGGGTGTTATTTTCACACTTAGTTTTTGTGATGGAGACTCTATAGGTGATCGTGTTGTACTAGTAGCTGTTTCTTGCATTGTAGCTGAGGAACTAGTAGTTGTTGATCTTGTTGTAGTGTTTGGTATAGATGACATATTTCCACTATTAATTACCAGGTAAGTAATTACACTAACTACAATAACAGCTATAATGATTGCGATAGTAACTCCCTTCCTCATAAACATTCACCAGAAGAACTTTACATAAGTAAGGGTGAAATTATAAAGTTGTCGTTTAGATAAGTAGTACTTAGTCAGGCATAAACATATATAGCAAGGGGATTATTGGAGAATGAGAATAGGTGCTAAAATACTTAAGGAAATATTCTAGTTAGCAGGTAATATAGGCTGTAATTTCGTTAGTGTGATTAGGTTATTGAGGAGTAAGGAGTATACATTATCTGATAGGAGAGCACCAGTTTTTATGTAGCTAATAACCCTGTCTAATTGCTTATTAGTTTTAATAACGTAGGTATAGCTAATAACTGTGAAAAACTAGGAACAAATAAATAACTAAGCTACATGAACTCCAAAATCTATAATTACACGAGTACCTACTGAGATAGGCTAGCCCTACAGCCTTACCGTTATAGTATGCTACGATAACATTATGTATAATAACATTATGTATATGCCTTATTGGTGGATGGTAGAAACCCAAACTTCTAAGCTGTATTTTCCTAAACAAGTTCTCTTGATCGTGTGCCCATCCACTATAGATTCCCATGGATACATTCCATATTAGCCTCTAGTATTTTAGTAGGTAGTTTCCAGAAGTAAAGGATTGGGGATCGCTTATATGGATACTTGAATAATATGTTTCCCAACCAACATTATTGACCTTATATCCATATGATCGTGTATAATGTGCTTTCCCATAAGCTCTTTTATATTGTTTTCACCAGTATTACTCATAGGATAATATAGATCTAGTACGCCGTGCCTTAATCTCACTCTACCACTCAAATAATCTCAAGTATAGCTTGTGACTTATCCTCATAAACTATACCGATTTTTCTCAACCAATTTAGCCCAAATATCTTTAGAATACCTGGTTATCTATACCATTGAATGAATTCATTTAAATCTCTGAAGACATAGATCAATTTCTACTAGACACCATTACTGTAGTTATACCCGGCAACTACATATGGTTTACTCGATAACGTTAAAGCATGTCATAGACTGTTAAGGTAATATTAGAGTTAATGTACCTAGTTTAGAGGCTATGGAGGGATCCTATGGTGAAGGGGGAGGCTTTAAGTAAGGCTATTGCCCGGCTTATAGTATATTCAGTCCTACTGATTATTCTCTTAGCCTTTATAGACTACTTCTTCACCAATACCTTGCCGGCACTAAAGAGTGTATGGGGTGGTTTTGAGGTAATTAGTGGTTATAGAGAGTATGTTGTAGCAACTATAATGCTTGTCTTCGGATGGCTTATAATAAAGTATGTATCGAATACATTGTACCAGCTACTAGAGCCTGTCTATGGCGAATCTGGTGCAAGTGCTGTACGTAGTCTTGTCAGAATACTTGGTATTGGGGGTTTACTAGCTAGTATTGCTGGTAGTGTAGCTGGTGGTGCTGCTGGTGTTGCATTGGGTGGTTTCATAGGTATGGTTATAGGTTTTGCTACACAGCAAGTTCTCGGTCAAGCTGTTGCTGGTTTATTCATATTATTAGCTAGACCCTATAGGATTGGTGATACAATTGATCTTGAGAAGGAGAAGGAAAAGAATGTTGAGGTGGTTAATATAACGACGCTATTTACAGTACTTAGGAGGGATAATGGTGATTATGTACTAGTACCCAATAACAATATTATTGGGCAGAAAATAGTTATTCACAGGAGTAGGAGGGAATAGGTATAACTTGATCATGTCAACATATACGTAGGACCCTCCTCGGTGTTTCTAGATGATACAGAGTATTGAGGCCCATATTAAGGAGTTGTATGAGAGGAATCCCTATAATAAGAGGCTTGTCAAGGTAATACATGGGTTATCCCGGAAGCTTATGAACATGGGCTATGATAGGATAAAGATCATGAATTTCTGTGGTACACACGAATGGACAATAACACATTATGGTCTCCGTAGCCTTATGCCTGGTAATATTGATCTAGTAGCTGGTCCCGGATGCCCAGTATGTATTACACCCGGGATATACGTTAGTGAATTAATTGATCTCTGTTTCAATGGATATACCGTATTGACGTATGGTGATGCCTATAAACTCCCTGGACTCCATGGCTCTAGACCTAATAGTCTCTATGAAGCCCGTGCTCAGGGGGGTGATGTAGTTGTTGTCTATAGTTTCCTAGATGCTCTGAGAATTGCTCGTGAGAATCCTGGTAAGAACTATGTCTTCTTCTCAGTTGGTTTTGAGACTACAATGCCTGCTATTGCTGAGCCTTTGTATAGGGGTGTTGTTCCCGAGAACCTGCTTATACTGTCTGCCCATAGATATACACCTCCTATTATGAGGTATCTCCTGGAGAGTGTCGAGGATGTAGAGATCCATGGGATTATTGCTCCAGGCCATGTATCTGCTATTATTGGTTCTGAGGCATGGGGGTTTATACCTCGTGAGTATGGTATTACTACTGTGGTGTCTGGTTTTGAGCCATTAGATGTCCTTACGGCTATTGCATTGATACTTAAGCACTTATCCTCTGGAAGACCTGCATTGATCAATGAGTATAGACGTGCGGTTAAGCCCTATGGTAACCGTTATTCGTTAAGGATTATGGATCTTGTCTATGAGAGGAGAGACGCCTATTGGAGGGGTATTGGTGTTGTAGGTGATAGTGGTGGTTATTTAAGGGGCGAGTATAGCCGTTATGATGCATTTGAACAATTGGGGCTAAGGGATGAAGCTATAGATGATCACTTACCGGGCTGTAGGTGTGGTGAGGTCGTACTTGGTAAGATTAAACCAACTGAATGCCCATTGTTTATGAAAGCATGTACTCCGGAAACCCCCTATGGACCGTGTATGGTTAGTGTTGAGGGTACATGTCGTATATGGGCTGAGAATTTACCTATCAGCCTAGAGAATATAGATATTAGTTTCTAGAGACTATAGGCTAACAAGGTGTATCTATATGGTGCACGAGTGGGCATTGGCTGAAGCTATTGCTGGTTATGTTAGGGAGTATATGGGTGAACATAAGATTCTAAAGAAACTAACGATTTCCCTAGGTGAGCTACAGAGTATTGATCGTGAGATACTTGATTTCGCCCTTAAGGAGATCTTGAAATCCATGGGTATTACCGTTGGTGAGCTTAACTATGAGGTTGAGGAAGCTGTTCTAAGATGTAGGAAATGTGGTTTTGAATGGAAGCTCCATAAAAAACTATTTAGTGAAGAAGTACTTGAAGCCATACATTTTGTACCAGAGGTTATACACTCATACTATAAATGCCCCCGCTGTGGCTCAAGAGATTTCGATATAGTTAGGGGTAGGGGTTTAAGGATTAAGGAGATTCTGGTGGAGTAGCTATGAGTTTTAAGGATGATCCAAGGCTAATGGTTATAGGTGATAGGCTTAGAAGTGTAAGGAATATAGTGCCTATAATGAGCTCTAAAGGTGGTGTTGGAAAAACCCTGGTTGCATCGTTATTAGCTCTAGTCTCTGTAGAAAATGGTTTAAGAACAGGATTACTTGATCTTGATGTGACTAATCCAACGACACACATAGTCTTAGGAATCGATCCATCTAAGGTTAAGCCTATTGAGGAGAAGGGTATAATACCACCGAGTATACATGGAATAAGGTTTATGACTATAGCTTACTATTCCCTAGAAAACCCTGTACCACTTAGAGGGTACGAGATAGATGATGCTATACGGGAAATACTTGCTATTACTCAATGGGGAGAGCTGGACATATTATTCATAGATACACCTCCCGGATTATCTGATGAATCACTTGATGTACTAACATACTTTACAAACCCAAGACCATTAATAGTATCTACACCAAGCCCATTATCAATAAGATCTGTTGAAAGGCTTTTGACACTATTAGTTGAACAGGGGATTAACATACTTGGTGTCGTAGAGAATATGGTTGTTAGAGTGACAGGACATATAAGGGATCTATGTAGGAGATATGGTGTTAAGTACTTAGGGCAAATACCTTATGATCCAGGAGTAGATATAGCTATAGGTAATATAGAGGATTTGAGAAACACGAAATTCTATAAGCATCTAATGGAAAGTTTTAACATATTAAGGACAATGTTGATCTAATATGGAAGTCTATGAGCCCTGCTCAAGGGAGCTTGTGGAATTACTGAAACAACTAGTTTGTAGACAAAAATACTTAATAGCATGCATAGGATCCTGGCTGAGAACAGATGATCGAGCGGGATTAGAGGTATGTAGTCAGGTCAATATACCGGATAAACTCATCCTATGTGAGTATGGCTTAGAGAACTGCATTAGTGATCTCATAAGAAGTAAGGCATGGAACCTATTATTAATAGATGCAGTCGTTATTGACAAAGCCCCTCCAGGCTCCATTGTATATGCTGATATTGGGGAGGTGAGTGATAGTTTTCTAGCAACAACCCATAATATCCCCGTCAATACCATAGTGAGGTACTTAAGAACCTTTGGTATAGCCAATAATGTCAAAGTTCTTGGAATAGGGGTTAAGAGCCTTGACTTTGGTGATACAATGACTCCGGAGGTAACTAGATCTGTTATCTGCTTATCTAGGATTCTAAAGGATATATTGGCTGGCTGTGAATATAGCTAATACTTATTTTAAATATCGTGCCTTATCCTTAATGGTTCCTCAATAATTCTTCCTCTCCACACAATATTCTTAGCAAGAGCTGCCTTGAAAAGACCTATTGATAATGCTATGCCTAGTAATGGAGCTACTATCGAGTATAATTTACTATATCCATTAACATGTGCTCCCTGGCAATGATCCATAGTTAATAGTATATACTGTATAATGCCCAGTAGGAGTAGTGGTGGATAAACCAGTAATCCATAGATCATGTTGATTATGGGTAGGTAATATCCTAGGAGTATAAGTATTGAACCAGCTATAGCCCTAGATCTCTTGATACCTTGTCCTCTCAACACTCTTGCTAGAACATCTATAGTATCACCTATCCCATCATACCATTTTGTCTCAACATACATTGGTGTATAAGCTACTTTTATCTCATAACCCCTACTTTTAATATATTCAGCAAAATCTTTATCTTCAACAATACTCTCCCGTACAACTTTATGTGTACCAAGTTCTTCGTATAAGTCCCTTCTAATAGCCCAGCAACACCCATAGTACCATGCAAATCTCTTGCCTCTATCAAATACTTTATCAAATCCCAGAAATGCATGTGAAAATGTTGTTAATAATGTCTCAATAATTCTACACCTAACTGTTCTACAAGAGAATCTGGGTAGTAGTGAGACTATACCATTTGTTTTCATAGCTAATTCCGTAACTCTTGATAATAGATCCTGTGTTTTAATCCATGTATCTCCATCAATAAAGAATAACACTTCACCACAGGATAACCCATACCCCGTATAGTATAGGTATGGTTTAGGTGCCCATCCACATGGTATTTCATCTATCCTAACATATCTTATACGATCACTTTTCCCCATAAACTCCCTAACTATGGCGGCTGTCCTATCAGTACTACCATCATCTACAACAATTATCTCCATAGAATCTATCCCCACCTGATCCAATAAACTATTCAGTAAACGAGATATTGTCTCCTCTTCATTCCTTACCGGGATTATTACTGATACATTTACCCTACTCCTTCTCCCATGCTCTCCACTACCTAGTCTAGTAAGCTTCCTTAGACTCGATCTTATGGATCTAAATGCATAGATCCATACAACAGCATTGGCTATGGATAGTATTGATAATATAATGGTTATTACCAATACTACATTTATTGACTGATTTACCATATCCACCAACTGTAACTAGTTTATATAATAGTGTTTAGAAAATAGGTTTTATCTATGAAATATACTATGGAAATAGTTAGGGGTGCCTAACTATGACTGGAGATATAGGGTTAGCCCATGGAGCTGGTGCTCGGGAGATGTGGGAGTTTATACAGAAATACATTGTCTCTAAGGTGCCTGAAAATCTATGGAAAACACGTGGTGGACATGGACTTGATATATTAGATGATGGGGCTATTATACGTATTGGGGATAGCTACCTAGTGGTATCCATTGACTCATATACTGTTAACCCCATATTCTTTAAAGGAGGTAATATTGGTGAACTAGCTGTATCAGGTACATTAAATGATCTCGTTATGATGGGTGCTAAGCCCATAGCATTTATGGATACAATTGTTGTTGAAGAAGGGTTTCCAATAAGGGATCTAGAGATTATTGTTGAGTCCATGGTAAAGATCTTGTCTAAGGAAGGCGTCCCTCTTATAGGTGGTGATTTCAAGGTTATGCCGAAGGGATCAATTGATCGTATAGTGATAACTGGTGTAGGACTTGGTTTTTCAGAAAAACCGGTTATTGATAAAATGATCAGGGAGAACGATCGGATCATTGTGACGGGGCCTATAGCTGAACATGGAGCCGTTATAATGGCTCATCAGCTCGGTATGGATGATGAGATAAGGGATTTAAGGAGTGATACTAGGCCTCTAACAAGGACAGTTCTCCCAGTTATTATGAAGTATCGGGACTATATACATGCTGCACGAGACCCAACTAGGGGTGGGTTAGCAGCTACTCTCTATGAGTGGGTTTATGGAAGTGATTTAGCTATAGCTATTGATCGAAGTAGGATCCCTATTAGGGATAGTGTGCGTTTCTTCCTAGATGCTCTGGGAATAGATCCTTTGAACATGGCTTGTGAGGGTGTTGGTGTACTTGCTGTAGAGCCTAGTGTTGCTGATGATGTTGTCCGGGAGCTCCGTAGCCGTGGTGAGGAGTATGCAGCTATCATTGGTAAAGTGGTTAGAGCTAGTAATCCATTATTAAGGGGTAGGGTTATAGCTATTACAGAGGTTGGGGGTAAAGTAGTTATTGAGCCTAGATCAGTGAATCTGCCTAGGATATGTTAGGGTGATATATAGTTGTGTCTTGGAGTACCTGCTAAGGTTATAGATGTTTTTGAGAGAGATGGGCTAAGGATTGCACGTGTTGTCATGGGTGGTGTTACTAGGGATGTAATTATCGTTACGGGTGAGGATCTGGTTAAGGGAGATTATGTTATAGTACATGCAGGTATGGCTATATCCAAGATCGATGAAGAAGAGCTAGATACAATACTTGGTATATGGAGAGAACTTGAACAAGTACTTGCTGAGAGCTAACCAGGTTTCTACCGGGTATCCCAGTTATGAGGTATGCATTAAGGATCATAGTTACCGGGATTGTACAGGGTGTGGGTTTCAGACCTTTTATTCATAGAATAGCATTAGCCAATGGACTACATGGTTATGTTAAGAATATTGGTGGTTCTGAAGTAGAGATCTGGATCGAGGGTGCACAAGAACATTACGCAGGCTTTATTAGGGATCTATACTTTAGAAAGCCTCCACCTGCAGTTATTGAGGAGGTTGAGATTTATTTTGAGAAGCCAAGAGGCTATACTTCATTTAGTATACTTAAGAGTGAGAAGGACAGGATCAAGTACTCAATGATCCCCCCGGATCTAGGTATATGTGAACATTGTTTAAGGGAAATACTTGATCCACGGGATAGAAGGTATAGGTATGCATTTAACTCATGTGCTTGGTGCGGTCCAAGATATTCTATGATGTATACTATACCATATGATCGGGAGAATACTTCAATGAGGAAGTATAGCTTATGTAGGGATTGCCTCAAGGAATATAATGATATATATAACGTTAGGAGATACCATGCCCAGGGAATAAGTTGTCCAAGGGATGGACCTAGACTATGGCTTATAGATTCTAATGGAGAAGTTATAGAGGTAAATGATCCTATTAGAGAGGCTGCTAAACTAATTGATGAGGGCTACATAGTTGCTGTAAAGGGTCTTGGAGGATATCATATAGCTGCTCTGGCTAGTGATGATGATGTTGTACTGAAGCTTAGGAGGAGAAAGAATAGGCCATCTAAGCCATTTGCTGTTATGGCTCTTGATATAGGTGTTCTTGAGAAACTAGTATTTATTGATAATAAGGCAAGGGTTCTGCTAGAGTCTCCGCAGAAACCCATATTACTGCTTAGGAAGAAACCCGATACGCCTGTGTCAAGATATGTCTCCCCTGGACTAGTGTATGAAGGTGTTTTCCTACCATATACGGGTCTCCATTACCTACTTCTCATGGAGACTAGTGATAGGTTCTTGATAATGACTAGTGGTAATAGACGTGGTAAGCCTATGTGTATTAATGAGGATTGTGCTTATAGGGAGTTGGGGGGTATTGTTGATTATTTTCTAGTGCATGATCGGGAGATTGTTAATCGTGTTGATGACTCTGTTATTAGGTTTACATGCGGTAGACCTGTTCTTCTACGTAGGGGCCGTGGCTATGCTCCATTATGGATAAGGGTACCATTCAAGTTATCCAGTAAATACATAGCTTTTGGAAGCGATCTTCAGACCGCTGCTGCCATTGGTTTTGATGATAAGATTGTTCTTACCCAGTATATTGGTGATGCTGATGACTATGATGTACTCCTTGATATGGATAGGTATGTAAGGTTTTTAGCTAAGAATTATGGGGTAGATATTGGTAGTGCCGTACTTGTTGTTGATAAACATCCAAACTATAGTTCTAGGAGGCTGGCTGAATCCCTTGCTATGGAGTATGGTAATAGGATTGTAGAGGTTCAGCACCACGTTGCACATGTATTGTCTACAGCATCTGACCATGGAGTGTATGGTAGGATTATTGGTGTAGCTGTTGATGGTGTAGGATATGGTGATGATGGAGCGTTATGGGGTGGTGAGGTACTAGAGATCAATATGTATAGTGGTTCTTATAGGAGGCTTGGACATCTAGAGTATCAGCCGCTAGTTGGTGATCGCTCGGTTTACTATCCGATCAGGTTTTTCCTCTCAGTATTGTCTAAGAGACTCAGCTATGAGGAGATAATTGATCTTGTTAGAAGGAGGGAATTCTATAGATGTGTTGAGGGTGGTTATAGGGAGATAGAGATTCTGCTGAAGAGTATTGAGAGAAACATGTATACAGATACATCTAGTACTGGTAGATTACTTGATGGTGTATCGGCATTCCTTGGAGTATCTACTTATAGGAGTTATGAGGGGGAGCCTGCTATTAAGCTTGAATCATTTGCTTCCAATGGCTCTTACATAAACGATCACTTGGAACCAGGTATTATGGTAATTAATGGAGAGTATGTTATTGGGACAACGGATCTATATTTGGAGTTAATTGATTTAGTGGATTTATTTAGGAAAGAAGATCTTGCATTAACGTTTCAATATAATATTGGTAGGGCGTTAGGTGAGATAGTATACAACGTAATTAAGGGTAGGAGGAATATTATCAACTCCAAGATCTTTCTTGGCGGAGGTGCTGCTGTAAACGACTATATTGTATCCGGTATAATGGATCTATTAAGACAATATGGCATAGAAGTAGTATTGCCATCCAAAATCCCAGTAAATGACGGAGGGATAGCTTTAGGACAGATAGTTTATGCAGACATACTTAATAGGTAATACTTCCTATGATCAATCCATTAGCAGTGGTGATTAGATTTAAAGCATATGTTAGCAAGTATCTTAGGATATCCTAACTTAAACTTTATTTCTTACTGTTACTATTCTATTTCTTTGGAGCTTAAATAATATGATCTATTGCCTAGTCAATGGGTTAGCGTGCATGGGACAAAAATAGAGTCTGGAACTACTGACATGATGTGGTGAGATATTTGATTGACGCACTAGATATGCTTGGTGTTCTAACACCTTTTCTAGCGGCCTCATCATTCCTCATACCGTTGCTAAGCTTAGTTGTCAAGAGGAAATGGTTCTACGACGCATACGTCCTCGTTATCGGTTCCATAGTATTATATTTCACCTATAACATATTAAAGACTGTTATAAGCCTTGGTAAACCGATCATGTATAGATTTGGAGGTTGGCCCCCGCCACTCGGTATAGTATATGAAGTTGATCTTTTTAATGGTATACTGGGGCTATTCACGGCATTAACTATGTGGTTCATAATAGTCTATAGCATATGGTATACAAAACACATGGATAACTATATATGGTACTATACATTACTACTGGGTCTAGAGACAGGGTTATTAGGTTGTCTTTACACAGGTGATATATTCAACCTATTTGTTATGATAGAGGTACTCTCTATATCAGCTTATTCACTAGTAGCCTATTACCGGAGTAAACCACAAGCTATAGAGGCTGCTATAAAGTATGCTATGATAGGTGCTATAGCTACGACATTCTATTTCCTATCAATAGTCTTTATCTATGGGTGCTATGGAACCCTTAATATGGCCGATCTAATGGTTAGAGCACGTATTGGAGAAAATGGTATAGCTAGAGGTATAGTTTATGGTAATATAGCTGTTGCTAGTGCTGTAGCCATAGGCCTTGCCCTATGGGCTTTCACGTTTAAATCAGCACTATTCCCCAACCACTTCTGGCTACCAGATGCCCATCCAGAGGCTCCTACACCCGTTTCAGCTGCATTATCTGGTCTTGTAGTCAATATTGGTGTTTATGCTGTTATACGTTTTCTATACACCATATTTGGTTCATCAAGTATATTGTCTAGTATAGGTTATCGTGATGCTGTTTTCACGGTACTCTTGATCCTTGGAATATTATCTGGAATTATCGGTGCATTATTAATGATTGCTCAAAAGGATATTAAGAGATTGCTTGCATATAGTACTATTAGCCATATAGGATTGATCTATATCGGTTTATCAATTGGTTTCTCGAATACATCCAATGATATAGTTGTTCTAGGGCTCCTAGCTACACTATATCATATCATTAATCATGGCGTTGGTAAGGCTCTACTGTTCATGGTATCAGGACTATATATATCATCGGCTGGGACAAGGGATCTTGAAGGAATGGTCGGTGTTGGAAGAACCTATCCAATTGCATCAACTGCTTTTGTATTAGGCATCCTGCATTTAATGGGTTTTATACCCTTTGGTGGTTTCTTTAGTAAATTACTATTGTTTCAGGCACATATTGGTGCTGGCTTGATCGTATCTGCTATATCGATTATATTGGTTTCAGCTATTAGTCTCATAGGCTATATTAAGATGATCTATTTAATATTATTGAGGATGCCCTCCCGTGAATATAGGTATAAGGCTAATGTGTGTATTGAGATAATGTTATTGATAATGGGTATTTCATGTCTATTACTTGGACTATTTAGTTTTAAGCTTATGGATCTGTTTAGTGATGCTGTCTCTAAGTCACTTGTGATGGCTTATGACTACTATGCAAATCCAGTTGTTAGGTTAGGCTAACCTATATTAAGGTTTTTATTAACACCCTATGGATTAATAGACATGATATTAACAAGGAGGTTTTGGTGCTGACGTGTGGAAGGAGAGAAACTTATAAGCTATTCACCATGGATAGCACACTTCAATACTGGTGCATGTAATGGATGTGATATAGAGGTACTAGCAGCATTAACGCCACATTATGATCCAGAGAGATTCGGTGTAAAGCTAGCACCATCCATAAGACATGCAGACATACTGATCGTTACAGGGGCTGTTACAAAGAAGGCTGGGGAGAGACTAAAGAGGCTATATGAGCAGATGCCCGAACCCAAATATGTTATAGCGGTAGGTGCTTGTGCATGTAGTGGTGGTGTATTCCATAAAAGTTATAGTGTAATGGCTGGTGCCGATAAGGTTATACCGGTTGACGTGTATGTACCAGGTTGTCCACCACGTCCAGAGGCCATACTTGATGCAATAGTGTATCTCGTCCAGAAACTCCGGAAAGGTGGTGGAGATGGAGATTCCAGAAAGGCTTAAGTTTCTAAGTGATCTTGTTAAACAAGTATATACCTTGAAGCCTAACCGTATTGTACTTGAGATTGATAAGGAGAATGTTAGGAAGGTATTTGAATCACTATTAGACCATCTCGGGGATACTGGTTTCTACCTAGCTGTCATAACTGGTACTGATTACCCGGATAAGAATATGATCAGGCTTGACTATTACGTGATCACTCACCCGGATAAGGAGGTTTATGTATTTAGGACATGGCTCCCAAGAGACGATCCACGTATACCTAGCCTTATAGATATTCTACCTGCTGCACTCTCTGGTGAATGTGAAACATATGATCTCCTAGGAGTGTTTTTTGAGGGAAACCCATACCTTAGGAGAGGATTCTTCGTACCACCTGATGTCTATGAGAAGGGCATTTATCCACTTAGGAAGGATGCAGAGGTGTAGAGCGAGCATGGGTGCTACAAAGGTTGTAGAGATACCTGTCACATTGGAGATACCTATTGGTCCACAGCATCCAGCCCTCCACGAGCCACTGATGCTCAAGGTATATGCTGATGGTGAGGAGGTTGTTAAGGTAGATGTTAACACAGGCTATAACCATCGTGGTATCGAGAAACTTTGTGAGAGAAATAGCTTCTATCGCAACATATTCATCTGTGGACGTGTATGTGGTATATGTAATACTGTTCACGCAAACTGTTATGTACGTGCTGTAGAGTATCTTATGGACATAGATCCTCCTAGGAGGGCTAAGTATCTACGTGTACTTGCTATGGAGCTTGAAAGGATCCATAGCCACATGCTAATCAATGCTATAATGGCTGAAATCCTTGGTTTTGACACGTTATTCATGTATATTATGAGGGATCGTGAGAAGGTTATGAAGGCTAAGGAGATCCTTACTGGTAACAGGGTTTTAGCGGACTATATGATGGTTGGTGGTGTGAGAAGGGATATTGATGAGGTTAAAAGGGATAGGTTATTAAAAATACTGGATACTGTTGAGAGAGAGGCTAAGAGGTATATGAGGGTATTTGAAACAGATGATACAATAACTAAGAGACTCATAGATGTTGGAGTGATCAAGCCATCCCAGATAACACGTTATGGGCTCCTAGGTCCTACGGCCCGTGGTTCTAATATAAAGATCGATGCACGTATGGGTGATAGGTATGATGCTTATGATGAGGTGCCTTTCAACGTTGTTGTCCGTAAGGAGATGGATTCGTGGGCTCGTATGATGGTTCGTTGGGAGGAGACTCTAGAGTCTATTACTATATGTAAATACGCATTAGAACATCTCCCTAGTGATGGACCTGCAGTACCTGATGAGAGAAGACTTCCAAGGAAATTCCCTCCAGGTGAGTCGTTTGCTCGTGTGGAGGCACCTCGTGGAGAATTAACTTACTATGTTAGTAGTGTTGGTAAGCAAATACCTTATCGTGTCAAGATCCGTACTCCCTCGTTTAATAACATTATTAACTCTAGTTTCTCATATATAGGTTATAGTATTGCTGATGTACCAGTTATCCTCACAAGCTATGATCCATGTATATCATGTATGGAGAGAGCAGTAGTGATTGATACTGAGAGAGGTGTTAGAAAAAGTGTTTCACTAAGACAGCTCGCTATGGGTGAGATATAATGGGTGGTCCGGCTATCCTAAAAGAGGTTCTGCAGAGATTCTTTAGCAAACCAGTAACTATACAGTATCCATTTGAGCATGTCGAGGTTGAAAAGGATCTCCGTGGTAGGCACTATACTGATCTAAATAAATGTATAGGATGTGGCTTATGTGCATTGGAGTGTCCAGCTGATGCTATTAAGATGGAGAAGCTTCCAGAGGATAAGAAGCCTAAGAGGAATCCTCGTGGTCTCTACCCTGTTATAGATTATGGACTCTGTGTCTTCTGCTATAGATGCGTGACTGTATGTCCAGTAAATGCCTTCATAGTGACAAACTATTATCACCTAGCGAGTCCTAAGAAACCTGATTCAAGAGATCTTACTCTTAAAACTCTTTCTGGAGAAGGAGGTGGGGGCATGTGATCGAGGAGCAGATTACAACTTTCATCCTATACATAATCCCTATATACATGGTTGCATTTACACTATATATTGTAAGGGCGTTGAAGGGCCCATCAATATCTGATACCGTATTAGCTATTGATGCTATGACGTATGATCTTGCGGCTTTCCTTGTACTACTCTCCATATTTTTCCGTTCCCCCATACTCATACCTACGGCTATAGTCCTCGCACTATGGATCTATGCCTTAGATATATATGTTGCAAAGTATCTCGAAACTAAGGAGATGGGTGAGTAAGATATGATCGGTATGGGGCTGGAAATAGATCTGATCCTTATATACCTTGGGGAGATACTTGTAGGCATTGGCGTACTATGCGATCTCATAGGAGCTATTGGTATGCTTAGATTCCCTAACTTCTACCTAAGACTCCATGCAGCCACTGTAGGTACTATAGGTGGTGCATTCGTGCCCCTAATAGGTGCTGCACTAATAGCTATTGGAAGCCCCTATCTAGGTATGTACCGCTGGTTTATGGCTGGTGGAGCTATTGTAACAGCCTTCCTCATACTCATACTGGCACCAGCTGGAGCACATGCTCTCGCACGTGCAACTCATCATGCTAAAGTGGCTCCTGTACAGCCAAAGGTAGTTGATCATCTTGAGGAGGATGGGAGGTGAAGGTTTATGGAGGCTGATGTATTGATAATGGGTATCATGGGCTTCCTAGGGCTGGTCTCCGTTATAGCCACATACCTAGCTGTCACCGAGAAGAATCTCGTTAAGGCAGTACTTTACTCAGCTATCCAGAGCACGGTCTATGCATTCCTATACTTCCTACTAATGGCTCCAGATATAGTGCTTGTCTATGTACCCGTAGCTGTAGGTCTCTATCCAGCTATCATACTATTCCTTATTCGTAAGACTGAACAGGAGGAGCGTGACTAGGTATGGCTGGCCGTATAATAGGTATATTAGTTATAACCCTATTCATAGCGGTATTCTCACTAGTTGTAGCAATGGGTGGACTAGGCTATATGCTACCTCCAGAGAATGTGCGTGAACTGGCTAGGCAGTACCTATTGATAGCATATAATCCATCTAATAGGACATTCACTGTATTCTCCCCAGAGGTCGTGACAAGTATTGTATGGGATTTCCGTGGACTAGACACACTTTTCGAGACAATGGTGTTCTACCTGGCAATAATAGGCTCTGTAGCACTAGCTAGGGGTATAAAGCCAAGTAAGCCGGAGAAGGACATATCAAAATATGGTTTATCACCCATTGTAAAGACTGTTACAAGGATAACGGTGGGCATGATACTAGCTATAGCTGCATCAATAGCCCTCCACGGACACTTGACTCCGGGCGGTGGATTCCAGGGTGGTGCTACAGCTGCAGTTGTGCCATTGCTTATCTTAGTTATATTCTCCAGATATTATCTTGAAGCACATGGTGTTAGGAAGAATGTCATGTTGGCCATTAGGAGTTTTGGATTGCTAGGTATAGGTTTAACAGCATTCATTGTACTGATCATAGGGTTTATGAGGGGAACTCATGCATATGTCTTCCAGAACCAGCCTAAACCAGATGCACCAGTGGGTTTACCAGCCATGGTTAATGGGCAGCTATTCAGTGGTACATTATGGTTCTTCAACTTATTCGAGATGTTTGCTGTAGCAGCTGGTTTTACAATAGTTTTCCTCCTACTCTCAATTCCCGAGAGAGACGTGCTTAAGTACTTGAAGGAGGAGGGTGGTGAGTATTGATGGAAGTTGATCCTATAACGTACTTCTACACAGTACTCCTACTATCAATGGCTGTAAACCTAGGTATATCACTATATGGTATATTCTATAGGCCAAGCCTTATCAAGAAGATAATATCGCTTACCATATTCAGTGATACAGCTAATACTTTCGCTATAATGATAGGATATATAAGGTGGAGAACACCAACTAAGCCTCCAAAACCACCAGTACTAACAAACCTTAATGCTACAGAGAATGTTTTAAGAGAATTCGCATCTACAGCTGTTGATCCGCTGCCCCAGGCACTAGTGCTTACAGCTATAGTCATAGGCCTAGCAGTTACATTATTCCTTGTATTCCTTACTCTACAAGCCTATAGACTATATGGGACAACTGATGTACGTGAAATAGCTAAGCTGAGGGGTTAGGCCATGGGTAGACTAACTAGATCAATTGGTCCAATGATCCTGATCTTCATAACATATATAGTGTTTAGCGGATCAGTTAGCCCATACGATCTAGTGTCTGGAGCTATAGTAGCGGTTGTAGTGGGGTTATTGGTAGCCAATATAGTTGTTGAGAAACCCTCGAAACTGCTACAGATATGGAGATTCTTCTACCTAATAGCCTATGCAATCTACTACTTTTTCGTGGCAGAGGTAAGGGCACATCTAGACGTCATGTATAGGATTCTTCATCCAAAGATGCCTGTAAATCCAGGTATTGTCCGTGTACCCTACTATGTTAAGACAGATTATGCTATGACTACAATAGCTAACTCCATAACGAATACACCGGGTACAGTAGTCGTCGATATTGATCCTGAGAAAAAGATCCTTTATGTACACTGGATTAATGTAAAGGATGTAAAGCCCGAGAAAACACATAAGCATATCTCATCTACGTTCGAGAAGTATGCTAAGAAGATCTTTGATTAAAGGGGGTGGAGAAGTACATGGAGTACTATGGTGAACAACTACTTGGTCTAATAACGCCCTTCCTAGCTATATCAACCTTCCTCATACCACTCCTTAGCCTAGTTATTAGGAGGAAGACATTCTATAATGTCTATGCATCAATAGTTTCATTCATAGCCATGATCTTTTCATTCCTAGTATTTGCTGATGTGTATACTAGTGGTAAGCCCATAGTATATGCTTATGGTGGATGGCCTCCACCAATAGGTATTGCCTATGAAGCTGATGCATTCAACGCCTTGATCGCTGCATATGCATCGTTCACATTGTTCTTCGTAGTACTATTTAGTGTATGGTATTCAAGGGTTATAGATGATGTTGTATGGTACTATACGCTACTACTAGGTCTAGAGACGGGAGTACTTGGATGCATCTATACGGGTGACGCCTTCAATTTATTCGTAATGCTAGAGGTATTGTCAATATCAGCATATGCACTAGTGGCTTACTACAAGAATAGGCCTATATCCATTGAAGCCTCTGCCAAATATGCTTTGTTAGGTGCTGTTGCAACCACTTGCTACTTCATATCACTTGTATTCCTCTATGGAAGCTACGGTACATTGAACATGGCTGATCTAGCGTTTAAGGCTTCTAGGGAAGTACAAGCTGTTACTGTAAGTAACGGCTTATATGGAGATATTGCTGCAGCTAGTCTTATAGCACTTGTTCTAGCCCTATGGGCTTTCACGTTTAAATCAGCACTATTCCCCAACCACTTCTGGCTACCAGATGCGTATAGTGGTTCTCCAGTACCAGTTGCTGCAGCATTCTCTAGTGCTGTAGAGATTGTTGGTGTCTACATGGTTGCCCGTTTCCTATACACGATATTTGGTAGGGATAGTGTGGTTGCAGCTAATGGGTTTAGAGACGCTATCATGCTAGTCCTCCTCATACTAGGCATTGCCTCAGGAGTCATAGGTGCACTACTCATGATCACTCAGGATAACGTTAACCGTCTACTTGGATACAGTACTATTAGCCATATAGGGCTACTATACATGGCACTAGCACTTGGATTATCACATGTACCGGATGAAGTAGTTGCTCTAGGGCTAGTAGCCTTAACCTACCATATACTAAATCATGGTATTGGTAAGCTACTGATGTTTATGGGTGTGGGGGTGGCTGTAGCAACCACTGGTACAAGGGATCTGAATAGGCTCAACGGGATCGGTAGAATGTATCCAGTAGCCTCCATGGCAATCCTTGTGGCGGCATTCCACTTAATGGGTCTTATACCCTTTGGCGGTTTCTTCAGTAAACTACTGATCTACCAGGCATACATGAGTGCTGGACAACTGATCCCGGCTATCATGGTTATCGTTGTCTCAGCAATTAGTGTACTTGGATATATAAAGATCATCTATTCAATAGTATTTGCACCATTAGAGAAGGGGTACAAGCGTATTGGTACACTAGGCGTTAATGTATTGATGATACTAATGATCATTTTATGCATTTTATTAGGAGTACTGTCTCCATGGATTGTTGGGAAACTAAGGATAATAGTTAATGACTCACTCATGCCTTCAGGAGTTGAAAAGTATCTAGAATCATTCTTCGAGATATATAATAAGCTCTATCCAAGGTGAGTAGTGATGACCATACTCTATAGACTTGATCCACTAGAGTTAACGATAGTATTATCCGGCTTAATGGGTTTAATGGCGTTAATTATATATCTTGTAGTCAAGGCCTTAGAGCCAAGATATCCCTCGAGAAGCGGTGATGCAGTAGAGCCATATATAGGTGGTGAACACCCAAGTATACTATCTAGGCCATTGGTGCCTGGAGCGAATCTATACTGGAGTTTTGTAAAGAGAAACTTTGCTAGAGCATATTATTTCCTCAAGGAGAAGATGCATACTGGTCGTTTTAGTGACTGGGTTAACTACATGATTTTATGGATGGCCATACTATTCATTATAGCATTAGTAGCCATAATAACACTCATACTAGGAGGTGTTTAGCGTGATAGAGCTCTATCCACTAATAATGATCCTGTTAAGCATACTCGTATTCCCCGGCCTCATATTTATAGTAGCATTAGCACTCTTTACCGAATGGTATGTTAGAAAGGCAGTAGCACATATGCAGAGTAGGATGGGGCCTAAATATGTTGGGCCAGTAGGTCTCCTACAGCCATTAGCTGATCTATTGAAGCTCCTAAGTGTTAAAGAAGAGATGAAGCAGAAATACTCAATGACATGGCTTGCTAAATTATTTGGAGCACTAGGGATAGGTGCTATGATTGCTTGTCTACTGCTACTGCCATTATCCCCTGTAAGACTTGTTAGTGACTATGACTTCCTAATCTACATATATCTGTTCGGTGTTTGGGTGCCTATATCAATAATTGTTATGGCTTTATCAATACCGAATCCATTTGCCCATATAGGTGTATCAAGGCTACTGACATTCATAATAATTACTGAGCCCGCATACTTTGCAGCATTACTGGTACCAGTAACTCTTGCATCAATTAATGGAGAACCCATATACTCGATTTATACAGCATCAGTTAAAGCAATTGATCTATGGATGAACCCATACTACATACCATTAATGGTTATTGCACTAGTAGCTATAGTAGTGTCTATACAGGCTAAGGCAATGCTTAACCCATTCAATATACCAGAGGCTGAACAGGAGCTTATAGCTGGTTTTGCAACTGAGTTCAGCGGTCCGGTACTAGCAGTCTATAATCTCTTACACGATATTGACCTAGCTGTATCAGCATTATTCGTTACATACGTATTCCTTGGAGGACCATTACCGTTCAACCACTTATCAATTCCAGGCATAATATTATTAATTGTTAAGTACCTGGTGGTCGTGACAATAATATCCATAATCAGATCATCATTTGGAAGATATAGGATTGACCAAGCATTAAGGGTTTTAACCAAATACTCACTAGTTCCAGCAATAATTGCTGCAACAGCCGCTAACATACTAATGTATATCCCAACATATACTCCCTAGGCAACACCTTTTTCCACAAGATATCTAGCTGTCTCCCAGACGGCTTCATAACTAGTCATTGAAGGTTTCCATCCAGTGTTCTTAAGCTTTGTTATGTCTAAGAGCATAAACTTTACATCACCAGGCCATCCACGGCCATCGGGTGTTGTCATAACATACACGTACTCAACATTCTCTAGACCCATTGCTTCCACAACTATATCTGCTATCTCTTTAACAGTTATCCAGTCATCATTACCTATATTGTATATATCATAACCATTACCATGTGCTAGGAAGTGTTTTAGTGTATGGATTGATGCATCTACAGCATCATATACATGTAGATAGCTTTTCCTCTGCCTACCATCACCAAGTATTTCTAGCTTCCTCGGGTTTCTCCGGAGCTTCCGGATAAAATCAACTATTACTCCATGATTGGTTCTTGGACCGATAATATTTGCATAACGTAGTATTAATGGTTTAAAGCCATAGAGTTTACTGTAGGTTATATATAGTATCTCACAGGAGAGCTTAGCTGCTCCATAGACTGATATGGGTTCAAGTGGATGATAATCCTCAGGTGTAGGGATCTTTTTTGCCTCCCCATATACTGTTGATGAACTAGCGAATACATGGGTATCAACATCAGCTTTTCTAGAAGCCTCAAGTACGTTGAATGTTGCAAGTATATTTTCATCAAAATGTATCCGTGGATTAATACTTGATACCCTAACCTCAGGATTAGCTGCAAAATGAAACACTATATCAGTATCCCTAAATACCTGGATAAGATCATCGCTCATCTTCTTAAGATCATATCTTATGAAATTAAAGTATTTCTTCCCCACATGTTGCCTTAGATTCTCTAGATCTCCGCTACTAAGGTTATCAATAACAATGATCTCCTCTACACCCTCCTTAACCAATCTATCAACAATATGACTACCTATAAAACCAGCACCACCAGTAACAATAGCTCTACCAAGCATCTCCATACACACCATAAAACAACTATACTTTGGTCTAGTGATTTAAAACTATATCCTTTAGAGAAGAATAAAGATTTTATGTCTCAACCTCTACAGCCCTTCCAACAACAGATCTAAGGCATATCATGTTCTTAATCTTAGTAAGTATAGATTCACCTTTAGCTTCCAAACTAGTTCCAGCCAGTGTTTTAAATATTCTTTCAAGTCTAGTACTAAATATCTTCCCAAGATCTCTACTATCACCGGTGATATTCTTAATTACAATGAACCCTTTAGAACGTGCTTTATGCATTGCTTGACTATCTATATCTCCTACTACTAGGATAACCATATTAGGTAATCTATCAGTTCTACAGATGGTATCGAATATGTTATCTATAGTTTTTTCATCAACAACTCTCCTATGGTACTTACATATAACCCAGATCTCGTATACTAGGTCATCAACTACCTTATAAGCCCTAAGATCTATTGTCTCTGGACGATTACGTGTTAAGCTACATCTTTCCACCATAAAACTAAGGCTTCTAAAAGACTTTTCTATAGCATCTACTATATCCTTTGATAACTCAATATCGTTTCTGAGATCATTACCATTACTTCTAGATCTATCCGTGGCAATCTCTAGATCAGTATTATAGTCTATAATATAGAGTTTATTGTTGTCACCAAACTCAACCAGTACATTTACCTTAACACTACTGTTGCCCAGGGGTATGCTTATTAGCGAGTTATTCAGCACAACCTTCCCAAGGAGATACTTTTTCAGGAAACCATGATCTACTACACCATCAACTATCCTAACATACACCTTACCTGCTCTCTCTATAGTAGGTCTATATATATCGACAAGATCGACTTCCTTAAGACCAAGTGCTCTAGCAATATCTATACTGACCCCAATAGTTCCTATCCTAGACAATATATCCCTTACAATAGCTACTGCCCTCCTCTTACCCACTGAGATAACTATGTAGTCTCCTCTATCAATTCCTAGCTTCAAGCATGTATTCTTTGATAGGAGTATATATGGTCCTCTTAACTCCTTCAGTGTTACCGCTATTAGTTTAACCAATTACTCTCCCCCACTACATAGTATTGTTGGTAATGTGTTTCCTCTTAAACCAAAGGCTATATCATGGATAGGGGTATCCATGGAGATACAGTATTATAACCTCATAATATGATATACTAAATACTTTGTCATAGACTCTCCTAGAGACAGTATATCTCCTAGATAGTCTCTCCATAAAACTTCTCATCCTATACCCAAAGCTAACAACATTATCCATACCCCTCAAGATATACTGGTTAACATGCCCAAGCATCCTATAGATCATGCCTGCAACTAGGATGATACTTATGAACACAAATACCTTTATCCATAGAATCCTCTCTATACGGTTCAACACAACTCTCCCATAGGAGAAGCTAGCACCTAGCCTACAGATAAAATATGTAGAACACGATATTACCTTACCCCTCATGGGAATATGTATTAATATATAACCTCTATTTTAAGGGTAGATCCCTTTCTACTACCATTATGGTGTAGGTATGGTATGCCTAGGGGACTTGACATAGGTAGGGCACCACCAGAGATTCTAGAACTTGATAACCAGAGTATTCTTGAGGAATTCCTTATAGCTCTGGCAAGTGCTGGTGCTAGTGATGAGACTGTAAAGGCTTATTACTCAGCTATTAAGGATTTCCTAGACTTCCTCGGTGATAAGAGGATTAAGGATGTAAGGTTAAGTGATATTAATAGGTGGAGACTTGATAGGCTAAGAAAAGGATTTAGAAGATCACGTTCAAGGGATCGTAGGTCATGGATGACCACGCTACACTATTACACATTATTCATTAGGAGATTCCTGCAATGGCTAGGTCTAGATATACCCATACCTATTACACGTAAGCCAACTAGTCATGTAGAGGCACTTGATGAATCAGAGATTGAGAGACTACTTAGCTCATGCAGTGATCCATTGGATACAGTTATTATACGCTTACTCCTAGACACAGGCCTTCGTAGTCGTGAATTACTGGGTATACGGGTGGGTGACATAGATTTTGAGAATAGGGAAATAGTTGTCCGGGAGGCAAAGTATGGTCGTGAACGCAGGGTTCTGGTTACTAGGGAAACTATTGAAGCTATAAGGGCCTGGATTAGGCTTAAGGGGTTGAGGGAAGATGATCGCTTAATACCTCTCACATATAGTGGGTTATATAAGAGGATTAAGAGGATTGCTAGGAGAGCAGGTATTGACTATAAGAGGATAAGACCCCATGTACTAAGGCATACATTTGCTACTCGTGCACTAAGGAGGGGTATGAATCTCTTTGCCCTCCAGAGACTCCTTGGACATAGTGACGTTAAGACTACACAGATCTATACTCATCTAACAATTGATGATCTTAGGAGAGAGTATGAGAGAGCAATAGGGGGCAAAGGCACCAGACAAAATACTCCATCAGCACAGCCAGAGAATGGTTATGATGGTTTTGCTCAAGGTATTAGATTCTGCCCATCTTGTGGTAGACAATTGATTCCTGGAGCAAGGTTTTGCCCATACTGCGGATTTAATCTCACAATACTATATAGTAGAGAAGTATCTGGAGAGAACATGGCATAGTATCGTCGCCTGATTCAATGATTTAATACTATATATACTATCACTGAGATATGGTGTATGAATTGATTATATTGGAGCATTTATCAAGACTCCATAAATGCGTATTTATTGAACGTGTAAATAGGTTTACAGCTAAGGTTAGGATCGAGGATCATATAGTGTATGCACATATAACGAATACTGGCCGGTTACACGAGATACTCATTAGTGGTAGGGAGGGTTTCTGCCTAGAAATAAGTGGTTCTAAGCTAAACTACAGGCTCATAGCATTGGCCGACCCATTGTATAGTGGGTCCTACATGGTTATTGACACCATTACCCAGAATAGAGTTTTTGAGAAAGCTATTGAAAATAATCTCCTACCATGGCTTAGGGACTGCAGGATCATTAGGAGGAATCCACGTGTCCACGGCTCGATCCTAGATTATCTACTGGAGTGTAGTGGTGGGAGAGTCTATGTTGAGACTAAGAGTGCTGTTCTCCGTGGACCCCATGGTGAATCCATGTATCCGGACTGTCCTAGCCTACGTGGTAGGAGACATCTAGAGGTGCTAATGGATCTCTGGAGGAGGGGGATGGGGGTATCAATGGTTTTCATTGCCGGGTTTAGAGGTGCCTATTGTTTTATGCCCTATAGGGATGGAGACTGTGTATTTGATGAACTATTGTGTAATGCGTATCGTCTTGGACTACCCATACATGGGTTCTCAATATACATGGATAGCTACGGCAGGGTAGTTCTTGATAGAGCTTCCCTAAACCTATGTAGTTACTGGTGGTGTTTATCCAGTAGGGAATGCTAGCGTGGATATACTTTTTCACCAGCTACCCGTGTCTCAACAATACTTATCTTCAATAACTCCCTAGGATCACTTATCTCCAGTGGATTTCTATCAACAACTATATAGTCAGCAGTATATCCTTGTTCAAGCCTCCCCTTATCACTATAGTATAGTGTTTCAGCAGATCCTCTTGTGTGTAGGTGGAGTGCTGTAGGTATGTCTATTTTCTCCTCTACAGTAACAGCTATATCCAGGCCCTCATATTCTCCACGAGTCACTGCTGCATAGATGTTCCTCCATGGATCCAGTGGTTCTACTGGTGCATCACTACTAAAGCCTACCTCTGCCACCCTAGATAGTGTTGCTACCCTATATGCCCACGATAGCCTATCCCATCCCATCCTATCTACAAGCCATGTATCACTCAATATGAATCCCGGCTGCAAGGCTATACGGGGCCTTAGCCCCGCTATCAACCCGATCTGGTTATTCCTTACAAGACTTGCATGCTCAATCCTCTCCCCCACTAGCCCATGCCTACTATACAGCTCCAACACTATATCGAGTGCCTTATCCCCTATAGCATGGACTGCTACATGATACCCCTTCTCCCTAGCCATTAACATGTATTTCTCTAGCTCCCCAACACCAATATTCAGTCTACCGTTGGAGCATGGCTTGTCACTATAGGGTTTTGAGAGATACGCTGTATGTGCTCCCAGGCTCCCATCAAAGACTATCTTCACCCCATATACATCCAATGTACCAACCGGTAGTCCATACCCTATCCACTCCATAAAACTACTGGGCTCCAAATAGACCCTTGTATACGGCTTCACAGTCTCCAGCCCATGATAAGCTACTAGTTCACCCAGTGACGCAGACATCCATCCAATACCCACAATACCGTGTCTATAGAGCCTCTCCAATACAGCAGCATAGCCCCCGGGCTCCAGCCCTATCTCCTCCAACGCCTTCCTCCACATGGTCTCTACACAACCCTCATACAACAAGCCATTATCCCAGTCAACATCCCCAGATCCACAAGCCCCCAGTTTCTCAAGAGCAGCCCTATTAGCTACAGCTACATGCCCACACACCCGGACAAGCAGTACTGGCCTATCCGTGCCCAGACGCTCAAGATCCCTTAGAGTAGGGAGTCTCCTCTCCCTAAACCTCATATGATCCCATCCACGCCCAACAATCCAGCCACTCCCTCCCCTACCAAGCACGTCTCTAACAATACCTAGTAGCTCATCTATAGAGGATGCAGAGCCAAGATCGATTACCTTATCCCATGCAGCAAGTGAGCCAAGATGCAAGTGGGGGTCATGGAAACCCGGTAGAACAGTATAGCCGCCATAATCAACCAATTCACCGCCGAAACGACGTATAAAATCCTCTACAAAACCAGCATCGCCACAATAAACAACACGTCCACCATAGACTATAAGTCCAGAGACAACACGGAGAGGAGAATAAGAAACAACAACCCTGTCAGCAACAACACCCAACAACAAACCCAGGAAACACCCCCCAGAACAGAAGAGAGCGCCACACCCACGTAGGGAACCTACACCCCACATGGGGCCAAGGGGGAGAAATACACCCAAACCCTAGAAACCCCGCCCCAGCGGGCCACGCCACCCATAGCAGCGTAGCCCGCCCCCGGGCGAGAAGCCTGCGGCCTCGGGCGATTGGGAGCGGCAGGCTAAACCCCTCGGGAGACAACTCCCTCGGGGCTTACACCCCCGCCCCATCAACCCCGTCTTCTACGGGAGCCCTCGTCCCGAGGAGAAACCCCCTCGGGAACGGCCGCCTCTTTTCGGGGAGGGGTTCCCGCTTAGATGCCTTCAGCGGTTACCCCCTACGGCGTGGCTGCCCGGCTCTGCCCTGCCGGACAACCGGTACACTAGAGGCCGCGGCGCCCCGTTCCTCTCGTACTGAGGGCACCTTAGGGGTCTGGGGGCCGCTGTACTCTGGCCGTGGATAACCTAGGATGTAGGGGTTTAAGCATATTTAACAAGTATGTAATTTCCTCATTACCTTTAATCCTAATCTTATAAATGTCATGTCTAGGAGGTTTTCTCTTATTTCTT
>CAZVHC010000024.1:0-29423 GCA_964627005.1 uncultured Desulfurococcaceae archaeon
CGCTCTGCCTGGCTGAGCTACGGGCCCACCAGGTTCTCATCTAGTTATTGTGTTTATGTTCTGGGGCGATATAAGGGTTTTTCCTAGATTGCTACGGGTAGCTTATTTCTTTCTACGGTCTTTCCTACATTGCCTATTATGGGCTGGTTACATCAATGATTTATTTATAGTTTCCACAGTTATTATGTAGAGGTGTTCTCTTATGAGGATTCCTGTAAGGGCTTCAAAGCTTTTTGATGGCTATAGGGTGGTTGATGATGTGGACTTGACTATTGATGATGGTATCGTATATTTTGGTAGGGCTGGTGGTTCTTATGATCATGTGGTTGAGGCTCCATGCGTTATCCCCGGGCTTATTGATAGCCATGTTCACCTAACATTTGATTATAGACCAAGTCTTTTCCATAGATCCGTTGATAATGTTATAAAGATCTTTATGGCCCATGGAGTACTAGGTGTTAGGGATACAGGGAATGCCTTGAGCAACGTAATCCTCTTCACAACAGTTAATGAGATGTTCCATATAAGCATTACCTACCCCTATAGAGAAACCCTCTCTACACTGGCCATTTATGAGGCTCGCCAAGACAGTAGATGATATTGCCCATGAGGTTGAGAAGGCTTTTGTAGAGGGTTGAATGGTTTAAACTATACGTAAACATTGATGAGGAGATAGCTAGGGAGGCTGTAGCTAAAGCCCATGAGAAGGGTTTAAGGGTCACGGGCCACGTTAATGGTATTGGTGTAGAGAAGGCTATTGAGGTAGGCTATGACTGTATTGAACATCTAGACTCAATAGCAAGGCTTAAACCAGGTATAGGATTGATTGAGGCATGGGAGGATATTGATGAAGGGGTTATAGAGGAGATTGTTAGAAAGATGGTTTCAAAGAACATAGTACTTGTCCCAACAGCTTCAGTTTATAGAGCAGCTATTGGAAAACTAAGGATTGACAGAAGAAGATTCTCTAAGTACATAACCTCATGGTACAAGTATATGGGTAAGGGGGAGATTAAGAAGACCAGGAAGATCTATGATAAACTTGTAAAAGCACTAAGGATCCTATGGGAAAACAATGTAAGGATAGTAGCAGGAACAGATCTACTCAACTTCGCTTTAAACCCCGGGGCTAGTATATGGGAGGAAATAGATGTGTATATGGAGGCTGGTCTTAGCTTCTGGGATGCACTTCGTACTGCAACAGGATATGCATCAGAACTACATGGATGGTCTATTGGAGTGATTAGGGATAAGGGATTAGCTAATCTTATCGTACTTGAGAGAGAACCTACATGTGCTAGAGATGTAGAGATAAGGGAGATCATATATGGTAGGGAAATAATAAAGCCTAGTAGACTCACTAGACAATTATCTAAAATACCATGGTTTGGAGGATATTGATAATAGATTAGTCTAGAGGTACTTACTAACATCTCTAACAATGAATTGAGAACCTTTTGTCCGTAAACACTTTATTTTCTCCAAGACATTAATGGCTATGTCCCTCAACTTACTCTTCTTTGCTAACCATTTAAGTAGCCATGCTACTGCTTTATAGACATACTTCCTATCATCCCTAGCTCCATCAATAATGATTTGTATTATACTTTCTATTTCATTTCGTCCTATCTTACTCTTCCATACAAGTCTTGCAAGTAATGCATACCCGGTTCTCCTAATGAATTCCTCTCTCCTCATACACCATTCCACAGCTTTCTCATAGGCATTATCTATTCTCCACAATAGATTCAGTACCAGCTGATCACATAAGTCCCAGTTATCAATACTAGAGATCCAGTTCTCTAAAGTATCATCATCTAGTTTCTCTGGATCAGCTATCATAGCAGCTAAAATACGTGCTTCATGAATATTTGTTCTCCAAAGCTCCAGTGCTAGTTCATGATCTATCCCGATCTTCTTAGCTAGTTCACGTAGCTTAGGCTTAGGGACACCAAGGATTATTGTCTTAGAAACTATACCGTATCTCTTCATACCCTCAATATTTCCTCTATTACCTAGGCTCATTAGAATATCTACAACTTCATCAACAGCGTACCTAGACATACTACTACACCCTAAGATCTATATCTATAATACCAAGTCTCAACCCATATTTCTCCAGATACCTCATAGATTCTCTATAGAGTCTACTAGCGTACCATTTTGGTGGTGAATAACGTCTATTGTATAGTATATGGTATTTCCCAAGTAACTCTGGAAACCATTTCTCTATAACCCTAAAATATAGTTGTTTACCTAAACCATCTAGTGTTAATGGAGCAAAGAATACATAGTTACAGCCAAGATCCTTAGCTATCCTCACCATATCCTCGATCTCGGAATCACTTATGAAGGGCAGTATAGGCATATAGGCTATACCAGCAGTGAAGCCTTCATCAATGATCCTCTTTAATGCATTAAGCCTATCCCTTGGTGGCGGAGCACCTGTTTCAAATATTCCTGCTATATCATCTCTCAATGTTGAGAATGAATATGTGACTAACACACCGTGTCTAAGCCTATCACGTAGATCGCTTGGGATCACAGCATTATCCCTTATGGTCTCCAGCAGATCCAGATCTCTGAGTATGAGTGTTGATTTTGTTAAGCAGTGAACTGGAAACTTGTACTTGGAGATAACGTGGAGACACTTTCTAGTAACCCTATACCTCTCCTCAACACCGGTCATCCAAGGCTCTGTAGCAGAACCAATCGCTATGAAACCATATTCTCCCTTCCTAGCATACCTAGACAGCTCTTTCACAAGTATATCTGGTGCATTCACTTTAACAGCTAATCCTCTATCCCCATACCTCCCTCCATGGATGTAGCAGTATATACAGTTGAAACTACATCCCCTATACGGATTTAATGAATAATCATCTAAGAACCACTCATCCCTCCTCCTATGCTTATTCAAAACAGATCTTACCCTAACAACCTCCACCATACCAACTAGCCTCTACGATTAACCACAATCATTATCTTAGGAGAAAAAGCATTGGATGCATAACCATCACCATCCTCTACCCAGCTAGCTCTTCAACCTCCCTCCTACCAGCTTCAAGTTCACTAGCCATCTCCGGATCGAGTTTCAAAAGTAATGCTAGGAATTCACCAACATGAGTCTTCTCCTCACGAGCAATATCAAGGAAAACCCTCTTAACAACCTCATCATCAACTGCATTAGCAAACTGCATATAGAAATTAACAGCATCCAGCTCAGCCATAATAGCCCAACGAAGTGCTTGTGCTATTTCATCTTTCGACAGTTTCCTATCCCTAGGTATATCAAGGGGGTTCTTAGATAGCATGAAGACTACCTCTAATACAATGCTCTATAGATTAATACCTAATAAAACTTTAGATCACCTACTTAGAGAACATTGTTCATAGGTAGAAAAGTTTTTATTAAAAAAATAGATATATAAATGGTGAAAATATGAGATTCTTTGTACTGTTATTGATCCTAATGTTAATAGTACTATTCTCTATACCAGTAGCCACTATTGATATACAGTATATTACCCCAAGACAACCTCTAACGAGGAGGTATAGACCAGTATTCGGCGGTATTCAGCTAACTAACTCAAAGCACCAATTCACAAGTGGTTATATTGCATGGTATAATGGACAGCCAGGTATAGTGACTGCAGGACATGCATATTTCTATAATGGTGAGCCTTTGAATAGTAATGAGGCAAAAACGCATCAGCCATATTTGTTCTTTAACTACAACTATATTGGGAAACCAATAATAGCTATTGATGAATATAGTGAGGGAGGTGTGGATTTCGCATTTATACCTTATAGCAATGTTGAACGATATGTTGCTCATGTTGTAAAGGTAGGTTTTCTTGACTATGAGTTAACGAAGGTCTATATAGGCATGTATGCAGATTATTATAATATACAAGCATATATAGATCATCCGGACCAGTATATTGTATATAAAACAAGTATTAACAGTAGTACAACAAGAGTAATATTATGGGAAATGACCAACTGTGCTGTAATAGGTAATGGTTATATGCTCTGTAATTATACATGGGGAGTCTCAATAGATCCATTTCCGGGGTGCTATCCTATAGGTAAAGGTGATAGTGGTGGACCCGTATATCATTGCTACTATAATGATTGTTGGGATGGAGATGGCCTTATAATAGGTATATCAACTGCAGGTGGCATTATTAATGAAACAGCGGGGGTTATTGTTCTTACTAATGCCTATGTACTACATTACCTCTTTAGTATAAATCCCTATCCAGGGTGATATATGATGTATGTTGGCAGGACTCTGGTATTATGTCTCTTCATAATCATGTTCCTATTTAGTTATGTAGTAGTACTTAGTGTAGAGAATAATGCTTACACTGGATTTAAGTGGCTGAGTGTCAGGGATTATGGTAACGTTATTGTAGTTGAAGAAATATTCTGGATAAAAGCACCTTATAAATATAGGAATACGGTAATTATGAATAATAGTGACTTTATGACATATGGTTATGAGCGTTATCTAGAACTTGTAAAAGCTGATAAAATGCTCTCAATGGATCCTCATGATATAATTGAACCAAATGCTACTTATACGTCTATAATTAGTGAATTAAAGGATGTTTTAAGGAAGTATGGGTTTAGAGTTGCTGAGGTATCTGTATTTGGTAGTGGGATCATTAAGTTAAGTGTCTATAGGGATCAAGATATAACTGTCGATATAGTTAATGAGATTAAGCAGGTTATTAGTAAGAGCATACTTAAGGACATCAGGGTCGTTATACATGTCCTACCTTTTAGTTATTATTCTTGTTCCAATGATTTCATGGAGAAGATGCAACATGCTATAAAGGCTGTTGAGGATAAATATGGTGATAAGCTAGGTAAGGTTAAGCTAGATCTTGGCGTGGGCATTGCAGTACTAGTGACTGTGCATGGGGATCTAGCAGTATCTCCTGAAGAACTAGTTGATTATATACGTAGTGAATTGGGTGATGATAGTACTCCATTTATCCTCCTCTTCCAGGACATAAGAGTTGAACCACTAGGTGGAGGAGGCGGTAACACAGGAGAATATGTATCATCTGCTGATCAATTCATGGTAGATACTGATAGTAGTGGGAACAATACTTCAGAAGGAATACAGAATAGTTATTCCATAGATACAAGTACATCTGAAGAAAATAATGGTCAAAATATTGAGAATAATGTAGATAATGGTGTTAACCTATTCTTCATAGTGGTTATAATCCTGGTTATAGTATTATTAGCATTCATTACATATTTAAGAAAGAGGTAATCAAATATTTTCTTCTCCTTCATCCCCCATATAATGACTTAGAGTATTATTTTGGGAAAATATAGGATCTCTTAGTGGGTTGGGATAGCTTTATGTGTTGATACTAGATGATACGACCAGGTAATGCATTGATTAGTTAATACTTGTAATTCTCATTGAAGACTCTATTTAAACCTTAAATGGTATGAGGCTATTGGTGAAGGGGAAACTATATATTCTATACCCCCTATAACTCCATTTATAGAAGATTTTATGGGGTGATTAAGGGGCATGAGCAAGACTTATGCTACACTTGGAGAGCTTAAGCCCGGTAACTTCATCATAATAGATGGTGAGCCATGTAAGATTGTTGAAATGAGTAAGGCTAAGACTGGTAAGCATGGTAGTGCTAAGGCTCATGTCGTAGCTATTAGTTTGTTCACGGGTTCTAAGAAGACATTTGTAGCACCGGTTGATCAGAGGGTTGAGGTACCCATTATTGATAAGAGGATTGCCCAGGTAATAGCTGATATGGGTGACATGGTCCAGCTAATGGATATGGAGACCTTTGATACATTTGAGGTTGAGAAGCCAAGTGACCCGGATCTAGCTGGGAAGCTCCAGCCGGGTGTTGAGGTAGAGTACTGGGTTGTACTAGGTAGGAGGCTTATTGTACGTACACGTGGAGCCTAGAAAACATACCCCACCATGCATTATAGCAGGTCTTTTAAAAGGGGATCTACTGGGAGTTGACCGTATATCCCGTTCAATAGCCCTGAGAACATATTTAGAACGTGTATCAAAGCTCCCGGATAAGGAATTATGGGATCTAGTTGATAGAGTGACAGGTGGACTGGGGTACACCAGGGATGACAGGGATTTTGTGAGAGTGATTATGGCTGGATGCACTATAGCATGGCCAGAAGCCGTAGAAGATGAAGATAGAGTCCTAGAGATAGGTACTGGTCTTGGGAGAACAATCTACTGTATACTAGAGTCCACAAACCCATCAACTATAGTGTCGATAGACATATCACCAGAAATACTTGCAGTAGCACTATATAGAAACCCCTATAGCTTCTTCCAGGAGAAACTATGGGATCAACGAGTACATATAGTACTTGGTGATGCAGTAGAGACAATAGATATACTCTATAGGAAGAATATAAGGTTCAACCACATAGTACATGATGGAGGACCTAATCCAGATAAAAACCAACGGCTATACACAAGAAACTTCCTAGAAAAAATAGTAGAACTACTAGAACCCAATGGAACAATAACAATATTCGCTGGAAGAAAAAGACAGACTGTATCAAGGATCTACAATACACTAAAACAAATAGGGGTAGAGCCAGAGACAAAAACATTCCCATACACACCAGTCCGAGTAATACATGGGAAAAAGATTTATTGACCCACAAAACAACCAACTAATACTAGAGACCCGGGAAGGGCCCGTGGCCTAGCCAGGATAGGGCGCCGGCCTCCTAAGCCGGTAGTCCGGGGTTCAAATCCCCGCGGGCCCGCATCAACTTTTATGCGTGTTATTCTCTTTGATTAGCTGACATACTTAATTATTTAAAGACGTATTATTAGGTAGAGTAGTGGGGCTGGTGTTTAGGGGTATGACTCTTGTTATTGCTCTTGTCTGGGGAGAAGGTGTACTAGTTTCTAGTGATAGTAGGGCTAGTGTTGGTCCAGTATATCATGAGGAGAGGAAGATTAAGCCTATATATTTCCGGGCTGGTGATAAGGAGATTGATTTGGCTATAGCTGGTGGTGCTGGTGATGCTGTCCTCGTTAAGCAGGGTTTTCAGCTGATCGAGGCTGTCTTTAGGGATTGGTTTGAACGGGTTGGTTCTAGGGAGTCCCGGAACCCGTATAGTAGTGAGTTTATTGATATAGTGTCTACTATAGAGTCTAGGCTAATGACCCGGTATAGTGAGCTTAGGGGTGTTGGTATAGAGCCTAGTGTTAATCTCCTTCTAGCAACTGTTACAATGGATAGGAAGCCAATGCTCTACGTATTTGATGAACGCGGTCTTGCAGAACCCCTACATGATAATCCTGGCTATGCACTACTTGGTAAGGGCATGGTTACTGGGGGTCTATTACTACTTAGACTATTAGACTATAGCCCTGGCGAGGCATGGACATGGGATCTCGGCTTACTTACGGCATTCATAATAGATATGGTCTCTGAAATCGATCCATCAGTATCACCGTTTCTAGGGGAATCCTATCTCATAAGATATGATAAGGAGCTAGACAAGATCGTTCTAGGTCCACTAAGAACCGAGGTTTATCGAGAGTATAAGGATAAGGTTAGACTTAGGAAAAAGCTTTTTAAACTACTATGGAGTGTAGCTGAGGAGGTTGGAGAAGAGACTATTATGGATACCCTAAAGAATCTGTTAGGGAAAGAGAGATAGAGATCCTTTGGAAACAAGTATCAACGTCTTCCCTCATCCTCTGGTCTATCCATAAGATAAGGAGTACATATCTATAATGAAGAGGCTATGGTATTGAAGATAATAGCTAATAACTCCTAATAGAGCAGATGATTAGGAATACACTAGATGGTCTGGTAGATTATCTTGTACGTAATTGATGAGAAGCTGTACATGGATATCATGAGGGTATATGGTAGTTTAGCCAAGGCATTGATAGCGAAACTAACCACCCCATGTACACGGCACTACCTACGTGTAAATACTATGGTTATTAGCCGTGGAGAACTTCTTGATATACTCTGTACCAAGTATCCGGAGTATAGGTTTGAAGAGGATCCTTACTATGGTGATGCCATATATATTGTTGTAAAAGGACCCTATAGAGTACCTATCGTTGATAAGAAGATAATTGTTGACTACATAGCTGCTGAAAGCATAATGCTTGGAGCACCAGTTTATAGGCCAGGGGTTATAGGATATGATGATTTCCGGGCTGGCGAGGAGGTGAATATTGTTGCTCCAAATGGTTATGTAGTAGCAGTTGCAGAGGCAATTATTGATTCATGGAAGCTTAAGAGGATCAGGAGGGGGATAGTTGCTAGAAACATTGTCTCTAGATATAAGTTACCAGCTATCCGGGAGATGCCTGAGTATAGGAAGGGTTTCTTCCACCCTCAGAGCCTACCATCAATAGCTGTAACCCATGTACTCAATCCAGTAGCTGGAGAGACTATTATTGACTGTTGTGCCTCTCCGGGTGGTAAGACAAGTCATATCATACAATATAGTCGTGGTAGGGCTAGACTAGTAAGTATTGATAGGTCAATGCCCAAGCTCAGGAGGATCGTGGAGACCATGGATAGACTTAGACTTCCCAGAAACTATTTCCTATACCTTGGAGACTCTCGATACCTAGACAGGGATCTACCAATGCTCCGTGCTGACAAGATCCTCATAGATCCACCGTGTACAGCTCTTGGTGTTAGACCTAAGCTAGCCTTTAACAAGACCTATAGGGATTTATTGAATAGTGTATCTTATCAAAAACAATTCTTTAGACCAGCTCATAGGATCTTAAGGGATAATGGAGTACTTGTCTATAGCACCTGCACCCTAACCTTTATGGAGAATGAAGGTAATGCCCTATACATAAGGGATCTTGGTTTTAAGTCTCTAGAGATAGAGATACCATACACTGAGAAGGTATACATAGATGATATCGTAGTATACAGATTCTCCCCATTAACACATGATATGAATGGATATTTTATAGCAGTATTTAGGAAAGTTTCCTCTTAACAAGCCTACTTCCACAGAGGGGACAGTTTTTCTCACCAATAACACTTGATACATAGCCACAGACTGGGCATAAGACAATATACCTTCTAAACCCATGGATACCAGTTGTACGTAGAGGCTTAAACGGGATCCCAGTATATAGGAGGGTATTCTGTAGTGCATAGTCATCAGTGATAACAACTACAGAGCCATGTACGAGGTACTGTAGGGCTAGTGCAAGAACACTAAGATCAGCTGTTGACAACGAGGAGTGTTCACCAATAGATCTAGCGATCCCCATGGCTTTATCCATATACTCCTTACTGGGTTCAACAACTCTTACTCTACCAATACTTAATGCCATTTCAAGTGCCTCTCTACTCTCACGATCCCTTACTTCAGATAATACATGTGGTGTTGTAAGGAGTTCATATGTGCTATACTGTTGTAGTGGATACTTAGCTAAAAAAGCCGCTGTATCAAGTACAATGTATAGCTTCCTATATGAACCTTGTTGTTCTCCCTTCAAGGACTCGTTTCACCAAATTACGTTTATCACTTATCCTTACGATCCTTAACTCATTATTAGCTGTCTTAACTATAATCTTAGAACTAGGTGGCAGAGTCTCTATATGCATTCCATCAATATATAGATCACTATAATCTCTTGGAGATACTGTGACTACCGAAAATGGATGGACTAGTATTGGGGCTATATTGAGTGTTATAGGATTTAATGGTATAAATAATAGCCCCGAGATCCCGGGCTCAACTATTGGTCCACTAGCTGATAAAGCATATGCTGATGAACCTGTTGGTGTAGCTATGATTACACCATCACCTTCTAGAATGAATGATGTACTAGTATATGGTGTCCTCATACTTATGTCTAGATGTAGTGCTCTACCAAAATCATGAGTTATAATAGCTACTTCATTTAAGGCATACCGATACTCTCCCCCATAGGAAGCCTTTATTCTACTGATTCTCTCAATATAGAATCTACCAGCTAATACACGATCGATTATTTCCTCTGCAGGGAACCTGTCAAGATCCTCGTAAAGGACTGTTCTTCTGCCACAAGGTATTGGTAGTATTAATGGTAGTCTCTCACATAGACTCCATGATATCCTAAGTAATGTTCCGTCACCACCCATTGCTATAACTAGATCGTATCCTTCGAGATCACCTCTCTTAACCTCATCAACCCATATAGTATCTACTCTTATTCCTTTCTCCTCTAGAACACCTATATAGTCACTTATTAGATCACTGCACTTCTTAGCAGGCTTATATACTATAATAACTCTCTTAAGAGGCATCAAACTATAGTATCACCACTATACCCTAGCTCCATAGCTTTCAATCACTATTTCTAATAAAATATATCCAAGGCCAGAATATATAGTCTAGCTAGTGTGGTGTAGAGTGAATGACTCTATGTATTAAGGTTTTTAAGAAGTATGGTGAGATTGTTAGAAGGCTGTTGCTGGAATATGGCTTACTAGATAAGAGTTACAAGATATCCTCTACAAACGATCATTTACTAATTCCCATAAGTGATCGTGTTAGGTGTAAAAATATCTTAGATATGTGTAGGATACCTTTTGAAGTTGTACAGTGTAATCCGCCACCTAGGAAAACTAGGGAGGGTATAAGGGATCATATTCCAGCACATGATCTAGTTAATAGAATAGTGATTGTTAGGGAGAAAGTAGTTAATGAATATGGTGGTTCCAGGATTATTGAGATAATACGTAAACTTTATCCATGGATTGAAGCTATCTATGTTAAATATGGTACGGAGACTGATTATAGAGTTAGTAAGTTAAAGCTGCTCTGGGGCAAAGAGACTAGATACGTGATACATAAGGAATATGGTTTGAAATTCTATATAGACCTCCATAGAGTATACTTTAACCCAAGGTTATCAACTGAACATAGGCTATTGGCTGAAATGGTCAAGGATAATGAGATAGTATTTGATCTATTCTCTGGATTCGGTGGATTCCCTATACATATAGCTTCTCTAAGGAGAACAATTATCTATGCTAATGACATTAACCCATATGCTATTAGCTGTCTATTAAAGAGCATTATACTTAATAAGAGGAGGCTGAAGGGGGTAATTCATGCATCAATCATGGATGCAAGGCTTATTCCAAAATACTATAGATCATCAATAGCTGATCGTATAATAGCTAATCTACCCCATAGGAGCCTAGACTTCCTAGATACATATAACTATCTTGCACATAGAGGTACGATTCTACACCTATATACCATCGGTAATACCGTTGATGATGTAGTAGAGAGGGTAAGGGGGAGAATGGGTAGTAAATGGCTAATTAGAGGATATAGGAAGGTACTCGATCACTCTCCCTACACCTACATATTCCGGATAGATCTCCAGAGGCTTTAGTGCAATAAGTACTATTATAAGCCTTGTCTCAGGGTTTCTAAGAAGACTAATCATCCCCCTATCAAGATCTCTTGCAGCCTTATTAACTCTAATAGCTATTGTTGCATCATCAATATACGTGCTCCTCCTAAAAATGATCTTGGTGTTATTCTCCAAAATAAGTCCTTCATCCCCATGTCCAAGCACAATATCATATAATCTATTGTCAATATAGAATAGTGCGATAAGGACAGTACATCTATCCCTCAATAAATCCCTAAACTCCCTAGACAGATCACTTAAGGCCTTATCAGCACCTACACCAACTATACAGTCCCCGTGTGGCGTAAGATAATCCTCTTTAGTAACCTCTATTGTTGACGGATGCTTTGCAGAGATATTCTCATGACCATAAGCAGTAATCCTCTCAAAAACAACTCTAAAAACACCATAGCCATACACACCCACCACCTCCCTTAATATCCATAGCACATATAATATATTATTGTATAGGGGAAACATATTGCCCGACTACACAGCTGAAAGAAAAAGATTAGTGGAGAAACTTATCATGGAAGGTGTTATAAGGAGTGAAAAAGTTAAGAAGGCAATGCTCAATGTACCAAGAGAGGAATTCGTACCCCCAGATCAGAGGAAATGGGCATACGTAGACCACCCACTACCAATAGGCCATGGACAGACAATAAGTGCACCACACATGGTAGCAATCATGACAGAACTACTCGATCCAGAGCCCGGGCATAAGGTGTTAGAAATAGGTACGGGCTCCGGGTATCAAACCGCTGTACTAGCCGAGATCGTTGCTAAACAAGATCCGGAAAGGAAGGGGCATGTATATAGTATTGAGAGAATACCAGAGCTAGCATTCTTTGCAAAGGAGAATCTCCGGAGGACAAGTTATATAGTGTATGTAACCGTTATTGTAGGTGATGGCTCAAAGGGTTATCCAGAGAAGGCTCCCTACGACAGGATAATGGTTACAGCAGCAGCTCCAGATATTCCAAAGCCTCTAGTGGATCAATTGAAGCCCGGAGGGATTATGGTGGTGCCCGTCGGAGATCTTGGTCTTCAGAGACTACTAGTTATACATAAGAAACCTGATGGTAAGCTAGAGATTAGGGAGGATACCTGGTGTTTATTCGTGCCATTGATTGGAGAGTATGGCTGGAAAGACTACTACTAGGTAAACCATTGGTCAAGGCCTTTCTGAACACCTCTAATATGCTCCCTATAGGCTTTCTTCAGCCTCTCCAAGGCATTCCTCACCCTCTGCATAGAGAAGTCATGTTCTTCAACAAGTATCTCTATAACAGCCTTCTCATCAGGTTCTCTCCACTCAAGCTTATAGTCAGTAGTATGTGGTGGATTCATGAAGTACTCAAAGATCTTCATTGGGTCAACAGGGAATTCACGACTAGGTATAGCCTTAAACAATCTATCTACATCCCTATACGTCTTGACAAGCTGGAGAGCTCTCTTAGGCCCAATACCCTTAACACCATCAGGGTTATAGTCTGTACCAACAAGAATACCTATTGCTATAAGTTGCTCTCTAGATATACCGAGTTTCTTCAATAACTTATTAAGCTCTATAATCTCTGGCTTTATCTCTACATAGACATCCTTACGTGGAAGCTTTCTACGTCCAGAAATCGTTAGGTTACGGATAAGCCTTGGAGAACCAAAGAGTAGGGAATCATAGTCCTGACTACCAGTAGCCCAGCAATCACCCTTAGCAGTCATATATGCTGCCTGGGCTTCACCCTCAGCTGGTGCCTGTACCCATGGGATACCCATTGCATCCAGTAGCTTCCTAGCATTACTGACCATATCCTCTGTAAGCCGGGCACTCATTTGTGCATATCTCCGGGCAGCCTCTAGATCTCCCTTCTTAAGTGCTTCCTCATACTTTCTTACAGCTTCCTCCTTAATCTTCCTCCTACGCTCAATCTCCATATACTTGATCTCTGGGGGTTGACCATCAAATACATAGACAGGCTTTATACCAGCCTCTATGAAGTTTATGGTGCGGTAGAAAAGACCGTTTAAGTGGCTAGTCACCCTACCACGGCTATCCATTAATGGTGTGCCGTCAGGCTGTCTAATAGCTGTTAGAAACTGGTATAATGCATTATATGCATCTATGGATATCACTTTACCACGTAGACTCCTAAGATCATCGATTACCGTCTTTATATCATCTGGTATAAGATCCTTTAGATTAACACCCATATATACTACACCATCATATATATGTTTTTATGAGGGAAATATTTCTTTATCCAGAGATAGATGTTGGTCTTGATAACCAATGTGCTTTATAGCAACTACGATCTAGGAAGGCTTCTTCTTACACAAAATACTATACTTAGGATGAATAACAATAGTCTAGCATAGTATAGTTTACCAATTATAGCTTACCTGATATAAACATTCTAGAGAATGATATATGGTACTCCTTCCTAACCCTATTAACAACAATATATCCCCTCAACTCAAGAGTTAATATAGTCTTCAAAAGCTCCGTTCTAGAGATCTCGAATCCATAGTCATTTCTTATTGACTGGTAGAGTTCAGAGAAAGTTATTGATCCACCATGACGTGCTATTTCATCAATTACTATCTTGAATAATGGCCTATTCCTCCACAACTCACTAAATATCACCATATAACGTATCACCTTCAGAACCACTACTTAGAGAAACACACCCATATATACACTATGGCTAGATATAGTGGATAAACTATTTATGTATATAGGCTAGGCTTAATATGCGATCTTGGTAGTTTCTGCCTAAACTTCTCACTCCACTCCCTATACATACGCTCCATATCTGGTGATATAGATGGCTTAACAACCTCCAATGCCTTCAGGAAATGCTTCATATACACCTTATCAACCCTAATATCCTCCTTCAAAGCCTCAAGAGCAGCCTCCCTAACCAATGCCTCAAGATCAGCACCACTATAGCCCTCAGTCCTAGCTGCAATCTCCTCAAGATCAACATCCTCTGCTAGAGGCATATTCCTAGTATGGATCCTAAGAATCTCTAGACGTGCCCTTCTATCCGGTGGAGGCACATAGATCAACTTATCGAAACGACCAGGCCTCAGCAACGCTGGATCGATCATGTCGGGTCTATTGGTAGCAGCTATAACCACTACATTCTCAAGACTAGCAATACCATCCATCTCAGTAATCAATTGACTAACGATCCTCTCAGTAACACGAGAGTCAAAAGCATATCCACGGGCAGGAGCAATAGCATCGATCTCGTCAAAGAATATTATTGCTGGAGAATACATGCGGGCCTTCCGGAAGATCTCACGGATCATCTTCTCACTCTCGCCAACCCATTTACTAAGGATTTCTGGTCCCCGGATCGCTATGAAGTTTGATCCGCTTTCTGTAGCTACAGCCTTAGCCAGTAAGGTCTTACCAGTACCCGGAGGACCATAGAGTAAAATACCCCTTGGAGGCCTTATACCAAGCCTCTTAAAAGCATCTGGATACTTAAGAGGCCATTCAACAGCCATACGTAGCTCCCGCTTAACATTGTGTAAACCACCAATATCGCTCCAATGAACCTCTGGAACCTCTATATAGATCTCCCTTAACCCGCTAGGAACGATCTCTCTAAAGGCTGCTAGGAAATCCTCCATCCTAACCTCCATTTTCTCAAGAACTTCCGCTGGTATAGTCTCAGACTCAAGATCTATTTCTGGAAGATAACGACGTAGTGCATGGAGTGCAGCCTCCTTAACAATAGCTGCTAGATCGGCACCTGTATATCCATGGGTTATCTCAGCAAGCTTCTCAAGATCGACATCCTCGGCTAAAGGTACTCCACGAGTATGTATCTGGAGGATCTCTAGCCTACCCTGCTTATCCGGTAAAGGTACCTCAATCTCTCGATCAAATCTGCCAGGCCTCCTTAAAGCTGGATCTATAGCGTTGGGTCGATTTGTTGCAGCAATAACTATAACGTTTCCACGGCTCTCAAGACCATCCATTAAAGCTAGTAATTGTGCTACAACACGTCTTTCAACCTCACCTATAACCTCATCCCTCTTAGGAGCTATAGCATCTAGTTCATCAATGAATATTATTGCTGGAGCATTCTTCTTAGCCTGCTCAAAAATATCACGAAGCTTCTGCTCACTTTCACCATAGAATTTACTCATTATCTCGGGACCATTGATCGCTATAAAGTATGCATCAGCCTCATTAGCAACTGCTTTAGCCAATAGAGTTTTACCACATCCTGGAGGACCATATAATAGGATCCCCTTGGGCGGATCGATCCCTAGTCTCTTAAATAGCTCTGGATGCCTTAGCGGTAACTCTACAAGCTCTCTTATCCTCTGAATAACATTCCTAAGACCACCAATATCCTCATAAGTGACACGAGGTACCTTATACTGTTCACCTGGTTTCTCTAATAGTATAAGATTTGTAGTAGACTTGATGACTACTGGGCCTTTAGGCTTTGTATAGATAACCTTAAATGGTAGTGATTGACCAATAGTATGTATTATAACAAGATCCCCTTCAACAACTGGTCTCTCTAAAAGCCTAGACTTAATGAATCTCGTGAAATTCTGATCAACTTGTGCATAGAACTTTGATGGTGCAAGTTTAACAAGTTGTGCAGGTCGTGCATTAATCTTTGACACAGTAACCTTATCACCGATCTTGACATTAGCGTTCTGCCTAGTTATAGTATCAAGCCTTATAATACCTAGGCCACGATCCTCTGGTGTGCTCTGGATAGCCTTTGCAACAGTCTTCCTCCTACCCTCAATCTCAATTATATCACCATTCTCTACACCAAGCTTGGCCATAGCATCCGGATCGATCTTAGCAATACCCTTACCGGAATCCCTATGAAAAGCCTCAACAACCCTTAGTACAAGCTTCTTCCTAACACCCCTAGCTGAACTACTCATATACGGCAAAATCTCTCCACCAAACTCCTCCCTTTACCTCCCCAAAATAATTCCTTCTACCCCCCTAAAATACCTTAGACTATAAAATACGGTCTTCATGATGATCTATAGAGGAGAGTGATTTGAAGAGATCATGTGGCGATGTGTAGAAAAAGACATTATAGCTACTCCGTAAGCCTATGTACAATCTCTACCTCAGCCTGACTAACACCCTCAACACTATTAACCAGCTTCTCAAGAGGCTCTGTACCACCCTCTATCTGCTCAGGCATTATAATATATAGCCTAAGTGCCTTAAGCCCAAAGGCAATGGGCTCTATATCATACCTTGCGATCTCATAGCCCTCTGGAAGCTTAGCCCTTATCCTCTCCTTAAGCTCCTCCAGCTCAATATTTATATCTTCAGGAAGGATCTTCATAACAACAAGTACACGAGCCATACACATACACCCCATGAAAACTTTTATGGGCCTTCAAAACCGCAGTTGGGGCATTTATACGGTACTGACAACTGTCTACATTTACGGCAACGCCGTATAATTATAGCTCCACAGTTAGGACATGTAAAGCTAACACCATGCTCTCCAGGAGGGATCACACGATGGCAACTGCTACATACTGGTGGTGATGCAGCCTCAAGTATTGGTGTAAGCTTTGTCTCAGTACTAGCCATCTCCTCTTCAGCCCCAACTACATGCCTAGTATGGATAAAAACCCGGCAAACCCCCTATAAAACTATCGGATACAGTATATACACTGGTGTGAGGGTCTAGAGGAGATATGGATCTAGGGGATTATAAGCAGGTAATAGTTGTAAGAACAGATCTGGGTATGAGCCGTGGTAAACTAGCAGCACAAGTGGCCCATGCAGCTGTAATAGCAGCCTTTAAAGCATATAGGGAGAAGCCGGAATGGTTTAGGCTATGGTGGGATAGTGGGCAGAAAAAGATTGTTGTTAAAGTAAGTTCTGAGAAAGAGTTGCTGGAAATAGCTGATCAGGCTAGACGGCTTGGTTTACCAGTATCTATTGTACGTGATGCTGGATTAACAGAACTACCTCCTGATACATTGACTACTGTAGGTATTGGCCCTGCACCATCTAGTCTTATTGACAGGGTCACGGGTAGGTTGAAGCTCCTATGAATAAGCCTATATATTGTCACCATCTCGACTATGTATGTGGTTTAAAGTATTGTTTAACAAATGGGTATGTAAAGGTAGAGTATAGGCAATCCCCAGATACATTTATTGTTGAAGAACTCATTGACTATGGGAAGCTAGGCTATAGTAGGGCTGATGGCGAGTATGTGCTCTATAGACTTGTTAAGAAAGGTGTTGATACACTCTATGCTTTGAGAACTATAGCTAAATACTATAGGATACCATATACTAACATAGGATTCCTTGGCCTTAAGGATAGGGATTCACTATCGGTACAGTATATAACTATAAAGAAGCACCTAGTTAGGGAAGACTATGCTAGGCATAATGAACTAGTTTTTGAAAGAGATAATATCAAACTATACTTTATAGGCTATATACGTGGAAAACTACATAGGAAAGCCCTAATAGGTAATAGGTTCTCAATAAGAATAGGCGATCCAAAATATACTGATCTAGTTAAAGACATTATTAAGAAGATCAATAAGTATGGGCTTCCATCATATTATGGATATCAGAGATTCGGTACTAGGAGATATAATACACACCTTATCGGCAAGTATATTATCTTAGGAAACATTGCTTATGCTGTTAGAGAACTACTATACAGTCTTTACCCAAGAGAAACAATTAATAGCTTAATAGCTAGATCCGAGAGGAAACTAAATAGGATCTATAGGCTATACTATGAGTGGAGATTATCAAGGATACTCTCCAAAAAGAGATCATTAGAAGCTGTGATATATGGGTTGAAAAAGAATGTATTACTGCTATTTATTGAAGCATATCAGTCATATCTATTCAATGAAGCATTAAACAGGTACATTAAAAAATATGGATGGGTAAGGGAGGAAGAAATATGTGTCTATGGCCCGGGATGTAGGGGTAATAGTGATCTTTATCACGACATATTATGTGTAGAAGGCTTATCAGCAGATTCATTAGTTAATTCACTTAGTAGTTATGGAGTAAGTGGATGGAGGAGAAACATAGTCTTGAAACTAGTTGATCCAGAGATAAACATATTGAACGGAGAATTATGGATAAAATTCACACTAGGGATAGGACAATATGCAACAATAGTTCTTAGAGAATTATTTAAAGAAAACCTATTGATCTAGTTTACTCAAGCCTTATCCTAACGGGCTTGCCAAGTATTTGTGTGAGTATTTCCTCATAATTCTTTCTCCTACCACCTATGATCCTCTGATCCCTTCTATAAACTCTTATTATAACCTGCTCGGATCCATCGGGTAGCCATAGAGAATTTACACCAAGAAGTGTGGCTGGATAAATTACTTGTTCAACAAATCTTCTAGTATCACCAGTATGTTCTACAATTTTAACCTTAGCGTTAAGTCTATGTGAAAGCTCACGGCCAGCACGATCAAGTGCTTTGGGATCATTTATACCTTCAACAACTATGATGATGAGGTCACCACTTTGATAAGCCTTCTTATAACTACCCCTCCTAAGCTCCTTAAACGCCTTCTCCTCAAGATCTATAAGTTCCTTCATAATGGGAATCTCGTATCTACTAACAACACCACTATCAACAAGTCTCTGACACCTAGGACATAGTATACCGCTTTTCACACAGATCCTATCTAATGGGTACTTCAACTAGTCTAACCACCACCCACTAACTATCTTTCCTTAAAAACTATATCTCCATATATGGATTAGTGGTTAAATAACTCTATTCTCTCGGTTAATTAGGTAGAAGATGGAAAAACTATTACAGTAGACATAGGATGATTGGTCAGTAAGGATGTATCCTCACACTATTCTTCGGCAGATTGGTCGGTCATCACCCTAATATATCTTATTTACTAAACTCTTCTAAAGCCTTTTCAACAAGCTGCATATAGGCTAGCTGTGGACCACCACCCATTAATACAGCAACCCATGCAGCTTCACGGATCTCCTCGGGTTTAGCACCTGCATCTAATGCAGCTTTTACATGAAATGCTATACACCATTGACACTGAACTACAACTGATATAGCTACTGCTATAAGCTCCTTAGTCTTTGTATCAAGTATTCCAGGCTTCTCTATAGCCTCTAGTAGTTCTAGAAATTTACTGATCTGTTCTGGGCTAACGTTTTTCCAAAACTTTATATAGTTGTAGAACTCGTTTATGAGATCCTTCATAGAACCGGGCATCTTATCCACCGTGAATATTTTTCTCCGTAAAGACTGTTATACTTTACTATTTTACCATAGTATCCTCTAGATCCATTGATTAGGCTGGGGATTAATCTATGATCTACCTGGTATTACTCTCCCTCCCACTTTAAGTGTTTACCTATAACTACATACTAGTGGGTGTTATGGTGGTTTGAGTACATGTAGACTAGAGTTTCTAAGGAAGTTTTTATCGATTTATAGAATAGATAGACCATTCATACATAGCTTTATCTATTGGCTATGGAGGAAGTTGGGGCAGGAAATACCGAGGGAGTATAGGGATTGTAGGTGGGAGTTGACAATGCATGGTGTTTACTGTGAAGAGATAGAAAATGATCTTGAGAAGCTATTTAGGGAGGGATATATTAGGCAATCATTTAATGGCTCCATAGTCTTAGCTAGGGGCTCACAACCTATAGATGTGAATAGTATTAGCGAAATAGTTAAAGAGGCCTCAGAGATTTATATCAGGGATCTAGGGGGCAGGATGAAGTGTAGGACTAGATCCTATCCATAGGTTTAGGATGTTTCGGGAATAATGATTTCCTTAAGCCCTGTTATCTCCTTAATCTCCTCCTCTATAATCTTTAATAGCTCCCTAAGCATTTCATCAGGCAACCTATTATATGTATTTCTCCATAGATAGACTGTCACAACAACCTCATCTTCAACACCTCTCATCCTTACAAAACTATCTATATTCTCAGTACGGAAGTCAATGGGGGCTTCACCACGTACTCTAGCAATATAGAGATACCTCATAACCTCCTTAGCTGCTGTAGGATAAGCTGTTATCTTTGTAATCTTTATCTTAATCTCATCCTCGCCATTACTAATGCCTAACTTATCTCTAAGAACCTCTGATACACCCTTAACAAGTAGATCGATCATTCTCTTACCATATTTCTGGGATAGGAATTGACTAGCTATCTCACGTTTAAAGAATAATCTCGCAATCTTCTTCCATGGAATCTTCCTATAATGTAAAATTCCATGAATAGTCTCTAGAACACGTTCAGCCTGATCTCCACAATACTGTGCTAGTTTCTCTCTCGATAAATTACTCCATCTAAGAAGCATGCCATAGATAGTGTGATCAGTTAATGCTGTATATAAGTGGTACTCCCCCTCCCTAACCATCTTATCAATTGTTTCAGTAATTAGCGATTTCACCTCATCACATTCAAAGATCGTTCCCATGAGTTCATCAAATATGAGGTTTACTGGGTGTAGATAGACATTCTTATACATAAATTTCCGTGCATTAAGTAATCTAATGAGATCATCTATACCCTTATCAGATATAGCAGGTACGAGTAGACTATCATGGCTAACAATGTATGTCTGGAGTATGAGCCAATCAGCATTGACCATGCCGATCGGGGTCTTGGTATAATAGCTATCCCTTATAAGATAATCAAGTATATCTGCTGGATATAGGAAATCCCTTACAACAATCCTTACAAACCTGCCAGCCTGATCTACTGGATCAGTTGAGGATAGCTCTGATAGGTAGAAATCACCACTACCTAATACATTCATTGACAATAGATCGGTACCCTGTATAGCTCCTTTAGGAGGTTTTAATGCTTGATCAACTAATTCAACAACCGTATCAGCATCCAATCCAATACCACTAGATCTTAATAGTTCATGAATATGTTTCCTAAGATAATCCCTATATATTAGATACCCCATAATCTCATGATTACCTACACGATAGCCCAAGTACTCCCTACTACGATAGACATAGCGATCGAATGAGTGGCTGAAGGGTCCATGCCCTATATCATGTAATAATCCAACAATTCTAGCTGCTAACAATACCTCCCTAGGCCTTTCATAAAAGATCCTTGCACTTTCATACGGTATTTTCTTCCTTAGGATCTCTATACGTGTCAACAATGTATTCATGAACTTATAGGCCAGATGCATAACTCCAAGACTATGGTTAAACCTTGTATGTGTTGCTGATGGATACACTAGATGTGTCAACTGTAACTGGTAAATGTACCTTAGCCTCTGAAGAACCCATGTATCAATAATACTTGCCTCAACATCCTTTAGATAAGGTATATAGCCATGTATAACATCATTTATAACAGCATTAAAAGGCATAACCCTCGTTAAAGGAACTTCCCTTAAATGCTGCTCCAACCCAATCACCAGTAATACCCATGGTACTAATTTAAATAGTCTCCTTAAACCTAAAATAAGGTTTACCCATATAGTACTTAAAGAATAATTTATACTAAATATTCTACCTTAAGGAAGTAACCATAATCAAATACTCTACTTTACAAAAGCAAATAATATAAAACAAACATAAATTAGAAAGAAACCCTCAATCGAATAAACAACATAAAATGTATGAATGTAAAGTAGTAATATAGTTATAACCCTTAAACCTCATTTCAATATTATCCCTCATACTATAGAATGAGGGAACATTTAAATACTATCTCTTCAACACTGTATCGTGGATTTTATGGTGTGATCTCCGATCGCTGATCCCCTCATTGTCTTGTATTCTGTATCATGAGATATTTCGGTTGTCCACTAATCGGTTCTGTATCTCGTGAACTAAGTCCACACTTGTTAACTATGTGCAGAATTATGAACAGGTTGCTGGCTTTAGACACTGCATGGATCGCAACTACAATGGGCATGAGACTTTGAGTCCTATTTGGTATTATGTATCATTCCACGAAAATTGATCGAATTTTGGGTATATATTGAGGAACCCCCTGTTTGGTGAATGGTCGTTGAGAATATTCGATATTCTAAGTCGTATTAAGAGAAGTGGTTTAGCATTTAAAGTACTGATCATCATTAAGGGATATATGATCTTGTTGGGAAGATTCTTCAATAAATCATATAGTGTATATCCTGTATCCAAGTTATTGAGTCATTGTATACTTGATACATATCAATATCTTAATAGACCTATCATTAATCTCTTTCATAGAGATAACGTAAAATGTGCTGTTAAAAACATACTTGTACTCTACATTATTTATGTAGTTACTGATGGGTTTGTAGAGACAATTGCTAAACTAGATAATGGACTTAACTATTTAGCTACTGCATTAATCTATGTATTGAGAGATATCCTATCAATACTATGTCTACATACATTAAATAATATGTTCAAAGATAATAGCCACTCTTACACTAATAAAAAGGATGAAGAGAGGAATTAGTTTATAATAAGTTATAGATCTTAATTCAATATATTTTTACCTGTGTAGATATAAATTATAGTCAAGATATATAGTCTTTATTATCTATACTGGATTAGTTATCATAGAGTACCCAGCCATTGATCTAGACTCTTTAAATTCTTCTTTCCTCCTCTCTTCCTAATTACTTTGTCAATAAAGCTATCCCTTACAGGTTCATAGACAAGTTTATAGAATTCCTGAGGATCCATTAACACTGATCTTGGAAACCTAGATACATAATCAAGGGCAGCTCTCCAAGCAACATCAAACCTTATACCAGCCTCCTCAAACCTACGGGCTACCTGACGATCAAAATCCTCCGGCCTCTGCTCCACACCACCCATGACAAAATAGCCTCTATCACTAGCAGGTACCTTCTCACCAGCTACACTAACCCATTTCACAGACTCAACTCCACCAAGCCTCCTCCCATAGACTGTCCTCTTAGCAGCCAATGGCCTACGGCCCGGACCATAGTACTTGGCCCATGCATAGAATATTGCACGATTCAGTCCAAAGCTCTTGGCTTTCTCAAGATCCCCTGTTAACAGATAGTATCGGGCAGCCTGCAGTAAAGCCATAACAGGGAATCTACCTGGTTCCCTAACCTCTCTAGAGATGCTCTTCACACTTGTTTCATCTAGTCTAGGAAGCTCCAGCTTAGTTGCTGTCTCAAGCCTCGTGATACTAGTTGATACACCTACAGCTCTCAAAGCCCTCCACGCCAGATCATCTGCCTCCCCCTCCCTAAACCGTCTCCATATCCCCTCCTCATATACTGGCTTTGCCGGGTTAGTCCATTCAAGGCTAAACTCCCCGATCCTATCAGGGCTGAAGGCTACAGCTACACGTTCCAGCCTCCTATGGAGGCTAAGTGGGGCTGTAAATACACGTTTCATGGTGACGAGGTTCTCGATCTTTATGGCACCATTACACTCCCTTATAACTCCTAGGAGCTGGGGCTTAAGCTTCAACAATATATACTCGGCAAATGCATGGGCAACAGCTAGTGGGTGATGGTTCTGGAGAATCTCCTTAAAACTCCTCTCATGAACCCTTACATGGACACCAGCACCACTCCACAATAGGTAGACGCTATCAGCAACACCCTCCTCCCGGAGCCAATCAGTAATTAGTTTAGCAGCCTTCAAAGCATACTTCCAGCTCTTCTCAACCAGGGATTCATCAACAATATCAACATCAATGAACACAGTAGTATATAGTACATTACCACTATAACCCTCAGATACATCTTTACGAGAACCTAGTCTATGGAAGATCTCTATAGAACCATAGAAACTACGTGGCTTCAGGAAACTGTATCTACGGATAAGCCTAGGAATATCACCTGGTTCTCTAACAACTAGGGGTTTATCACCAGCCCATCTAATCCACTTCTTAGCCTCACCCTCAATACCAGCCCATCTACCCTCTAAGAAACCAGCTATTTCCCTACAAACATAACCCCTACTATAATACTCAACCACATTAACCAAGCTAACCACTAAATAATAGTTAAATAAATGATCTACTTATAAGAATAGATACTCATTAACAGATCAACCCCTAATATACAAGTGTACTATCCTCCTATGATTATAGACAGGCCTTGTCTCAACAAAGTATACTTCATAGTTTCTAGGCAATAATAGCTTTGCATCCTTAAATGGTAATGTATAGGCTGTCCCCATAACAGTTGATCTGAGATGAGCATAGGCATTACCATGCCTCCACCCAATAACCGGGATAATGTTTCTCAAAACCCTATCAAAATCCTCTAGTAAGTCCCTATCAATAACTACTATACTTGGCGTAGCACCCTTAGCATGAATCGTTACTAAACCCTTAGCTAAACCTGTAGAGGCTATTTTATCCTCAATAATAGGTCTTAGAGCATAATAGTTCATTGGACCATATGTTCTAAGCTCTATACTAGTCATGTAAGTCCTCAATTACTATAATCACCTTCTTCTTTCCAGATGATCTACTGAAATCGATGAATACGATCCTCTTAAAAACACCTATATCCAGTGAACCACCTATAAATGGTGCTATGATACTCTTTCCTAAGAGACCTTCAAGCACCCCTGGGGAACCCATATACTTCTCCATGAACTCCTCAAGGTCAGATAGTAGGCTAGGCTCATACTCAATAAATACTACCATACACTTCTTCTCTGGTGTAAATACATGTACCAATCCCTTCCTTAACCCAGAATTCCTAGTAATCTCCTCAACAACATCTGTTATATTAACAGCATTCCATCCATTACTTTCAAACGAATACGTATACATTCTAAGTTCTACACTCATCTCCCCTGTTCCTCTAGATAATCATTTTTATCACTATAAACCCCTTACTAAGTGGAATACGTAAACTGGTTTTAATGGATTTTATCTCCGGAGTAATTGCTATGGATTATATATGTAGGTAGCTAGGTAGTATTAGAGAAAGACCTTGAAGATTTTATGAAGAGGAGATATGAGGGAGATACTTGAGGAGGTAAGGGAAGCTATAACTGCATTACTACTGGGAATTGATATAGAACTCATACCACCAAAGCGGATCATCTAGAGACAGCAATAAAGCTTAGAGCACTAGGGCATAAAAGACATATTTGATAACATACTCTATTCTCCATCACTACAGGAGAAAACATACTTCATAACAAGAGATAAAGAACTCATAAAATTCCTAGAAGAAAATAAACTACCAACAAACCATATAGTCCAATACTTGGTAAGTACATCTTATATCTATTATATTGGGAAAATGTAGAGAGGTTTAAACATTATATTTAGAGATAGTATGCTATGTAAAGATCCACTTCTCATATGTATCTTTACCTATAGCATTCTCCAATATCTCATCTACTAATGCCTCACTCTCAAATCTAATCATATAGTCTGCAGGTATTTCCTTAATTGTCAATATGCTTAATGGATTAATTGAGCCTAGATAAATGATTCTATTATCTATTATGACAGCTTTAAAGTGTAGTCTTGGCTCCTTAACAACTACTACTTTAATACCGCTATTCTCTAACATTTTTATGCACTCTTCATGATCACTTATATTACTCACTTCTCTAGGCTCAGGTGGTCTTGTTACAACAATTATCCTTATACCCTTACCTAATGCATCCTTAACCTCCTTCGTACGGATGAATTTTTCGACTCTAAGCTTATTCAGAAATGGTGATATTATGACCACTAGTCCTTCAGCAGTTTTTATATCATCAAGTAAGCTTACATAAAATCTATCGGCGTCATAGACTTTACTGGATGCTTTAAAGAACTGCTCTCTAAGCTTCCTTAGTAAAGGTCCTTTCTTCATACGCTCTTCTAGAAGTTTTCTTAGTGGTCCTTCACCCTTTATTACTCGTTTAAAAATCATATCTTTCACCACTATTAATATTTAATAAAGCAAAACTTATAAATGTATGCTTATCCTATATTTTTTATTACTTATTAATTATGGCAATGGTGATAAACTCTAATATTATGAGGTAGTAGACGTCTAATAATACAATTGTGTTCCCAAGTATAGATGAATATGGAAAATAGGTTCTTATCTTTGTGTTTCTATGTACTAGAGGATTTCTAGGGTTTCCTTATAACTATGGTCTTTCTATCCCGATCAATATAGACTAACAGCTTATCTCCCTGCCTAAGCCCCAGTTCTTCAACAACCTTTTTAGGAATGGTAATTCTATATAAGGGCCCACTCTTAAGTACTGATATACTTCCTATAAATATAAGTTCCTCAGTCACGGCTATCTCCCCTTTTCTCTATATCAAATATAACACTTCTATGCTATCTTTATTAAATACTCGCTAATAATAGTAAGGTTTAAATAGTACTTTTAAGTAATATATAGTACTAGTAAGTACTGGTATATAGATAGTGGAGGGTGTGGGAAATGATTAAAGTCATTAGAAACATTGAAGGGATTCTAAGGGCAATAGATAAGATTGTATCTAGGTGGACTAGTAATGTACGAAGAGCGTGGTTTCACGGGTTCGTAGTGGGCGATGGATCATATACATGCCTATATAAGCAAAGAACAGATATTGGTGTTGAAACAACCCATTTAGGAACCTTACTTAGTTTTTCAGTAGTAGCATATAGGCTTTCTCACAATGGCTATGTTAGAGTATATTCTTACCCTAAAAGAGATAGAAAAAGCTACTCTACATGGAAATTTAGGGCATATATATGTTCTCAAGAAGAACATGATCTGCTTTGTTCAAAGTCACCATATGAAATCCTAGAATTATTCTCAGAAACCTTGGATGAACTCGCAGCCTATACTGCAGGCTTTATAGATAGTGATGGAACTATAGTATTAAGTGTAAAGAAGAGATATAGGCCAAAGCCTCATTACTACCTAGAGCCTGAAATAATAATTGTTAATAAAGATAAACACCTCCTGGAATTACTTAGAGAGAAATGGATAGAATATGGCATATATGGGAACGTTCATAAACATCCAGATAATCTCTATCGATATAGTATATCAGCAAAAAGTGAAATAACAAAATTTCTAAACTGTATAATTAGATATATGTTGAATATAGAGAGACTAGGAAAAGCACATCTATTATTAACTATCCTTGAAGAAAAAGTTATGATTCAACCATTAGATCTAAGAATATCTATTAAAAGATATAATGATCTATTGATAAAAATGAAAAATGAAGTATCCCAACTAGCCAAGGAAATGTATAAGAAAAACAAAAGTCTTATCATAGCAAAGGAGAGGATCACAATAGTAGGGAAAAACGGAATACATAAAATAGATCCTTAAATAGACAGTAGGATCTCTAAAAGATTAGAGAAGTGACGCCCCGGCCGGGATTTGAACCCGGGTCACGGGCTTTCTCTATGTCCCTCCCCCACTCCCTGTTAAGTAATCTCAATTAAGGTTTCTCTTATAAAGTTTTCTATTTTCCTTCTCGTTTTTATGTTGTTTATTCTTATTTGGCATATTCCATATTTGGCTCTCTTTCTTATTTGTTTTACTTTTCTTTTGTAGGGGTAGATTTTTATTGTTTCTGGTGGTGCCTTTAGTGTTTTTATCCAGTATTCTTTTAGTGTTTCTTCTGGTATTGTTGTTATTTCTTGGTTGTATGTTATGTATATTTTTATTTGATGTTTGGGTATGTTTAGTTCTTTTGTTAAGAAATTATAGACTATTTTTATTAATTTGGGATCTGTGTTTGTAAATGTGAATCTACCTTGGTTCTTATGTTCTTTCTTTCCAAAACTACCCTCGCTAACAAGTAATCCAGCTACAAAGTAGTGGAGTGGGGAGTGGGGGAGGGACATTCGACAGGCCCGCATACTAGGCCGGGCTATACTACCGGGGCTTTTGTCTGTTTTTGTTTTGTTTTTGGTTGGGGGTTTTATTTTTTGTGGTGTTTGGTGTTGGGAGTGTATGTTGCTAGATAGAAGGTTGTCTCTAGCATGTTGTCTATTTTGTGGGTTTTTAGCTGCTCTTTTATTTCTCTATTTATATTAAGATAGAGCTCTAGTAGTTTATTGTATTTAGGTGTACGTTGCATTTCTTTGAATAGTTTTAGTGTTTGTTCATCTATTATTGATGCATTGTATTTATGTATTACGTAAGCAAATGGTTCGCTGTCTTTGCCTCCGTAAAAGGGCATGAAGAGCTTAGGGTTTGTTATTGATAGTAGTATTGAGAAGCCTGCTATCCCCATGTGCTTTATTTTCTTAAGTTCCTCAGTCATCTTGGCTTTTAATCCTTCCTTGATATCGTTATAGTTATCTATTCTCTTTATTTCATTTAATAGTTCCCTAAGAATATTTGATCGTCTGTCGAAATGTCTTGCAAGTTCATTAAGTGCCTCTTGAACACCACCAAACCATGTTAGCCATAGAAGATCTATTTTTATATCTTCAATTTTATCGCTTAGATATTTTTCAAGGCCTAACTTAAACTTACATGATATGACACTTAATTTCCATTTCATAAATTTAAACCTGAGAGGATGTCTATAGTCCTCGTTAGTTAGGTACTCTCTTAGTTCATTTACATCCGTTCTTACCTTTAGATCCCCATCCCATATATTCTCCCATACATCCTTATAGAGTTTCCTCTGTTCTGATATAATTTGGTTAAAGAACTCTATATTGAGTATACTCAATAGTTTCACCTATTGAAGATATAATTCGTGTTAGTGTTATAAATACTTTATGTAAGGTAGCTGATTGATTAATTCGTTCTGTCACAATGATCCCAATGTTCTTATATTGTTTTGTATAATTTACTCTATAGTGTTTAGCCTCTCTTTTGGTGGTTGGAGGGGTTGGTTTGTGTTGGTTGTGGGGTCTCTGGGGCTGATGTTGATTATACTGTATTAGAACGATCGAGAATGTATTGAGAAGCTTGGTTTCCAATGCATCTTATTGTATATTGGGGTTCAAGCTAACAGCTTGGTGGAC
>CAZVHC010000025.1:0-29068 GCA_964627005.1 uncultured Desulfurococcaceae archaeon
TAAGGTTCTAACAATCTATAGCAGATATTTAGAAAGGAAAAAAGTTAATCTATGGCGGGCCCGCCGGGATTTGAACCCGGGACCACCGGCTCCGGAGGCCGGCACCCTATCCAGGCTAGGCTACGGGCCCAGTTATCATCTAGTGATTTATTGTTTAGGCAATATTATGTGTTTCTAATGGAATAGTTTCGCCCGAGTCTCTCCCGTGTTTCCGTATTGTTTGGCTGCTTATCTACCCAGTCTTTACAAGTATTACTGGTGGAGCTGTATGGGTCTAAGGATCGTGACTTTCAAGGTCGAGGAGGACTTCCTTGAACAAATAGATCTTGCAGCTCGTAGACTAGGGCTTTCAAGGAGCGATCTTATACGTGAAGCTATTGAGAACTATTTAAAGATACGTATATATGGAGACATAGATAGTATTGAGAAGATAAAACTGGGGAGTATAGAGGTACAGGTATACTAGATAGAACCCTAGGAAAATAATTAACATTTATAATCCCTTAACACAGCCTAAAATATACATGGGAGCCGCCGTAGCTCAGCCAGGTAGAGCGCCGGACTCATACGGTCTCCACGGGCTCGATCCCGGAGTCGAAGGGAGATCCGGTTGCCCCGGGTTCAAATCCCGGCGGCGGCATACCTTTTCTATCCATTAAACCCTTAGGTCTATGTTTAAGATACTCATTACCAGCAACTAATCCAGTGAAGCTGGTGAAGTAGGGATTTAGATCATCTATACCAATAAATCCATTTACTAGATCTCTTTACTGCCTTAGAAGATCTAGACTTAAGTTAGCCAAGTAAACTTATCTCCTAAATCGGATTCAGGAAAAAACTCTGTTTTAAGAGCAGGAAAACTATGAGGGCACTAGCAGTGTTAACAAATATCCTCATCTTCAAGGAGCTAGGTAAATACCGGGTAAAACATCAGAATCAATTAAACCACGATAGCACCCCTAAACCCCACAATCTAGCATAGCTTTACCCACTCTCTAGTAATAAAGAAGAGTTTTAAAGGGGATACAATGGATAAACTATACGGAAGAAAGGGGCCGTCGTCTAGCTTGGTAGGATGCGGGGCTTGGGCCCCCGTGGTCCGGGGTTCAAATCCCCGCGGCCCCATTTTCTTGTGTCTTTATTGTTTGTTACTGAATGGTTTTGGTGGTTGACTATATTCTTCTGGATCGTGTTTTGTCCTTGGGTTCTTGTATAGAATTATGTATCCTGATCCATGGGTTTTATGTAGTGTTTTCTCCGGAATTATGTCTGGTTCTTTGAAGAATATCCACCCTATTGCCGCTACTGTTGCTAGATCCCAGAACTTTGTATCCAATACTGCTATCTTTTTAAACCCAGGTATTATGTAGTAGGCTCTCCTGAAGCATCCTTTCATTATGTTGTAGCCTAGGTGTATTGATACTACTTGTTTATCTCCAAGATCCTTTTCTAGGAGGAAATCCTTGTATCCAACCCTATACAGTATATTATAGACTCTATCTGTTTCCTCAACAACAAATACACCATTATCTCTGAGGAGACTTGCAACCGAGCTATACATTCTAACGAGATCCCATGGGCTAAAATGTGGTGTCAAATAACCCATAGCAATGCTATGTCTATAGAGCCCCTGTACTGGGGGAGGCACTTGTAGAGTATGGATGCATCACAAACCATTGTCTCTACATCAACATTCTCTGTTCCACGTAACCACTCATACACATAGAATAGATCGTCTTCCCGAAGATCAGTTGCTAAAAGCTTAACCCTTCTCCCAAACCCTGATAATACATGGGCTAAAGCTGCACCAGCAATACCCGATCCTGCTGCTACATCTATTACATGGATAACTTCTCTCCCGAGAACCTCCTTGAAGAAACTATGTTTCTCTACGAGATACGTGAAAAGCTCTCTTAAGGAATTAAATCCATCAATAGCCTCTGGTTCATTTGGTTTCATAGACCATATGGGGAGCTTGTAGATCCTCTCTAGATCACTAGGCATATGGAGCACCATGTCTTGCTAGCTAAGCTCTGGTATTATAGGTGGTTTCTCAGCTAAGTGTATCAATGGTATTGACATACCGGGTTTAGGTGATCTACTAAACTCTAGTCTTTCCCCATCAGTTGATATTACTATATAGTTTGAATCCTTGATCCTCATTTTCTCCTCATCACTACATATATGGTAGTAAAGGATGGGCAGTCCATAGAATTTATAGTAGTCTCTAAAGAGACCTAGCATACCAATAACTAGCTTATCTCTATCCCAGAACTTTAGTAGAAATATTGATTGTGATGTTGGACCTGTATAGGTCATTGCTAGTCTAACGAGATCGTTTAGGCTATTGACCTTTATAGTGAGTACCTTCCTAATCTCCTCATTACTCATAAAATAACCTCCCCCAACTAGATACATATTATTCTCTATACGTATGGAGAAGATATTAATTATTCTACACTTACACGTGGGATACTATTCTTTAAGGCCCTCCTATAGATTTTCATGATACGGATTAGTTTATCAAGATCACCCAAGCCCCTATTCTTCTTAAAAGTATTTAGCGGTAGAAGTATTAAATTAGGTTTTGAACCATTATACTCATAGATCTTATTGCCTTCCTCATCGTATATTATTGTTGGAGCACCACCGGCAAGATCTCCTCTGTACTCTATTATTGAACCAAGTACTATTAGTGGGGTTTTGTTCTCCTCAATCCTTGCTCTAGCGATGTATGTTGTCATTGAATACTTGTAGCTACATGGGTTTAGCGGCAGTACATATAGGTCTGCACCTAAGATCCTATATATTCTCAGGAGCTCTGGATACATTATCTCATCATTTATTACAATAGCTATGTTTAGACCACGAATACTGAATATGCTTATGTCCTTACCCGGTACTATGTTAAAAATGCTCTCGGTACTAGATAATACTAGCTTCCTATACCTAGAGATAATTCTTCCCTCATGATTAATCAATAGACTTGATATATAGTGGTGAGCACCAGCCTTTTCAAGGAAACCCGTCACTATAATGCTTATCCTCTCAGTCATAGCTACTGATGAGAGAGCACGTATTGATCGATCGGATATCTGTTCAAAGTATTTCTTAATATTCCTAGCCCTTGGGAGACCAAAGAATTCGAGTAAAGGCCCCGTATTGAAGTATAGGGGGAGAACAAGTATCTTAGCTCTATGCATTCTAGCTATTTTGGCAACCTGCTTTGCCGCTTCAGTATTAGGTTTTTGACCAAGGATCTTGATCCTTCCATGGTATAATGCTAAGTAGTATCTTCTACCCTTACTCTCTCCAAGTAACGTAATCTCTAGATCGGTTAACCGCATACCTGTTTTCTCCAAACACTACTATCTACATTAATAACTTTAGTCTGTAGTTCATCATAAATTCTCCTTAATATAGACTGGTAATCCTCCCTTCCCTCCTCAACAAGCTTCATCTTCTCCTCAAGCTCCCGCGTAGTATCAACACTAACTACGTCCCCGTAGAATGTTGTCAAGAATCTATAGACCTCCATACCCCTACTCGTAGGTCTTAAAGCCTTAACATTCTTAGTCACAACAACATATCTCCTATCAAGAAGCGTCTGTACTATCTTAGCATAAGTACTGGGTCTACCAATACCCTGCTCCTTCATCCACCTAATAACGTCATGGAATCTGGCTAGTGGTGGATTCCTCGCCACAGCCATTGTAATCACGTATTTACCGGGTTTAACTGGTGCTTCAGAACTTATTATACGGTAGATCTCTAGGAAACCATCCCTAACAATACCCATAGGCCTATCTATCTCAGTTTCAAATGAGTCTATCCTAACCCTTAGCCTCTGCTTCCTAACAACTGCAGGGATCATCTGGCTAGCTATGAATCTACGGAATATGAGTTCATAGATCATCTTATGTGCTCTAGTTAATGGCCTTACAGGCTGTATAATACCCTCCCTAATAAGTTCCCAAAGCCTATCTGGGTCGATGGGTCTAGTAGGTCTTATGGCCTCATGGGCTCCTCCAGTACCCCATGTTCGTGGTTTGAATAGCTCTGCATACTTGTCACCATATTTCTCCTGTAGATACTGTCTAGCAATAGCTATACCTGCATCTGATACACGTGTACTATCGGTTCTATGGTATGTTATGAAACCTAGTTCGAATAGCTCTTGTGCTATCTGCATAGTTTTATGGGATGACATATTGTATCTTAGAGACGCCTCTGCAAGCAGTGTATCTGTAGTGAAGGGTGGTGGCGGATTAACCTCCTCTTCAACAATACTAATCTCCTCAACAATAACCTCTTTACCAAGTAAGTCCTTGGCCTTCTTAAGACCTAGTTTACTAAGGTATTCATAGGGTATTTCCAGCCGTATAAGACCATCACCAATCTCAACAACGATCCTATCGGGTTTCCTAGCCCTCTCAAACCTATCGATAATATAGCCTAGTACTGGTGTTTGTACACGTCCAGCACTAAAGTTCCTATTAACTTCTTCACAGCACTGCTTTAGGGTGGCAAGTGGTTTTTCTCCCTCTTCAACACGTTTTTCAATGAGGTATTTGTAGCAGTAGTAGGGCCATAGGTCATACCATAGTTTCTGGGATAAGGCAAAGCCAAGCCATCTATCCTCAACTCTACGTATAATCTGTGCCTCTATAAGCTTCATATCGAAATCCCTTGGATTACGTATAGCATTGAGTATAGCCCTTCTAGTGATCTCGTGGAACTCCACCCTCTTTATCTCACGTGTATATGGTTCTAGGAGAACCTTAAGATCCCATCCGATCTTCTCACCCTCGGTATCTGGATCAGTACCTATGAATACTAGATCGACTTCGCTGGCTAGTTCCCTAAGAGCTTTTACAACATCTATTTTACGGACAATATCTCTTGATCCACACTTTGGACATTTATCCACCTCACCAGTGAACTGGTATCCACAGCTATTACACCTCTTTATGTCAGTATACTCTGGTATGAATCTTCCATTGACTAGGTGTACGCCATAGTTATGGAGACCAGCATCAACAACAAGATCATATACATGGCCAACACTAGCTATGATCGTTAATACATAGTCTCCAGTAGTTACGTCGTAAGCCCTTATATTATCACCAATAACCCTAATACTTGGTTTACCGAAGAAGTTAGCTATAGTCCTGGCTTTATTAGGTGACTCTACTATAAGTAGTGCTGATTTAGAAATCTCTAGTTGTTCATCAACAACAATCTCACCACTAATTATCTTCCTAACCCTCTCCCTATCACTATCAATCTCTTCAAGCAGCCTATTTAGATCGATCTCATTCAGATCTTTGAATTCTAGATCCTCAAATAACCATCTCATCCTACGTACAAGGCCATTCAATAACCTATGATCATCAACTACTATGACCGATAAACCCCTAGTAATACCTCCTGGATAGAGCCTTGATGTACGCCCACTAGCCTGTATATAGGTTGCTACATCTGGTATAAGTATGTATGTACGTCCATCCTCCTCAGTAAGAGCTATATCCCCACTCCTCCTAAGCCTTTCCCACACATCAGATCTCTCAAGGAGTTTACGAGCATATTCTAGTGCCTCAAGGAGTATCTCTAGAATGGGTGTTTTACGATACTCCTCACCACGAAGTGCCTTCTCCAACTCCTCTCCAAGCATAGCTGTTGCTGCTGGAGAGAGACGTCGTAGTCTAGATGTTAACCAGCCAATGTATCTCTCAACGATCCTCTTCTCATCATCTTCAACGGCATCTCTCAGGATAGATAGTATACGGACTACATCATATGGTCTTGGAGACTCTAGCTTACTACTAAACTTATGCCTTGGTACACCAACGAATAGTGCATACCTGATCCTCTCGGGGAGATCAAGTCCTCTAACCATAACACCATAGTATGTTGCAACGCCAACTAGTATATCTATATTGCCTTTAGCGAAATCATTGAGGATTCTTATGTTTTTCTTGGAATGAAAAGCCTCAGCCTTAACCCCATTCTCCCTCAATAGCCCAGCGATCTCCTCAGCATAATCTATACCCTTATCAACAGGAACGAATACCAGTCCACCACTACCAAGTCTCTTAACAAGCTCAACAACATGTTCCTCAAGAGGTTTCTCTGGATATACATATACATCAACAATATTCCTTACTGCTTCACCACGACTACCAGCTTCAAATCCCAGGAGTATTCTGAATAGCCTTGGATATATGCCTCTTGGTTTACCAGTAGCACTTGATACAACAAGTACTGTCTTAACCCTCTTACGGGCTCGATCAACTATTTCCTCAAGCCTTCTAATCTCTCTCTCAACCCTACCCTTCTCCTCATCACTTAAACGAGCCGCTTGTATACGTAGCTTAAACAGTTGTAGAGCTGCATCTATCTCCTCAGGGCTAAACCCCATGATCTCTAGTAGTAGCCGGATACTCTTACCACTCCTAAGTATAGCGTCTACATCATCAACCATTATGAATGAATAAGTATATTTCTTAAGGAGATCATGGTATTTATGGATAAATCTTGATGTAGTCAATAATATGTCGAAATCACCATCGGCTAGCCTCTGGAAAAACTCCTCCCTCTTCTTCTTAGGAATACGTGAGTGGAACACTATTATTCTAGGCTTTAGCCCTGCCCTCTCACTTAGTTTCAACATCTTCTCATAAGCTTGGTTAAGTAGTGGTGTTGTTGGAAAGACTAGGTAGACCTTACCCCTTCCTCTTTGATAGAAGTATAGTGCTGTCACTAGTCCAAACATTGTTTTACCCATTCCCGTGGGAGCAATGATCGAGAAGCTCTTACCCTTAAGTACACGCCGAGCCCATGTACGTTGTGCACTCCAGAACCTATAGCCTCCAGTAGCATCACTAAAGAATGCCTCTAGCTTTCTAACTTCATCCTCTAGAGAGATTATCTCCCTTAGATGCTTAAGCTTAACTACATTTTCGGCATAAGCCTTCATTAACTGGTAATAGTCACTCCTATCAACGCTTGATACTATCTTCTTAAATATGTTATCAGGTAAACACTTCTCACATGGAGCCTTATAGATAAGCCGATAATCACTAGCTGTACCACCACAGTTAGGACAGGAAAACCTATAGTAGCCCCGCAGACCCGTAGACACCATCCTATTCATCCACTAATACATGAGTTCCTACATGTATATCTTATATGGGAAAACAGGGACTATATAACATTATTTCCTAAAACAATCAAAAATAAATAGAAATACCCGGGAAAACCCTATGTCTTAAACCTCACCACACGATCAGGATAGACCACAATACCCTTATCAGTAATCTCAAATGGGTGTCTCCTCATACTATGACTAGTACCCCTCATCTTCCAGACAATAAGACTACGTATAAGTTCACCATTAATCTCATCAAGATCCAAGCGTACAATTCCATCAGCTGCATGTTCAACTCCGGGTCCACCAAATCCTCTTTCTGTCACACTTACCTGTGATACTAGTATTGATGTTGTTCCCATCCCACTTAGTACCTTCTTTAGCTGTAGTACTACGTGTCTTGCTACACTTGGTTTTGTTAGGTAGAGTGTTGATACAGAGTCTACTACTACACGCTGAGCTCCAGTATCACGTATTGCTTCCCGGAGTATATCTATCAATAACCCTATATCCGATGGATCACGTACTACGTAGCGTTCACGTTTAGCAGCCTCTCCAATACCTGCTGTAAAGGCATCGACTATAACAAATAATCCCTCATTCTCATACTTCCGGACATCCCATCCAAACTGCTTCATATTAATCCTTACCTGGACAGGATGCTCCTCTAATGTAACAAGTACTCCCGGCTCACCCTTTTGTAGCCCATTCCATAGGTATTGTTGTCCAAATATTGATTTACCAGTACCTGGTCCGCCAGATAATAGTACAACGTTCCTCTTAGGTATACCTCCATTGAGTATCTCATCGAATCCAGGTATACCTGTCTTTATCCGTTCAACCATATCATATACACCCTAGACCATGCCTTCTTATGAATACTATATATGTCATAGCCTATATATCTTTGGCATTACAGTTTACACATAATATGGACACTACATGCTATGACTTTGTTAGGTATAGGTTGTGATGCCTTAGATTAACTTCATGGATTTGCCGAGCTAAGTATTATTAGGATTAAGTTACATAATTGATTGTAGAGCACATGGTATAGGTGATCATATTTTGTCTAGGGCAGGTAAAGAGATAAAGCTTACTGTAGCTGAGGCTAAGCAAAGAGATATTGGTAGGAAGATAGTTAGGATTAGCCGACGTGCAATGGCTAAACTAGGTGTTACTACAGGTGATTTTGTAGAGATTGAGGGACCTCAGGGAACAGTTATTGCTCAGGTATGGCCTGCTTACCCAAGTGATGAGGATAAAGATATTATACGTATTGATGGTTTACTCCGGAGCAGTATTGGTGTTGGTGTCGGTGATGTAGTGACTGTTAGGAAGGTAAGTCTTGAGCCGGCGACAAGAGTTGTACTAGCACCTACAGAACCTATTCGTTTTGGACCAGATTTCCCAGATTATGTGAAGCAGCTCCTACTAAGAAAACCTGTTTCACGTGGGGAAGTAGTTGTAGTACCAATCTTTGGGATGGCGCTTAGATTAGTTGTAGTAGCTACACAGCCTAGTCAGAGAGTCTATGTTACTGAAGCAACCCATGTAGAGATAAGGGCTGAACCAGTTAGTCTAGAGGTTATTGAGAGACAACGTAGGATCCCAAGGGTTACGTGGGAGGATATAGGTGATCTTGAGGAGGCTAAGCAGAAGATCAGGGAGATCGTCGAGTGGCCTATGAAGCATCCAGAGCTATTCAGACACCTAGGTATCGAGCCTCCAAAGGGAATCCTACTCCATGGACCACCAGGTACTGGTAAGACATTACTTGCTAAAGCATTAGCTAATGAGATTGGTGCATACTTTATAGCAATCAATGGCCCTGAGATAATGAGTAAGTACTATGGCGAGAGTGAACAGAGGCTAAGGGAGATCTTTAAGGAGGCTGAGGAGAATGCTCCAGCAATAATATTCATTGATGAAATAGACAGTATTGCTCCACGGAGAGAGGAGGTTACTGGTGAAGTTGAGAAACGAGTTGTAGCACAGCTGTTAACCCTAATGGATGGCTTGAAGGAGAGGGGAAGAGTAATAGTTATTGGTGCAACTAATAGGCCTGAGGCACTTGATCCTGCTTTAAGGAGGCCAGGCAGATTTGATCGAGAGATCGTTATTCCGCCGCCGGATAAGAGGGCTCGTAGAGAAATACTTGCCGTCCATACAAGGAATATGCCTTTAGCAGAAGATGTTGATCTTGATAAGATCGCTGAGATGACCCATGGCTATACTGGTGCTGATATAGCTGCCCTTGTTAAGGAGGCTGCATTAGCTGCTCTACGTAGGTTCATTAGTGAGGAGAAAATCGATCTCTCACAGCCAATACCTACTGAGAAGCTACGGCATCTCAAGGTTACTATGAAGGATTTCATGGAAGCCATGAAGCATGTACAGCCATCACTAATTAGGGAGATCTATGTTGAGGTTCCAGAGGTTCACTGGAGTGATATTGGTGGCTTGGAGGATGTTAAGCAGCAGCTGAGGGAGGCTGTTGAGTGGCCTATGAAGCATCCGGAGGTATTTGAGCAAATGGGTATTGAGCCTCCAAAGGGTATTTTACTTTATGGCCCCCCGGGTACTGGTAAGACCTTACTGGCTAAGGCTGTTGCTACGGAGAGTGGTTCAAACTTTATTGCCGTCCGTGGACCGGAGATCCTTAGTAAATGGGTTGGTGAAAGTGAGAAGGCTATAAGACAGATCTTTAGACGTGCTAGACAGGTTGCTCCGGCAATAATATTCTTTGATGAGTTAGACGCTATTGCTCCAGCCCGTGGATATAGACATGATACTAGTGGTGTCACTGACAGAATTGTGAATCAGTTATTGACTGAAATGGATGGTATTGAGCCTCTACGTAATGTTGTCGTTATAGCTGCTACTAATAGACCCGACATAATCGATCCAGCACTACTTAGGCCCGGTAGATTCGATCGGTTAATCTATGTACCTCCACCTGATGAGAAGGCTAGGCTTGAGATATTCAAGGTTCATACACGTAATATGCCTTTGGCTGAAGATGTTGATCTTAAGGAGCTTGCTAGGAAGACTGAGGGCTATACTGGTGCTGATATAGCTGCTGTATGCCGTGAGGCTGCTATGATTGCTTTGAGGGAGGAGTTTAAGGTAAGACCTATAAGGATGAAGCATTTCCTAGAGGCTTTAAAGAAGGTGCCCCCAAGTCTTACAAGGGATGTTATTGAGCGCTATGAGAAGCTTGGACGTGAGCTTAAGAAGACCTATATTGGCACTACATATATTGGTTAATCTAGGGATTTTTTATGACTGAGCATTCTCCCCAGTCATTCCTTAGGATACTCCGTAGGCTTGGTAAGAACATACCCTATCTTATACGTAATCGTTTCCGTGCACTAATCGTTATATCAGGCAGTAATCCAGAGTTTATGGGTAGGCTATTGGCTCGTGCTATACTATACTATGAGAGAAGCTACCATAAACATGCTAGAGCACTTAAGAGGGAAAAAAGTGTTCTACATGGACTATATGTTTTCCACGATGAATTCCCCGAAGCTATCTATATGAAGAAAGTTTTCGAAGCACTTATGGAGGATAAGGCCAGGTATACAAAGATCAAGTATGCAGTCTATGAGATTAGTGAGAGATTTCTCGGAGCTACATTTGATATATTGATCATGGATCTTACAAGGGATCTTAAGCCAAACGATCTTGGTAGGCTAATAGGTATCGTACGTGGTGGTGGACTAATAATTTTACTAACTCCCAAGTGGAGTGAATGGGATAATTTCATGACAATATTTAAACGCAATCTTACAGTACCACAGTTCCCTAGTCCAAGACATATATTTATAAGGTGGGTTAAGAGAAAGCTTATGGAGCACGATAATATAGCAATATATGATGCTGATGAGCAGAGGATACTGAAGAACTTCAACTTATTAACCGAGTATATAGAGGATAAGAGAAAGATCGAGTATCCAAGGGAGACACTATTTCCAAGATCTATTTATGAGCAGGCACTTACACAGGATCAGATCAAGGTTATAAAGCTTCTAGAGACACTTTATGAGAAGCCTAAGAAGGGGAAGAAGAAGGTAATAGTGATAACAGCTGATCGTGGTAGGGGTAAGTCCTGTGCAGTAGGTATTGGTGCTGTTGGCCTAATACTATTGCTAAGCAAGATCAAGCCTAGGGTTCGGGTTCTGGTGACAGCTCCAGCACCATCTAATGTACAGTCCCTAATGATGCTTGCAAAACAAACACTTGATCGCCATGGGCTGAGGTATAAGGAGATACATAGGGAGGGATATACTATAGAGCTTCGTGGAGACAGGTTCTCCATAGAGTATTGGGAGCCTATAAGTATCCCTAGGCTACGTGGAGACATAGTTATTGTTGATGAGGCTGCCGGTATCAGTGTACCCATGCTCTATAGGATATGGGAGAGCTATGACCGACTAGTATTCTCTACAACAATCCATGGCTATGAGGGAGCCGGCAGAGGTTTCTCTGTAAGATTCATGAGCCGTGTAAAGAGTGATCCTAAGACAATCCTCTACCAGTATGAAATGACAGAGCCTATCCGGTACTCTGGTAGAGACCCTATTGAGAAATGGCAGTTTGACACCTTACTACTTGATGCTGAACCAGCCGATCTCGATCAGGATGATCTTAGGGCTATTGAGGAGAAGAGATTTAAGTACATAGCATACGATCCAGAGTACTTGTTTAGTCATGATGGAGAGGGGGAGCTTAGGCAATTATTTGGTATATATGTATTGGCTCACTATAGGAATGAACCCGACGATCTAGGTATGATCGCTGATGCACCACATCATATTGTCCGGGCCGTGAAACTTCCATCAGGCAAGATTGTCTGTGCCCTACAGATAGCTATTGAGGGGCCCATTGAGAGGGAAAGAGCTATTGAATTACTAAAGGGCGGTAAGATACCTGGTAACATAATACCTGATCGATTCCTTAAGCACCAGAGAATACTAGAATTTGCCGATACAAGGGGGTGGAGGATCGTACGTATAGCCACACACCCTGATGTACAAGGAAGGGGTATCGGTACATGGGCACTTTCACAGGTATTGAAAGAAGCTAGGGAGAAGGGTCTTGACTGGGTTGGTGCTGGTTTTGGTGTCAATGAACAATTACTCAAGTTCTGGGTTAAGTCAGGCTTCTACACAGTACATATATCACCTGATCGAAACCCCGTTAGTGGTGAGTATACAGTTCTCGTAATTCATCCGTTGAGTGATAGAGTTAAGAGAATTATCGATATAGCTGTCCAGGAGTTCAAGATCAAGTTGCTGAATAGTCTAGCTATAAACTACGATGATCTAGAGATTGAGGTTGCAAGATTAATGCTTGAACAAGGTAAACCAGCCATAAGTGTAGACAATGATCCTAAGAGGCTCTTCACACCAGTACAGATCGATCGAATATGGATCTATTGCCAGGGGCCAATGACATTTGAGGCTGCAGCAGATCTCATGTCAAAGATCGCTAGGATCTATTGGTTAATGCCACGTGACAAGAGACCTAGATTGACACGAGTGCAAGAGTATATACTGATTGGTAAGGCTTTGCAGGGACGTAGTTGGGATGATATGGCTCACATACTTCGTGTTAAGAGTAAGTATGTTATGGAGGAAGCTCGTAACATAGCATGTATAGTGTTGGAGCAATTATTCAATATATCAAGTAACTATATACCAGGTATAGGCTTAGATGATTATAGGGTGGAGCATAAAGGAATTCTCTAGGACTCGCCATCCTCCCCAAGATCTGTGAACTCTAGTTCTTTCTTAATTTCCGCAGAAAGTATCTTTTTGAGGAGACTAGCTGGATAGGAAACCTCTTCTCTAGTAAGCCTATATGGGCCAATTACAACTATTCCCTTACCATCAACAATATCTATCTCATAAACCCGTGTATCATGGGGTGTCTGCCTCATCTTCTCAATAATAACATACCTATGGAGTCTACCACCAACAATTCTCTTCCTAAACCTAATGATCCCGTCTGCAACATGTTCTACTCCAAAGCCAAAACCAAGACTTGTTGTTACAGCATACTGACTTACAAGCACTACTGTCATATCCCACTTTGTCAGCACACGTTTAACGTAATAGCTATATTTACGGGCCATTGCTGGTTTATCAAGCCAGAACGCACTCATTGAGTCTACAACTACTCTCGTATGCCCATAGCCAAGGTATTTCTTAGCCTCAATAATCTTCCCTACAAGCTCCTCAACATCAAGTCTCGTGAGAGACCATGGATCACCACGTTCACCCATAAGTGCGTCTATGATCACGAGCCTACCTTCATCAATATGTCTTTTAAAGTCAAACCCGAACATCATTGCCTGTTTTATAACGCTCTGTCTAGACTCCTCCGTAGTCACGTATATACCCGGCTCACCGATCTCAAGTCCCTTAGCTATAAAGTGTATACAGAAGATTGTTTTACCAGTACCTGGTTCACCAACAACAGCCACTACAAACCCTCTAGGTATACCTCCACCTATGATCTTATCTAGCCCCTCTATGCCAGTAGGTATTCTTTCAACCATATTCTCTACAGTCATAGTATCCACATGGAATAGGTTATATAGAACCCTATATAAAGCTGGATGTATAGACTAGTTTAACTGGATGCTGATGCTCGAAAGGGCTGATTAGTGATGACCCCGCGCAGGGCTGAGTATTGGTGTATATGGCTTGTCTAGAAGGGTTATTGTTGGATTTAGTGGTGCTAGTGGGGTTGTGTATGGTCTTAGACTCGTCAATGTACTATGTGATCTTAGGGTTTCAGGATTAATTGATCGGTTATACATTGTTTATACTGGTAATGCTGTTAAAGTTGCTCATTATGAGATAAATATTGATCTTCTGGATATACTTAGTGGTAGAAAGTGTATTGATGGACTATATAGTGACTATGACTGGGATTCACCACTAGCTAGCTCCAGTAGTACCATAGGCTACTCCATGGCTATAATACCTTGTAGCATGGATGTTGTTGCTAACCTAGCTCATGGGATACAGCATAGGCTTCTTGAGAGAGTAGCCTATAACGTCATGAGGGTTGGTGGGAAAATAGTATTGGTTATTAGGGAAACCCCCTTAACACAAATAGATCTTGAGAATCTATTGAAGCTTTCTAGAAGTGGAGTAGTTATATTACCTGCATCACCAGCTTTCTATATTAAGCCGAAGAGTATAAATGATCTTATTGACTTTATCGTCGGTAAAACACTTGATATACTGGGTATAGAGCATAAGCTATATAGGCGGTGGAGAGGCCCTGCCTAGTAGAAACCCTCCTCATCAATATCCTCGATCGACTGCATCTCCCTAAATAGCTCCTCATCACTACGGATCCGCTGTCTCTTCTCTAGGGCCTTGGCACATCTTCCATCGGGTAGTAGTGCGTTTATACGGCATGATGCATACTTGCATTCTGAACCAGTACATTCTGAACCAGTTAATCTGCAGAATGCAGCTTTTACGTATTTTCCACGGTAGGGCTTATTAGTAATTACGAGAGCCCTTTGTGTACAGTAGAATAGTGGGCATAGCGGGTTACATTGATCACCTATTGGTGTAGGTCTAGCCTGTGGTTTACCCTTGTATGCTGGTCTTTGGATGCCTGTGTGTCCACGTGGTCTATAGCTTCTATCCCTTCTACCCCTATGGTACCTATGTCCCCCACGATCATCTCTTCCCTGTACACGATTACTCTTCAACCCATATCACCTTATGGGATTAGAACTGGTCAATCCGTATCCCTTTCATAAGCCTATGCCTTAACTAGTCATGTACTCAAGGTGCAATATATGTTTAGAGGGGTTATTATCTATGTTGGATAGACTAGGGTCTCCACCATCTAAGGATAATGTACTCAATATGTTTTTCACCATCGGTTAGTGCTAGAATAAGTTTCTTCCTAACAGAGTGTAGTAATCTACCCATCCTAACTAGATCTATTGGATCGAATTCCTCATTAAACCTGAAAACTTGTACACCATAGGGTGCATGATCTATTCCAGGACCATATTCGTAGACTAGATAGTCACATCCAAACTTAAGTCCTCTCCTAACAACATATCCCTTATCCCTAAGGTCTCTATATACAATGTAGAGCTCCTTAAACCTAGGTATAATTTTTAGACTATATTCTCTAAGGTCATCAGCCGATATCCTCTTATCACCAGCATACACCTCAATCACATTATTCTCTAGTAGATACAGTGCTTCTAGAAGTGATAGTTCAAGAGGTGCATTAATGTTCTTCTCACGAGGCTTAGCCACTCCAAAAAATGATCCATAATATCCATTCCAATAGATCTCGTTACTGCACTCTACATCAAGGACTACAACCCTGTTAAAAAGTAGAGTACCCCTACAAAGCTTTTCCTCCACCAAATATCTCCCCAGCCCTAAGCCAGCATTACCCTATGTAATGCTAGGTAACGGAGTGTTTCAGCCGATTCCTTAACAACATCAGCTATAGATTCTATAAAGTCTATAGCATCCTTGAGAAGCATTAGTGCAGGCACATTATCAGCTAGCTTCTTAAACATCTTAAGCTCATAGGATCTATACAGTCTATCTAGATCCTCTTCAAGTTTTATAACCTGCTCCATTTCCTTAATAGTCATCTTAGGCTCTACTCTAAGTTTATCAAGACCTTGATGAAAGGCACTATACTCCTTTATTAATGTTTCAATAAAGTTCTTAAGATCATTATATAGGTCATCATCTAATCTATATCCATTAGCTACGTACATGTAGAGTCTATAAGAAGCACCATCTATAAGCTGCACGATCCTATCTAGGCCAAGAGCTATTGAGGCATAGAGATCCTTCATATTGAGTCCTTCACCAAGTCTAACAAGATACTCCATTACAAGCGTCTTGGTCTCCTCCACCTGTTGTTTATCACTTCTAAGCCTCATATACATACTTCTTATCTTCTCAACATCCACCTTACCGATGTTCTCAATAAAACTCCTTAGATCCATGAGTGCATTTTTATCAAGATTCGCTAGACTTGATAGTGACTCAAACAGGTTCATCTCCGCTATGGACTCACTTCTCCCCCAATACTCCACCATCCATATCCCCTATACTCCATTAAACACTAGATAGGAGATTATAAGGGTTAACTTATCTATATAAACTAGACATTATGGGAGTGATGGACTAGTGAGAGCATTAGTGATCGATGTGCTTGCTCGTGCTATGGGTAGGAAATATACCAGCTATGACGTAGTTGGTGTAGGACCTAGGCTGGTCACTGGACTACTTAACCAGCTCCATGTAAGAACAGATCTTATCACCTACGAGGATCTTATTAGGAAGCCTAGTACTGTAGAGAACTATGATGTACTACTCTTATCAGCTATGAGTAGTGATCGTGCAGCATTAGGTAAAATGATGACATTAATCAATAACTATGCTCCGGAAACACTCAAAATAATTGGAGGACCAATAAGCTTTGAGTTCTATGACATACTAGAACATGTTGGGGGAGATATTGTTGTAGTTGGTGAAGGAGAGAATCAGTTGATAGAGTTATTTAAAAACTATAGGAAACACCTTATCCATAGAGATCTTGAGGGACTTGCTGAGATAAGGGGGCTAGCTATAAAGATCGGTAAAGAAAGGATCGTGTTTACAGGATTTCCGCAATACACTAGTAAGGAGCTTCTCAATAAGATTAAACCCTTCGCAGAGGTGGATAGAGTCTATAGGAGAACATGGATGTACCGCTTCTACGTAGAAGTTGTTAGAGGATGTAGTAATTTCCATAGACCACTAATCAATATAGGTGGTGGAAGGGAATGCATTAAATGTATGATCTGTAGAAAAGGGGATCTAGTTAATAGGCTATGGTGTCCTAGACATATACCGCCCGGCTGTGGATTTTGTAGTGTACCATTTCAGTTCGGTCCTCCAAGATCACGTTCTATAGATGCTATAGTTGATGAGATAAGGGATCTGGTTAGACATGGTGCTAGACGTATTGTTTTAAGTGCACCAGATTTCCTAGATTATGGTCGTGAGGAACTTGTTAAACCTTATCCTCTAACTGATCCGTGTAGGCCAGGGCCTAATTACGAGTTTATAGAGAGATTATTAGCTAGGATAAATGAGATCCCGGAGATCTATGGTGGTGAGGTTAGAGTTTTTATTGAGAATGTAAAGGCGTGTCTTGTTGATGAGCGTGTATCATCTATACTTGGAAGATTCCTGAAGGGCACAACCATACATATTGGGCTGGAGACAGCTTCTAAGGAGTATAATGATATTGTTATAGGCAAGCCTATTGGTCTTAATGAAGCTATACATTCAATTAAGCTTTTGAGAGAGGAGGGTCTCAGACCCTATGTTTATTTGATGTATGGATTACCGTTTATGAAGTATAGAGTCTATAGAGAGACTATTAAGTCACTAGATAAGCTTTATGAGATTGGTGTTGAGAAGATTACTCTTTACAAATTCACCCCATTGCCTATGACAGCATTTGAGAATTTTAAACCAGAGATTGATAGGTTTAAGGGTATTATTGGAAAGCTTAAGAGAATGGTTAATAAATATAACTTATTGGCTAAGAAAAGATATTTTCTAAACAAGATCATTAGAGCCTATGTTATTGAAGAGAATGGTAGGTTATATGGTTATCCAGTGGATCATGGACCTGTAATATTTATTAGAAAACCTCTAAGAAGTATTGGTGTAGGCAATGTTTGCTTAGCTCGTGTTAAAATAGTTCAGGTTAAGGCACGTCATGTAATTGGTGATATAGTATCTATAGAGAAGTGTATGCATTAGATCTCCAAGGTATTAACTATTTCTCTTAACTGGTTCATTAGTGTTAGGGCCTGGTTTAGCTTACTAACGATATCGTTATCATCCCTATCAACTCTATTATTTATCTCATTCAGAAGATCTATTTCATAAGGGATACTTACCATAAGTAAATACTTTATATAAGTTACTATGTAATCCCTAGTATATTCATCAGCTCTACCGATCAAGTCTTTATTGAATGTAGTAGTGAGGTTTTGGAGTCCATTATATAGTTTTGTTACCTTTTTAAGAAGTATATTGATCCTATCCGATCTACCGTGTGCCCTAACCTCATTCAATACTCTCTTGGTATACTCGATCAGTTCTTCGGACTCATCTATTCCCTTCTTAAGTTGTACAAGTATATCTAGTGATGAGCTCATAAGCTATAAACTACCCCCCGCCTCCATGCTTCCTAACAGTAGCAATACTGTTATCTGCTACACCCCTCTCCCTAAGTTCCTCCGGGTTACAATATACCTCATTGACGCTTCCCTCCTCAACAACCTGTGCACTATACATAAACTTGTGTCTACCTGCAACAACTATCTCGACTAGATCGCCTTCCTTTATTCCAAGCATTTCAGCTAGTTGTTTAGGTAGTCTAACTGTCTTTGGAGGTAATGATTCACCATATCTCACTCTAACTCTTTTCTCCCTAAGTCTTGTCTCCCTACGTTTAAGCTCTGATGCAGGAGGTATTATGGATAATAGCTTAGCTACATCAACCTTCTTTTTAGGTACAGGCTCTTCCTTGGGCTTATCACTTGTCCCAATAGCTTCTTGTCTTTCAGACATCATGTATTCACCAAGGATATGTATTAGTTAGCCTCCTTTATCCAATCAATTATTTGTATAGAGGTTTAAAAATAGTTACTTGAGGATCTGCCTATACACGCTATTCTATGTCAATGGAGTGTTTTCTTAATACATTTATCCAGTCATTTTTTCTACCGAGCAGCTCCATAATCCTATTATATAGATCCCTAATATGTACTCTCTCCTGCTCCCTAGTATCTCTAAACCTTATTGTCACAGTACCATCCTCAAGAGACTGGTAATCAACCGTTACTGCATAGGGTATACCCATTTCATCAGCTCTAACATATCTTTTACCAATACTTCCAGAATCATCATAAAGTGCCTTGAGACCTATATCAATAAGTGCATTATAGATCTTCTTAGCCAGATCCCTGATCCTCCTATGCTCACCACCTGAACCAGTAACTAGCGGGAATACAGCAACACTATATGGTGCAAGCTCAACTGGTAATCTAAGAACATTCCTTCCATCAGCAGATCTATGGAATGAGTATTCTAGGACAACATAGAATAATCTCTCAAGACCATACGACGGCTCTACAACATGAGGTATAAACTTCTCACCAGATATCCTTACAACCTGCTCCCTAACTATAAAGTAATCCCTACTAAGCTCATATCCTTCAACAACTACTTTACCAACCCTCATAAGTATCTCAGCAAGCTCTTCACTAGAGAACTTATTCAAACCCCTAAGGATAACACCGATCCTGTCTCCATAATCACTTTTCAACTTCAATATATTGGGTATTGCCTTAACAACCTTCTTCTCAATAGGTTTCTCATATCTCCTAAACATCGTTAGGTCTGCTTTAGAATACTTTATATGTCGGCCAAGATCATAGTCTGTCCTATAGGCAAAACCAGCTACTTCAACCCATCCAAACCTCCTAGTATAAACCTCCTGATCAAATGTTTGCTGCGCATAATGGGCTCTCTCATGTGGTAGTTTCTCCTCAAACCTGATCTTGTCGGGAGATATACCTATTTTTTTAAGAAATTTATTTCCTACAGCCATCCAGTAGCCTAGCCATGGATTAACTATTACCCCTCGATCAAGGAATTCCTTTAAAGTAGCTGTTTCATGATCATTTCTACCCTTTAGCTTCATCTCCCCAGAAAGTATATTCAACTCTTCACTCAATAGATCGTTTGTGAGATATCTATTTGCCTCATCCCATGCCTTCTTTGGATCAAAGAAGAACTCTATCTCCATAATAGTGAATTCACGAAGTCTTATAAGTCCCTGGCGTGGGGAAATCTCATTTCGCCCAACCTTACCGATCTGTGCAATACCTATTGGTAGTCTATCCCTAACCACGGCTAATGTATTCTTAAATGATACGAAGATCCCTTGTGCAGTTTCAGGCCTAATATATGCTTGTGATCCCTTGTAGGGACCAATCTCCGTCTTGAAGAGCAGTAGTGCTGGTTTCGGAGGAGTTAGTTCACCACCATCCTCTGGGCAACGGACATTATTCTCTCTCATGATCCTCCATAGCTCCTCCATGGATAATCCTTCAGCCTTAATACCTACTGTCTCCTCAAGCAAATGATCTACACGATAGAGTCTACCACATTTCCTACATTCCGTGACAGGATCAGTGAAATGATCCTCGTGCCCACTAGCCTTTAACACTATACGTGGAGTTATTATTGGTGTCTCTATCTCTACAACAAGACCCCTCTGATCATTTATGAACACTCTTCTCCACAACTCCATAATATTGTTCTTAAGCATTGTACCCAGCGGTCCAAAGTCATAGAATCCTGCTACACCACCATATATCTCATAGGATGGCCAGTAAAATCCACGGTTTTTCACAAGCTTATTGAATTCCTCAAGATACCTATCCAAAACTCCTTATCCCCCAGTCAATGCTTCAACTCCATAAATACTCGTTTTCCAGTATATCATTTTTATTCCCTATTATATTATAGGGGATATAGCGTTGTCAGAACATGAGGTGTAGATGCTTTGGTGACCTGGAGACACTTACTTAGTGAATCAATACCCTTTGGATGTTCTAGAAATAGTGAATCACCTATAAACATCATTGGTGTACCATTAGATAATACTGCATCATATATGCCTGGTACAAGGTATGCACCATCAAGTATACGTGAGGCGTCATGTAATATAGAGCTTAACTCCATATATACAGGCATGGATCTTGATAAAGTGGGCTTCAATGATCTTGGGGATATAGTTGTTGTACCAGGGGATAATATCCGTTCTCTCAATAGGGTTTCAGATGTAGTGTATGGTGTAATCCATGACTACCCCCATAATATATTGGCTATACTAGGTGGTGAACACACATTAACATATGGTGTTCTAAAGGGGTTGCTTAGGGAGTATAGTGATATAGGGTATATCGTGTTTGATGCACACCTTGATCTGAGGATGGAGTATATGGGCTATAGGTATAGCCATGCATCAACACAGCATCTAGTATATGAGGAGCTAGGGGTTAAGCCATTAGTAATTGGTGCAAGAGCATGGTGTTCTGAAGAACTAGATTATACTGTTAAGAAGAAGATAAAGTATTATACACCAAAAAGCCTTGTCAACCCCGGATACGTGGTTAATGATATAGTGAGTGAACTCGATAACAAACCATATATCTATATATCAATTGATATGGACTCAATAGATCCATCGTATGCTCCAGGAGTATCTAATCCAGAACCTTTAGGGCTAACCCCTACAACTATACTGGATATCATCCATAAAGTCCTGGTAGAACTTAGGGGTAAGAGGTTCATAGGCTTCGACATTGTAGAGGTAAATCCCCTAAGGGATACAAGTGGTATCACCAGTATCTTAGCTGCTAAGCTAACTATAGAATTAGCTGCCATGATACTAGAGCATAGAGGTGGGTAAAAACAACTATATGGCTCTAACAGTCCTAAATCTACGGGCAACCTTATAGATCATTTTATAGCCACACTTAGGACACCTAATACCGGGTAGAAGACCTAGTTTCTCCTCAGTAAATACTTCTCCACAGTTAGGGCACTGGTAATAGGGCATACTAGCTCCCCGAGACTCCTTGGCTCTAGTGTAGGGATACTATATTAACTTTTATAAGGGTTACTATATTATCTACTTATTGACGGAATACCAGATAATTAAAAACACTGTATAGGAGCAAGGGGTATGGTATCAGATCTCTCATCCCTATGTGGCGGATTACCTCCAGAGCTATGTGAACAACTGGTTAGAGAACAGCAGTTCATAAAGATAAGACTTGACAGGAGACGCTTCGGTAAGGAAGTAACCATTATCGAGGGATTAGCAGGTAGTAGTACAGAGTTAAAGGAGCTTGCTTCTAGGCTTAAGTCCAAACTAGCTACTGGAGGTACTGTTAAAGAAGGACGTATAGAGCTTCAAGGAGATCATAGGCATCGTGTTAAACAGATACTTATCAAGGAGTTTGGCTATCCACCAGAGAATATAGTGATTATAGACTAGCCGCCATAGCATAGGATAGTAGGAGAGAGTGTTTAAAACAATAATATTTTTTAACCCAAAGATAAAGGTGAGTAAGAGATTATTGTGGAGGTAGATTAATACCCAGTTCACGGGCAAGCTCCTTGTAGCGGTTACGTACAGTAACCTCTGTAACACCAGCTATCTGAGCAATCTCCTTCTGAGTCCTACGCTCATCACATAGGAGAGCAGCTATATAGACAGCAGCTGCAGCTAGTCCAGCAGGATCCTTACCAGCCGTAATACCCTTCTCACGAGCCATATGGAGTATCTCAGCAGCCTTCCTCATAACAGCTCCACTAAGACCTAGTGAACGAGCTATACGTGGTACGAAGTCTATTGGATCGCTCGTTGGCACACGTATATCGAGCTCCTTGAGTAGTAGCCTATAGCAACGAGCTATATCTTTACGGTTACTCTTAGTGAAACGGGCTATCTCATCAAGTGTACGAGGCACCTTAAGCTCACGACATGCAGCATATACTGCTGCAGCAACAACACTCTCAATACTACGTCCCCGGACAAGACCCTTCTCAACAGCCTCCCTATATATACGGGCTGCTTCCTCACGAACCTTCCTAGGAAGATCTAGTTGATCCGATAGCTTATCAAGCTCATTCATAGCCTGTGCAAGGTTTCTCTCAATACTACTCTGTATACGGCTACGTGTCTGCCAGCGACGGAGCCTCTGCATCTCTAGACGACGTCTAAACTCCAGCCGTTTACCAGTAGCATCACGGTCACGCCAGTCAATTATAGTAGCTAATCCACGATCATGTACAGTTGATGTAAGTGGTCCTCCAGTACGGCTCCTCCTCTCACGCTCCTCTGGTGTAAATGCTCTCCACTCCGGGCGCTCATCAATTATACGTTCCTCAATAACCTCACCAGTAAGTGTACATATGTATTCTCCACGCTCAGGATCGAATACAATCTTATCAGGTGGGCACTCCACCCTACGTTCACGCTCAACCATACACAACACCCATAACTTTTAAAATACCTCCTCTACAAAATCTGCATCCACCACTTATAAAGATTTCCATAAAAAATATATCCTAGAAGCAATACCATATCTTAAACCCCCATAAAATGCTTAGCTATAGGAGTCTATAAGAAAAATTATAAACACCCAGATAAACTAGTAAACAACTAGACCTCCTAGGTAGCCGGGTCGTCTAGCGGCCAAGGATGCGGGGCTTTGGGCCTCTATAGGCGGCGAGGAGACCCCGTGACCGGGGTTCGAATCCCCGCCCGGCTACCATTTAATCCCCCTTATTGTCTTGTGTGGTGGTTGTTTTGAGGTGTAGTTTGTGTGGTAGAGAGGCTGTTGTCCGTGTACCCTATGTTGGTAGGTGGTTTTGCCGTGATCATTTCCTTGAGCTTGTTGAGTCTAAGGTTTTAAGGAGTATCCGTAGATACCGTTTGATCGATAGCGGTGATGTTGTTGGTGTCGCTGTTTCTGGTGGTAAGGATAGTGTTTCCCTAGCGTATATACTGCATAGGCTTTCTAGTGTAGCTGATTTTAGCCTTGTCCTAGTCCATATAGACCTTGGTCTTGGGGAGTATAGTGTTGTTAGCCGTAGAGTTGTCGAGGATCTATCCCGTAGGCTTGGAATAGATCTTGTTATCCTATCCCTAAGGGAGCTTCTAGGCACAGATATTCCTTCACTATCGAGGAGAGCCGGTAGACCACCATGTAGTGTGTGTGGAGTTGTTAAGAGGTATTTGTTAAATGCTGTAACAGTTGATCTAGGCTTAGACTCCATAGCTACTGGGCATAACCTAGACGATCTAGCTACATATCTTGTTAAGGAGTTTCTAAGACAGAATCTAGAGGGTATAGCTAAGCTTTACCCTAGAACTGATCCCTTGGATGGTCTTGCTGGTAAGAGGATAAAGCCTCTTGTTGAGGTTTATGAGTGGGAGCTGAAGATCTATAGTGATCTATTGGGGCTAAGATATGTTGATAGGAAATGCCCATTATATGATCCATATACCCTAGATAATGTTCTCAAGAAGAAACTAGGAGAGCTTGAGGAGAGGTTTCCAGGGATACTATTGGGTCTTGTAAGGAATTATGTTAAGAGAGTAGATGATTACCCGAGACCCAGTATAGCTGGGGTTAGGGGATGTAGTGTATGTGGTCTTATAGCTAGTGGTGACAAGTGTTCATTCTGTAAAGTGACTATGAAGGCTCTTGGAGAACCCATGGGTCCTAAAGTTAGGGACTACATTAGATCTATTGGAAGGAAATACATTCATAAACAAATACTATAGATATAAGGCTAGAATATCTTACTATTACTGGGGATAGCGTAGAGGAAATGATCGGGATAATTGTTAGGAGTAAACGTGATGCTGATGCCGTAAAGGCTATGGCTAAAACCTTCTATAGTGAATGGGATCTAGAAATATATACATTGCATGGTGCCCGAAGTCTTGATAGAGCATTGGATGAGCTAGAGAATATACTTACAGATGATATGTTCTACGTAATCCTCCTAGGACGAGATGATAGGGAGTTAGCTAATGAACTAATCAAGTACCTACCCCCAAATACTACCGTGCATCTTGTTCCAAGGGCTCGTATCCGGAATACACGTATTGAGCATTTAGCCTATGAATTCAGTATTGCAAGAAGTAGGCTTAGGCTATCGATCAGATGGTTTAGTGGAGAGAATACATATGTATTGAATAGGTATTTGGGAGAAGAACTTGAGAGGTATGAGGTTAATCCAGCATACGATATATTCCTTGGACTAGGAGATGGTACATATGATGTGTTGAGAAGTATATTTGGAGGAGAACTATGTAGGAACCCATTGATCCAGCGTAGATTTGGTGGAGAACACTATGTATACTGTGGAGGAGAACTTGTAGGAATTCTTAATGTACCAGATGAGGGGTTTAAACCCTATGGGAAGCTTTTAAGGAAGCCTCTAATAAATGAAATAGATCTTGATATATTGCTTAAGACTAATGCTTCTATACTAGATCTGTTTGAAAGGATATCAGTAGATTTTATGGAAAAGTATAGGGATTGGGCTGATACAGTTATTGTACCGTGGAGTGGTGGTAAGGATAGTACTGTAGCTCTCCTCCTAGCACTCAAGGTATATCCCCGGAAGAAAATCCATGTAGTTAATGTTGATACTGGTGTAGAGTTCCCATGGACACTAGAATATATTGATAAACTATCCAAGCACCTAGGTATTAGTGTATATAGGGTTTATGCAGGTATCGATAAAGCCATAATAGTTGATGGTAAGCCCATGCCTACACATGATAATAGATGGTGTACAGGACTAAAGATCGAGGCTATTGAAAAAGCCATAAAAGAATTAGCTCATGGAAACACATTAGTGGTTACGGGAGATCGTGATGCAGAATCTAGATCTAGAAGCTTGAGATCACCATCAAGAGACACTAGTTTAAACATAAAGACTATTTCACCAATAAAGCTCTGGGGCACCATACATACACAACTCTATATGCTATGGAAGAATATACCGTTAAACCCGCTCTACCTACACGGCTTCTACCGTATAGGATGCTACATATGTCCAGCATTGAGAAGCCTAGAAAAATACATTATACTACATAATACTGGCCTCTATACAATCCTTAAGACATTACCACTATTTAGACAATATGTGAGTAGTGAAAAACATAAATAAACTCTAATACCGGGTGTCCTATAATGAACAACCTACAAAATACTATACATCTTATAAGAATGCTTGTACAAATTACTTATAAGAACAACGTACTTATTCACGGATTTAACATGGAAATACCCCCGGAAATACTTGATCAAAACGTTGTTGAGGCTCATGAACTATCTAAAGCAGACATTATACTGGTTGATATGGAGAAGCCCAAAACCGATCTTTTACTAGAATTTAGTAATGATATTAAAGACAATCTAGTCATACTCTTAAACTTCACCCATGGAATATATAGATATCCTAGGCTTATTAGGAAATTCATTGAGAGGGGATTCGTAAGGTCATGGGCTCCAATAGATAGTGGAGATGTACTCCTTATTAGGAGATCGTTTACAGATAACTTCCTTAAAAAGACTATTAATGTGTATAGGGAGTCGTTTATCCATGGTCCTAACCCAGTACATTATAATACAGCTTATATGCTTTATATCTTAGGTAAATTTGTATTAAAGCATAGAGAAGGAGTCATTGTTGAAGTAGGCACTGGGAGAGGTTTCTCTACATTATGGCTTACACATGTAGCTATGGAGTATGGTTCTAAAGTAATCTCCCTAGACAGTAGATGTGATAGAATTGAGTATACACGTAATATTATGGAGGATCTAGGCTTAACTGCCTATGCTGAGCTATTATGTAGAGATGCTAGAAACAATACCTATGAAGGCTACAACATCATCTATGCATTTATAGATGGGAAGAAGGATGAGTACCATCTCTACCTAAAATCAATAGAGCCATACCTAGACAATAGGGCATTAGTAGTAGCCCATAATACTCTTTCATCAACACATGAGATGATACCATATATTGAAAGAGTATATGGTGTAGAGTATGAATCACTAACAATACAATCAGATCCAGCCGGAATAACTCTCTCCATCTATAAACCTAGAGAATAGAGCGGGCCCGCCGGGATTTGAACCCGGGGCCTCTGGCTATCCACGAACCCCTTGTCTCCGCAGGCCAGCGCCCTATCCAGGCTAGGCTACGGGCCCTTTTCCTCCTCTCTTCTACTCTTGTTATTTTCTGGGTGTTATATATTTCATTTCTTTTTTCTAGTTATTCTTTTTGTGATCCGGTCTGCTATTGCTGTTGGTAGTGGTAGTTTATAGTTTGGGTCTAGTAGTGTCTTTGTTATTTCCAACGCACTCTCCAGCGTGATCTTGTATCCTATGCTTACGTATAGTTCTTTCCCCCTATGAACTATTATTGCTCCAGCCTTTATTCCATGGACGTATAGGTATTTTACTCCATTCTCCACTCTTACTTCTCCGTATAGCTTCTTTTTTGCAACTCCTATTGTTGGCTTGCCGAGTACTAGTCCTAGGTGTGTAGCTATGCCTAGTGCTCGTGGATGGGTTAGTCCATGCCCATCTACAAAGACTATGTCTGGCTCAATCCTTAGCTTCTTAAGTGCTGTAATATATGATGGGGCTTCACGGAAGGCTAGTAGCCCGGGTATGTATGGGATGGGCGGTTTTCTATGTACAACACTATATGTTACCAACTGCCTACTCCTATAGTCTATGAGAACAGCTACACCAACTATCTCGCCAGACCTATAGCCTGCATCAACTCCTGCAACAAACCTTATGCTACCGGGATCAACTGGTTTGAAGCTCTCTACCTCAGACAGTACTTTCTCAGATAATTTCCTCTGTAGAGCTACTGCTCTCCTAAGATCAACCAATTACTCTACCTCTTCAACAATATCTCCTCAAGACTATACCCATCCCTTGTTATAACCAGTATATCCACTCCATCACCCGATACAGCATCACGCTCTATAGCCTCTAGCACAGCCTTCTTTGCAAGCTCCTTAGCCTCCCCAACACTCATTTCAGCACTATAGTTTGTCTCAATAACCCCTATGGCTATTGGTGCACCAGTACCTGCTACACTATACTTGTCCTCAATCAAGCTACCAACGGGGTCAAGTACATAGATCTGGGGCCCTCTCCAATCAACTCCCCCCACAATCGACTCAACGTAGAATGGTGTTGTCTTATATGAGAATAGTAGGTTTGAGTAGTATTTGGCAAGCGATCTGACACTGATCTCACGTCCAATCTCTATCTCATAGTATTGGGCCTGTGCCTTGAGTATCTTAACCAGCCTCTCAATGTCTCCATGGAGCCCAGCAAATCCTATTCCTATATGGCTTGTTATGGGATGGACTTTCCTCACATTCTTACTAAGTACGAAGCCGTTATAGGATAGTCTCTTCTCACTAGCTAGTACAACTCCATCACATGCTCTAATACCTACTATGGTACCTTCATTAACCATTCCCAGCTACCCCACATACAATTATCCATGTCTACTGATACCTCCTTCTAGATTAAAACAGTATTCCCAGCACACTAGACCTATGCTAAGGAGTAATCAATAGTTTCGGGCAACCCCTTCACCCCCGCCCTATACAGTGGAGTCCTAGCCCATATCAGAACCTAGGGGATATATTATGGTGGAGGCTGACCAGTATGAGTGGTGATCTATATAGTAGATGTAGTGGTGAACTAGTCTGGGATTATATGCGGGGGGAAGTAATCTGTACAACTACGGGTGAAGTAGTTGATCGTATATATGATTATGGGCCAGTGCATGAGAAGCCCGAAACTATTGAGCAGAGACAACTCCTGCTACGTAGTAGGCCTAGGGTTAATATTGTTGAGAAAAGGTATAGGAGGCATCTCCGTACATACCTTGTTGCAGAGAGGATGATTGATGGTAAGCCATGGCTACGCATAGACTATGATAAACTGTTTAGGACGGGTAGGTTCATACACACGATAAGGTCTAGAAGCACTGATCAAGCGTTAAGGAATGTGCGTGAGCATGGTCTTGAGGATAAGCTTAGGAGTATAATAGATCTACTCCACGAGATCGATCCGGTAGCTGTATCCCGGACGGAGAGAGCAAAGCTAGCATTAGCCTATATAATACTAAACTATATTGTCGAGGGGCATCCACCAGATATTGGTGAGACTGTGGAGCTTTTCAGTATAAGCCATAC
>CAZVHC010000026.1:0-27810 GCA_964627005.1 uncultured Desulfurococcaceae archaeon
CAGCAAATCTGTTAACGCTTAAGGCACTATCAGGTGGTGATGGTGGGTTATAGTCTCTAATCCTTAGCCACAGAGGCTTTCTATATAGATTCATAACTACAATATCGCCGAAACTCCCACGATGTACGTTAGCGTATTCAAGGTCTATTGTAGACAAGTTAATGGCTAGTAAAACTGTATTGGGGTCGCTCTCACTCCTTATTATACTGTACCAGTTTCCAGTAGCAGGGTTCTGCACCCATCCATTAGTTGTCGAGTTTATGTCTACATACTTTAGGATCTCCATACCCCACCAGTTAGCATTTGGTGTGAACAACACGTCGACTAGGCCTACATCAACTCCCTGATCCTCTAGGGACTGTATATCGATTACTGCTAGTAGACAGCAATCACTTAGGTATAATGATATGTTCTTGCCGAGTAGTAGCGGATCAGTGACATTTAATGGTGATAGAACTTCTATATCTGCAGTAACGCTTGGTGCTTGTGAGGGCCCTATTGTTGGTGTTGCCATTATGATTGTTGTTAGGTTTAGGGTTAGTAGTAGTGCGAGTAGGATTGAGTATACAAGCCTATTCATATCATACACCCGTACATCACAATCTACATAGTTCGTCTCTAAACATGAGTATATGGGAAGGTATTTAAAGGTTCTCCCGAATTGTCTAAATAAACTAGAGGGATCCATAATAAGTTCTTAACTCATGAGTTAGTCAACTGTCTAACCCATAGGGTGTCCACTAGGATATAAGGGGTTAGGAGCATTAGAGTCTAAGGAGAGGTGGTAAAGGGTTTGTCGTGGCCTGTTAGAGCAACGATCTACTGGGATCCAGAGTACAATGTACCACTGATCAAGCCTCCCCCGGATCTAGAGGATCAAGTGTTCCGGCTAAAAATAACTGATCCGGGTGATGCTAGGCCGGGATTTAATCGGGATTATGAGAAACTTGTTGAGGCCATAGAGTACGAGTTTGGAGATACACATATATATGATAGGTTTATACGTGGAAAGTTTATCCTATTGAATAAGGTGCCCCACTGGGATCAGATGTGGGAGATCATTAGTTCAGGAAACGTTATTGGGCAACTCTACTACGACCCATTCCGTGACAAGTGGAGGTTCCGGCTCAGCTCTACAGGTGCTTTGATTGCTTATGAGGAGGGTCTTGTAGACCATATAGTCTATGAAGGTTTTGTTAAGGAGAAGAGAGTTATACGGGAGAACTATTCATCAAGTAGTAGACAGATCATTGTAGTTGACCGTAATGGTAGGGTTAAGGGTATTGCAGAGAATATTGATGGTAGAGTCTTTGTCACTAAGGTGTTTAAGTACATCCATAAGCTAAGGGAGACAAGTGGCCGTAGCAGTAATCTCGATGATGTATTGAAAAGGAATGAGTATGGTATCTATTATTTCGAGTCTCGTGCAAAGGCATTCATATACTCTATGGCTTCAAAGGTTGGTAAGGAGGTTGTTGTATCATATTCTGGTGGTAAGGATAGTCTCGTAGCACTCCATCTAACACTTGAGACACTTGGTGATGCAAAACTCCTCTTCAATGATACAGGGCTTGAGCTACCGGATACAAGGGATAATGTAGACTATGTAGCGGAAAAGTATGGTTTGGAGAAGGTAGTAGCTAGTGCTGGAGACTCATTCTGGAATGCAGTAGAGATCTTTGGTCCCCCGGGTAAGGACTATAGGTGGTGCTGTAAGATCGTTAAGCTAGTGCCTCTAGCACGTATCTCCCGGCACAGATGGCCAAGTGGAGCATTAAATATTGTTGGTCAGAGAGCCTATGAATCACTCGATCGTGCTAAGAGCCCACGTGTCTGGAGGAATAGGTGGATACCTCATCTCCTTAGTATAACCCCTATTCAGGAGTGGAGCCAACTACATATTTGGCTGTATATATTCAGGTATAAGCTACCATACAATAGACTATATGATCTTGGTTTTGAGAGGCTTGGATGCTACGTATGCCCATCAAGTACATTAGCCGAGTTTAAAGAGATAGAGAGAACCTATCCCGATCAGTGGAGTAGATGGACTACCGTACTTGAAAGATGGAGGGAAAGGCTTAGACAGCCCATGAAGTGGATAAGGTATGGCTTATGGCGTTGGCTTACACCAGCTACTGCTAAACAGAGGCTTGTCCATAGGATCCCTGGCTATAGTATTGATTGGATTAGTGAGTATAGGCTTCGTCTACTACATAGTAGGATTGGACTAGCCCCGGTTGAGCAGGGTGAAGCTGATGGCTGGAAGTATATAGTGTTCAATGGGGAGCTGGTACCCGGTACTGTCCAGTACCAGTTTATCTCTAATGTTGGGATGCTAAGGCATCTCAGTTTATCAAGGGATCCTGGAAGCCTTGAATGGGTAGTTAGGAGTAACCGTGCAGAGATCGTTGTTTCCGGTAAGGTGGTTAAATATAGGCTCTATGAGGATAAGGGGTTTGAGGATCTAGTTGATATACTGAAGATCATATATAGGATGCATGGTTGTGCAAGATGTGGTAGCTGCGTCATATGGTGTCCAACAGGCGTTATAAAGCTAACGATGTATGGTCCGACCCCTAAGGTGCCTTGTACTGGCTGTAGACTATGCTTGGAGGTCTGCCCATTAGCTGATGTACTTGTTGAAAAGATCCTTGTACCACTGATCACTGGTGATGCCCGGGCTTGGAAGAGGCCTACGAAGTATAGGAGGGAGGAGGTTATTGAGTCCTTTAGGGCCATGGGCCTTATACCCTAGTTCTTATCAAGATACTTCTTTATACGTATGAACTTCTTCTCAGCCTCATAGAGTAGTCTGTAGAGTTCTTCTTCAGTACCTCTAAACCTATTAATTATCCTTACAGCCTCTGTAAACCCTACACCACGTGAGGCAAGTATTAGTGCTGCTCTTGAGCCAAAATCCATTACCAGTAGGCCACGTCTCTGTAGATCCCTATAGATCTGTTTCTCATCATGTTTAAGCCTTTTCTTCTCAAGGACTTTCCTAACGATCACCTTCTCCCTAGCACCATCACCCTTTACAGCCGCTACGTATCTAGAACCGCATTTAGGGCATTCAATATACTCTCTACCAACTATGTCCTTGACCTTGGAAGACCATGTATAACCACAGATCATGCATATCAATGTGATTTTCTTCCTCATTAAACGCTCTTTATAAACCTCTAGATCAACTACATGTACTGTTGTTGAAGCGGGTATCCTATTAACTGCCTCCCTAAACAACGGGTATGTCCTATCAAGATCCTCGATCACATGGACCTTTACAACCCCATTATATAGTCTATGAAGCATAGAGAACGTGTTCTCTAGATCATAGTCTCTCAGTATGGTCTCTCTATAGGCTTCAACACCAATAACTGTATCAGCTAATGCCTTGAGGATACTCTTAGTAAGCTTATCCCCCTTCCTAACATCTATTGCTCCAAACCGTTGTCCTACAAAGAATACTCTCCATAGAAACGTACTGCTCTCCCTAATGATCCTTGAGATATATTCTGTGAAAAACCTGTGATCCCTGCCGAGAAGCCTTAGACCATTAATTACTTCATAGGCATCCCTAGTACTTGGGCGGTAGTCTTCAAAGGACACTATTATATAGTATGGAGTAGCGTAAGCAGAGACTCTAGCATATACATGCCTCCTTATAAGTGCTAATATGATCTCCTTTAACGTATTGGCTACACGGGATCCATAGAATCCATAGAATACCATGTACTTATCCCTAGGGTTCACTTCAACGACAATATCTCTATCGCTAGGGAAGAGAACCCGGTTAGTCCTTAGGGTATTGAGCAACTCTCTAATGATCGATAGTGATTCACTAGATACATTCACACGGCTATACCCAAGTCTATGGAATGCATAGTCAATACCCCTCTCAATAGCCAGCCTTATAAAACCACCAATCTCACGTGCAACACTATACTCAACAGATATACTCTCCCCCTCCCACCTAGGCACTATGATCTCCTGGGTCTCCTCAATGGGTTCAACATAGAGCCTCCCCTCACCACGATCAAAGCCCACTACCCTCCATGAACCACCTCCAAGCACTAGTACAGAGTCCTCCTCAAGATTCAATACTATAAACTCCTCATTCAATACACCAATCCTCTTACCAGAACCCACGTCCACTACATCTATTGTCCGGGTATCAGGGATCATTGTTGTACGGTAGAAGTATGGCTTAGCCCTATAGCTTGGGTAGAGCCTGCCACCCCTTTCCTTAATAATCCTTGATAGTATGAGGTAGTCGATAACCCGTTTAAACTCATCCTCACCTAGTCCCCTAAATACACGTGATCCGTTGAATTCAAGGTATAGATCATCATATTTCATACCAGGTGTTATCAGTAACCTCAAAACAATCTGGTGAGCCAATACATCGAGAGGTCTATAGGGTATATCTTCATCCTCAAGATCCCCGGTTATAGCTCTCCTACTAATAGCTATTGACTCCAGTATATCATAGAAATTCCTTAAAGTGATCACCGAACCTCTTGACACACCCTCAATCCTATGGATGCTCCTACCGATCCTCTGGACAAGCCTTACAGCCTGTCTCGGGGACATGTACTGTACAACATACTCTACATGTCCTATGTCAATACCTAGCTCCAGACTTGATGTTGCAACTAATGCATTTATCTCTCTATCCCTAAAGAGCCTCTCAGCTCTTAGCCTATGTTGTCTCGATAAACTACCATGGTGTACCATCACCTTCTCTCTAAGACCTAATAGACTTGATAAACCCCAACCAATCCTTTCAGCAAGATCCCTTGTATTAGTGAATATGAGTATGTATCCATAGCGATTGATTAACTCCCTAAGCCTCTGGAGACGCCCGTAGAGACCAGGATCAACTTCTATGTCTTCGGGAGGCATTTTATCCCTGGGGGTCTCTACATGGATCTCCATATCCTTGCCTGTTTTAGCCTCAACTGTATCAGTATACGCTATGTTATCCATTAGCGATAGTGCATCATAGATTCTCTTTAGTGTAGCTGTTAAACCGATCTTTACAATTCTCCTCCCAATTATCCTCTCTAAGATATTTATTGCCGATAATAACTCGATCCCCCTCTTACTAGTGATCATTTCCCTATACTCATCAATAACTATGTATCTCACATTAGATAGGTACTTCCTGAAAATGGGATCGGCTAGTATGTACTGGAATGTCTCCGGTGTCGTTATTAGTAGGTGGGGTGGATTCTCCCTTATCCTCCTCCTAAGTGTCTGTGGTGTATCACCATGTCTTAGGGCTACCTCTAGGTTAAAGCATTCAGCGATCCTCTTAAGCCTATACTCCATGTCACGGTTTAGAGCACGTAGTGGTGTGACATAGACTGCTCCTATAGGGCTTATCCTCCTCCGGTATATGCTGTAGAGTACTGGGAATACTGCTGCCTCCGTCTTACCAATACCTGTTGGAGCAACTACTATGACTGAATAGTTCATCAGTACCTTCTGGAAAACCCGGTACTGTAGTCTAGAGATCCTTTTGTAGCCTAGTCTCTCTAGACACATAGCTATATGTTTCTCCCGAAATACCCTGTATATACTGATCGTTGGTTCTATATCCATGTCCCAATTATCCCCATACACACCTACATCTAGGAATAATGAATATAGCCCCTTTATATCTAGACATATTCTATAGAGGGGCTCTAATTGTGAAGGGTGTTGATGGGGTTTATAGGCTGGAGTACGTGGTTATTGTTGTTGCTTTGAATCTCCTGCTAGTCTATGCTATAAACATGCTTGCTATACAGTATCCAGTACCCCTCACAGAATTTAATGTTGAGGATATAGGTCATCACCTAATGGCTTTGATAGTTAATGTGGTGTTTATGTATGTTATACCGTTTATAATGGTCTTACTAGTAGCTGGTTCCACGGGATCATTTATTATAACGGGTTTATTCGTATTACTAGAGATCTATTCTTTCAACCAACTATATGCTGGGGGTTCTAGTGGCTATGGTGCCCCAATCCTCCTATCCCTCACCATAGTTCCTCCACTAATAGCTGGGTTTATGGTTTTCCTTGGATACTATTTCATAACTGGACGCGAATTCCGTGATCGTGAGCTACTGGGTTCCTTATTGAACTCTTTAAAAGAGTTGTGGAGAGGTGGTGGAGGTGGTGGTTATGTAGTCTCTGATACCCTGTCTAATCTAGCGTTGATGTTCTCTATTGCTGGTGTAGGTGTGTATGTAGCATGTGTTGTCGGGGTGTATAGGAGTCTCTACATGGTTGTCTATGGTGGTGGTAGTGCTGTAGAGCTCTACAATAGGGTTTTGACAGGTATACTTGTCTCTATGGTACTATCTCTACTCATAAGCATTGTCTCTAGAAATACATTTACGGTAGTGGTTGCAGGAGCTATGGCTACACTCCCATGGATATCCCTTCCAGCATACCCACTACTAGCTCTATCAACACCTATACAGAGCTATAGAGCTCTAGCTACTAGGGGTAGGGAGGTACTACTGGGTTTTGCAGAGGCAAAGCTAGTGTATGATCGTGTCTCCAACCCCTATACGGGATTTGATCAGGAGCCTCTACTAGAGAGTGTACGGAGGGGTAGGAAGACATGGTTTTGGAAACGAGTTGATGAGCCGCTAACAATTGATCTACTCGGGCTTAGGAATAGGCATATAGCAGTATTTGGTGCTAGTGGCACTGGTAAATCATCATTAGCTAAGAACCTGGCTGTACAGATCTACTGGAGGTATGGTATACCATTCCTAATAATAGATCATCATAACGAATACATTGATCTCCCGGAGATCCTTGGTGAAGAAGTTAATCTGCTAGAGGCTGATAAGGCATCCATAAACCCACTCGATCTCGAAGGGAGATCTCCTAGGGAGAGAGCCATAGAGTTAGCAGATCTTATACAGTCGATCTATGGGCTAGGCTATATACAGAGGAATGCACTTGAGGAGCTAATCCTTAGAACCTATGAAGAGCACGGTATATTTGATGACAATAGCTCTACATGGACACGTCCCGCACCCACATTCTATGATGTCTATAGGGTACTGGATAGTCTCCTCGAGAGCGAGATCAGTGATCAGTATAGGCTTACCCTTGAGAGGCTGAGGGCATACCTTAGAATGCTTCTATCAAACATATTTATGGAGACAAGGATTAGTCTACAGAAACTGTTTGAGGAACCAACTATCGTATTACTCGCAGATCTACCGAGTGATCATGCACGGGCACTCTACGTAGACACACTCTTGTACAAGATCATTAATGCAATGTATGGGCTGAGAAGGGGTAGGGGTTTAACAATAGTTGTTGATGAAGCACACCTACTGTTTAGGAGGAGCCGTAGCAAGGTGCTTGTCTCAAGACTATTGATGGAGAGCCGTAAATACGGGATTGGAATGATCATTATTAGCCAGCAACCACTGGATCTCAGTGAGTCAGTTGTACTCAACACAGCTATCAAGTACGTATTCAATATAGGTGAGTACCGGAACCTAGACTATATAGCTAAGAGTATAGCGGGCTACCTCCATAGCCAGAAGATCAATTCATTGAAGATAGCAATATCGAGTCTACCGAGACACCATGCTATAACGTGTATTGAGAACAATATTTATCTAGTGGATACCTCTAGGCTAAGACTAGTTGGTTTAAGAGGCATAAGCAATACTTAAATACGCCAGTGTAGGAGTAATAGATATAAGTTCTGGAACTCATGTTCTATCCAGTCTATAGTGTCAGGAGAGTATATGGTGATATGGGGGCTTGGCTGAAGAGTATGAGGAGGTAGAAGAGGAGGGGACTATAGAGGAGGAGATTATACCTGAGGAATATATTGAGATTGAGAGGAAGGTTAAGGAGATCTCGATTATAGACTTTAACGAGTTCATTGTAAAGACTGAGCTATGGTATAGGTTTCTAGAGGGGGCATTACCAATTGATGAACTAGTAAAGATCATGGCTAGGAGGAGGGCTGCAAGGATAAGAATCGGGAAGAAGCTAGCTGAGGCAAAGAAGAAAAAGACGGGTAAGAAGACAGCTAGGAAGAAAACAGGTAAGAAGACTAAGAAGACGAGTAAGAAGGGTAGGACTAAGACAGGTAAGTCTAAGAAGAGCTCTAAGAAGGGTAGTAAGAAGGAATCTGTTAAAAGGTCAAAATAGCTTCTTTTCCACCTCCACATCTCCATACCCTATACACGATAGTATCTCCCTTAGAGTATCAAGTGGAACCCTACGGTCAACAACAAATAATACTCTCTTCCCACCATCCTCTCCAACATATAGTTTAACCTTATGGATAAACACCCTACCCAATACAGCCTCTCGGGACTGCTTAGGTGGTGCTAGGAAGTCCTTAAACTTCCTCCTCATATACCCATAGAACTCATCAAAGTTTCTGACGTAACGGCTTGTCTCAAGTAGATCAGTTGTTTCACCATATACCTCTATAGCCTTATCAATAAATTCTATAGCCTTATCGAGAGGTAGATCGATGTATCTGTACTTGCCTAGGTCAATTGTTATGGTTATGGAAGCCAAAGCACCTACGCCCTCCAGAGAACCACTATAGGTTAATATAATATGGAGGTACTGATATATATGGTGGTAGAGACGCTGGGTTTAGGTGGGGTATTGTGTTTAGAGCTGTATATCCATCAGCATCAAAGTTCAAGTATGTAGCACAGACACTGGCTAAGATAGTTGATGAGATACCATTCTATGCAGAACCAGATGCACTAGAGGTACGTGTCCTAAGCCCTGATAAGACTACTATGACTGTGCTAAAGGTTCCCTCAATAGCTTTTGAGGAGTACCTATGTGATGAGGAGACATTCTTCGTTGTTAGTTCTGATGAGTTTAACCGTATTGCCCGTAGAGGTACTAGGAATGATCTGGTGGTACTTGAGCTTGATAGTGAGGCTAAGACTCTCAGGTTCATGTTTAAGGATAAGAAGACCGGTATTGAACGTGTATTCCTACTGTCGTTAAAGGAGCGGGTGGGCGAGAAACTACCAGAGCCTTCTCTAGAACTTGGTGTTTCGGCCCGTATGCTTTCTGATGACTATAAGAACATTATCCGTGATCTTAAGGTTGTTGGTGAGGAGGCAGTATTTATGTATAGTGATGGGAAACTAGTCATAAAGACTAGTGCTCAACAGAAAGAGTATGAGGGAGTATTTGAGCAGGACAACCCATTGATCACCTTATCAGCTACAGTTGATAAAGCCATTGCAAGATACAGTATAGGGTTACTAGAGGCTACATTAAAAGCTGCAGCTGCATCTAAGAATGTAGAGATACAGTTTGATACGGATAAGCCTCTCCGGGTAGAGTTTGAACTACCAACTGGAGGCTCTATAATATACTGGATAGCCCCAAGATCAGCCTAGCCACCTCCCTCCTCAAGCCTACTCAGTAGATCAAGTATGATCTTTTCAGCCTCCCTCCTCCTAGGTCTAGCCTCAGCCTTAACACTAGGTCTTAGACCTGGGAACCAGACAGGCTTATGACAGACATTCCGGCGTGGACAACCTATGCAGCAGTAGGGGCAGACCATGAGATCATCGTCTAGAGTACATTGTTTCAGTACATGATAATCCCCACATACACTACATCTCTCCCAATAGATCGTCAATTCCAGCACCACCTTATACCTTAGATGTACTGGTTAGAATACTATATAGTGTAGACAATAAAATTAACGTGCCCAATGAACTACCGTTCCCCACCCTAGGTCATTGTAGGTCTCTGTAGGATGGTTCATCACGGTTTCTCCCGCCAGAGGCACGGTAGCCACCAGCGGGGTCACTAAGTACCAAATATTCTGGTAAAAATTATAAATATTTCGGGTATATATCCTAATTGGATGAGATAAATGGGGCCAGCTAAGTACGTTACTATAACTCTGGATTTCCATGTCGATGGTGATTATGCTAGGAGTATTCTATCAACTGCTTGGTTGTCTAAACTAGTTGCTCATAGAGTGTTTGGCTTAGTTAAGGAGAATGAATTACTAGCTGACCTCTCAAAATATAGATTCCTTAAGCTAATGAGGAGCAAATGCTACGATATACTACCTAACCGTAGATACGCTGATGGCATGCTAAAGCTTATTCATTCTACACTTAAATCAGCTAAGGCACTTAAAGTAAACATAAGAGATATAGAGTTGAAGCATTGGCTAATGTTTCAGAGTGATGGAGAAAGAGGATATGCTAAGGGAAACATGAACATAAGGTTCATAGATATACAACATGTAAGAGCCCTAGCACTAGGTTACGATAAGAAAACAAGGTATGTTGAGCTAAAAGTCTCCACCCCTAAAGGATGGAGAAAGCTTATTGAAATCCTAGTTAATAGGGCACTTAGTGGTCAAATAGGTTATCCAGCTAGAGTAATGGTCAAAGACTACGGTATTGGTAAACGTGGACTACATGTTCATGGCGAAGTACAGGTTATGGTTCCATATAACCTGTACCTAGAAGTTATGAAAAGATATAATAAGCCTAGGGGAGATAATATAGCTGGTATAGATGTTAACGTCGAGAGACTGGATGCCGTAGTAATAGACGAATATGGGAACCTACTATCGCACAGGACTTTCTGGTTAAAGAACGCCACATTCATGGGAGTCAGGAGAAAGAGGTCTTGGAGCCTCATAGGTGAACAAATTCATGCTTTATTGAAGTGGCTTTATAGTCAAGGTGTTTCGGTAATCGGGCTTGAAAATCCTGAAATTATTGGTTATCTTCGTTACTATTGGATAAGAAATGGTGAAAGGAGAGGGGCTAAGTGGAACTGGAAAGTTTCGATGTTCCGCAACTCAATAATAGAGAGGATAACTTGGAAAATACCACTATACTCAATGAAGGTAATCTATGTAGACCCTAGAAACACAAGTAAAGAAGGAGAAAAGGTAGGTAAAAAGCTAGGACTAGACAGACATCTTGGCTCAGCATACATCATAGCAAAGAGAACATCAAAAATCCTACAAAGACCTTAAAAGACCTACAATTCAGAAACAGCTTCCTTACCCTAAACCAAGTATACTAAAGAAAATAATGTGACGGTAAATGCATTGTCTCTATGGGCTGGAATCCATTGTCTCCCCACAGTACTCCCTAACTACCTCCTAAGCACTTTTATCCCCGTGAAGAGAAATGTTTCAATAGCCGTACCGATGAGATATGGTATCCGCGGCGGGGGATAGTCTGGGGTCTAGAGAACCCCCGATTGAGGGTAGCCCATATCGAGGGATGAAGGCTTCTACAATACATTTGCTCCCCTGCTAGCTAGGTACTCCTTAAACCTACGTCCATCATCATACATGTAGACGTTATTGAATAAGACATAGTTTATGCTATAGCCTATCTCTACTATCATCCTGTAGAGTTTCTCTAGATCCTCGTCTGTATACCTGTATTTATAGTTAGTCTCACCCTTACCGATACCATGTAGCCTAATATAGTGGATCCTATGGATGTGTACGGGTTTCCTCCTAAATAGATCGACTACGTGTGTCACATTATTCTCCATAAGTATATCCTTCAATGTATCTAGTGCATTTTCACTAGCCCATTGTCCACGGGGCTCCCATCCAACGACTATGTGGTCTGGAGTGATCGATATTATTTGTCTGAAGAACTCCCTAACCCACCTAATTGATTCATCATTGTAGGGCATAGAGCCGGGGGTTTGAAGCACTATTGCCCTAGCATTTAATGCCTCAGCGATCCCTATAGTCCTCTCCCACGCCCTCATGTTCTCACTTGATGGTTTAAGCCATCCATAATTCTCTAGTAGACCAGGAGGCTTCTCCTTCATCCTCCTCCATGTAGGGCTTCTGCTGGGATGCGTTATAACCTGCCATGCCTTCATAGTTATTACAAAGTTCTCTGGCACCTCCCTAGCTAGTTTCTCAGCCCACTCACGTCTTGGTAGATTGTAAAAGGTATTCTGTAACTCCACGATCGTGAATGTACCATAGTACTTACTCCTAGATACCGGGAATCCACAACAACCAATTCTAATAACTAGCCTATCATGTAAATCCATGTCTTACACCAGCTAACCAGTTATCCATAGCTACTTCTAACACCTGGTATAAACCATTGTCTATAGAGTATAGTATTCACTCTTCTCCTCCCTAAACAATTACTACTTTTTACTACTACATTGCCTTCTGAAAAGACCTTACCTTAACCATCCGGATAGGCTCTAGGCGATTAAGTAGTCTCTCAAGTTCTCTCTCACTAGTCACTGTAGACCTAGATATATCCACTACAACAAGACATTCAGCTGTTTCACCACGCTTAAGGGCTGTACAACGGGTTATAACCATGTCGACTCCCTGCCTAGCTAATTCACTAACTATCTCAGCTAATGCACCTGGTCTATCCTCCATCTCAAACTCGATCTCAAGCAACCTAGCCTCATCAGATATTGGTGATACTATAACCTCCTTCCTACTGGTATCGGCTATCAGTAGTACATTCATACCCTCCCTTATATCGAGGGCTTCACGTATGACAAGTGGTATTGTTATACGCCCCTTGCTATCTACTCTAACAATCTCCTTAATCTTCATGTGGTGAACACCTCATTTCCCCACTAGAATAGTATCTATGATCATAGATTAATAAAATAGTAGTATAAATAATTATATGCTCTCTAAAACACTGGTTTCTCAATATGGCTTAGATAGACAATTGTTCTACCAATACGTCTTTTCCACTCACTACCAATAGCTACAATAGCTATTACATCAGATACTGTTGCACGTGCACGTGCAACAATGTTTAGTAATGCCCTTAAAGTCCTACCAGTAATCACTAGATCAGTTATTACAGCTATATTATCCCTCCTACCAATCATATCCTTATCAACATATATAGTCTCAACATCCTTCATAGACCTCACGATAACCTCTTCATAGTAACTCACATTAGGATACTTCCTCCTCTTAGCAAGCACTATATCACTGCCAAGCTCCATAGATATGATCGTTGCTATAGGCAGTACCGTGGGACTACCAACAACTATCTTATCTATCCTCTTACCAGCAAGTTCTGCAAGCAATGTAAAAGCAATTATCTTAACCAGATATGGATCCTTGAGTAGCCTAGATAGATCGATAACTATGGACTGTTCCTTCTCAAGGAATCTCTTAATAATACTATCTATATCAATAGCTGATGCTAGTGATGCAAGGATATTTATAGACTGGGAGAAACTAGGTACTATAGAGCCCCTCACATAACGACATAGGACAGACTGTGAGATACCAGTGATCTCTGAAAGATACTTATAGGATACCCTCCTCTTAAGCAATCTGAGAAACTCTATTGCAAGTAGTCTAGCCCTTAGAGCCATGTACTTATCTGTAGAAAACCATGACTCGAGATTAGCCCTGATCCTCTTAACGGTTTGGATATGTGGCTTGGTCAGTGATGCAGGAAAATAATCATCTACATTCATCCCCGAGTGCCCTCATCACTCCATTCACATCTACATAAAAATTATCTACATAAGTTTTAAAGATTGTTATTAGATATTTTTACCTAGGGGATGAACGGGGTCTTAAAATCTGACTTTGTGGGTATGAGGAGAAACCCACGCGGCGACCCGCTTGCACTCGGGTGGTGCCTATACCCTTACTTGATGATGTCGTAGCTAATGCTGTTAATGTGTTTAAGGGCTTATGTAATGGTATTGATATGGTTGTTGATGCAGTATATAGTGCTCTCCATGATGCATGGTTTAATGGTTCAAACTATATAGAGATCTGTGTTGAGGGGGTTGAGGAGGGGTTTGAGTATCTATGTATAATATACCACATACTATTTTATAGGTATCCAGTAGATCTTGAGATTATGGATTATTATCCAGTACTGGTTATTCATAGAGATAAAGAACTTGATCTTGATATGGAGGTTATTTTTAGAAACTCTCTTGTAATCCAGAGTATTGGTGGGGTTATAAGATTCTATGTTGGGAAACACGTTTTAAAATACCTTAGGAAATATAGATGGGATTGCAGTAGAGTATCCTATAAGGTATATAGTGAGAATCCTATGGGAGAATTTGATGAATAGATCTCTAAGGATAGTTGTTAGGAAATGGCTTGATGAACAATTGTTTAGGGAGATTATGAAGGTAGCTGATTATCTAGGCTATTTTAGGGGTGAGGGATCGGTTTTTAAGATTAATGTTGATAAGGCAGTAGCTAATGGCTATACTTTAGAGGATATAGTTAATCTATTTAGGGAAGCTGGTGTAGAACTTACGGATGAACAACTCGAGAGTATTAGGGGGTGCTATAGGGATAGGACTCTTATCCGTATTAGATGGGATGACTCCCAGGGTCTAGTGGTAGCTCATATCCCATGGAGTATATATAGAGTTGTTAAGGAGGATATAAGGGGGTTTGGGGCTAGGTACTACGGTAAGGATGAACATGGGATCATGTATAGCATTAGACCTGATAAACTATATGGTTTCAGAAAATATGTTGAAGACCATGGTTATCCCCTAGAAGATACTGATGGTCTTACTATTGAGAAGAAACTACCCTTTAAACTAGAGTTTACCGGTAAACTAAGGGATTATCAGGAGGAGGCCTTGAAGAAGTGGCTGGGGCATAGCGGTAGGGGTATTATAGCGTTGCCAACAGGTTCTGGTAAGACTGTTATAGCTATAGCTGCTATAGCTATTATTGGCCGTAGAACACTTATTGTGACATATACTAAGGAACAGATGTTCCAGTGGAGAGAAATGATCTATAGGTTCACCGATATTGATAAGTCGTATGTAGGGCTTTTCTATGCAGAGATTAAGAGACTTGCACCTATAACCATAACCACTTACCAGTCAGCATTCCGTAACATAGGTATTCTAGGTAGATACTATGATTTCCTAGTTATTGATGAATGCCATCACCTACCAGCTGATAAGTTCAAGACTATAGCTATTCACTCACTAGCACCCTATAGGATGGGGCTTTCAGCCACTGTTGTTAGAGAGGATGGTAGGCATGTAGAGTTATTCCCACTAATGGGAGGCATAGTATACCATGTCTCTGCAGCAGAGCTATCTGCTAGAGGATACCTTGCAAGATACCGTGTCTACACTGTAAAGGTTAGGCTTACACCCGATGAAGTTAAGGAGTATCGTGAGCTGAGGAAAACCTTTAGGGAACTAGCTGGAGGACGTGGTTTTAAGGAGGTATTGGAGGCTGCTAGAAAGGGTGATCGAAAGGCTGCTGATGCATTAAGAATACATAGTAAGCTTAGACTCCTTGTTGCTAACTCTAAGAGCAAGATTAAGAAGGCAGTTGAGATCGCTAGGAAGGAGCTTAGGGCTGGAAACAAGATCATTATATTTACACAATATGTTGATCAGGCTAAGAGGATTAGTGAGGAGTTAAACGCTTACCTATTGACTGGTGAACTCGATTCACGGACTAGGAAGAGGATCCTTGATGAGTTTAAGCATGTGCCTAGCGGCATACTTGTTGTGACAACTGTTGGTGATGAGGGACTGGATATACCGGATGCTAATGTTGGTATACTTGTATCAGGTACTGGGTCTAGGAGACAATTTATACAGAGACTTGGTAGGTTATTGAGACCTAAACCAGGTAATCAGGAGGCTAAGCTTTATGAGATAGTTATTGAGGGTACACCTGATGAGTACTTGTCTAGGAAGAGGAAGAGTATACTATACGACTTCAGTGATCTAGGTACATAGTACATATAGCATAGAATTCATCAGCAACCTAAATAGATCGATGCTTCTGGGTGTAGCATTTATTCTAACAAGTCTTGATGGTTCATTAATGTCTAATAGAGATTTATACTCATTATCCACGAGTATATACGCTAGTGTATCATAACCTGTACTCTCACTAAGATATCTCCCAAGTACATCTATGGATTCCCTAGTAAATAGCTCAGTATGATCTAGTACGCCATATGCTATCGGATGATATGGTTTTACAGCTACTACTCTTACATCAGTATCACTATATGCTCTACATACCTTTAGTACATAGTTATCCATTGAATACGATATGTTACAACCCCTGTCCATGTATATACATTCATTCTCTCCAGTATCCTCTAATCTATCAAGTACTTCTCTAAGTAGTGTACCCAATGATTCCTCACTATGTATCTTACAGGCTTTCACCCATACATTCTTTAGATTAATATAATACCTAATTCCATCCCTCCTAAGTAGATCCTTTAACTCCTCATCACCATCAATGAACAAGCTATTAACTCCTATGGCTAGATATATCCTCCTCCCACTACTGGTCTCTACCAATGTATAGCATGTTTCCTCAGACCTATAGACACAATATCCAGATAAAGTATCTAGTAGATCTATTACCTTATCTCTATCCATACTATATAATATACTACTCTCAACGACCAGTAAACCACTAGCTAGAGAGACCAAGACACCAGACCCTCTACACAAGAGTCTATAAGATGGAGCTTATTAACTTACATACACAATATATGCTCTAGCAAAGGATGTATGGGGGATCACATGTGGATTATGAAGAGGCTGAGGCAAGGAGGAAGATAGCTGTATTCGAGGGTGAGGGAAGGATTGGAGAGATCATTAAGGAGTTTGCAAGTATACGTTTAACACCAGAGGATTTCTCCAGTCCAGTAGCTCTACAAATGGCTTTATCAAGGATCTATAGTGCATTGATAAAAAGTATGGAGGAAGGGCCTAAGAAACACTATGTTGCAGAAGTTAGGTTTAAGGATAGCCTTAACAACAACGTTGTATTCGCCATAGATCTTGGTGAGGAACCACCTCCATTTACAAAGAACAATATTAAGGCCCGGATAATTGTAGAATTATATGAGGAGTAGCATTGGATTAGAAATGATGATTCTTGTAAGGGCTGATTAACAGATGATGTCTAACCAGGCTACTGATCATAAGTATCTTGCGAGATGGCTTAAGAAAAGAGAGTTTCTAGCATACTACCTACTATATAGGACATATGGTTCTAACTGCTTTAACATAGGTGAAGCAATGGATCTACTTATCCAGAGATATTGTTGTAGTAGGAAGGTAGCACACAATATTGTTAAGAGACTATATAGGCTTGGACTACTGGTTAAGGAGGATAACCTCGTATATAGGTGCAGGGATCTCTTTGAAGTACTAGATACCTATTTAACAACATATATTACGAGACGATGTAGGCAACGCGGGAAAGGAGGTGCATAGGGAAAAATACTATTTGGTATTGTATTACTATTATACCGGACCTCCTTACTCAGCCTCTAATACAATCTCTATTGTGCTAACACGTGTCTGGCGGCCATTGGGGTTGGTTACTGTCTGGCTACCGATCTTGATATCCTTTATCTTTACCTTCTCTGGTAGGAACCTGCTCCTGACAATCTCTACTGTATCAACTGCCTTGCTTATAGCACGGCCTCTAGCCTTTACTACTACCTCCTTGACGCCCTGGTGTATTAGGGTTAGTACTGCTAGTACGTAGTTCATAACGTTCTTCTTACCTACTAGGACTGTGTTGCTTGGTTGAGGTGTTGCCTCGGCCATGTCTCTTCTCCTCCTACACTAGATTTTACTGGAATCCATGATATTGGGGTTGCTGTATATAAGTGTTTCTCAATTCGTGTTATTAGGTCTCCCCATTTTAATTCCAACTCCATCAACTTACATGGTATTATTGAAAGAGGTATATTGGCCTTGCCAATCAACCCTATATACAATGGACTGTGTCCTTCGTGTGGTGGAGAGGCTGATGCTTATTCCATTCTAAACTATGGTGTTTGTAGGAGATGCCTTAGTAGTACTAATGATTTGAAACTAGGTCTTATAGAGTATAATAGATCTATTGATGAGGAGATCATGGAGTTTGAGGAGTATTTTAGAAGAGCTACTGGAGGCTATAGGCTCTGGGGTAGTCAGCGTATATGGCTTAAACGGTTGTTTAAAGGTGAGAATACAAGTATTATTGCTCCAACAGGTATTGGTAAGACAACGCTATTACTAGCATTTGCTCTATACATGAGTAGTAGGTATAGGAAGAAGATACTTATATTAGCACCAACAACTAGTCTTGCTAAGCAAATATATCATAGACTAGCCCTAATGGCTGGTAGAACCGGGTATACTGGTAGGATAGTATTCTATGATTCATCATCTAGGAAGATTGTTAGGGAGGAGATAATCGAGCGTATTAGAAGTGGTGATTATAATATACTTGTTATAACGAATGCCTTTCTATCAAGACATCCAACACTATTTGAGGATAAGTTCTTTGATATAATTATTGTAGATGATGTTGACTCTATACTGAATCGTTCAAAGAATATTGTTAGGCTACTTAATATGTTGGGATATGATAGGGAATCTATAATGCTTGCAAAGGAATTAACTGATCTAAGGAGTAAGCTGCTAGTGTATAAGGCAAATGGTTTAGAGGATAAGTATAGTGATGCCCTAAGGAAGTATCTTGAAATAGAGGCTAGGCTTAGAGAGGTTAAGACAAGGAATAGGCATGGACAGATCATAGTGGCTAGTGCTACTGGACGTGCTCGTGGACCCTATATTGCTGTTATGAGGGAGTTGCTCGAGTTTGATGTTACAGGTATAACTCTTTATGCACGTGATGTAAGTGATACATATGTCACGGTCGATAACGATCAAGTACTAGAATGGATCTATAGGATCGTTAGTAGTGTTGGCCCAGGAGGTATTATACTGATTAGTTCGTATCACCCATTTAAGCACTCCATATCAATAGATGATATAATTGATTACTTAACCAGTAGAACTAACTATAGAGTTGCTAAAGCTACACCAGCTAATGTTAAGAAACTAATTGATGGACGCCTAGATCTTGTTGTTGGTTCTGGCTCATACTATGGAGTTAGTGTTCGGGGTATTGATTCTCCTGAGAGAATAAAGTATATTGTGTTCGTTGGTACGCCATGCTTCTCTATTGAGATCAAGAGTTTATTAGCTAATATCCGGACTCTCTATAGGATGCTTATACACCTTAGTGAGAATGGCTATAGTGTTAGGGAGTACATGGTTAAACTATCTAAGATACTCCGCTTCATCAACCGTAGGGAATACCGTATTATAACATCATTACTTAAGGAGAGAATAAGTGTTGATGACGTATCTAATCAGAAGATTATTGAATGGTACTACACGATTAAAGAGATTATGAATTATACTATACGGGTGTTTAAAGGAATACTTGATGAGAAAGGGAAGATCGTTATAGGCACTATAGTCCTCCTAAAACATGGTTCCAAATATGTAGGCTTAATACCGGATCTAATGACGTATATACAGGCTAGTGGGCGTACATCAAGGCTCTATAATGGAGATATGACACATGGATTATCAGTTGTTATAGAGAGCAGGGATCTAGAAGAACTTGTGAAAGCCTTAGAGCTTAGAATGAAGTTTATAAGTAAGGATGTGGTCTTTAAGGAGTTTACAAAAATAGATCTTAAGAAAGAGGTCGATAGAATAAATAAATCAAGATCTAGGGAGGGCGGTGTATATAATATAGACTTCCGGACAGTACTCCTTGTTGTGGAGTCACCCACTAAGGCCCGGACTATAGCTAACTTCTTTGGTAAACCGGCTAGAAGGAGGATAGGTCAGTTAATAGTTTATGAGACACCTATTGTAGACGGTAATAGGATTACTTATCTGAATATCATAGCTACACGTGGACACATATATGATCTGACAACTGATCCCTCACGTGGACTCTATGGGCTTGAGTATAATGTAGTGTCTAGAGAGTATAATCCAGTGTATAGCACTATTAAGAGATGCCGTTTATGTGGGCACCAGTTTAGCTATGGAAATAGATGTCCTAGATGTGGTAGTACAAGTATCTATGACTCATCAGAAATAGTTAGTGTTCTGAGGAAGTTAGCTAGTGAAGTTGATGAAGTACTCATTGGTACTGATCCGGATATTGAGGGTGAGAAAATAGCTTTTGACATATACTTGGTTGTAAAGCCATTGAACAATAACGTCTATAGAGTAGAGTTTCACGAGATAACCCGGCGGGAGCTTGAGAAGGCTATTAGGGAGAGGAGAAGCATTAACTTGGATCTAGTGCAGGCACAGCTTTACCGTAGAATACTTGATAGGATTATAGGTTTTAGCCTTAGTACGGAGTTATGGAGTAAATTCAATAAGCACTGGCTTGGTGCTGGACGTGTACAGACACCCGTATTAGGATGGATAATTGATGCATATAGGAGGTGGAGGGAGAGACAATGTATAGCTATATCTATTACTGCTGGCCCTGATAAACCTTATCTACCAATAAGGATCTGTATAGATGATCGTGATGAGGCAGGAGCTGTTTATAGAGAGCTTATAGAGAAAGGCAGGGTCACTATTAAGGTTATTGAGCGGCTTGAGAAGATAGTTAAGCCTAAACCACCATATACAACTGATGAACTACTCTATGATGCTTCACAGATAGGTATACCTGCATCACTTACTATGAAGCTTGCACAAGAACTGTTTGAGTCAGGGCTTATAACATACCATAGGACAGACTCGACATACATCTCTAGCACTGGTATTGAGGTTGCTAAGAACTATGCACAGGATAAGGGTCTCAGTGAATACCTTGCCCCAAGACATTGGGGTGATAAGGGTACTCACGAAGCTATAAGACCCACACACCCATGGGATGCAGCTGATCTTGAGAAGGCATTATCTGAAGGACTAATCAATATACCTATATATCTGACGCCCCTGCATATACGTCTATACGATCTTATATTCCGGAGGTTTATGGCTAGCCAGATGAAAGAGTATATCGTATTATGTGCAAGAGCTATTATAGAGTTACCTAGGGGGTACAATGTTGAGATCGAGGTACCCTACCTTGTTAAGAGGCATGGATTCAATCTAGTATCTAAACCAGCTATTTACACATGGTTTTCTAGTGAAGACTCTCTAGAGATACCCATTGTAAATGCTAGGAAGTATAGGACTTCTAGGGAGAAGCTAATGGATCATGGGCTAGCTATTAAGATGATGAAGGAAGCAGGTATTGGGAGACCAAGTACGTATGCATCAATATTATCAAGGATTAGACGCCATGGATATGTCATAGAGTCTAAGAAGAGGAGGTACCTTATACCTACGAAGACAGGTATTGAGGTATATAGTTATCTTGTTGAGAACTATCCTGATTTGGTATCTATTGAGACTACACAGTATATGGAGAGACTCATAGACATGATAACTAGTGGGAAACTAGATGCTGTAAAAGCTGTAGAAGCTATACTTAATAAGCTAGTAGATTATGGACTAATAGGTCATAGATGGTATATAGCTAGAGAAAGCATTAGAGCTTCCTCCTAACATGTATTGCTATATATGATCTTCTTCTACCACGGAATCTTTCACTACCGATCTCTACATTAACGATCTCTATTGAGTCACCAAGTCTTTCAGACAATATCCTGTATACGTCAACAGCCTTGCTTATGAAATCCCCCCTACCCTTAATAATGATCTCGTCTATTCCCTGATTGAAGTTTACAACTGCATCAAATACATAGTCGGTTATAGGTTTTCTGGATACATCTATGATCTTTATATTAGCTCCTAAAGCCACCCTATATTCACCCCATATAATCTACAATATTTGTTCTGGTAAGGTTTTATTTAAGCATAGTTCTTTATATAGATATTCCATATACTGTTAATCACTATATCATGATCTAGTGGTTCATCAGCCGGAGTTCCTACCTATCATCTCCTAGATCAAATGGATAGGGCGTTCATCATCAATTTATGGATTCTCCTCTAAACCCATTATATCCTTATCTTGCAATAGCTAGGTGGTAGCGTTTAAGTCTATCAATGATCTCATTGAATAATTCCTTTGGATCCATTCTTTCCCTACATGTTATAAATAGTGACTGAGGTATAGTAGTTGGATCCATGTATTCTATACCAGTGAGTCTTCCCTCAATAAACTTTAGCACAGCCTTATCCTTCTTCCTATTCACATAAATCCATACATACTTATCTCCTAGTTTAGCTAGTGAAACAGTACTATCACCCAGTCTCACCAGTTTAACAATACGTAATGGAATATTATCTATACTCTTAGTTGTTGTAAGTAACCGTAGTTCGTAACATAGGATCTGAATTCCATTCATATGCTCCTCGAGTACATTAAATAATCGTTTAAGTACATTATCTCCTATCTGCTTAAAGGTTATGGTGACGCTTATAGTGTTCTCACCAAGTAGATCAATGCCCTTAATATTATTTTCCATTAACTCCTTAACAACCCTACTAATGATTATTCCTGGTTTAAAAACTATTGTAAATGAAACCCTATACCTCAGCCCGGCAATGGGGTCTGATGGGGATAACTTCTTCATCTCCTCTGTAGAAGACATTTCTTCATCCCCCAAGGTCTAGGTGATAATCAGCAACACGTGCCTTCTTCATTGAAGATACTCGGTCCGTGGCGTATCATCATATCTGGATATATTGTTCTAGATAAACCCACTAATTAGATTATTCATTCCCGCTACTGTATGCAAGTAGCTTATAAGTGTGTATATGTATTTTTGATAGTGGGTGTTTAAGGGAATGTATGGACAGCCATCGATTAGGAAGACAATACTGATCTCCCAAGTATCCATTGTAGCATTCTCTTTTATATCAGTATTTCTTAGACAATACTTCTGGCTCGTAATTATGCTATATATGTTTCTGATGATGGGGCTCACATCATATTCGACAATGAAGAAGACTAGGCCTAGACCAGAGGATCTTAAGAATCTACTGTTTAAAGAACCTAATGCTATGAAGATAGCTATGGCTGATAAGCTTCTTAATGAGGAGCTTATGAGGCAGATGAAGAGTATGATGCTGGGTTTTATAACATTACCTATAGCACTAGCTATATTCACCGTATATCCATTCTTCATAGGACCTCTTGTGGGGGGCTTAATAGATTTTCTTACAGATAATGCTATAATTAGTAGTTTCCTAAGTTTCTTCATAATGTATGAGATCGTTTTTTCGGTCACAACTATTGTGAGAATACTGTTAATGAAGAAGTATAGCTATGAGAATATAATGTTACCCCAGAAATTCACTGTCTACCGCAGGGGTGTATTGGTTAATGAGAGGATGTTTCTAAGGTTTGATGAAGGCTATTGTTTCAGATATGATCCTAAAAGGAGGTTTATAGAGATAGTGAATCCCAGGGCTAAAGGGTTTAAGCTAAGACTCTATAGTGAACGTATTAGTGAGTTAAGGGAAAAACTCCTAGGTACGGGATTGATTAGGGAGTGTGAAGACTAATGAGGAAAAAGCATAAGTGCATAGTATGTGGTAGACCATTTCCTGAAGGACAAGGTATAATCATAAACTACGGAAAACATAAGCTAGCATTCCATAGCAGTAGATGTGCATCAAAATTTCTACGCCTACTACTTGAGAGAGTACCAGAGGAAAACCTAGGTAATTATATAAAGAAGATTATCGATGAACTAGAGGAAAGACTTGAACTACTTAGGAAGACAAGAGCTAAGAAAATATGATCAGTTCGCGGTAATGTCATCATCCCCTATATGGGTCCATGGGGGGCAAGTGTCTTCATCCATTAATGCCTATTACAATCCCATCTATTATACTCTATTGCCCTCTCTTTAACTGTTCCTTTATCTTATCAATAATCTCCTTGGTTAAACCAGTCTTATTAGCTAGATCAACTGCTTTCTCTAGAGCTTCCTCTTCACTATTTGCTTGTACATTGAATACTATGTTGGTACCTCTAACTTGTACACGATATCTGATCTGGTTTAGGAAGAAATATTTCTCAATAACCCTAAAATCCTCTCTTGTAAGCGTCATACGTGTCTCTCCTCAATGTAACTCATCTACACTGGGGTATAGATATTTATTCTAGTCTAATGTATATCATTGACTGTGGAGTAATGTTCTGACAAGGTGAACGCTTATGATCGATGCTCCACTAATAAAGGTTGAACCACCGGGTCCAAGAGCCCGTGAAATCCTTGAGCGTGATAGGAGGCTTCTTATGCAGTCATTTGTACGCTGGTATCCATTGGTTATTGAACGTGGAGAAGGTTTTATCGTTGAGGATGTTGATGGTAATAGGTATATCGACTTCAACAGCGGTCTTGCAGTACTTAATGTAGGACATAATCATCCAAGGATACTTGATGCTATAAGGGAGATGCTTGGCCGGATAACCCACTATAGCCTTACAGACTTCTACTACCGTGAAGCTGTAGAGCTTGCCGAGAAACTCGTATCCATAGCCCCAATGAGTGGTGATAAGAAGGTATTCTATGGTAACAGTGGTGCAGAGGCCATAGAGGCATGTATAAAGATCAGTCGTGGACACTTCCGTAACAAGAGACCATACATAATAGCATTCTATGGAGCATTCCATGGGAGAACAATGGGTGCCAACTCACTAACAGCTAGTAAGCCCGTGCAACACCGCTGGTTTGCACCAATGCTTCCCTGTGTAATCCATGCACCTTATCCATACCCCTATAGATGCCCATTCAAAACAGATGATCCATTGGAGTGTGGTGAGCAAGCACTAGCGTTTATAGAGGACTATATACTTGGCAAGTACGTCTATGGCGATGAGGTTGCAGCGATCTTTGTGGAGCCTATACAGGGTGAAGGAGGCTATGTAGTGCCTCCAGATAATTTCCTGCCGGGCCTCCGTAAACTAGCTGATGAACACGGTATACTACTTGTTGCTGATGAGGTACAGAGTGGTATGGGACGTACTGGTAAGTGGTGGGCTGTACAGCACTGGGGTGTAGAACCGGATCTAATGGCTGTTGCTAAGGCTATTGCATCCGGTCTACCATTATCAGCTGTAGTTGGTAGAGCCGAGATCATGGATTTGCCGGGAGGTAGTCATGCAACAACGTTTGGCGGAAACCCTATAGCGTGTAGGGCTGCAGTTGAGGTTATTCGTGTAATTGAGGAGGAGGGGTTACTTGAGAATGCATCTCGTGTTGGAGAGTATATTATGAAGAGATTCCATGAGCTACAGGATCATCTTGAGATTATTGGTGATGTACGTGGTAAGGGGCTTATGATCGGTGTGGAGCTGGTAAGGAATAGGGAGACTAAGGAGCCTGCTAAGAAGGAGCTTGCAAGGGTAATTAATGAGGCGTTTAAACGTGGTGTACTGGTGATAGGGGCTGGTTTATCAACTCTACGTATAGCACCACCACTGAATATAACGGTTGAAGCAGTTGATAAGGCTCTAGAGATCCTTGAGGACATCCTTAGAAGAGTTGATAGGGAGTTAAAGGCTCTGTAAAACCCCGTCCTCATCATTTTTCAGTGATCGAGGGCTTCTTCACAGCAGGATTATCCATGTTATACCCAGTGTTTTTTCAGTAAATTATATGTTTCCCTTAAAGCTACCGGTAGTGACTTAGTACCAGCTATTATGGGCATAAAGTTAGCATCTCCACACCATCTAGGTACTACATGGATATGCAAATGATCCTCTATACCAGCACCAGCTACCCTTCCAAGATTAATCCCTATATTGAATCCATCTGGTTTCAACGTAGCCTTTAGTACACGGATACTATGTCTAAGATTATCCATGAGCTCCATTAACTCCTCATTAGATAAGCTATCAAGATCCCTTATATGCCTATAGGGTACAATCATTAGATGCCCACTATTATAGGGATAGGCGTTAAGTACTACGTAGGAATACCTACCCCTATATATAATAAATGAGTCATCATCACTCTTCCTTGGTAAAACACATAATATACACTCTCCCGGCTCCTTACCACTCGTAAAGGTCCTTATATACTCATATCTCCATGGAGACCATATTATCCTGTACAAGCCGATCCCTCAACAACCCTCCTTAGATCAAGTGTTTCAGCTACAACTATGATTATGTATGGATTCCTCTTATTAAACTCTATAGTATAATGTGTACCAGCCCATCTGACCCTAAATAGTACTGTTTTATTGAGAAGTATATCAGCTTCTACAACCCCTATTACAACACCACTTAGATAATCCCTGTGTCTATGCCTAACATATCTAGTCTTAATCCTACCCCTAGCTAGCACATGGTATGTAGTTAAGCCATCCACTATAGTATATAATAGAGTATCTCCAGAGGCTATGTATGGCCTTAGTCTTTTAAGGATTGACTTTATATCCCTTGACCTAGTATCTAGGATTATCATAGCAGACTACCTTAGCTGGGCAGCTGATCGGCTATGTATGGGGAATTACTGGTATACGCTAGGATAACCTACTTATTTATAGTACTCATATACTTTAGCATACTTGATATAAAGTATAGGGATATACCCGATCGGCAGGTATGGGCTTCACTAGCTGGTGCAATAATCCTCTTCCTAGCATCAATACCCCTCCATATAGGGTATGGTATTGAGTTCTTCATAGCATATCTAGCCATGTCATTGTTTCTAGGACCCATACTATTCTATGGACTCTATAAGACTGATATGATTGGTGGTGCTGATGTAGTTGTAGTAGCTGAGATCGCATTATTACTTCCAACACCAGATATCTACAGCTATACGTTGATGGCTAGGGAGTCCCTAATGCCTATACGTTTTCCACCAATACTACCCATACTACTATACTCTAACCTACTGATCGTTGTCATTATACCATTCAACATAGTATATAATATGTTGAGGTATAGGAGTGTCTATAGCTCCCTAAAAACAAGTTTTTCGAAGAAGCTAGTGTTACTAGCAACAGCTAAGCCTGTAAAAGCAATTGATTATTTGAAGCTTAAACACCGCTATCTACTAGAGGAGTTTAGGGTTACGGAACATGGTGTTGAGAGAAGTATCCGTACATCATTTGATATAAATGAGGAGTACACCGATCATCAGAGGATTGTTAAAGAACTTATTGATAAAGGCTTGATCAAGCCGGATGAATACATTGTAGTGACCTATGGTATACCCTACCTAGTACCATTACTCCTAGGTACAGCATTATTCATGGTCATAGGTGATCTGTTGATGCAGATCCTGTTCCAAGCACTAGCCTAGTCCTCAGGATCACGTATACCCTCTTCAGTAATAACGAATACAGCTTCACCCTCTGGTAGATGGGGAGCATCAACTATACGGGCAATCCTCTTATTACCCTTACTCTTCCTAAGCTTAACCCTTACACCAGGTGTATGGTAGAGTATGTGTCCACCAACAGCTTGCGTAGGATCACCATAGAATACATCAGGTCTAGCCATAACCTGGTTAGTGACTACAACAGCTACATTATAGGCTTCAGCTAGCTTTAGGAGTTGATGTAGGTGCTTATTCAGTTTCTGTTGTCTAACAGCTAGATTCTCTCTACCCGGATACTCTGCACGGAATAGACTGGTCACTGAATCAACTACTACAAGCTTAACATTCTCCTTAGGCACTAGAACAAACAGTTCATCAACAACAGCCATCTGGTGATCACTGTTATAGACTCTCTGATAGAGAATATTATCCATAACCTGATCGGGATCTAGTCCTAGAGCACGGGCCATAGCCTCTATACGTTCCCACCTAAATGTACCCTCCGTATCAATATATGCTGCCTTACCAGATAATCCACCACGTTCCGGAGGTAGTTGGACATTAACGCTTAATTGATGACATATATTTGTGTTATGTAGTATTAGACCATTTGGTGCTATGA
>CAZVHC010000027.1:0-26775 GCA_964627005.1 uncultured Desulfurococcaceae archaeon
TCCACATAGCTTTAACGGGAGATGCTCCAAAGACACATAATATCAAGCGTTTATGTGAATCTATAAAGCAATTACTCGATCTAGATGAATCAGTTCTAGAGAAAGCTTATGAGCTTACCCAATACTACTTTATAACTAGATACCCGGATCTTGTAGAGGGATTACCCGATGAGATAATATCCTATAATACGGCAAAGGAGGGTTTATTGGTTGCGGAAAGAATTGTTAAGGCAGCGGAAAAAACTTTGGGAAAAACAGTTGGATAGGGTAAAGAGTATAGTCCATGACTTCGTTAGAGTACTTAGTGATAACGGTATAGTTGTGGATGAACTATATCTCTTTGGTAGTAGGGCTAGGGGTGATTTTAGTCTCTATAGTGATATAGATCTTGTGATAGTGAGTGATGATTGGAAAGGATTACCTATGAATAAGCGTCTCTCAATACTCTATAGACTGTGGGGATACGACTATGACGTTACATTCTACCCATTAACTAGGGATGAGCTGAACAAATGGATCAATAGATCTATTGTTTTGAGAGATGCTTCTAAATATTGGATCAAAATATATTCTAGAAACCATAAGCTAGTTGCTATTGATAATAAAGACTCTTTTAAGACATAGTAATGGTGTAAGCTTATAAGGTGACGGTACAAGGATCTATTATACTATGGATTGTTTTCCTAAGTAGTCTTTATGGCTTTGATAGCTACAAGTTTATCTCCTTTCCTAATCTCATGGTTTCTGTCTGGCAGGAATATTGTTTCCCCATCTCTATGGATCATGATGATCCTGTATCTATATCTTCTATCCCTATCCATTAGCTTTCTCTCAAATTCCTCAACTGTTGCTGTTGTATTCGACGTCATCTCTACAAGATCAGTTTTTCCCTTTACTGAAATAGCGTCTGTAATAAAAGTAAGTACTAAGGGCTCAAATACAGCTGAAGCTATTGTCCTACCAAGTATTTTGTTTGAGACAATATATTTTACACCAGCTTCTCTCAATAGCTTCTCAGTGTGGAAACTAGATACTATGGCTGATACATTAGCATCCTTATTAATATGTCTAATAAGCAATGCCGTATATAGTGTCTTGTCATCATCACTCATACACAGTATGATATGTGAAGCCTTGTCAACACCTGCTTTCCTCAAAACACCCTCATCACCTGGATTGCCGACCATATAATCAATCTTTGGCTGTCCACGTGGCTGCGTAGGTGTCAGTAGACCCGTATCATCTCCATAGCCATTCAGTACTAGCTCATCAATAACTTCATTACATACATCACTATCCCCGATTACAAGTATTTTCTTGTTCTTCAATGGTGCAAGCCCCATGGCTCTCCTAATACTAGCTGATAGGAATGCGTCCGCTATAACTGATACGGTTAACGTATAGGCTAGAATACCCATGATCGCTGCAAAGCCTGCTACAAGCCATCCGAGACCCCTGATCGGTGTTATATCTCCATAGCCTATAGTAGCCATTGTAATAATGCTCCAGTAGAGACTAGTAATGAAATCAACATCCTCCCTACCGGCAACAATATGCTCACTATAGTAGAACAGTAACGCATTAACTAGCCACATGCTCGTGAAAAACAATACTACAAAGCACGTCTTAGAACGTAGTACTCTTCTAAACCTAAGCCTGCGTAGCAGACGGAAGATAATGAATATAGGCATACCAGATACACCATAAAATAACTGAGACAATACAGTATATATGCATTAAGAAAAACTAGAACCAACGCTAGGATAGGACACATATTTCTCCCTAAACTACATAATGGAGATGATGAGAAAAGTAGTGTGCATCACCACTTATTTCTCCCCAATAATCCTTAACTCTAGCTCTTTCCTCCACTCCCTAAACACTATCTCGAATTTTTCGAAGAATCCTTTTCTACCCAGAATAGCTAGATCCGATGAAATATGCTCTGTAAATACTATGGGTATTGTTGTCTTAAAACCTAGTTCACGTAGCTCAATAACAACATCATCTATTAAGACCCCCTTTACATATCCTACTATACCAGGGAGATAAATGGGTTTACCCCTTGATAGATCTATGCCTATGGCGTCAGCTACCTGGTTATGGAATAAGCTTATAACAGCACCACTATCAACCAAAGCATAAATAGTTAACTCCTTAGTACCTTTAACTACAACTGGAATTATTGGGTAAAACCTGTTCTTCCTAACCAGATAACTATATATAATACCTGATAACAATGAATACACCACTAGACAACAAATATGTCATGACTAGGCACTTTTATAACAGCATAGTCTCTCCTATTATATCCCATTTTCTCCATAGTCTCAATAAGTTCCTTAAGAGTATCAGCCCATGCTATTACTTTTCCATCCTTTATAGCAGCCCATTTACCAGGAGGCACCTTATCCAGTTCACCAGGCTTAACCAGCTCAATAGCTCTAGGCTTTCCCATAACCCTATAACCACCTACTAAACTATATAGACAAAATACCTAATTTAGATATCTAGTACTTATGAGCTACCTATACCATAATGTCTTTACCCCTATCTCTTTGAAATGAGGATCGTCTGTTATAACAATGGCTCTTAGCCTTTTAGCTATTGCTGCAATTAATGCATCAGCTATAGGTACATTATGGTGTCTACAGAGTATTCTTCCTGCTTCAAAACAATCCTTCTCCATAACGGCTTCTATCCTAGCACTAGATTCTATAAAACACCTTATCCACGCTTCAGCGTTGGAAATACCTATTTTCCTACCAGCAATCTTTAGAAACTCAGTAACAACAATAGCTGGTATAACTAGTGCATCATGTCTAAGCCTTGTCCTAGCAAACCTAATGAGTAGGTCTCTATCCTCACTTATAGGAGGGAATAAATAGGTTAACAGAAACCTAGTATCAAGTACTAACGCCATCTATTCCTCATCTTCTCTAATTCACTAATAATTCTACGATACTCCTCAACACCTACGGGTTCTCCGGATCTGGAAAACAAGGCTTCTCAATAACTATCTTAGTATTAATAAGTCTTACAATGAGATAATCACCCACATTAATCTTAAGTTTTCTCTCATTTCCTTAGGGATAGTGATCTGTCCTTTCCTAGTTACCTTTACTAGCACTATTCATCACCTAGTACTACTGCTTAAATACTTCTAGAGTGGAAATATAGTAGCTATAACACCCCATAATTACCATGGATACAGTATCATGGTAAAATATCAGATGATGATTTGATCAAATATTTTGGCAAACCCGTTGATACTTAACAACTTAATATTTTACTACTTAAAAATAGATAATAAAATACATATAAGGAAAGATAATATAATAATTAGTATTGACAATAATATCCTAATAGAGTATAAATAGTATAACTGATTATACTAGTTAATAAGGGAGAGTATGACTAAATTAATAGCAGTAAAGAATGTTGATAGGTCTTTATCGACGAGTAAAGGCAATTGCTACTCTACAGGGTAGAACAATGGGATCAGTTATTAACGAGGCATTAAGGCTATGGCTTGAGAAATACTCCCATATAATTGATCAGAGATGGGGGATATAGAAAGAGAGTATGAGGAGAATATGGATGTTGTTAAAAGACTTAGAGAAAAGACTTGGGAAGGATACATGCTCATCTGTAAAGGAGAGATAATAGGTGTTTACAGTAGCTTTAAAGAGGCAGTAGAAAAGGCTAGGGAGAAATACAAGGTTCAAGCATTAATACTAGAGCCTAAAGACCTAGATAAACAGAGAATTATTGAATTAGGTCTACCGGTGAGCTTATGAAGGGTCATTATGATAAATCAATAGTACCATATATGCCTTTAATAAGGCTTAAAGTATTCGACCCCTCTAAAACCCGTAGTGTTGAACTAGACTTTATAGTTGATACGGGTTTCTCAGGCAGTATACTACTACCTCCAGAGATCTATCTTGGCCTAGATCTAACTCTCTATGAAAAACCTAAGGTTGTTGGAAGGCTTGTCACAGGAGAAACTATTGAGATGAGGGTTTCTAGAGCTATTGCTTTAATAGATAATATAGAGATACTGTGTCATGCATATACTGTGCTAAAGAGTGTAAAGCCGTTGCTCGGTAGAGAGGTACTTAATAAAACAAGCTTTATATATTTGCCAAAAAGAGATTATCTGGAGGTGAAACCTGATCCATAGTAGAAGATGTTAAACAGCATTTATCCCTCTATCTCCCATCCTTTACCTACGTATTCCTAGTCTGTCTCCTGCTATATATACCGTGGAATTAGAGATTCATAGTATGCTGATAAGCTATGTCTGGTATCCCTAAGAGACTAAGGCTTATAGAGGAGCATATGGTTGAGAGGAGACTCTATGAGATTAAGAGGTTATTGTCTAGAAGGTATAGTGTAAGATTTATTGGTAGGAAGAGTCTATGTCCAGACATACTCTATTCTACAGAATCAAGTCTTGAGAGTGATAAGCTTGGACTAGTACTTAAGGCTATACTGTTTGATAAGTACTATGCACCAATAATTGTAGTCCGTGGAAGCCATGGGAGACTATATATCCTGGATGGACACCATAGAGCACGAGTATACCTATGGCTCCGTGAACTAGTGGATGCATACCTGCTAGAGGCTCTAGCCTATAGCCCTAGGGTTTCAGTACCTCTCAAGGATATAGCCATTGTTAACCCCCCGGTTAACCTTGGAGAACCTTATCGTACACTAAGACATATGGTGAACATAATCCATTTCCTTGAGCAAAGGCACGGATTACTAGCACGTGTATGGAGGGAGAGGATATATATTTATAGACTCTATGCTACACAGCAGATCGTACGGATAAAGAAGGGTTCTCCTGAAACACTATGGATACCACCACTAATCTATAGGTATCGTGATGAATACTATGTAGTTGATGGGCACTCCCGAATATGCTCATTACTACTTAGTGGAACTAATATTGTTGATTCCATAGTATTCACGTTATCAAGGGAGATAGGGCTTATAAGAACATCTAAAACACTTGGTTCACCTAGATTTACAGAGGCTTTCTGCATAAGATCGTGATCTTAGGATCGATATGTTTACAGCTATAGCTGTTATTGAGAATAGTATGTATGGTAAATACTGTGTATAACCAGATACACTATAGGGGCTAGTCTTCAAAGCATATAGTGAGTATGAGTAGTAGCGGACAATAGTATTGTTTACATAAATAGTTGCACTAATAAAGTATCTACGTAACAGTCCCGAACTCATATAATACTCCATCTCCCTATACTCATTAAATTTCTTCACGATATAAACTGATCTAATAATATTACCATATTCATCCTGATAAACAATCCTATAGGGGAAGACATAGGTTATATTATGCTTCATAGAGTATCCATAGACACTAAAATATCTAGGACATACATAATATGGTGTCACAAGATTCTGTAGCATAATTGATTCATTAGCTAATAATGGTCTCTCATTAACCTTATACCTATATATAAAGGTTCTATTCAATAGATCCTTTATGAACTCGTAGGCACTACTATCATTTGTGTTAAAGAAGTAGCTAACATATCTTAAACCAATAACTACATACTCACTACCATAATCTAGAACAGTAAGTTTAAGGACACCATATAGATCACCACTAACACAGACTGTACCATTACCAACACGTTCACATACATTATAATATGTAGCTCTAGCATAATAGTAGATAACAGGATTATAAACTGTATGTAATGGAGAATAAGCTAGAACATATACTGGAACCATAGCTACAATAAATACTATGGATAATATGGTTAAAGGTCTAAGCATAAGCCATAACCCATGATATAGGATAGGATATAGACAAATTAAAGGCTTACCTAGCTAACCAGCCTCCCTAAGCTCCTCATACTCCCTACCCAATGGCCTACACCACTTCACTGGGTTCTCAACACCATCTGGACAGCCCTTACCATGCCTTACCGGCTTCTCTATACGGCTAAGCAACACGATCCTACTGGGGATACTCTCGCTCAAAACACTATAGCCTATCCGATCAGCTAGTCTATGGGCAAACTCCCTAACCTCCTCATGGCTAGGCATATTCTCTGGTGAAAGCCTCCCACGGCTACGGCCCATGTACATATAGGCCTTAACCTCTACATAGGTGGGATAACCCTTCTCAACTAGTTTAGCAAAGCCATCAATATCTCTCTCACCCATGTTAAAGCCCTTGATAACAGTAATCCTATATACCGTGGGGCAGCTCATAGACCTTACATACTCTATAGTCTCCATTACAAGCTCCCATGCACGAGGCACAATCGGACGGTTAAACTCCATATACATCTCCTTGCTCCATGACTCAAGACTAAGATAGAACTGACTAGGCTCCTCATCAAGTCTAGAGATAATATCTGGTCGGACACCATGGGTCACAAGGAAAGTAGTAATACCACGTCTATGATACTCATGGATAAGCTCTCCAAGCCTAGGATAGAGCGTAGGCTCCCCAGTCAAGCTAATAGCTGCATGCCGTGGCTCCAAAGCCTCACGATACATCTCTGGATCAACGTAGGGATTACCCTTAAAACCACTAACAATCCTACGGAACTCAATAATACTCTCCTCAACAAGAACCTCTGGATCATCTACTACCGGGAGCTTAGCCTCATCCCACTGCATACCAATATCCTCTGGCTGAAGCCTCCAGCAATGGAGACACCTGTTCCAACACCATGCAACAGCAGGTGTCATCTGTATACAGCGATGGCTCTCAATACCATACCATAGACACTTATAGCAGAATCTCCTCCTAACAAGAGCCTCCTTTGTCCAATAGCAACGCTTAACAGCACCAGTAGTACCTATGATATGGTAGCCCTGCCTCCTCAATAAGTCATAGATAATCTTATAGGCTGGACTACTACTCCAGAACTCCATCCGCTTCCTCCTAACCATCTCCCAATCAATATCCTCCCTGATCAGCTTGACCATTAAAAACCACCTAAAAACCAGTCATTCTATCAATACATTTTAAACCCATATATCTCTACCCGTCATAATATAAGGTTAAACCAGAAACCGATCAGTTAAACGACAATATATAATGTATAAGCCATCTAAAGAAGGATTTAATGTAAAAAAGAAATTGTTTATATAGGCTCTCCTTACTTCTTAAGATACTCCTTATAGATCCATCCATTCTCTGTACGTACTACAAGACCCTCCTTCTTAAGATCCTGTAGCCTACCACGTATCGTATTATAGTTTAGATTAGTTAGTTTCTGGATCTCCTTAGGCGTTAATGGCCTCTTCTCCTTCTTAAGAGTCTCAAGAACTATTTCCTTAGCAGTTTTCCTCTCAGCCATCACATATTACCTCCAACACCTTTTCCCCTACGGATATGATCTGATCCAGTACCCCCTTATAAAATTGATCCTATGAACCATGATCTCTAGAACACAGAACATATAAGTTCCTAGGTAAGAAATGATCAGTATGCGAAACCCTCTTCATCACGTGTGTCTGAGAGATATTTATTTTCTCTTCATCTAATCTATATTATTGTGGATAAGGTTGTTTTAAGGATTTGGTGTTATTTGTTATGGTTAGGCGTTTGAGGTATCGTGTTGAAATAGCTGGTTCTGATATGGTCTCTAGTTTAAAGGATTATCTTGGCTTACTTGGGGCTGACTATAATGTGTTTATTGGCTGTAAGCCCTATATTTACTGGATTGGTGATCTGGGGATAATGTCTTGTAGAGGTTTTGGAGCTAGGTATGAGCGTGTATCAGTTGTCTATAGTGGTGAGTGTATAGGGTTTATTATAGATGGTAAACCATACTTATCAACACAATTATATGAAGAGATCTATAGGTATATTGGTGGTTATAGAGCTGCATTGATTGCGTCAGAACATGGTGTTAAAGCCTTCCTCTATGGAAACGATCTATTTGCATCCTCGATCAAGGAATACTATGAACCACTAGATAACCCTGTTGCAGTAATAGATCCCCTCGATAATAGGGTGGTTGGTGTAGCAGAACCAATATTACATGGGGAGAACCTGTTCAAGGCACTAAGGGAGTCTATGGAGAAACCCGTGTATAGGAACATATATGATCTAGGATTATATATAAGATTATTTGAATAACACCATATGTCGTATCAGGGAAATAAAATATCCCTATATGAGTTCCATTTTCCTCTTATGCGAGATAACTAACCTATTCCTCAATGTAACTATATATGTCAACAGATAGTTTTGAGGCAGCTTCATATGCCCTCCTAGATGCAAAACCAGCTACAATAGCTAGTTTTGGCTTAATACCGGTCTTCCTCTCATAAAGTTTCCCTAGCCTATAGAGCTTATATACATCCTCTGGATCAACACGGCTCTTCACCTCAATAAGTATATGTGTATCATCCTTTACAACAACATCTACATCAACCATAGTAGGATACCCAAGCACAATACCCTCCTCATCAAATACGCTCCACTTACTAGCAGTTGCACCAAAATACCTAGACAATATATTACTAAGTGCTTCACGGAAGGAAGTTTCAGTTATAACACCGAAACGATGAGCTATAGTGAGAACTAGTTTCTCAAGATGGATCATTCTCTCCTCTAGCCTAATCATTCTCTCCTCTAACTTCTGTTGCCTCTCCTCAAGCCTTGCAAAATACTCCTCTAACTTTTGCTGTCTCTCCTCTAGCTTAACCATCCTTTCCTCGAGTCTCTGCTGTCTCTCCTCAAGCTTAGTAATTCTATCAAGTATTTCCTGGAAACCAAGTAATCCCATCAATGCATGTCTAAACATAGGATCCTCCTTAATAGCCTCCAGAATTCTCCTCTTCTCCTCCATAGTCAATGACATAGCTACCCTACACCTCCAGATCCTAGTTATAGTCAAGAGGGCTTATAATATCTTTCATCACCACCTTAGATCCGATAGATCGAGTGGATCTATGTAAGTCCGCATCACTTATGACTCGATCAATATCCTGATCTACCAATCAACTGGTGAAACGGAATAATGCCTTGATCATAGCTAATATTACATCATACCAACAGCTCTAACACCATAGACTCTTACATACTCCATAACCCTCCTCACTATAGCATATGATGCTATGGCCATAGCTAGGAGATATAGTGATGCAATCAACAACTCCCTAGATAATCCAAGATAAGGAACGATACCAAGTACTCCATAACGTAGAATCTCTGCTGCATGAGTATAGGGCATGGCTAAGGCAATGTATCTTAGTTGATCAGGCATCTTATATACTGGTACACCTAGGCCACCGCCAATATACATGAATATATTTAGTATATCAAGCATTGTACCAGGTACTTCTGTACGAAAACTTAGTGCTGCAAGTGATAGTGCATATAGTGTTGCATATGCTACTATGAATGCTATTCCCATAAATAGGTATATGGGATCATATATTTTTAGGAGAGAGGTATTTGATAAACCACTAAATACTAGTATTATGAGTGGTATTGTTGCTAAGCTAACACTCATACCAGTTATAAATCTACCTGCTAGGAGTAATAGTGGATTAGTACCGTGTATATAGTGTTCCTCAACAATACCAGTTGCTAGTACAAACCATGTCCAACCAGCTATAAGTCCTACACTATTATTCATTATAGACCACAACACTATACCCCAGAAGGTAATGACTGCTATAACTCCACATTCCTCCTTAGGAACAAACATTAATGCACCAAGTAGGAATATCATGTACCACATAATATCGATCAGTATATAGTTTATAAAGCTATACTTATACCTCTTAAGCCTTACAAGGTGAAGCCATACTATAGCCTTAAACCTACTCCTCATAAACACCTTCCCTCCGAAGCCTCTTCTCAACAAATAGCATACCTGGTATGGAGAACCCATTATATAGTATGGACATGCCTATAAGGATCCCTGCAATGGATGATAATGTATTAAGTGGCGGTATAGAGTATGTTGCTAAAATCCTGGTAGCCTCAACAACATACACTAGGGGCAAACACCTACCAATCAGCTGTAGTACATGAGGTAGTATGGTCTGGGGATAGAATACACCAGATACAAGTAGTATAAATGGGGTTAGGAAACCAGCTATATTAGACTCCTCACGTACAACAAGCGATAAACCACCAATTATCACAGCTATACCGATCAATGGAACCATTGCTAAGTACATGTATAGTAGGACAAGGAGTATCTTCAAACCACCAACAACACCCTCAAAATATACTGCTGCAGGCAATATACTCAATAGAGTCACCAAACTAGTGATCATGGTGGCAGGTATGGGTCCAGCTATAGCATAGACTATAAACCTAGGTGGAGATGAGACGATATAGGGTAACGTACCAACCCATCTATGCCTAAGCAACTGACCAGCAACATTATCAACTATACTAATACTAGAAACCATAATACTACTAGAGGCAAGTATGTAGAGAACAGGGTTAGAAACACCAATCCTCAACCTATACTCCTCAATACTACCAAGTAAACTACCTAGACCAAGTAGGAAGAAAGCTATCATATACGGCCAGAATAACATAAAGAATGCAAGCATTCTATTATTCCTTATCCAGCACATGAATGAGTATAGATCAGCCTTCATAACAGCCAATACATACCTCATCTCCACTCAGCACCTCCAGTCAACTTGATAAATACATCCTCAAGACTAGGCTCCAATGACCTCGCAGCCCTAATCCGTGCACCAAGTTCCCTCAAAACCTCTATAGCCTCATGGATAAACCTATCCTCCTCACCAACAGGAACTAAAGCCCTTATCCTAGTCAAACCATTATCTCCAACTGTGACAGACACCATAACACCTAGTTTCACACGAATCCTATCTACAAGTACATCACTTGTTAAACCAGGTCTCCAAGCCTCAATCACAACCGGTACCTCCTTAGACACAAGCCTCTTAAGCTCATCAATAGTTCCCAAAGCTATTATCCGACCCTCATTAATAATGGCGACACGATCACAGATCATTTCAACCTCAAACATGTTATGGGACGTTATAAGTACAGTCTTACCCTCCTCATGTGCAAGCTTAACCAGCAGCTCACGGATCGTCCTAGCACTATATGGGTCTAGACCAAGCGTGGGCTCATCAAGGATCAGTACCTTAGGATCGTGTAGGAGTGCACGAGCAATACTAAGCCGGGCCTTCATACCAAGACTAAACTCTTCAAAAAACTTACGATCACCGCCAAGCCTCCTCAAACCAACAATATCAAGTACATAGTTTATCCTCTCCTCCAAAAACCCCCCATCAAGACCCCTTAGCAGCCCAAAGTACTTGAGATTCTCATAACCAGTAAGCTTCCAGAAGAAACCACGCTCAACACTAAGAGATACACCAATAACCTCCCTAACCCTCTGAGGCTCTTCAACAACATCATAGCCTAGAACCCATGCCCTACCACTATCCGGGAGCAATAGTGTAGAAAGTATCTTGACAGTAGTAGTCTTACCAGCACCATTAGGACCCAATAGCCCGAAAACCTCGCCAGCCTCTACATTAAAGCTAACACCACGTAAAGCCTCTACCCTCTCAACACGTCTCCTAAAGAATCCTCTCCGAATAACGTAGGTCTTAACTAGATCTTTTGCAACTATAGCCTTCACCAGTGATCACCACCATGAGAAAAACATAGAAATAAATAACTGAATCAATAAGATGAGACCATAGGAACCTAGTATGTTAGAAGACAATCATCGTAAACCACCAATACTAGGAATACTAGAACTCTATAAACACTAATATAAACCTTACCCATAGTACTACATTCTAGGAACTCATTGATAAGATACATAAGTATCCTCTAGATAAAAACGTCTAATAGGAAAAGAATAGTACTCTCCACATTAATCTATAGCTAGACTTTCTAATCTTTCTCCCTTTAAAGCCTTCTTAAATAATGTATTGAATGTTGTTATCACATAGTTTCGTTCCTCAACATAGTATTTCTCCTCTCCATCAACAGATCTACTTATAACTATTACCTTGGGATTCTCTAGCTTTAAACTATATGCTTTACCAAGTACATCATATGCTATAGTTTCAGCCCCCCTCCTAGATAGATCACTCCACTTAGTCTCCACTATAACATAGTATCTACTATACCTTAGTACATAGTCAAACTCTATACCTTTACGGAGTATGAAACCAATATCTATAAGATCCTTTCTAGGCATAACATACCGGATCAATTGCTCTGTAATAATAGGTACGATATTCTGTGATACATAGTCGTTGAACCATTTCAAAACCCTATTATAAATGGGCTCTATAAACCCTTTCTCCAAGAGATCAATGTTATCGTAGACAGTATTAATCCACCAGGAAAAATATGGATCGACTATGTAGTAGTAAGTCTCACGACCAACCAGATTTCTTTTCCTACCAACAATATCTAATAGCTCAAGTAAGCTAATGTACTTATACAGTATATTGAGTCTAACACCAGCCCTACTAGCAATAGCACCTAGTCTACGATAACCCTTACCCAGTATACTGAGTAATACATAGTGTATCCTAGGCTCCTCAACCTCACTAGTAATAAGTGTAAATCCATCCTCATACAATACAGAACCCTTAGTTAACGAATACCTCACTAGATCCTCTAATTCAAACCTAGAAGCGATCTCCAGATATGCAGGTGTACCTCCCACAATACCATAGTATCTAATAAGACTATTGAATCCATGTGTACTCAGAAACTCATGTGCACCAATAATATCTAGAGGCTGGACTTTAAGCTCAAAAGTCCTCCTACCATATAATATGCTCTCCCTACTACTAAAGAGCTTCCTCATCATAGAGATAGAACTACCGATCACAAAGATCTTTATATCCCTCCCCCTAAACACATTATCCCAATACTCCCTCAACACACTAGGTAAACTAGGCGATGAATAAACCATATCTGGGAACTCATCAAATACAAGTACAACCCTATCAGTAGAAGCCTTAGAACCTATGTACTGGAAAAACTGATCCCATGAAGCAAAGCCGCCATGCAATAGAAACTCATCGCCAAAAACACTAGCACATATACGTCCAAGACGCTCCAGTAGTAGCTTCTCAGTCTCCCTCCTACCAACAATATAGACTATACTAGCACTAACATGTCTCTCAAGTTCACGTATAAGCATGGTTTTACCAACACGTCTACGTCCATAGATAACTATTAAACCCGGCCCCTTCTCCTCAATAAGCTCTTGTAGAACCGATAATTCATTCTCCCTATCTAGGAACTTCCATATAGAAGTCTTCTGCATAGAAGACACCTATATAGAATAGTTGCTATTAGATATTATTAATCTATCCTAAGTAGTTCTGCTGTTTTCTGCCTCCTAAGATACAGGTAAATTATTGCTAATGAGAGTATATACGCTATTAACAATACTATAACATTAGTGGGTGAGAATAGGTATTTCCATGAATAGCCTAGATCAATGTATCCCTTTGCAAGTATTGTAGCCATGTTTAGGCTTTCAGCTAGTATATAGCCCATAGCATATGATATTGGTAGGGATAATAGTGTAGCTACAATGATCTCTGTAAACGAGATCAATAGTATATCCAGGTTTGTAAAACCAATAGCCCTAAAAACACCTATTTCACGAAGTCTACCTGTGAAATCGATAATGAATATACTGGTTAAACCAATTACTCCTACAATGTATACTATGAACAATATACTATAGAGTATACCTACCAAGAGATTTACGTTTTCCCCAAACTGTCTAAATCCTTGATTACGTGTATATACATGGACGCAATAGTCAGGGTTTGACTCGATCTCCCCCTTAAGCATAAACCCAAGATCATCTGGGTCAGTATCTCCCTTCACACGAATATAGATCTCTGCAGGATATCTTAACAGTATTTCTCTTACATTCAGTCTAGTGATTAAGGCAAAATCATCTAGGGAGATAAAGACTGTAAATCCATTACTATTATATGTATCAATAACTCCTACGATCCTAAACCTATGAACTACACCATAGTTATCAGTAACCTCGATCGAGTCTCCAACGCCCTTCTTAAGTAGTATAGCTATTGTCTTTGAGATAGCAATCTCTCCACTACTAGTGGGGTATCTACCCTCTATAACCCTCCATACACTAGTACCCGTACCATTTACTATAGCGTATATCTTAAGGATCTCGTTATGCCCTAGCCCATTAACTATCATATGTGATACAGTATATGTTGCCTCCTCCACACCACTACTATTACATATGATTCCATAGACACTATTAAGTGGAGTTACTGGTGTATAGCTAACACTATAAACATACAATATTGTATCAGCAGGCATATCCTCTATAAACCTATAATACTCCCTATACATAGACACCACATTAGCTGTTATACCAGTCATTAGAGACAATATGATCGTTATTATTGCAAGTAATGATAGGAATTTCCAAGGTCTACTAAATAGGTTTCTCAAGGCAATTCTGGAACGAGCACCACCACTAAACCCTATTGTCCCCCTAGGCTTTAAACCTGTAAACTGTACTGCATCAACAATATTGATCCTTGATGCCATTAAGCCGGGGATAATGGATCCCGTCAATACTATTGTTAGTGACACTATTGAAGGCTTTATCAACGTATATGGTTCAGTATTGAATCCATAGGCGTTAATTAAATAGTCTAGTAATGTTGAGAAACTCGATCCAAACATAAATAGTAGCGTTCTAGCTAGATATGGGGAAATAGCTATTGCTAATAAAATACCAATAAGCCCACGTAGAAACCATTGCACAAAGTATATGATGAATAGATCACTTCTAGAACACCCTATAGCCCTTAAAACACCATTAAGCCTAGTATTCCTCTCAACAAGTGATACACCAGATGCTAATGCAACAACAGCTATAAGTACTAATGCTAGAACTATAGGTATTGTGAAATAGGCCATAACACTATCAAGTACAGGATTAACCTCATTCTCCCTAGGCTTATTAATCCTATAACCAGTAACATTGTATCCATGGCTCTTTAAAGTAGATAATACATTCTCACTAAGCTCCTCTATACCACTATCACTCTGATCCTTGGAGTATACAGCTATCCATGTATAAGTATCATTAACCAGATCCTGGATAATATCGTGGTTAACGAGTAAGGTGTAGTCAGTATAGTCAAAAATAGCTAATCCAATAGCATAGCCAACAATAGTTAAGTTATACTTGTGGAAAACACCATTCATTCCATAACAATATACTGTTATAGAATCACCCACCTTAAACTCATTTTCCCCACCAGCATCATATATGGAAATATAGAGTAGAACCTCACTCTCATTAAGAGGGTATCTACCCTCCTTAAGAACTATATGTACATCACTCGTATTAACTATGGATACATCCATTAACCCTACAGTATACTTAAACCTATAACTCCTATTACCAGCAATGACATCACCATACATATACCCCCTCCAATAATAATAGGGTATTACATGATCTATGCCATCGAGAACCTCTAGGAGCTCTAGGGCTCGATCATTAAATCTACCATATATAGATACATGCCCCAATCCCTCTATTTTAGACATGTAAATATATCTAGTGAAATTATCTTTATCAAGATATAACGATATATAGAATGAAGTTATAACCATGATTAGAAGTATTATAGCTATAGTCTCGATCCTCCTTCTCAGAAAGAGCCTTAAGCCAGCTTTAAAAATAAGCATAGATCATTCACCTTATAACGCCATCAACAATATAGATTATACGATCAGCTTCTTCCACCAGCTCCCTATCATGTGTAGAAACAATAACAGTCTTACCAAGCCTATGAGCCTCCATAAGCAACTCAATAACCCTCCTCTTATTAACAGTATCAAGATTAGCTGTAGGCTCATCAGCAAGTATCAATGGAGGATCAGCTGCAAGTGCACGGGCAATAGCTACCCTTTGCTGCTCACCACCACTAAGTTCACCCGGATACTTATTAGCCTTATCAGCTAAACCAACAAAATCAAGTAGTTCTAAAGCTCTCCTCCTACGCTCCCCCCTACTATACAGACCTGCAAGCTCCATGGGAAGCATGACATTCTCTAATGCAGTAAGTGTTGGTACGAGATGGAAGAACTGGAAGATTATACCAACACTCCTTCTCCTCCACTTAGCCCTCCACCCTTCACTTCTACGGCTTATCTCCTCTCCAAGGACAACTACTCTACCTTTGGTAGGAGTATCAATCCCTCCAATAATATTGATTAAGGTAGTCTTACCACTACCGCTAGGCCCAACTAAGCCTATAAACTCGCCCCTATAGATCTCCATGGAAACCCCTTTGAGAGCCGTATACTCAACACGCCCACTCCTATAGATCTTCCATACATCCCTAAGCATGATAATAGTATCTCTGGTCAATGAAATAACACCTATAGATAATAGATACTATGGGATACGATATAAAATACTTATTTTCAATTCAACATATATTCCTGAGATATAATCTATGCTGATAAATTGATCTTGGTGATCACCAAGATCCCTCTCCATATAGATATAGAGTCTTTACCGCTATACTATGGTGTTCGTTAATGATATTAATAGGAGTAAGACTAAAGGCATTATCCAAGGAGTCTTTATACAAATAACCTTAAGATATAACTAGTACCTTATACATTATTATAGAGGGAGGTATTCATTAGTGGTTGATAGAAAAGCTATGGTCAGTAAATTGCTTATATGGTCATAGAAGGTATCTTATGATAAGGAATTGGAGAAGAATAGTTAAGAGACTAAAGAGAGTTGTGTCTGAAGTACTTGGTGATGCAAGAGTATATGTTTTTGGTAGTGTAGTATCTGATGAATATACTTGCTCTAGTGATATTGATGTGCTTATAGTATCTAAGAATATACCGGGAGATCGTGGGAAGAGGATTGAGTTAGAGATATTGATTGAGGATATGCTTGGAATAGATCCATTGGGGCCTAACCCGTTGGAGATACACTTAGCCACTCCAGAGGAGAGTAGGTGGTACTTTAAGATACTAGGTATAAAGTATATGGAGGTGTAGCTATGGTTTGAAGAGTATTGATCGTGTGAAACTGCTAGTGAAACGATCAATGTCTTTTCTAAAATATTCCTTTGAGGCTCTTAATGCTGGAGAGTATGATTTAGCAGTATTTAATGCTGATCAGTCGTTACAACTACTGGTTAAAGCTGTATTATTGCATATAACAGGATATTATCCGCAAATACATGGTATAAGGGAGCTGCTTGGAGCATACTATGAGGTTACAAGGGATGATGTGATTAGAGATATTGTTAGAGAGTATAGGAAGGAACTAGTTGAGTTAGAGAAAGCTTATATAGAGGCATGGTATGGACTTACAGTCTATGAGTATGAGGAATCTAGGAGGTTATTGGAGTTTGTAAAGAAGATCATTGAATACCTACTTGATAAGCATAGGGAGTTAGCTCCTAAGACTCTCTAATACCCTATCCAATAGCTCTAATGCTTCATTGAATGCTCTAGCACCCTTCTCACTAACTCTATACAGGGTATCTCCATCAACAACTATCTTCTCAAGTAAACCCTCACGAGCCATTCTATAAACAACTGTATATACAGTAATAGTTGTTGGTTTAAACCCGAATCTCCTAATAATATGTTTCCTAACATCATAAGCCCTCATAGGCCCATGGTCTAGCAGTACCCTGGTCACATAAAGCCATAGATTCTCAGTTGTAAGCTTCCTCCAAAGCCTCTCCAAAGCCCTAGTAGACAAGATCCGTGCACCAGATCACTTCCCTAACCACTCTATGATAATACTCTAGAGACATAAAATACTTATCCACATACTCAATAGCATGCATCGATCTATAGGGGGGTATCACCATCCCTAAATCTGTAAGTTCTAAGTATAATAATTCAATCGTTAACCTTATATTTATCTATGTGAATATTTTTCTATACAAATATTTGTGGCGGTATATATGGGTATCCGGGTTGGGGTTATAGGTGTAGGTAATATTGCTTCTATGTTTGTTCAGGCAGTAGAGTATTATCGTAGAACTGGTTCCATGGAGGGGCTCATACATAGCGTTATTGGGGGTTATCGTGTGGGTGATATTGAGATCGTGTATGCAGTTGATGTTTCAAAGAATAAGGTTGAAAAGGATCTAGGTGAAGCCATCCATGCTAAACCGAATCTCGTGCCCAAACTAGTGGATCTTGGTGAGACCGGAGTTATTGTCCGGATGGGCAGGGTATTGGATGGTGTAGCACCACATATGACTAGCGATTTTGAGCCTTTAGACCATGGGGAGCCTTCCCGTGAACAGCTTGTCCGGGAGCTTAGGGAGAATCGTGTGGATGTACTTGTTAACCTATTGCCCGTAGGTAGTTATGAGGCTACGAGATTCTATGCAGGAGTAGCTGCTGAAGCTGGTGTATCCTTTATAAACTGTATACCAGAGTTCATAGCATCCGATCCCATCTACCATGGTATGTTCTCTGAAAATAATGCTCTACTGCTTGGTGATGATATTAAGGGTCAGCTTGGAGCCACTATAGTGCATAGAGCGTTAGCTAGCCTTATAACATGGAGGGGGGCACGGATCATAGAGTCTTACCAGCTTAATGTGGGTGGTAATAGTGATTTCAAAAACATGATCGATCATGGTAGGCTACATAGTAAATGGATTAGTAAGACAATGGCTGTAGCAACAACACAGCCCGATCCAGAGGGGGTCAAGGATAGGATATATGCTGGGCCAAGTGGTTATGTACAGTTCCTTGGAAACCGGAAGATAGCATATATGTACATACTTGCAAAAGCCTTTATGGGGCTACCCGTAAGAATTGATCTGAGGCTTGAGGTTGATGATAAGGCCATGGCTACAGCAGTACTTGTTGATACTGTAAGACTAGCTAAGACCCTAGTAGACCATGGAGTACATGGCTCGCCACCATGGGCATCAGCACCATACTTCAAACACCCACCAAAACCCAGCAAATCAGATATAGAGGCACTAGCTAAACTATACAATGAACTGGATAAGCTAGGGATAGAGATTAGGCCAAGGCATGTAATCAACAATACGCCATAGTAAGTGGATACATTAGTTCATAACCTTGGGACACACCATGGTTAACCCCTCAGCTAATAGGCACCATTTCCTATGGAGAAACAATCCTATACAGGTAATACCCAGCCCTCTTATCTAGAGGGCCTAGGCTTTAGCAGGGCAGTGGTGGTATATCATAGCTTATGGTATCCAGTCTATATTGATAGTTCATCTATGTATACTACATTGTATTTCCTCAACATGTTTATCCCTGTCTTCATCTCCTTCTCTATTTTGAGAAATAATGGTATAGCGTCTAGCTTCATAGCTAGAGCTATAACGCTACAGTCAACAATTGATATATGTAAAGTCTTTTTTAACTCGCCTATCATCATAGCTAGATCGTGATCTATGGGCTCCACATTTAACCCTAGGTAACTTGTTAACCATACAATATACTCATACGCTCTACGATTAGGCTCTGTTAAACCTAGGGCTCTATAGATCCGTGATGCAATGTAGTATGTCTCCGATAAAACAATGGATGGAGAATATAGTTTTACCACACCATTAACTGTATATTCATATAGTTTTCTAATTATACGATCATAGGGTGAATCTTTATTAAGATACTCTATAAGTATACTTGTATCAATAACAAAATTCTTATTATCTATTGAGTAACTCATTAAACTTCATCTCCTCTAATACATACTCTTCACTCAATAAGTTGTCAGCTAGATCTCTAATCTTGTTAGTAAACTTAACTCTGGTAACCTTTAAAGGCCTAATAATGATCTCCCCATCACCGCATTCAATAATAACTAATGAACCATCACAAATCCCAATACGTTCCCTCATAGCCTTAGGAATAACAATAACACCTTTCTTACCAACCCTGGATACATGAATTAACCTTTTACTCAAAATTCCAACCCCATTATAAATAGTTTATCCATATACATAAAAGCTTAACTCTTAAATAAAAGGTAGAAACAAAATAATCCATATAGTAAGACGTAATCAATGGTCATTGTTAACCGGGGGGTTAACATGCACCTTCTCCACTGGAGCCTCGATCCAAGCCTCCATGGAGGCTGCCTTAATATGATCTAAGACCAGCTTCCGAGGTTAACCCCTAGTTAACTAGCACCATTTCCTCTGGAGGCTAGGACACAATCTCCATAGGGATCAAGATCTAATCCTAAGCTCCTCCTAATATACTAGCATAGAATTAGGATTATTAGCATGGGGAAATAGTAGATATTGAATGGATGGTACTGATTACTTGATGTTTCTAAATATCATTTCGGTATAGGTGTTATCTTCACTATTTTCTGTTTTTAGTCTGTCTCTTAACTCATTTAGTGAAACCAGTTTATCCGGGTTTATCCCTAGATCTTTTAGCTCATCCTCATTTGCCTCAATAAGTACCGATACCTCATCCTCATGGCCTGGTAGAAGTCCTAGGGTTTTAAGTTCTTTGAGGATGTTTTCCGGCACGTGTTCTAGCTCTTTCTCATTGTATTCACTCCAGTTTATGAGATGATACCATTTTGCTGGTGCTATGAGGAGTATTATTGGTAGTGGTTTATCCTCCTCTTCATTAGCTTCTCTATAGAGTTGTTTTGCTATTTCCTTCGGTAAATAGATTACATGCTGAACATACTCCCTCCCCCTAACCCTAATCTTCTTAACCCTAACGTGGGAGAGACCAAGATAGAACCTGAGACCAGCAAACTTAAACCTCTTCATCACATACACCACATAGGACTTCCCATATAGCTAATATCACGCATGGTTATGAAGACTATACGTATTACCTATGGTACTGTACTTTTACTAGTGTACAAGGAATATAAAAAGTTTACCGTAAACATACATACTTTACCGTAAATCTTATTTAGTAATACCTCAGCATAGAATCTATAGTGATTAGGCAATGGTAAAGAAGCCTACGAAAGAGCATAAGAAAGCAATATTATGTGGACTATATATAAAAACTAGAGGTTCTACTCATACTCATTTCCCATTAGAGTATATTTTAAAGAATTTAATTCATAAATGGATTGTTGAAAGTGATCAAAGAGTTCTTAGAAAAGCACTAAAAGAACTGGTAAACGAGGGGCTGTTATGGGAAAAATCACATGGTAAAACAAGATCATATGGTTTAACAAAACTTGGGGTAAGGAGGGCTAAGGAGATATGCTTTGAATAAGCTGTTACCTTTGACGGATAATTATTTGTGTACTTGGAAAGGAAAAATATATGTGGCCTAACTACTCTACGATTTCTGGATAGTGTTTCTTAGCATTCTCGTATATTAAATGAATTCTCCTATTAATGAATTCTTCATAATTATCGATTCTCCATAACTCCTTATCAACTGGTATCATATGCTGTGGTAACTGGTTAATGTACTTCTCTAGATAATCTATGGGTTTACTTTCACCAATCTCACTATTCACTCCACCATTTATTATAGTGATATTACCTAGATTACCAGCGTAAATGCCTAGATCTTCATAATCCTCAAGATCAATATTCTCACTAATCACCTTCCTTGGAAATATATGGTGTCTTGCTAGGGACTCCCACTTACAACTATGTATGAGTATACCACTCCAGTCTGTAGCATTGTTTTTAACAAGTAGCATATATAGTAGAAATAGATATGAACGTGCAGGTTTCTTTGTCAGATCCACATACTTACCTCTCTCAATATCCTTAAACCTTATCTTTATAGGAAGCTTTGATTTCTCAATATTATTGATTAACTCATTATATGGGAATCTACCCTTACCAGCTAATGTCTTTATATCATTATCTATCTTAGTATTAGTCTTACTAGAGTAGTATCCATGGAAACTAACTAAGACAAACCAGTTCTCCATATCCTTAAGCTCACTATCTGATAACGTATTAATATCTGTTATTTTAGCCTCATAGAAATACCTGGATAATATAATGAGAGGTATCTGAGTAGGTAGTATCTCTCCAGATGATATACCTATCTTTCTGAGAAAGTCAATAGTCAACCTAAAGGCACCAGTGACGTTACTGATAAACTTGTCTAGTTGTGTAGTTTCTAGTGTCTCTGATGCTTTCCTTAAACTAGCCTTAAATCTCTTAGGATCGCTTACAGCTGATTGTTTAATGTTTAGACACGATATTATAAATCTCAGTATGGGCTCTAGATCAATTTTATACCTCCTACCTATCTCCTTATAGATCTTTTCCACACCATTCTTGAGTTTACCACCATATTGTTTAGTCAAATATGACATCATTATTTCAGGGCCTTTGATAGGGGTACCATACTTATTGACACGTATAAAGGCTTCAATAACACTATCAATAACATCCTCATCAATACGCGATGTCCTTATAATATAGAATGGTATCTTGTAATCTCTTATAGCAATAGCTAGATTCCTAACCTTCTCAAGCTCTGTCTCTGGAAGCTTACCTAGTAGCTCTCTTAATGCCTTACTCTCCCCCTTAATATAGGCGTCAATAATAACATCAAGTCTTATACCACGTTTTTCACCAACTAGAAACCTATCCCTAGTAATATCATATGATATAGGCTCTATTTCTACAGTCTCATCTCCCCTAGTAATCTTAAAGTTATGGAATAGTAGCCCTAGACTAATAAGCCTCTGCTGTCCATCAACAACTATATAGCCAGTCTTCCCACTAGGTTCTACACTAATTAGGGGTTTAGCAAAAGGATCTATTTCCTCAACTATACTAGCATCTCCAGTCTCCCATACGATAATGTGTCCAATAGGATAGCCCTTAACTATTGAATCTAATAGATTAACTATATCCTTCTCTTTCCATCTATATCCTCTCTGGAAAGACGGGACAACAAGAAACCAAGTATTTCTTAAATTCTTAACTATTTCCCCTATACTATACTCTCTGACCATTATTTCAAAGGATCTTCCCATTATGGGTCACCAATAAAGAGTTTTGTCTATGTAGTTATATATGGAAACAAGTATTTTTTTTACTGTAGCTGTATGTAATAATACTTATTAACAATGTACATCGTAAAGGTAAATAATATCTTATGGAGTTTCTTATAGAAGCTATAAGTATGTATTCCCATAAATAACCAGGGGGTTAGCTAGCATCTTTTCAGCTGGAGAACTACATACCTAGACTCCATGGAGATCGCCAAAATCATTTAATGTTAAGCCTTCAGTGTTAACTTTCCAGTTAACCATTTTTTACTAAAGGTCGTATAGCATGGATTTATATTGGTTGCTAATCTATGTCTTTCCCTAGGTATTTTCTTAATTCAGATAGTTCTTCTCTACTTAATGTACTTGTATAGTTTTTACCAAGTACTACTAGTCCTTGTCTACTAAACCAGTCATCAAGACTAGCTATGTATTTTATACCTAGTTTTCTAGCTATGATGGATTGAGCTATGTCTGTTAAGCTAGCTCTGGGGTTTTTAACTAGTGTTTCTAGTGATTCATTGAGTAGGCTGTCATCTACACATATTATCTTTATCTGTTGTTTCTGTATAAACTCTATGAATAGAGAGATTTTATGTGATAGCCGTCTTGCCTTTAACAATAATGTTGTCTCAACAAGGACATAGTCAATAGTGTATGGCCTACCATATCTCCCCTTGAGTATATGATAGATAACTGCTACAGCGTCTAAGTGATATTCATCATCTGGATCGAGTAGTGCATAGTATATTGACGTGTCTATGAGAATAGCCATTACCCACGATCCCCCTTAACACCCTTATACTCCCTAAGCAGTGTCTCAGCAATTACCTCATCAACTCTAGTAGATGTATCTCTATACCCACTACCCCTCCTATCACCCAGTATCCTAGCAAAAAGATCTAGATCACCATGGTACTCCTCCAAATGCTTTTCAGCAACGTCTACAGCATACTCTAGAGCATCTTTAAGGGACACACCAAGTAGTAACGCTATTCTCTCTAGCCTAGCCTTAGTTCTACGGGAAATCCTCACAGTAGTTGAACCACTCATCTAGAACACCAGTCTACCAGTCTACTAATATACTTAGTAACAGGTACTAATAAATCTCTAGAAACCATTCTCTACGGAGTAATACCATTGTTAACCGGGGGGTTAATAATGGAGGTTACTCTAAACCCTTCAATACCATGTCTATGTGGAGGCTGGAAATTGTTTTTAATGGAGGATTGTAAATGCTGTCTCTCCCTAATAATGATTTCATAAGTTAGGTAAACATACTTAATAAACTTTAATCAGTACATCATGCTATTAAAGTATTGGTTCTGATCTAGTTATTGTACTCTATAGAAGCATCTAGTTATGGGTTCTAAATAGTATGGGATATTAATTGGTTTAGTAAGGTGTATGTTGGTAACTTAGCTGGTGATTAATATGGGTGGTTTATACTGGGACTATAACATGATCTCTATGGGAATGTACTAGGGCATGGAGTATGTGTTCTATTATTGTTTTTACAATGGATTATGTGATCATATATTTATGCCTTAGTAATTATTTTATAGTTGTTCCTCATAGTTCTTATGTGGAACTTAGTTCCGGTGTGGAACCATGCTTTTTGATATTAGGCCTAAGTCCTCACGTAGGGAATTATTTGATCGTGAGCACGAGCTTAGCATATTGGATAGGCTCGTGGATCGTGGTGATCCATTGATCCTTGTTCTCGGTATACGTCGTATTGGGAAGACTTCTTTGCTAAAATCCTTTCTTGAGGAATGGAATGGAATATACATTGATATGCGTGGTGTTTCTAGGGAAAGTGATCTCTATAGGAGGTTTTCCATGGGCTTATCAATGGGTATTGAGAGGCTGAGGAGGTTTTTGAAGAATATACGTGGTATTAAGGTTATGGGTATAGAGGTTGAGTTGAAGTGGAGGGGTAGGGATTCCATAAGTCTTACTGGTTTACTTGAGGAGTTGAATAGGTTTGGTGAGAGAATAGTTGTTGTATTTGATGAGGCACAGCTCATTAGGCCACCTATCTCATCACTTGTTAAGAACTGTATAGCATATACCTACGATCACCTAGATAACATCACAGTAATACTTAGTGGTTCTGAAATCGGGTTATTAAGGGATTTTATAGGAATTGAAAACCCATCATCACCACTATATGGGAGGTATAGTTATGAACTTATTGTTAGGAGGTTTCCAAGAGATCTATCTCTAGAATTCCTAGAACAAGGCTTCCATGAGGTAGGGCTAAGAGTTGGTAGAGAAGTTATTGAGGAAGCTGTAGAATTGTTTGATGGGATTGTTGGATGGCTGGTATTCTTCGGGAGATCGTATCTGGATGGAATGAGGAATTTAGAGTTAATACTTGATGCAGCAGTAAACATGGCCTATGAGGAACTATGTAAGCTACGTAGAAATGAGAAACTAGTATTGAAGGCCATAGCTGATGGGGCACGATCCTGGTCTCAGGTTAGGAGATATATTGAGGAGAAAACATGTACAGTAATACCTAAATCTACATTATCAAGGACTATAAGGAGGCTGGAAAAACTAAGTATAATAGATAACTATAGATTCCTAGACCCAATATACATGTATGCATCAAAAAGACTCAGAATAAAATAAACAAGATACACACAACCACACATAGAACCTATAAGATACTAGGATAAAACCATATAGGTCATTATAACAATAGGCAATACTCAACAATAACCATACAGTACTACCTATAACCAGCCCTAATACATACTATTATCAACTAGAACATTAAACATAGAGTCTGTACCACCATAACACTAGCCTAATCTTCATTAGCCGTGGAGGCTGTATAAGGAACCTCCAGAGAAAATGGTGCTAATTAACTGGGGGGTTAACTATGAAGCTGGATCTTTGGAGGCTGTTAAGCCAGTCTCCATGGAGGCTGGGGTAGGGGTTCTCCAGTGGAGAAGGTGCAAGTTAACCCCCCGGTTAACAATGGTGTTTTACTTTCTATGTCTTTTCCCTGTCTTTTCCTTTATCCTTATCCTGTATATTTCTGTGAGCTCATTGATTAGTTGTTTTGGTATTCCCTGTTGTTTTAGTGTTTTTCTGAATTTTCTAGTGTTTCTCCATGTTGTAATGTATAGTCTTATCTTTAGGGTTATGTGTAGGCTTGTATAGGTTATTATGAATCTTAGTAACGCTATGATCATATATGCTATTGTATGTAGAACCGATAATACCCTACGTAATCCCATTTCCCTATTCACTCCAAACAACTACTAAGTATATATCTAGGTCTTTCACGACTACCGACATTAACAACTACACCCCTAGTCTCCAATGTCTTCAATCGCTCACGCACTATTCTACGTGAGGCCCGGCCACGTAGTAGCCGGACTCTACGTGTAACCTCAGATATACTTAGGGATTCACACCCGGATAAAGCCTCTATGATCGATTCACTAATGGGATCCCTTATCCTAAAACGATCAAGGATCTCTAGAACCCTACGTGAAGCCTCAAGAGCCTCTATAGCAGGTGTTGAGAATGATAGAACCAAGTGGGAGGCAATAGTTAGCATTGACTCATCAATACCTAGTGCATGAAGCATTCTCTCAACACGATCAAGTCTAGACAATACATCCTCCAAAACCCTCTCAAGCCGCTCCAGCCTCTCCTCAAGATCACTAGTCATTAAGACACCTAGCCGGATAATAGGGTA
>CAZVHC010000028.1:0-26531 GCA_964627005.1 uncultured Desulfurococcaceae archaeon
GGTTGGTAGGGAGCGGTTTCCTAGTAGTCGTGATATTGTTGAGGCTGTGATTGAGGCTGTTGGTAGAGCTGCTGGTGTTCACCCTGATGATTTCCCTGATCTAGTCTATAGTGTTCTTAGGGAGCGTGGTTTCTCTACACGTTTCGTAACTGTTAAGAGGATCTGGAGAGTATATGAGAACCTGGTTAGACGTGGTGTAGTAAGGGATGTACTTGGTGTTGTAGCCTATGCGGGGGAAGAGGAAGGCTAGGAATGGATCTGGTAGACTCTACCTAAAGCTTCGTAGTGGTACATGGCTATTGATCAAGGGTCGTGGATCGTTTGCACCGGTATCTAGCTCTAGGATATTTGGCTTGGTTGGTGAGAGTATTGATGGTGAGCCATCAATCGATCTTGATAAGACCGATACACTCTACATATCGGCTTTCAAGATCACTAGATACCTGCTAAAGATACTTGAGGAGGGGCTGGAGGCTGTGGTTATAGCATCTCCTGTCACAAGGGAGACATATAAGGTGGAGGTGTATGGAGGCTCTAGAAAATATGTTGAGAAGCTGAGGAAGATAGCTGAGGAGTTGAAGGCACTAAAAATACCTAGGAAGAAGGTGGGTTTAAAACCCTAACCCTCCTCTTCACAAGTAAAAACTCCTTATTACTCGTTACATGTACTTGCTCACAGTCTATACGGTATCCACATACAAGGCATTTGTAGTAGTAACTAGCTCTCCTTACACCATTACTCAACTTCTCGCTCTCAACAACAAGATATAGTGGCTTACCACACTTCTTACAATAAAAACCCTTGCCCATCAACCCAACCACACTTGATCACCACCGACCATTAACACTATCTCCAATACACTCCTAGGTATCTCCTCCAGAGGAGTACAGAAGAGATATACTGGTTATCTCCCTAAAAAGTCCGTGCCCAAGTAACCTGATAAGGGATCTTGTGGAGGCCATGGAATAGATTCATTACCTATGCACATGTGTATATTAGTATGTAGTGGACAGCTTAGGTTGATCGGTATGGGGCTTAAGCCTAGACTAGATAAGCTATACATGATCATTGAGGAGAAGGGCCTTGATGCAGCAGTGATCACTAGACCAGATAATATACAGTACTACCTAGGTATAAGGACAATAGCTGATTCAATACATATACTCCACGCACCACGGAAGGGAAATCCAGTGGTATACGTACCAGTCCTAGAATACCATAGGTTCCGGGATACAATAGGCAAGTACGTTGATGTAAAGGCTTTCTCCAAGGTAATGAGGCTTATTGATGGAGAAGTTGTTGAGAAGAAGATTAGTGAGATATTAGCAGGTATAGCGGATCAGCATAAAAGGATAGGATCAGATCCCCATGGCTCACCAATAGCACTAATTGTTAAAGAGACCCTAGGGGATAAAATGATCAATATAAGTCCTGACGTAGATAGGCAGAGGAGTATAAAGGATCCAGGTGAAATAGAGAGTATAGCTAGAGCCATAGATACAACGATCAAGGGTATAAGGACGGTAATAGACCACCTATACCCAGAGGTTACCGAGAAAACACTAGCTGGAGTATTCGAGTACCGTGTAAGAATAGGTGGTTCTGAGGAACAAGCATTTCCCCCACTAGTACTCTTTAAACCAGGTAATAGCTATCCCCACAACCTACCATCAGATAATAAGCTGGGTAGGAGAAACCTTGTCCTCATAGACGTAGGTATAAAGATTAATGGATACTGTAGTGACCTGACAAGGACGGTTCCATGGGGGAGGATAAGTAGGGTGGAACGTAGGATTATTGAGGCTGTTAATGAGGCTATAGAGAATGTTATTGATAAGGCTGAACCAGGTATGGAAGCCCAGGAAATTGATCGTATTGCCCGTGAAACACTAGCCAAGTACGGCTATGACAAGTACTTCATACACGGGCTAGGCCATGGTATAGGCATAAACGTGCATGAACCTCCACGCCTCTCCATAGGCTGTAAGGAACGTATAGAGCCTGGAATGGTATTCACCATAGAACCAGGGGTCTACATACCGGGTAAGCTGGGGGTACGTATTGAGGAGGATGCCTTAATGACTGAGAAAGGGATCAAATTATTATCTAGTAAACTACCACGTATAATCTATCCATAGTGGAATACATGGCTAGCCCGAATACCCGTATCTTCTGAGATACGATAGGAATTTTTTAACAAGCTCCTCTCTACCAGCAACTAGTGAATCTATTCTATAGAGGTTGTCAAGCCTAAAATCAACTCTAGAACCATGTATGTCAACAACACAGTATCTAGCCCGGACAACAAAAGCAGCGGCAGCAGCAACATCAACATTACGTAGCTTACCAGTATCATTATAGAATAGAGATACTCTCCCAAGACCAACATACGTTAGCTCTAGAGATGCTGAACCAAGGATCCTTAGCCTATAACCGGGTGCCTCATGCATAAAACTATCTAGTATATGGAAGAACCTAGGGTTACCCGTATAGACAACTATGGAGCCCATATCCTTACCCGATCCCTTATAGGATACATTATCGATCCATACCTTATCCTCCGAGAAACTATAGATCTCATGGAGGAAGATATTTGCTATAGCACCAGCTAGTAAACTGCTGAAATATGGTTTATCAAATGGGGCAATAGCTAGTGATATAGCTGCAAATGGTATAAGGGATACATAGTTCATACTACCATCAAGAGGATCCATTACAATAACATACCTTGGCCTATCAACAAGATCTAGAACACCAGTTTCCTCAGTAACAATCCTAGCAGGTATCCTCTCATGCCTCAACAGATCTATGGCTATATCCTCAGCTATACGATCAGCTTCTCTAGTCTGATCACCACTAGCCCCAATCTTCAATACTTCCTCGAGACCACTGGAACCAGCAATATCCCTCATATAACCAGCTACTTCACCAGCAACCTCAACCAGTATCCTACGTAGGGTATCAGAGTCATACTCCTCCAAACCATACCACCCGTCCCATACGGACAATCTTATCCTCACCACCAGTATATCTAGTTATGTACTCAACGAGTTTACCAAGTGCCTCTGAAACAGTTGTTAATGGTATACCCTCTACACCAGCCACTATAACTAAGGCCTTATTAGTAGATAGATCAACTGATGATAAACGACTATCTCTTGAAGGGAATATATGGATAACCTTCTCCCTATCAACAAGTAATGGTCTACCCGGAGGAAGCTCCTTAATAATATCTGTGCCTATTGGGTGGAATAGGTCACCAGATACACTAGATCTTATGGTTAATGGCGGAACGATCTTATCAAGATCATAGATACCCACTGGAACTAGGTACTTCAAACTTATGAGATTACCTATGTCAACCAATGTATTTATACATGGGAATTCACCTGTTCTAAGAACTCTCCTTAAGAGTGCTTCATGGCTAGGCCTTGTCTTCGTAGGATCTATTCTTAGTTTCCATAGATAGTCTCTATAGGCACGGATCATGTAGTGATTCTTAACATTGTGTATATCATATTTATTCCTATACTCACTGATTAGTCTAAGAGCTTCTTCATAAACCAGTGGATTTACTCTAGAATTAACTATACCACCTACTACAGCATACTTGATATAGGCTTTTACAGGATAATTTCTAGTTGAATCATCAACTATAACAACTACCCTTTTAATTCTCAACCTACATTATTCACCCTATACTACTACCTCTCATATATATTGGGAGTAGGCTATAATTAAATAAGATGTTTAGACCAAACTATTTCAGTAGTGTAGAGGGGTATATGGGTTATGGCTAATATAGATTTAAGCCTAAGACTTGGTAAGGAAGCAGTCATTGTAGGACGTGAGGATATAGTACCATTTATAGCTAGTATACGTGGTGTGAAATCCTCATCACCACCACTAGCATTCTTCATAGTGATAGACACGAGTTACTCAATGGATGGTGAAAAGATATTTAGGGCTAAAGAAGCGGCTCTCAAAGTACTCGATCTCCTTAAAGAAGACGATCATGTATTCGTATATGGTTTTGATGGACGTGTAAAGAGGGTTGTAGTAGACGCTAGGGCTTCAGAGAGGGATAAGCTTGAGAATGCCATTGTAGGATTAACGCTTGGTAGTGGAACAAATATCTATGCAGTACTCGATCAGATGGCCAAGGATGCAAGGAAGGTTATGGAGTTAGCTGATGTTGCCGGTGTTAAGGTGATCTTTATAACTGATGGGGAGCCTACCGTAGGTCCTAAGAAGCCTAAGAAGATCCTAGAGGCTGCACGTAGGCTTAGGGAGGCTGGTGCATCAGCTCTAGTTATAGGTGTTGGGCTAGACTATAATGAGAAGCTACTCCTAGATATAGCTGATACACTCAATGGACTATTTGTCCATGTAAATAAGCCTAGGAGACTACATGAGATGCTTGTAAGCTATACAAGAGCTGCTAAGGAAGTTTGTGGTAGAAACGTCACCTTAACAATAAGGGCTAGTCCAGGAGTTAGAGTAATAGTCTATGGTAGGAGTCCAAAGGTTACACCAGAGGGTATGGAGATACCAATTGGAGATGTACACTATAGGGAGACAATAGATATTGTTGGAGACTTCATAGTACCACCAAGTAATGCTGGGGAGCTATCACTTGGTGAAGTACTTGTTAAATACATAAACCCGGATACAAGAGAGCAGGACTACATATCACCAGTGACAGTAAAGGCTAAGGCTGTACCAGAACACATGGCTCCAACGATAAAGGTTTCGGAGAAGATATATGCTGAAGCAAGAGTGGTTAAAGCTGCTGAGAAGCTTAGGGAGAGTCTAGGGAAGAGAAAAGCTGAGGAGATATCAAGGGAGCTTGAGGAAATCATTGAAGCTACAATGAAGCTTGGAAGTGAAAGTCTTTATTCTAGAACATTGAATATTAAAGATAGAATAGAAAAAGAAGGTGTAACACCTGAGGCCACTAAAGAACTGGTCTCACTCATATCTCGTCTCATAAGTGGTAGGGTGAAGGAGGAAGGTGAGAAGGAGTGAGTGAGTCTGGTCTAGTGCTTAATCTAACTGTTGTCCGTAGTAACTTCTTTATCCCCCAGCAATCATGGGTTTTAAAGCCTGGAGAGTATATCCTTGGGCGTTTCCCAACAAATGATATAGTCATACCTGATCCATATGTGTCACGTAGGCATGCAAGGATCTTCTATAAGGATGGTAAGTGGTTTATAGAGGATCTTGGAAGTACTAATGGTACCATAGTAGATAATGATGATATCCGTGGTAAGGAGCCTTATGAGTTGAAGGATGGCTCTGAAATAGTTGTTGGACTAACTATACTAAAGGTATCATTTACGTCACAGTGATCCCTGTACTATACGTCCTATAGGTATGGAGGATAATGGGTTGTGAAGAAATTTATAGTGTATAGTGGAGTTGATGAGGTAAGTAGGGTTTTTAGTGACCCTATTGTATTCTCTAACATAATCCTTAGGGAAAGGAATACTGTTCTAGCTAGGAAGAGGTATAGGGAGGTATTTGAACAACTCATAATATACTCTATGAATGCATTACGTAAGGAGAGCATAGCATATGCTAAACTAACAGAACATACTGGTAAATGGACACTACGTATAATCTCCTATGGCGAATTCCTACTAGCCTGTATACTAGAGCATAAGGAGTATAGGACACCACTTATTGGGCAAGCAGCCACAGACTATATCCTAAGATCATTTATTTCAGAGAATCCAATGGTTAAGCTCAGGGCTAGTGAAATACCTATAAGTATGCTCCCCGACCAAGTTAAGATACATATTGAGAAATGTATTGAGGAAAAGGGTAAGAATAGACCGCCATACTGCTGGATCGGTAGAACAGTATATAGCATAAAGATCGAGAGACTGATCACTGATAAGGGTGCATATATGTATGTATTGGAGGGTCATGACGTATTTGGTAGGAAGTACGCTATAAAAGTGCCTAGGGAGAGATCTAGTGATGGTAAACCATTAGCTATTGGGGGCAGTATAGACTCCCTAATGGATATTATGAGGGGTATCATGAATAGTCTTGAGGTAGCACTTAGTACTAGAGAAACTATTCGGGAAGCACTTGTAAGCCGTGGATACCGTGAGGAACTAGCTGATTACCTACTTGTCTATAGGGAGTACATCCTTAGGCCTAAGGCAATCGTGTTGTTAAGAGATATATATAGTGGGGAGGAATATACTGAGATACCACCCATTATCATAGAGGATTATGCTGATAAAGGTGATCTTGAGACCAGGATTAGAAATAGGAGACTTGATAGCCGTGAACTAGCATACATAAGTATACGTATGGCTGGTGCATTATCGCTTACACACATCAACAAGTATATACATATGGATATTAAGCCCCAGAACATCTTATTGATTAGTAGTGATAAGGAACCCTACGGCTACAAGCCTGTCCTAACAGACTATGTAGGTATACCTCATGTACTGGAGAAGACTACGGAGTTGAAGAAAGCTACACCAGAATACGCTGATCCAATAGCATTACTTAGGGGTAGTGTAACATTCTCCTACGACCTCTACAGCCTAGGTAGTACACTATACTATGCATTTACTGGTAGGAAAATAGGTACCAGGCTACTACTGAACCTAATCATACTCAAGAGATACTATGGATTACCAGCACCACTAAAGGTATTCCTAGTAGATAATCCAGACCTAGTACCCCTAGCCCATAAGCTAGAATCACTATTCAACCAGTACAGCTCAATGTATAGAAAACCATCTATGACAGAGTTCATATCAGTTATAAACAACTATATAAGAGACATTGATCGAAGATACCTAGACCAGCTAAGAAAACTACCAGAGAGACTCTACAGCATAATCCTAAGACTCCTAGAACTAGATGAGGAACATCGCTACCCAGACGCTGTAGCCTTCTGGATAGACCTGGTTAAGGCACTAAAGGAGATTGGTTATACGAATCTAATACCACACAACACTTTTTAAGAAGTATCAAGTAAACCCCTCAACAAATATACTGGAAACTAATTTATACCTATACCCACTAATATATGTATAGTACAGGTATACAAAATCCGGGGTGACCCATTGTTATGAAGGCTATAAGTCCGGTTATAGCAACTCTAATCCTAATCGCCATCGCCGTAATCGCCGGAATCTTCGTACTAAGACAATTCCTATCATTCGCCGGCACAGCCGGACAACAGGACGTCCTAGCAATAGAGGATGCTACACTATCAGTACTACATAAGGCCAACTATATGCAGGTATATCTACAGATTACGCTGAAGAACCAGGGTGACAAGGTAGTAAATGTCACGAGTATAACAGTTGATGGTAAGAGTATTGCTGGATTCACATACGTAGTTGTCAACCCAGGTTCAACATACTCATTCTCAGGAGTAGTCATGGTAACGGGTACAGGTACAATAACAGACCCATCATTAAAGGAGCAGTGGGAGGCTGGTACTGAGCACACCATAATAGTGACATATGATGTAATTGGTGGTAATACTGGACAGCAGACTGTAATTAAGGTTAGAGCTACATAAGGAGTTGCTCTATATTAATCCCATACTAATGTTTTTTCCTCATCACTAAATACATGCCCACTTCTATAACTGCTAATGTAATAGAGATACCTATATATGTTAAAGCTATATATGATAGTTCTACTTTCCTAACAACCGATAGCCCATATACGCTATAGCTTCCATAAACACTCCTAATCCATATACTACGTGCAATACCATATATAGCATCATATACCTCCCTATAGTGTTTGAAGATATCCCTACCAGCCACTATAACTGAGACCCGATAGTACTCAATACCATCCTCAGTATACACCTTATCTCTCCAATAGATGATAACACCCTCCATATCCTCATGTGTAAAATTAATCAATATAAGGTTCCTAACATACCCTAGTTCAGGCAATCCAATATATATGCTACGTGCAGTAAAGTTCTCAATACCCTGCCACTTCAGACAAATCTCCCATGCATGAATTTGTGAAGAAACCTTGGAGAACTCAACAAATACAGTTATATCGGGTAACCCGGTAAACTCAACTCTATAGTGATGCACCCTAGTAGTTGGGCCCAATAGTTGTTCCCATGAAGGCTCTCTGCCTACATAGCTAACATGATTACCACTAAGTACGGGGAACTCTGTTAAAGAGGATCTATTGAGGATCATTGGTGGTCCCTCATGTGTATTTACGAATACGTATCTAGGTATACTATAGTCTAGATGGTATAGTGCTAAAGATAATGGGATAAGGATCATAAATAATATGGCTACTGATAAAACATACAGACCCCTACTATAGGCTATCCTTGGAAAGCTAAAGTCTATAGTATACCCCCTACCAATTTTATCCATAAACTTGATCGTGATATAGGCTATTGGTGGTATGAATACGATCTCTGGTGTATAATGGAATAATCCATACCCGATCTCATAGCCTAGATAATGTGTTAATGTAAAGACAAGTGCAAGCCTCACCACATTAGCTAGGAACATTAGGAGCGTAAGTATTATGAGGCCAAGGGCTATAAGTAGGAGTTTAAAGCCTAGTCTCTTAAAACTTGTTCTTAAGCCTATAAGGACTATAATTGATGTGACAGCCAATACACTTGTTAAACCAATAATTCCTGAACAAACAGGTGCTAGACTAAACATTACCTGCCTACTAGGAGTATTTACAATAACTACTTGGTAGCCATGATAGCTAGTGTACTCTAGTGATGTACCCATTATCCGAGCTAAACTAATAGCGTAGTAGCCAGTAATCCTTGTCAACCTGGCAGTTATATCAAATATTGACGTGGGAGGTATAGGTATCATCGTTGCTAACAGTATCGTTGATGGTATTAGAAACCTTAGGTTCTCACCACCAAAGAGTAGTATGAAAAACCCATATACTAGGATAAGGTATGATAGTGGGAGGAATAGATCTATGTATCCATACTCAAAAGCTACTACTATAAATATTAGTGATAATGCTATATACAATGAACCAGCTATGATCGAATAGTTATTTATTGTAAGTCTTCTCCCAGCTAGTCCAAGGACTATGTATATAATGAATGATATGGGTGATACGTAGAGGTAGCTATAGAGCTCATTAGATACGTAGTTCACGTATATATTGATCGTACTTAGATATAGTAGTGTGAATATGAGGAATAAGATGAGGTACGTCACCAAGGGTATCCATGGACTCATACTTCGTGACGGCACTCCAGACTATCCTCCCCAGCAATACTATCATCACTACAGTGCTACTATAATGTGGTTAGTGAAATATATAGACTATTTGATCTCGACAATATTATTCCTAGCAACCTTAATATTCAATGTAGCTTCAGCAATACCACTACTGTACCTTATGATTCTTCTAAGGCTGTCATAGATCATTGATAGAGTTGTCTTCTCAAGATCGGTTATCTCCTGATCCCTTAGGATCTTAGTGGATAGGAGATCCTGTAGTTTATTAACTAGATCAGCTGCCTCCAGAATAGTTTCCTCAGCAGTCCTACGGCTAAGACGGTACACGCTATCCATGGACTTATTAAATAACTCTATAGCCTTATCACCAAAATCAGCTATTTCACCACAATACCTACACTCCTCTGGCCTCTGGAGAGCACGTCTAGCTATATTCACTGCATGATCAGCTATTCTCTCAAGATTCCTAGCCAGTATTCTATAGTTTATAGTCTCTACAGGACTTGCTATCCCTAGGTTATGCATAATCCTTATGTCTAGCAATGCTAGTGCAAGTTGTCGTGTTATCATGAAGTGGAAGCGATCTGCCTCATCATCACGTTGTATGACAGCTTCAGCTAATCCCCTGTTTCCAGTACGGAATGCCTTTATAGCATCATTAAGCATATTGTTAACGATAAGATGTAGTCTACGGATAGCCCTCATAAGAGGTAGTTCTTCAAGATTTAAGAGTATCTTGAGTACAAGAGTGTTATAGGTTTCATCAACAACCTCTATACCTGCAAGTTTTACACGGGCAAGGTTCTTAAGCTCACTAATCTTCCTTGCAAGACCCGGTATATCCTCTTTAAACACAAGCGTTATAGTATTATAGCCCGCTAAATACTGTGCTACAACAACACGGAATATCTCATCAATACCTACATCATGAGAAGTAACCCTGATCTCGCCTACTAGCTGCTGTGCTTCAGTATATGTAGGGGTTATGATCAACTTGTTACCATGCTCATAGATCAATACATAGTCTCCAGGCTTAATACCTATACTGTCAATCCACTCCTTAGGAAGAGTGACTATGTAGGAAGATGAACCAGTACGCTGGATCTTTCTCCTCTCAACCAACCTACATACACACCCTTACAACCTATACCTCCTACATACATGTATAAATAATGTATTAGAATATATACTCTCCCCTAGACTATAGACGAATGTGAAGAAAGTATAGAGATCCACTATTTACAACAACTAAACACGTGACTAGACAGTTAGAGAAGAGGAAAGTCTAGGAGGGTAAAAAAAGGTATTGTTCATTGTTTAAGTACTTAGGCTACAGATTTTATGTAGTCCTAACCTTAATGGTGATTACCTGGTCAGCATTGCCGCCGACAACGTCATAGGTTACCTTTACAATGTGCTCAGTACCAACCTCCCAGTCAGAGGTAGCTGTACCATCATAGACAGAGTAGGTACCGGAATATGTTGTACCAGGCCTTAGTGTGATCTCTCCAGTAAATACATCTGTTGTGTCTACAGTGATCTTCTTAACCTTTACGATCTTGTCACCCTGGTTCTTTAGGTTGATGAGTAGTGTTACATTCATTGTATTGCCGGGGTTGTGCTTAGCTATTAATGTAGCGTCCTGTATTGCTAGGACGTCCTGTTGTCCGGCTGTGCCGGCGAATGATAGGAATTGTCTTAGTACGAAGATTCCGGCGATTACGGCGATGGCGATTAGGATTAGAGTTGCTATAACCGGACTTATAGCCTTCATCTATCCCACCACCCACAGGTTTACATATATATTTTCTATTGGGTTCGGATTAAATGTTTTATCCTAGGGTATATACGTGAGTGATTTAGTTGTTCATACAACTCGTTATAGTATTAAATGCCTATCTCTTTTTCTGTTAATCTGGATGTATAACTGATAAACAGGGTATTAGGAATATATCGGGTGATCAGATATACGTTTTACTCTTTCAATAAAACCCTATACACTAGTTTCCTCCTGTGTTCCTCCAGACTCTTCCTCCTGTGTAAAACCTTGTCTCTACCCTCTAGCTCACGGATATACGTGATGATAGCATACCTTATGATATCACTCCTACTTCTCCCGGTTTCCCGGGCTATAAGATCTATTTTCTCAATAAGTTCCTCATCAGCCTTAAACGTTATGACTCTCATAGGCGTATCGATCACCTACTAGCAGTTATTCTAGGTATCCACAGTATATGCTATGTCATGTATATTATAGAGGGCTCTTTTTAGATAACTCTTGTCTTAACCAGTATTACTGTATACTCCATATAGGATCTGTACATATGGACGCTAGGTTTTTATAATATGGATGTATAGATTCGTTCTTAGGAGAATACATATGCCTACCATACACTTATCACTTCCAGAGGCTGTGTATAGGGAGTTGAAGAGGTATTCTGAAGCTCTTGGTGTACAGATAACTGATCTTGTAAAGTTCATGATAAATAATGGGCTGGAGCAGCTCCGGGAGAAGTATGGGTATAGGAGGGATGAGGAGATAATGAATACATTGAATGCCGTGATCCATAGCCTAGAGAATCTTGAGAGAAAACTAACACTCCTAGAACTGAGGATAAGGGAGAATGAGATAAGGATGAAGGAGTTCATGGATACAGTTGACAGTAGGATAAGTGATATAGAACTAGCTCTACAGGAGATTCAGGAGCCAATACTAGAACCAGAACTCATACAGGCTAAGCCTAGGAGGACAAGGAAGATACATACCCGGCAAATATAGGGATAGCCTAATATAGGATGCTTTAGTAGGAGGTACATGTAGACCCCGGTTGCCCGTAGACACCCCCGTGTAACGGGGGTCTTGGATGAACACGGGACGGGTCTACTCCCGGCCACCATACATTCCTAGCTGATAATTGTTCTCTGGATATAGTTTAGTAAAAATTATTGGTTGGGGGAAGAGGGTTTAGAAAACTGATTGTGTATGAAAGGGTTTCCTAGGCTTCCTAGATGGAATAATGTTTCTCTTAGTTTCGGGCTCTACATCCTTTAGCTCATAATAGATCCTGTATTCATCCTCACCCATATCATCCAGTTTCTTCTCTCTCACAAATGCCTCTATAAGCTCATCAGGTATATTGTCTAATCTCCCAAATACATAGGTATAGCCTTGCTGCTTAAGCCACTCCATAAGCTCTTCCTCAAGACCAGCCTCAACTATTAGTTTAACCAGATCCCTTTTCTCAGAAGGCGTTAGCTTAGACATTTTCCAAAACCCACAACCACCTATTAGAACCCAAGTACCTACGTGATATAGTATGTTGTTGTGGGTATAAAGGTTTTTGACCATTGAACCCCTTCTAATATATCCTATACCTTAATATACCGACTATCCCTCCAAAAGTCTTCTTAATCCATGCACCCTCGGGTATATCAGAACTCATATACACTGGTTTAGCACCACGTTTCTTAGCATACTCAGCCCACTCATGAGCATCCGACCGATCCTCGTCAATAATGAGGATCTTAACAGCACCCATATCAAGTGCCTGCTTAACCTCCTCCTCACCATAGACAATAAGCCCATCATCCCTAGCTAGATGAAGCTTAAACTCCTCAACAGCCTTGAGAGCATCAACATACATCTGCTCCTTCAATACATCACTAGCCTTCATAACCATTTCACGGAGACCAGCCTCACCCTGATAAGCAACATCAACCAGCTTGGGGAGCACTAGTTGTTTAAGCCTATAGTCTAGATAGTTACCCTCTAGGAAATCATACTTGGAATAAGCTGGTCCACCGATCAGTATAGCCTTTAGCTTACCCTGCTTAAGATAGGGTTCAAAGGCCTCCTTAGCATGATCTGCTACACGCTTATAGAACTCATGCACCATCTGCTCAATAATACGGTCGAAACGACGCTGACTCTGACCGCCACGATGATGTTTACCGGGTATATAGTCCTCAAGCTCCTCAATAACCTCTAGACGACTACCCTTCAACAAACCTATTGTTGCAGCATCACGCTCGACAATGATGAGGCCTACAAGGTTACTCTCAACAACCATTTCCTCAAGGAACTCTGTATGGAAATACTTGTCTGTACGATAGAAGAATACTGGTACAGGATCTGGTGGTACAAGCATTATACATATGAAGTCACCAGTATCCATATCCTCACCACAGAATAGTGCAAGACCAGTATCTGGTACCTTGGGTATCTTACTAAGACGATCCATGGCTGCCGATAATGCTCTCTGCACAGCATTCCTTGTACGCTTCAACTTGATATTATCAGTTATAGCATACTCTTGCCTCAATAGACTAAGCACATCACTCATAGGCCTACCTGGGGGGATGTAGAGTGATAGTAGTACGGTTGCTGGTGCCTTCCACTTCTTAAGCTCCTGGATTATGGACTTAAGCTGTCTACGATCAACCTTTAGCTTCTTAAGAGCCTCTTCACTATAGCTAAAAACTCACACCCAACACCCTCTCTATCTCCTATCCATGTACATATTCCTTTCTCCACTAATGAGTAAATCCAGATTTATATATTTATATGATTGCCTTGAGATACAGTATGTAGTCTAGACCCGTGTATACTTGTCTTGAGGGTATGGATGATAGCATGGCTAGGATTCTAAGAACAAGCTATACAGCACCCGGTCAAGAGGTTATTAGTAAAGCGTTAGAGACAGTTAGGGAATGCGGTCTTGTAGTAGGACCTACAGATACTCTCTACGGTATATTCACAAACCCATTCAGTAGAGAATGTGTTGATAAAGTATATAGGGTCAAGAGGAGGACTGGTAAACCAATACCATTACTAGCTGATAGCATTGAATCTATACTAGAACATGCAGTATTTGATGATAAGATTAAGCGTTTCCTAGAAACCATAGGCTACGGACCCGTCACAGTTGTACTAAGGATCAAGAGGGATTCACGGATTGCATGGAATGTACACCTGGGTAGTTATAAGGTTGGATTCCGAATACCAGCATCACCATTTCCAAGGATGATAGCAGCTGGTCTTGGAGGACTTGTGACGGGTACTAGTGCTAATATTAGTGGCTGGAAACCCCCTAGAACAGTTAGTGAAGCCATTAACCAGCTTGGAGACTCTATAGACCTATACGTAGACTCTGGATATACTCCACTAGGCACAGGATCGACTGTAATAGATCTTAGTGAAGGCTTTAAAGTTATTAGGTATGGTGTAGTAAACCCAGATCTATTAAGGAGGATCTATGAAACGATCTAGTACATAGTCTATCGAGAGGTGCAGTAGACTATGAATAGTGAGGTAAGACTTAGTGCATGGAAGATCGCTATAACGCTAACCATAGTCATAGCCATCATAATCCTATACACTATATACTTCAACATAGATCCAGTAATACTATTATCCATAGATCCAAGGGTGTTATTAATAGCGATCCTTATATATACTTTGTCATGGTTTATCTCTGGTGTTAGACTAAAGATAATACACTCAAGCGTATGCAGGAAAATACTTAGTCTACAGGATTATTTCTATGCAAGACTACTGGGTGGATTAGTAGCCTACCTAACACCATCAGCTATAGGTGGGGAACCAGCTCGTGCGTATTATTTGGCTAAGAAGACAGGTGATGATATAGCTTCGGTTTTCGCCATAGTTGTCTATGAGTTGTTCATTGACATCATATTCATAAATATACTAGCCATTGTATACTCAGTACATTATCTGCCATTATCGATACCAGTTATACTTGTATCCATACTTGTATTATTCTCATGGACAATGCTTTTCATAGGCATAGTATGTGATAATAGGATCATTAATGGATTCTTTAAATTCATGCTAAAGTTTCTTCCAAAGAATATTAGGGACAAATATACAGTCTTCTCATGCTCACTTAAAGCAGTAACAAAGGCTATAGCTAGACCGTATAGAGTTGTTGCTATAGCACTAACGACTATAACAATGCATCTATTAACGGGTGCCGTCATATATGTTATAGCCTTAGGCTATGGAGGTACATCACTACTAGGTGCTTTCCAAGCATACCTATTTGCAATAGCACTTGGTGCACTACCCAGTCCTGGTGGAGCATTTGCTGTAGAGTATGGTTTAACAATTACCCTTAAACCAGTTGTTGTAGTTGCATCACGTGTTCTAATGTACTTCTACACAATAATTATAGGCTTATACTCCTTAACTCGGATATCATCTAGACACTAGTGTCTTTAAGGAACTCTAGGCTTATTATGAATAATCTTATTATAGAGGGTATTTTTAATAGAGATCATATCTATATCTATTACCTAGGCATACCTTACGGGATGGGTAATGGCTGGTGAGAGCATTGTTATCACTGTAGTTGGTGGCTTCAACATAGTTATACCACTGAGTATAGATACTACCAAGTATAAGCCTAGAGAGCTTGAGAAGTGGGAGATGATATTCATATTCAACAAGATAATGACATACTCACACATACTCAAGGTTATTAGTGACTACTGTAGTGCTGGAGACTGGTATGTCCGTATAAGATTCTATGAGCAATGGGATAACCCTATTGATATGTATATGAAGATAATTGATGGGAGGAGATTCATACTCATAAATAGTGATCCTAAGCCAGCTAGGCTGGTTATGAAGTTTGTCCATAACCCTAGGTTTAGTAATGCATCAATACTAATTATGAAACCTACAGAGACAATAACTATGCCTGACTGGATATACGATCTTGAGAAGATGGCTAGGAAACTCTACTTAGAACTATCTCCTCTCATGTATGCTCGTGGACTGGGTAGACTTATTGGTATACGTGTTGAGAGATCAGGGGGTGATAAGGGTTTAACTGTAAACCTATGTATTGACAAGGAGATACCAGGTAAACAACGTATTGTTGAGAAGGGGCTTGAGATAATCCTTAGTGGTATTAGGAAGTGTATTGAGTGAAAAATACACTTATTTATATCCATAGATCTATCACAAGCTAGCATCTAGGGGGTGTATATTCTGTCTTGACACGTGTAGTCCTCATAGTACCAGCTAATCCATGGGGTTATATGGTTGAGGATATAGTGTCTTTCGCTATAAAGATTGTTAGAGGCTATGGAGTAGATATTGAATATACAGTGCTCTACTCTATTGATGAATCAAGAGCTATAATCTCTATAGATGGTAAGGATATAGTTTATGGGGGGAATCAACTACCTAGTGTAAAAGATATAGTAGATCTAGTAATAATAGCTTCAACACCACTAAATACACTATCTAGGGATAATGATAGTGGAGTCTATGTTGAAACCTAGGTTTTCTTCTCTAGATTATAGAATGGGCATTCACTCCAATGGCTAATACATTTCTCAACCTGACTCCTTGTTAGATATCTATTCTGAACCCTACACCTAGCAACATATACTGGGGTAGATTCTTCAGTTTCAACATAGACTAGTTCATAGAATGGACAATCAGATCTCTTATCAGGAGATACTATATATATTGGGAGATATATTGGTAACCCTTTCTTCTTACCAATAACATGATTCTCATACTCAGCAGACACGGTAACCACCAGCTCCATATTTGTCTATACTAGTTACTGTAGATAAACCATGTGCATTAATGAATCATAGTGGTTCCATCTACCACAATATTATAAGGATCAGTGTGGTAACAATATATGTGGTGGCCTACATGGTTGGGGAGGAGAGAAAGGAGGAGAGAGAAGAGATAACCATAGACTTGTCAAAGGTACCAGTAGCACCAGTTAGTAAGAAGGATATACATAGGCTTGAAATGGCCCTGATCATAGGTACGCTCTATAGTCCGGAAGTACTTGAGCTTATAAGGGATCCTGTTGAGAGAGCTACATGGGTTGACAGCTTAGCTGTAGCAGCAGCTGCTCTAGCACGTTCTAAGGCTGGCTATAGTATTGGACAGATAGCTGAGGAGGTTGGACGTAGTGAAACAAGTATCCGGGCACATCTTAGTGGTAAGACTAAGGCTGGACAACTTGTCCAGAAAACCTATGAGAAGCTTGTACGTGGTGAGCTAAAGGTTATTGTACCATTTACTACTAAGCCTACGGCTGTACCAGAGGATGTTGAGAAGAGGATTAAGGAGCTTGAGGAGGAGAGGAAGAAGCTTCAGGAGAAGATTGGGGAGTTAGAGAAGCAGCTTAAGGATGCTAGGAGAGAGCTTGAGGAGAAGGCAAGGATTATTGAGGAGATCAGGAGACTGGTCGGTTCAGCCTAGATCTCCGGGTCTAGACTTATATGATAAATGTTTTTATCTTCAATAGATACATTCATCTTTATACTTGATGCATTTAGGAACCCGTTATTCCTCCTTAGTTCAACATGTATTCGGGCTTGCTCATACCTATAGATCCTTATACCATCCACACCCCTCCTTGCCTCAGCTACGGCATTACGGACTATATCTAGGATCTTATTTACTGGTAACTCATAGTCATGGCCAATAACTGATCTGGCGGAACCACTCCATCTTATACCTGTTCTAGAGTCTATAATACTGACTCTCTGTTCCATAAACTCATCAGTAATTTCTGGTTCTCCCCACTCCATCCTCAAGATCGATCGCCCGTAATACTCTATATATATTCATAGAAAATCTACATGAGCAAATAGGCTTATAAATATTTATGGCTTAAAAACAATACCTTGTTAATAGAGATATATACTTACCTACGTTCTCTCATAAGTTGCTCCAGAAATCTAAATCTCTTAGCTGGATGTGGATGTGTACTAAAGATCTCTCTTAGTAGACTTGGCTTCTCATTCTTAATAATCTCCACTATAGTATCAATATCATTTCTATAGTAGTAGGCTGTAGAAGGATCTATAGCGTGTTCTGGAGCTGATATAAACAGCATCTTTAACTGACCATACTTACTAGTTTCAAACCCCCTCTTCCTCAGATAACCAGTAGCAACCATTATCCTTGCAAGTGCTCTCATAAGATTCCTTGCACCATTAGGTACTGTATGGGCTGAATGAGCATCAGCATAGTACTCCCTAAGCCTACTGAGGTAGAGTATACCCAGGTTAAGTATGAAGCCTATGAATATAAGGAGAGCACCAAAACCAATGACCGCTAATGGAGTCAACCCCCCACCTTCACGTCTACTATTAAAACCTATCAGCCAACCCCACCTAACAAGATACTCTCCAAGCCATAGTATAACAGCTGGAATCAATCCCACAAGCATCATAACAAATACATCACGATGCTTTATATGGCCTACCTCATGCCCTACAATAGCTATGATCTCCTCTCTAGTAATACCATCAAGGTCAAGTAATCCCTCAGTAACAGCAACACGGTAACCAGTCAATGGATTCCCATAGGCAAATGCATTAGGTATCTTGATCCGTGCAATCATGGGTTTTGGAGGATTAATACCGCTGCGGACAGCAATATCATGGATAGCCTTCTGTAACCACTCCTCCTCACCTGGTTCTAGAGGCCTAACCCTATATATGTGATCAACTATGTAGGGTGATAGTAGCCACTGGAATATATAGGATACAGCTATGAATACTGCTAATGCTGTTATCGATGGTGAACCAAGTAGTACTAGGATCCCATATAACACTAGTGCTGAAACAAGTGATACAAATAGTATTGTGATAGCCATAGCACCATAGAGTCTAGCTAAACCCATACTCTATACCCCTACTATATTTAGTCTTACAATACAACCCCCAATATAGACTTTCCAGTAATACCTACTAACCCCCTTTTAAAAGAAACCCTCATCCAATAACCCTTATTGAGAGATAAGGGTTTATAGGGGTATAGATCATGTCTACAGCTTTAGCTGTCATCGTATTAGACAATGAGGGGAGAATCATAGATTACGCTGCCCCACTAGACATAGGCTTCTCCAGGATCAAAGAAGCCACGAGGATAGGTTTTGACATATACCGTACAGTATCCTTCATACTCAAGAGCCTAGGCTATGAATTACCAAAGAATATAACTATACACTATCCAGATGCAGAGATCACGGTTATACCTAAGGGTAACCACGTCGTTATATCAATAACGTTTGAGACAATAGAAGTAATGAAGACAGTGTCTCCAGAGGTTGGAGTATCTGGTACATAATGTTTTTTACTAGTGTATAAATAGTTGATAAACTGTATTGAAACAATTATTTTTAAGGGTATCTAAAAACATGATGGATAAAGGTGGGGGCTACAATGGATGACAATATATTCTCAATACATGCTAAGAGGCATATCCTAAGAAGATACCTAATGAATATTGAGAAGAGGATAGAGTATATAGGCTATAGGCTGGAAAAGGATGATGGTTCACAAGCTAGGACACTATATAGTGAACTAAAGAATCTATTGAAGATAAGAAATATATTAATAGCACAGTTAGAAGAATTAACATTAAGCACACCAGTATATACATACTTCCAGACACTACAGAAAGACATAAGAAGGTAAATAATTAAACAATACGTCATCTATATAATCTCAAATAATTCCTGTAAATAGTAGATCTGATGCTTTCAGTACTTAGTCCCTTAAGATCCGCTAGATACTCTATGGTTTCCCTAATAAGTTCTGGAGACATCTCTAAACCTCTATACTTATAGGGTGCATCACTCTCTGTAACAATTATATCCAATGGTGCATACTCCAATACCCTCCTATGCTTCTCCTGGATCTTCCATGCAGGATTAGCACCTATATAGTACCCCTTATCAGCAATCTCATCAATAAGACCTAGGGGGCCTGTATACCAGTGGAAGTAGGCTCTATCAATATCGTATTTAACCAGTAGATCAAATACTTCTCTCCAAGTACCAGCTGTATGAAGGTTAAGCAGTAGATCGTATTCTCGAGCTAGTTCTAGGAATTTCTGGAAAAACAGTCTTTGCTTATCAATAGTCTTTGCTACGAAACGAGTGTCAAGACCTACCTCCCCAAGACACCTTATATCCTCCTTATCGACTATTTCAACGATCCTATTGAGATCATCTATTGATGCCTCTCCAATACTCCATGGATGTATACCTATACATGATTTTATGAAACCATATTTCCGGGATAGCTCTAGTGTCTTAAGACTTGTCTCAAGATCATCAGATACAATCACTAGTATATAGTCATCCCTAAACTTAAGTAGAGTTTCCTCATCAAGCTCATGCCCATGGTTATGCATATCAATGTATTTCATAATGCTTCACCATCCAATAATATCTCTTATACACCCAATTAGATCTCTAGACACCATATACTCTGATCCAGGCTTAAGCTCTGTCTCAATAAAACCATTCTCTCCCACAATAATAGCTCTTAACTCCCTACTGCATTTATTAGATAAGATAAAGTGCTTATTATATACACTATACTCAAGACATTCATCAGAATAAGTCTTCACAGCATTATTGCTAAAGAATATAATGCCTAGGTACAGGTATGGATGCTCACCATCTACAAGTCCCTTTAGAAATAATTCTATAAGCTTATCCCGTAGAGAGGTGTTTGTTAAACCACTTAGTATAAGGGTTGACTCAATAAGTTTTCTACCATACATCCTAAGATCATTTCCAACAAGTAGTGGTGGAGCTACCCATTTCTCATCAATATCTAGTCCTAGAACTGCTGTATACATACTATAAACCCTATTATGAGACACAACCCTCCACAGATCATTTAGTTCACGTAGTTTGTGAATATGTGTTTCAGAGAACTGATCCTTGTAGGCTATGAGTAGATTATTGGAGTCCCTAAATAGGTTAATGGATCTACTGATTAGACACGTTATCCTGTTAACAACGTTGAGGCTATCCCACCTAGTAAATCTCTCACTACCCCATGTAAACTCTGAGAACCTCTCTCCATTACATACTATACGGTAGAAGGTACTAGCCCTGATCTCTATAGAGTAGGTGAATAGCTCCTTACCAGAACCATAGGTTAATACTAGGTTATCCTCATCAATGATCTCTAGTCCAACATAAACACTATCACCATTCTCATCAAAACACTCAATAGCCTTACTAGGGGAGAGTGAACAACTAAATACATACCTTGGAATACTATCGGCCATGTAATCCCCTCATAAGCGATATACTATACATCTATATAGGTATAACTTAATACCTTATAAAACACCATATAGTATGGGATGATGAATTTGCCGAATACCGATACATATGGGGAATCTCCCGAAACCTGACCACTATGTGGAGATGATCTTTGTGGATGGGCCTAAACTAGTATTCCTAGACTATGATCTAACGCTTATGGATACGTTTGTAGACTTCTATGAAGCTGTTAATGAAGCCCGTAGACACTATGGACTAGAACCACTTAGTTTCCAGTTGTTTATGGAGTATTTTATCAACGATACACTCACGTCCAAGGCTCCCCCACCCCATGACCAAGTTGGTTTCTGGAGATACTTTAGGAGAGTATATAGTACTCGTCATGGACACCCAATGCCTGGTGCTCACCATCTACTATACATGCTCCGTCTATGGGGTTCTAGGAATGTAATTGTGACTGGTAGGGAGTGTCCATCCATGGTTTTATGGGGGGAGCTACGTAGGTATGGCTTGGAATGGGGTATTGACATGATCTATACGATGCATGATCTTGAGCGTATAGGTGGTGTTGAAGAAACACTATTTGACAAGTCATGGCTTCTAAAATACATACTTAACCTATATGGTGTTGAGCCCAATGAGGCATTGATGATAGGTGATTATAAACTTGATGCTCAGAGTGCACTTAAGGCTGGTATAGTGTTTATAGGATTATCAAATATACCTAAGAGGGCAAGGGATCTATATGATAATGGTGCATGCCGTGTTGTAGAGACACTATATGATGTACCGGTTGTTATACATGAAATATTTTATGAAAAGAAATGCTTGGATCAAATAAAAACCTAGAATCCAAGTACTGTATAGCGTCCATCACTATTTAGTGTTATTAAGCCGTTCTCTGCAAGTGTTATCAGTGCTTTCCTGATCTTGTCCTCACTAGCTAGACCCGATAGTATAGTGTGTATCTCCCTTAGATTCATAGGCTTCTCCTTGAGAAGCTCCATAATAATATTCTTAAGCTCGTCCTCATTAGGTGCTGTCATCAATATAACGTCATCATCCTCATAGAGTTTCCTAAGCCTTATCTTGTTTAGGAAGTAACGGATTTCCTCTTCAGTCAGATTTATGTTACCACCTAGACTCATAACCCTACTCCTCCATATAGGCACTTGATACATACATGTTTATATATAGTAGATATAGGGGTGGGATAACTTTTTTGGTTAGAGGAATTTATCCCTCTAATAAACCCAGCACCCCTATTGTCCCCATCTAACAAACCATGCATATAACAGTATATCCTTCCCTAGGACAGTTAGACACCATAAAACAATCCCCTCATTTACTCTAGATCCGTTAATCCAGAATTATCTGTGCTATCATTGTTGCTAGTACCGATCCTGTTAGTAATAGTGTGATCTTTGCAAGCAGCCCAAGCTTACGATCAAGGAGATCGATACGCTTATCCAAGCTATCTATCCTCTTATCCAGTGCATCTATTCTTTTATCTAGATCGCTTATTCTCTTGTCCACATAATGTTTTAGATCATCTATTCTTTTAGTTAGTTCAGAATAGACTCCCTCTAATCGTGAAATCCTTGTCTCCAGATTTGTGATCTTGTCTATAAGCCTTCTCTCAACTTCAGTAATTCTTGTCTCCAGCATTGCTATGTCGGATTTTGTGGCTACCTCCTTTAGGATGGCGTTGGCTAGTGCTAGGCGTAGCTCATGGTCAAGAGCATACTCTGGAGCTAGGAGACGGGCTAGTTTCTTACGTGCTTCAATATTCTTCTCAAGTTCTTCAATAACACGGTTAGCTATAGACAATATGTTTACCAGCATTAGTGTATTGTCCATCTATTATTTACGTTGTCCTAGTAGTATATATTACTATGTAGTTATTAAGGGATACATCTAGTGGTTGAGGAGTGGGTATGGCTAGGGATGTTGCTGTAGTATTAGCCTATACTCCATGGACAAGGTATAGTGTTAATGCTCTAGCTTCAACACTTGATCTACATGTAGAGGCTGATGTATATCTTGTTGAGAGACTTGAGAATACAGTCTCTCTCGTGAAGTTTTTACTGGATAGATATAGGAGGGTGGTGCTGGGGATAGGCCTTAACACGATCATGCTTACAGACAATAGGGTGCTTAAGGAGATCAAGAGGATCAATAGGGTACTAGTTGATAAGAGGGTCTTAAGAGTTGCCGGAGGACCACATGCAACAGGTGATCCATTGGGTACCCTCTATAGCCTGGGCTTTGATGTAGCTGTAGTTGGTGAAGGTGAGGAGACGCTAGTGGATCTAGTTAACACGTTCTCCAGTGGAGGGGACATCCATAGTGTTAAGGGGATCTATACAGTAGTTGATGGTGAGCCCAAATACACTAGTAGACGTAGACCAGTAGAACTGGACAAGTACCCTCCATTCCCTATTTGGAGGAGGATAGCGGGACCCATAGAGATAACCCGTGGATGCCCCTATGGATGCCGTTATTGCCAGGTAAGCTATATGCATGGATTCCAGCCAAGGCATAGGAGTATAGATAACATAGTATACCATGTAGAGTCTATGGCTCGACATGGGTTCCATGACATAAGGTTCATAACACCAGATGGACTAGGCTATGGACTAGGTGGACGCTGTAGGGAGCCTAGGCTTGAGGCTATTGAAGAGCTTCTACATAGGCTTTGGGAGAGGGTATGTAGACGCTATGGAGCCCGGATATTCTATGGTACATTCCCTAGTGAGTTCCGTCCGGAACATATAGTTCCAGATGTTGTCCGGGTACTACGTAGGTATGTCTCTAACAAATCCATTATTGTTGGTGCACAGAGTGGGAGTGATCGTGTACTAGAGCTTATTGGCCGTGGACATAGCGTTGATGATGTCTACCATGCTGTTGAGGCACTTGTGAAAAATGGTTTTAGAGCTGATGTAGACTTCATAATAGGTCTTCCCGGGGAGACACGTGATGATCTCTTGGAGAGCCTCCACACCATGAGGAAACTTGTCTCAATGGGTGCACGCATACATCTACACGTATTTATGCCTTTACCCGGAACACCTTTCTCTCAAGCACCACCCGGACATATACCGGATTGGCTTAAGAGGGAAGTCTATAGATTGATCGGTAGTGGATCGGCTTATGGACAATGGATTAGGCAGGAAGAAATAGCCCGGAAAATAGATTGGCTTAGGAGGAAAGGCATTATACTACCTAGGAGAAATAAAATCCATAGCTAGAGGAGATGTTCTCTAGGTGATACTCCATGGAAGATCTTAGATCGAGGATCATGAGATGTCTTGAGGAGAGAAGAGATGGCGTATTATTAACAATATATGTTAAACCAGGCTCCAATAGAGATGAACTAGTATTGGAGGGTGATGAACTAGTCTACTACACAAGTGAACCACCAGTAAAGGGTAGAGCAAATGCATCACTCATACGCTTCCTATCACGAACACTAGATCTCCCGATCTCAAAGATCGATATAGTATATGGTGCTAGAGAAAGACTTAAGAAGATAATGGTCAGGGACACAAGTATTGAGATCATAACAGATAAACTCTTAGAATACATAAGCACAAGACAAAAATAAATACTAAATAAATAAATGAATTAGTGAAGCCATGACCATGGTTAACCGGGGGGTTAATAAGTGCCTTCTCCACTGGAGCATACAGTCCCAGCCTCCATGGAGGTTTGCTCATAACCCTCTAGAGCTTGGACTCCAATATTAACCCCCCGGTTAACTAGCATCATTTCTCCTGGAATAATCCCATGGCTCCCATAAGTCATGGAGTCTGGGTAGTGATCATAAAAGGCTGGATACCATGGTTAACCCCCCGGTTAACCATGGGTGTATCCGTTATCTTTATCCTCTAAGGTATTGAGTATATACTATGTGGTGGGTATTTAACATGTTTATTGATTGTAGCTATAGATGTAGATCTGGGACATGTTTCTATGATAGAGTGTCTGAGACAAAGTGGATAATTGATCGTGTTAAGCATGGAGCATATATACTGGTTTGGGGGCCTAGAAATGTTGGTAAATCAGAGCTGTTGAGGTATGTATCATGGAGACTTGGTCGTGATGGTTTTCTGGTAATTTATATTGATTGTCGTGAACATTTATCTAGGGATTTCATTTCGGTATATGGTTTTAGGGGTTCTAGTGAAGTGTTTAGGGAGGTTATGGAGTTACTTGGCCTTAATCGTTTTTCTAAAGCACTTGATCTCCTATATGATGTTGTTAGGAGGGTTTTGGTTAGGGGTGTTGTATGGGTTTTTGATGAGGTTCATTGGCTTAGGGGTTATGAGGGTTTGTTAGAGGTTTTTGCTAAGAAGACCATATATAGTTTTTATGAGAAGCCATTATCTACAATAGTATCTTCTAGTGAGGGATGGTTTATACTAGGTAGGGTTGCACGTAGTATTAGGGATTATGGTGCACGGGATCTACTTGTAGAACCTCTTGATAAAGAGGTGTTTATGGAGTATATAAATAGTGTTTTGGAGATTCGTGGTGTAGAGCTTAGCTTATCTCCTGAAGAGATCTATAATGAGTATACTGGTGGTAATCCAGGTTATTTCCTAGAACTACTATCGTTTAACTCGTTAGAAGAATGGATCAGTCATACTAGGAAGTTGTTTATAGAGAAGATAGATAATGCCTCAGTAGAACTAGGTATAACTGCTAGGGATATCCTAGAGGTAGTTGTGAAAACACCTTTTAAGATAAAGGCACTAGGTGTAGAGAGGACTTTAAAGAGGATAATTGATAAGCTCATGGAATACAATATACTATACTATAAACTAGAAGATCACATGTATAGTGTAAAGGCACAATTACCAGTATATAAGAGGATAGCATTAGAACTGCTTACAAAACATAGCTCTTAAGTTATTACCTTAAAATCAAGTGTCTAACTAGCAGTATCAATATATTATCAAAGAATATTCATAGGATGGGTTTCACCACGTTATTGGAAGGAAATAGTTAAAGAGATTCAATCTTTTTGAGAAAATAGTGTTGGCTTCTAGAGAGTATTTTAGTAAAACACATCATACACTACATATTCTCCACTAGAATGGGTAGAGAAATAAATGTACTTATTATACTCGATTGTTAACTAAGAAGTAGCCATAATAGATATTCTTTCATAGACTACTAACC
>CAZVHC010000029.1:0-25809 GCA_964627005.1 uncultured Desulfurococcaceae archaeon
AATAGAATTGAAAGAGTGAGAATGTGAACTCATAGAGAGCTGATCCAATATCCACGGGTAATAACATTAGATTTAAAAGATCACTATAGACCACTGATCAGTTAAGGATAACTATTGTAGAGGATATTATGATGTAGCTTGTGTTGGGGCAGAGATAGCTGTTCAATTACTGGTTAAGACGTTATATAATCTACTTGGCTATGAACATCCACGTTCACATAGGATTAGAGAGCTCCTCAGTAACCTAGCTATGAAGATTGATGATAGAGAATTATCTAATACTATAAGAGAGTATATTAGGAGTAGGAGGAAAGAACTTATTATCCTAGAGGATTCTAGGAGAATAGGATAGTATGATCTATCTATGATCGATTATGATAGAGCATCTATTGTTATGGAGGTTGCTAATGATGCTTATGGGATGCTAAAGAATATATGGATAAAGATCTATGGAGAATGGTGTATAGATTGATCTTTGGACTTAAACGCATCGGGTTACTACGTAATTGGAGAGCCTTGGTTAATAGTGTAGTTGGTGTATTGGCTTCTCTCGACTATGTTGTTGAGGCTTATGTCTTTGGATCTGTGTTGTCTGGTAGGGTGACTGGTTCTAGTGATCTTGATATACTTGTTATTGTTGAGGATAAAGTTGATCGTTATAGGGCGTTGGCTGAGATCGAGGATCTCCTTATAGAGAGACCTGGCGATACTGCCTATATAATTGATCTACATGTTGTCCGTAGGGATCAGCTTAGTATACCTATTGTGAAGTCATTTGTTAGAGATGGTGTTTTAGTGTATAGGAGGTCTTCATAGCCTCTTTGTCCATGGGATAACATAGTTTATATGGTACCTCTCGATCATAGTATATTGAGGCATATAGGGTTATGCTAGTGTACGTGCTAGACACTAGTGCCGTGACTGATCCTAGGCTTCGTGGTGTGCTTGGTGTATCTAGTCTAGAGTCTGTTGTCCGGGAGCTCACGAGCCTTTTTACCAAGGCACATATTGTTGCTGGTGCACAGTTCTATATGACGCCAAGTACTGCATTAGAGTTACGTGGTTTCCTTGAACGTAATGGTGTTGGTGAAGAGGCTATTAATGCATTTATGAGCATCGTGTCTATCAAGGCACCAGATATGTATAGTACTAGGATACCAGCTCACGTAATGAGTAACTGGATCCAGGAGGTTAGCATGAGGTTCTACCGTGGACTACGCGTTGCCGAGCAAATGGTGCGTAAGACAGCTGATCTAGCCTATAATGCTGGTGTAAAGGGTGATCGTGGATTGTATGAGAAGGGTGTTGCTGAAGCAATACATGAGCTTCGTGCTAGGTATCGTGAGGCTACGCGGAAGGGTGTTATAGATACTATTGTTGATTTTGACTCTGTCATACTGGCTAAGGAGCTTAATGGCTCTCTAGTCACGAATGATGAGGGGATCCGTAGGATGTGTAGAGAGCTTGGAGTTAAATACATTGATCCACCATTGTTTATAAGTCAGCTAATGATTATATTGAGGGAGAGGATACCTAGGAGGCCATAGACTGTCTTGGAAACCCTCCCACCACCAGAGAGGACAGAGTTCTTCCTCAACCGTCTCCTAGACTATATTCTCCGGACTCATGTGAGCTATGATAAGGCTTTCCACGAGATCTCACGTAGGTATCGTGTCCCTAAATGGCTCTATAACACATACTATAAGCTCGGATACTATACTGTACTATACTATTATGGGCTACAGTGGCTAGCTGCACAGCACGGCTATGGAGTTAAACGTGGTGCTGCAATAGCTTTCTTCCGTGACATAGGATTTAGTGTTAGGAGGCTAGTACGTCTCCTTGACAGAGAGACACGTGGGCTAAGCATTATACATAGGCTTAGTGTAAGGTATAGTTATCCAGAGTATATTGTAAGGGATCTACTGGATCACATGAGCCCGGGAGAGCTAGAATCCTATCTCAAAGCACTTAATGAGAGGAGGTTTTGGCTACGTATAAACACTCTCAAATCATCAGTTGAGGAGGTGACTGGTTGTCTTGAGAGACATGGTATTGGCTACCGTAGACACCACATACTACCATACATGATCCGTGTGACGAAGCCGAGATGGTTTAAGCCATCAAGTCTAGAATGTGTTTCCAGAGGCTATGCTGTACCAATGGATCTGGCCAGTGCATTTGTTGTTGAAGCTCTCCATAGGCTTGGTGGTAGGGATGTTTTTGACTCATGTAGTGCTCCTGGTCTTAAGCTATCACTTACCTACATGCTCGATAATAGTATTAGGATGGTGGCATGTGATCTCTCGTGGAATAGGATCACTAGCCTAACCGATATACTTAGGCTCCACGGTATCCCAGGCTATTGTGTCACGGTATTGAACTGTGATAGTGTAGCCTTAGCCTTCCATGGAGGCTTTGACCGTGTACTTGTTGATGCTCCATGTAGTGGTTCTGGGGCTGTACCCGGTGATCCGGCTGTCAAGATCGCTATGCGGAGGAGGGGTAAGCTTGAGTACTACAGTAGAGTTCAGAGGAGCCTTATTGAGAATCTCCTAGCCTATACAAGGTACTTGGTCTACTCTGTATGTAGTATTCATCCAATGGAGGGTGAGGAGGTTATAGAGTACATTGTTGATCGTGGATATGGTGAACCAGTTGATATAGGGCTACCTCTTGAGAGAGGCTATCGTGGATACAGTGTTTCGGGTAAGACATATAGGACATATCCACACATAAATGATAGCCAAGGATTCTATATTGCCGTACTTGAGGCCTCAAGGAAATGATAATCCGTAATGCTGTAGGCCCCTACCCTAGTAGGAGAGCAAATGACTATATAGTAATAGTTGATCCGATAGGCCCTCCTAAGAAGTGTCCCTACAACTGTATCTACTGCCCCATGGGATCAACTGTTGTTAAAACGGATCGTGTGTACTCATTGATTCCTCCAAAGAAGATCCTTGATGACTACAGCCATATCATGGAGAAGATCGAGTATGGTGTAAAGATAATACTATTCAATGGAATGGGTGATCCCTTCCTAAACTATTTTCTAGAAAATATTGTTGAGGAGATCAAGGGATTCAATAGAGAACATGGGCTTGATATGGAGCTTTGGGTTAAGACTACATTAGCCCCCCTAGTCTACCATGATAGAAAGAATTTACTAGGATTATTTGATAGGGTCTATGTGGTTTTTGATTCCGGCTCCCTAGATGATCTATCCCTAATAAATGATCCTGTTAACCATGTTAGGATAAGGGATCTTGTTAGATACATTAGTTCTCTAGACATAGATGTTATTGCAGAAACAACACTTGTAAATATTGGTGGGGAGGGTAATTGGGTTAGTGGTTCACTAGAACTCATAGCCTCATGGCTAGGTAGAGCTGGTGTTAAACAAGTACTCTTAAAGACATTATCTAGACCACCTCGTTCAATGGATGCTAAGCCCGTTTCTAAAAAGATACTCTATAGTGTTAGAGAATACTTTATAGAGCATGGGTTTAGTGTTACAGTCCTATGGGAGGGTGTTAAGAGGGGGTTTGGAAGGATCGTGTTGTATGGTGAAGATGATCTTTATAGTCTACTCTTGAGGAGACCAATGGATCTACTTGAGCTACATAATGCTCTTGAGCTACCCATTAGGGATATAGCTTACCTATTATCCAAGCTGGAGAATAGTGGGCTTATTGAGAGAATACCTTGGAGAACAAGGATCTTTTATCGTGGAGTATATCGTCGGTAGGCTATCATGTATAGTAGTGGGGCTATTATTGTTGTTGATAATGCTACAACTATTACTGTAGAGTACTGCTCTATCGTTATGAGGCCATAGTCATAGCCTAGCTTAAGTAGTGCAGTCTCCAATGCACCACGTCCAACCATTGCAAAACCTACTAGTAAACTCTCCCTCTTATTCCTTAGTGCTAGATAAGCTACTGGAGTACATCCAATGATCTTCCCGGCTATAGCTGCAACCAATACTCCAGTAAATAGGTATGGGTTAATACTTCCCGGTACAACAAGTAGTCCTACGTAGGTGAAGAACATTGGTATGAATAATACCTCTAGAAAGACGCTAAGATCATCAATGAACTCACTAAGTATAATTCTCGTCTTAAGCAATGGATCATGGAATTCACGTCCACGCCCAATAAGTAGGCCTGCTAGATAGGCTCCGATCAGTTCACTAAGACCTATTAATCTAGCGGCTAATGCTGATCCAAAGGCTATTATTATTGAGAGTGCTGCAAATAAGCGGTAGTCACGAGACATTAGCTTATAGACTATAGGGTATCTTGTGACCAGTATTTGGCTTAGGAACATAAACACGATCATGAACACTATCGTTAATATACTGATCACCATCATATCCCCCATGCCAAGTGCTTGGCTAGCCAAGAGGCTTATCATAAATGCTGCTACTACATCGTCAACAAAGCTTGCACCAATAATCAATGCCTTTACCTCACGTCCACCAACATAGGCTATGGTTGCAGCTACGGTTTCTGTAGCAGTATTTGAGACAACTATTGCTAGGAATAGTGCTTGTAGACCAGTTATACCCAGTATATGGAGTACTAGGTATGTTAGCGTGAATGTAGCTAGTACACCAGATGCACCAATTAATAATACGTATAGACCACGTCTCCTAAGCTCACGGAAATCAGTTGTTAACCCGGTATAGAATAATAGGAGTAGGAGTGCAACACCAGCAATAGCCTCAAGCTCCCTACTAGTACTTACAAGGCCAAGTACGTAGGGGCCGAGTATAACACCAGCTAGTACATGCCCCACAATAGGGTGTATACCACGGCTCCTAAGCGGTAAACCAAGTATCTTGGCCAGCATTAGTAGGAGAACAAGATCCCGTATATACTCCAACTACTGATCCTCCACCTCCTCAGAGACTATGTCTCATATACATAAGCCCTTATAAATTCTCCATCAAACAAGACTATATTCCTTCCCCAGACAAGCAATGGCTCAACACCTGGTCCAAAACGCTCCTCCTCAATAACTACTGGAGCCTTTATAACACCTATTCTTGTCTCGTTGCGGTAGAATTCATCAAATAATGCTATGAGGGAGGTGCTATGTAGTACTCTTGATACTCCACGTACAATGTGTGTCTGCCATCTTGGCTCCCCCTTAAAGCTGTAGTTCACTATTAATGGCTGATCGTTTATCCGGGATAGTGTTGTAACGGTATTAGACTCCGGATCAACGTTGAATACTGCTCTCATATGTGGTGGTTTTATGAATGTATATTCTAGATTAAGATCCGTTATATTATACACCTTGATCGTAAACAGATCTGTTATAACGATTAGCTTCTCATCATAAAGCTCTATACCGGGTATCTGGAATGGATATGGGTTATAGGGTATGAATACACCTACACCCTCATCATACGCTAGCTCCTCACCCTCATCACTATATATACGGGCATAGTATCTACCCTCATGCTCTCCATTAACAATGATCCTTGATGGACTAGATACTACACGTCCACCAAATCCTGTTATCTCATCTATAACGGTATTTGATGTAGCATCTATGAGTAGTACCGTACTATGCTCTGGATATGGTGATATAGTGGATAATACTATAAGGTTACGTGAACCACCAATATCGAAGTCAAGGGTATTTCCAAGAGTTATTGACTCAAGTATGGTGCCTGCACGATTAACTATATCAACCTCAAGACTATAGTTCGGCTTTAATAAGCCAATAACGCATGTCTCCCCCCTACACATGATCTTGGCGTTAACCGCACTCTTGATCTTACTCCATACACGATTACCATAGCCATAGAAACACCGGAGTATATAGTAGTCACGCTTAAACTCTACAACACCACGTAGTTCCAGTGGTGAACCACCACGGGATACAGCACGTCCACTAGCAATCTCTATACTAACCTTCCTAACATCATCTCTACAGTATAGCTCTAGGTTAAGCCATTCACCACGATGTTCTAGACCATCAAGTATGCATTCATCAGGTATCTTGTACTGCCATAGCCTTGTAAAGGGCATCTCTACAACCCATGTGATTCCTGTATCACTACATATATTAACTTCCCCATGCTCTATATTATAACGTTATCTAAGAAGCCATTAACACAACCTATATGGTGCTCTAGACCATATATAGTTGTAGGGGATGTTATTGGGTCTAGAGACTGGTGTTAGGAGGAGGAAGTTACCACTTATTGTTGATAGTGTTGATGTGACTAGTGAGGAGGATAAGTACCCACCTCATAGCCTCTACATACACTCTAAACAATACGTATTCCCAGCACTAGCCTATAGACTAGGCTTTGTATATGGTGATGAACATAGCCTTAGCAGATTCTATATAAAGAAGATTGCTGGTGTAAACCACCTATACTATAACAATCGTGATCTAACGCTTATCAATGGAGATATAGAGGCTATTGTATCAAATACCTATGAAGCAGCCTTATCCGTTACATCAGTACGTGGAATGAGATCACTGGTGACAGTTTCCCGTAGAGGTAGTGTTGAGACTATAGAGTATTTTGAGACTGGTACACTAAGGAAGAAACGATTAACCATAGCTGGTATTGAGCTTGGGCTCTCAGGCGAAAAGATCATTGCATTATTCAAGACTATATACTCTGATACTGGTGAAGCTGGGCCAAATATGTTGTTGGTTAAGAAGGGTATTGGTAAGAACTATTCTAGGAAGGTACTTGGTTCAGCATTTATGGGTGGTTTTAATGGTGAGTGGTGTGGTATTTGGGAGCTTGTAGGAGGCTCTGGTAAGTCATCATATGTCCTACACATGTTTAGTATGGGTAGTTATAAGAAGTATACTGTTGGAGCACATGGTATTGTAGGTGACTATATTAGTCCGTGGAGTATTGTTGACTATGAGGGAGATCGTGTTTTACTAAAGAATAACAAGGGAGTCATAGCATATGATCTTAGGAATAGGGAGGTTCTATGGGAAAAGATCTTTAGTGAAGTAAGGTACGTATGTAGTTCCCGCTATAATGTTTTAAGGAGGATCGTAGCTATTGTCACTCCAGAGCGTGTCTATGTACTAGCTATTGATACTGGTACCAAGCTACGTGAATATGATGTTGAGGGTGCTGGTGTATGTGGTGTTGGTGAGAACTATATAGCCATGGGTGTAGGGGATCACCTAAAGATCTATACCTGGGGAGGTGAGTATGTTGGAGAATATAGTTTTGATGGAGCTGTTAATGGGTTATCAATAGTTGGAGACCGCATATTGATCGGCTACTTGTCATCAACAGGTACTCCAAAGGTTGTACTAACAGATCTTAGTGAGGCACTTGAGATCGGGTTAAGGGATATTGAGATGTTTAGTGGTGAGACAAAGTATATTGAGGTAGAGCATGTGACACCACGTGTAAGGCTTATGGCTACAACTGATAGGAAGATAAATGTCATAGGATATGGATCAAAGATCTTGTTTAAAGACCTTGGTGCACGTCCCGGACTACATAAGCTAGACCTACTATTCATAATACCTGGTTTCCTCAACTTACGTGAAAGCATACTAGTCAATATTAAGAAGCCGGAGAGTGCTTTTGACAGGATAAGTGTTGCTTCAAAACTATCACATGACTCACTAGGCTTCTTCATCCCTGTGACCATAGAGTCCTCAATATATATTGACTCACTAAAGATCATTATATGGTCTAATGATAACTCAGTATATGCTTCAACACATGAGATCAATGGTCTTGAGCCAGGTGCCTATACTATACCAGTCCGTGTAGTATGGTCTGAATCAGGTATCCATGAGGTCAACATAGTTATTGTGTCATGGAGTATGGGTAGGATGTATGTTGAGAAACTACGTGGACGACTCTACGTGGACATGGATATACTTGATCCAGTGCTTAGGGTTATGGGTAGTACAGCATATGTATGGTCTCCCATAAGCCTCGGCGATGTAAGGATCGTGTTCAGTGGTGAGGGTATTGAGAGAAGCCTATTGACAAGTCTTGAGCGTGGATGGAATAGCTTTGATGTCGAGGGCTTCATACCCGATAAGGTATCGATTATAACACGTGGTAAAACAGTTGTTGAAACATATAGGAGGAGGGAGTAGGGAATAACTCTACTCGATCTAGCACTAATATTTATACTGATAGGCTTTATACTTGAGATAATAGCTATCATTCTATCTAGGAGGAGAACCCATAGAGAGGAGATCGGGAGCGGCAAGACATAATCGATCACATATTCTTAGACCTAGATAGTCTGAGGACTAATAGGGTATGAGGCTGGGTTAATAGGGATTGCATAGGTGTTTCTATATGGTATTCTACTCCCACTTGAGTATTGTGTAGAGTACTATGAGCCTAATTATTCTTCTAATAAATCTTAAGATACTATTGATCTCTTGGTCAAGGACGTTTATCTTCTTCTCTAACAGGGTTATCCTGGATCTTATCTCAGCCAACAATTGATCATCTGTATAGCCCATATCAATCAACCACATATGCTCTACTACGGTATCTAATATTTAACACTTAGTAATAAATCATTATAGGGAAGAACATATATACTAGTGGGAAAAATATGGGAATGCAAGGGGTGGTTGAGGGATGTGTTTTAACACAGGATAGGTCTAAATCTGGCTATACACGTTCTAAACCCTTATCCATAGAGCGTAGAGTTCTTCTAAAGGAGATCGATGGATTACATGGAGAGGTAGAGCTTATAGCGTGGATAGTATCATGTGATCGAGGATGCCTTGTACTCAGAGACTCTAGTGGTGTAAGGAGTCTAGAGGTTTATGGGGAACCCGTTGATGAACTAGCTAAGCTTCCAAGGGAGACAATTGTATGGATAAAAGGGTTCCTAGAGAGTAGTAGACTCCATGTAAGGGAGTACATGGTGATCCATAGACCAGTTGAGGAACCACCTATTGACTACCTAGGTGATATAAGGGATAAGGATCCTGTTGAACTAGCCCGGCATAGCCCATGGTATATGAGGAACCCATTGTGGAAGGATATTCTATGGCTACAACACTATATAATGAAGTATGCACGTGAGTACCTTGAAAGACATGGGTTTATAGAGCTACTACCACCAATGATCAGCGTAGTAAGTGATCCCGGGTTACGTGGAGCATCTAAGCTAAGGACAAGATTCTATGACATGGAGTATGAGCTTACGAGCAGTATAATCATGTATAAGCAGGCTAGTGCTGCAGTATTCGAGAAGGTATACTTTATGGCTCGTAACATAAGGCTTGAGCCTCCAGAGAACATAAGTACTGGCAGGCATTTAGCAGAATTCACACAACTCGATCTGGAGTGGGCTTATGCTGGAGTAGATGATGCTATCAGGCTTGCCGAGGGCCTACTAGAGTATATTGGTTCAAAACTGGTTAAGCACCATAGTGATCTCTTGGAGAGGCTAAACACGGGTTTCAGTGGGTTTAAACCACCATTCCCAAGGATAAGCTATGATGAAGCACTAGAGATTGTAGGTAAACTAGGCTATAGTGTTGAGTGGGGTCGGGAGCTTAGCCATGAGGCTGAGACTGCACTAGCTGAATACTATGGTTCACCAGTATGGCTTACTGGATTCCCGGTTGTTAGCCGTGGATTCTACTATCTACCAGACCCGAGTGACCCAAGGTATAACCTTGACTTCAACCTCCTACTACCAATGGGCTATGGCGAGGTAATTGATGGTGGGACACGTGAGTACCGGTATATGGGGCTGGTTAGGAGGATAAAGATGCTTGGAGAGTCATTGGAGAAGTATAGCTGGTTCCTAGATCTAGCCCGGAGGGGAGGAATACCTCCAAGCACGGGTTTCGGACTAGGGATTGAGAGGCTTACAAGATATATTGCAGGGCTGAAACACATAGTATTGGCTACACCATATCCTAAGCTACCCGGTATAGCAGGTACACCTTAAAGAACCTATTATTAAGGAATATGTATACATAATGCTTTTTCTACGACTCTATTTTGAAATCTTACTCCTGCCCTGTTAATGTAGAGTATATTTTTCCTCATTAGTTCATCAACTATGTTTCTAGCCTTATCTACAGAGTATCCAATGGATCTGGAGATAATGTCTATTAGTTTAGAGTACTCTATGTAGTTTTGATGACATAAGTATTGACAAGCTATCCTTAATACCTTCTTTTCCTCATTGGAGAGTTCACTTCTGTATTTTCTCCTGAGATCCTCTATGAGGCTATGGATTATCCCTAAGATAGCATCTCTAGTGATCTCCTCAACATCATGTACTATAATATACTGTGTTAGCTGTAATATTATTGATGGATTACCACCAATTTCACGTACTACCTCATTAGCAATTTCTTTAGAAATCCATATACCATGACCTTGTAATGTCTTAATCAGTAGCTCACAAGCATATTGTTCATCTAATTCCTCAATATATAGAGGCCATATATGGTAGACTATATAATCCATTAAATTAGTATAATAGGTATAATCACTTGTTGAGATAATGAATATAGTATAGCCTCTACTAGTACGAGAACCCCATTCCTGTGTTTTCGATAGATACTGTATAAATGATTTTATGAAATAATCTCTCCTAACCTTTCTCGATATAGTTTCTATAAATACTTGGAATTCATCCATTATTATAACGAGTCTTTTATTCTCTTTATAGCTATATTCACATAATATATCTATAAGATCCATAAAGAGTGTTAATGGATTGTATCTCCTTAATTTATCGATTATTATATCCCAACTCATTTCCTCAATAAATTCCCTTCCAAGATATTTTGATATGAATGCCTTTACTATTTTGAAACCAAGATCTCTTAATCCATGGAGCCTCCAGCCAATTTCATTCAGTTCTCTCATGATCTGATTGATCATTTCGATGAATAGCTGGTAGCTATCACTATATATACCTCTAAACTCAACATACACCATATACGTATTTGGTATGGTTTCTTCATAGGCTATTCTCTTGAGAATAGTTGTTTTACCCACACCTTTAGGCCCAATAATTAATAGTATATTCCTAGTCCTTGGAATATTCTGTTGTGGTAGAGGGAAGGATCTTATCCAGTTAATTATTCTCCTAACCTCCTCCTCCCGATCAACAAATACCCTAGGGGGAGTCATCATATATTTTACACCTAATATATGGTGTCATTGTAGTCTAGCACTCAATATATAGTCTTTCCTTAAAGTATTTTATATCTTGGATACGGTATAGTATCCCCAAGACCTATAGAGGAGGTGTATATTATTGACTAATGGGTATGAGGGGCTGGTAATTATTGAGCCTACTTCAAAGTCTATGGCTACATTGATCAAGTTACGTAAACTCTATGTCTATACAAGGACAAGGTATCAGGAGATCATGCTTGTTGATTTTGAGGAGCTTGGCCGTGGGCTGGTTATTGACAACTATATCCAGAGTACTGAGGCTGATGAGCATATCTATCATGAGAGCCTTGTGCATCCAGCACTAATAACACATCCCGGGCCTAAACGTGTACTTATTATTGGTGGTGGTGAGGGTGCTACTTTAAGGGAGGTTTTGAAGCATAATTGTGTTGAGGAGGCTGTCATGGTTGATATTGATGGTGAGCTTGTAGAGTTTGCTAAGAAGTATCTTGAGGTTATGCATCAGGGTAGCTTCAATGATCCTAGGGCCCGGGTTATCATTATGGATGGTAAGGATTATGTGGCCAAGCAGCCGGATGGATCATTTGATGCTGTTGTCATAGACCTAACAGATCCGTATTCTAGTGAGATTGCTAAGAGCCTATATAGTGTGGAGTTCTACCGTGAGATCCATCGTATACTAAGGGATAATGGTATAATGGTTACACAGGCTGGTAATAGTTTCTTCTACAACAAGGTCTATGAATGGGTCTATAATAACTTGTCAGAGGTATTCCCAATAACAATGGAGTATGAGACATGGGTACCTAGTTTCGGCTATACATGCAACTTCATAATTGGGAGTAAGAAGTATGATCCAAGGAGTCTTGATGAAGAGGAGGTTAATAGGAGGATTAAGGAGCGTGGACTAAAGCTAAGGTACTACTGTGGTAGAGTACATATGGCCTATATCTATAAGCCCATAACAAAGCCTCTCCGAAGATAACCGTTTTCTACAATAGTATTTTTACAAGTATACCCCATAGTATCTGGAGCCCTCTAACCCATTTATTGATCACCATTAAAGCCTTCTCCCTACTCCATAGTAGGTCATAGGGTATTATCGTTAGGGACATGTAGGTGTATGGGAGTAGCTGTATAGCGTAGAAGCTATACTGTGTACGTCCACCAACTATCCATAGCAATACGTATCCAGCTAACAACCCGTAGAGAAATAGTATTGGCCAACCACTCCTCCGAGACACCTTGTAGGCTGGTAGGAAGAGTATTGTTAGCCCAAGAGCTATTGGCCATGTAATTGGGTTTCCTATAGCTACAGCCTTATCCTTCAATGTGAAATAGTATACTGCAAAACCATGTACACCAAGCATCCAATCCCATGGAGCAGCTGATACTGGGCAACCGGATCCAATGCACTTTATTGATGTATGCCATTTAAAGGAGCTTATTGTTGCTTGTGCCCATGATTTAAACCCTATACTCATTATGAGTGGTGTAGCAACTATTATCTGAACAAGTGTTGTCACTAGTATTACAATTAATGCTATGTAGAAGAGGTTTTCTAGGAGGATCCTTGGACTAGCTCCCTTCTCCCTAGCAATCCTCCTTAGATACACTATTGCTATTGGGATGACTATGAATAATCCACTGAATTTGAATGTTGATGCTACTGCTGCAGCTATGATCGATAGATATAGCCTCCTTGATACGAGTAGGTATGCTGATAGTGCTGTAAAGAGTGCTACGTATATGTCTAGCATTGCTATTGAGCTCATCACCCTATATAGTTGATCAAGTGATGCTATTAGTGTTGTAGCTAGGGATATCCATGGGTTACCCGTTACCCTAAACGTGATCATGTATATTAGTAGTAGGAGTAGTACACCACATACTATACTTGGGTATCTCCAGTATGTTGGATAGTCTCCAAAGAGATAGATCGATAACGCTATAAAATACTTACCAAGTGGTGGATGCTCTGTATTAAGATACTCCTGTATATTATCGTGATCAGGTAGTCTCCAGCCGGGTACAACTGCCTTTACACCATACTTCTCATCAACTAGGTTAATGAATTGATCAAGGCTGTCCCTTGAGGATGTCTCTACATAGAATGCATTCCTTAACTTACTATAGCCCCAATCAACAACTTCTACACCACACCTTGAGGCAAGACTATTTACATAGCCCCTGCTCGGAGTCCTATTAAGTATTATTGTTGCTGAATAATTCAATGGATTCCTTGGCTCTACATGGAATGTTTTCAACAATATATTCCTTGCAGAAGATACATACCATACCTCATCGGAAACATATCCCTTACCATGTCTCTCAAGCTCTTTCTCTGTAAAACGATCCGCTAGTCTATAGAGTTCGTAACCACTGTACACAAGGATTATTACTAGTAGTATTATTGGTAGGAGTTTCCTAAACCGTTTAATCAAGCCTCATTCCTAGACATAGACTAGTATGGTGCTGAAATATTTATTTTTCCCACACCACTGATCCATTATATGCTAGTATAGGTGCATACTAATGACACTATCTAGGAAGTTCCTTGTAGCCCTAGTGACAATATCAATGATCATTTCATTCATTATCCACATGCCCATAGAGGTTCAACAATACCTTTTCGACAAGATCTTATTGAAGCCTGTCTATACAGATATTGTTGATTCATATTATAGGAGGGTTTTCCTCGACCAACGTGTATGTAGTGCTGCACTGGGTAATGGTAGTCTTAAGGATAGTGTATGGGTTAATATGGATGTTGCAAAGGAGCTATGTAGGGGAGAACCAGTAATTCCAATACCCTATCGTGACTATGTACTTGAGATCCCTCCTCTCCATGGTCTCCTCTGGTTCATCTCTACAAGTGTCTCACTTGTTCTATCAGGATATAATTCCATGTATAGTGAGTATACTGATCCTGGTCTAAGGATGTTTTCATTAACCATATACTATGTGGTCATGGGTATAATGATCTATTTATCATCTATCCTACTAGTCCTAGCTCTACATAGTCTAGCTGATTCAATAGGAGCTGGTGAGAGGAGGGCTAAACTACTATACCTACTACCACTACTACCTAGTTTCATAGTCTATGGAGTATATGGGTTAGAGATTATAGCTTGTTCCTTCCTAGCATTATCAATGCTTATGCTCTACCGTAGTAGGTATTTGTTGGCTGGATTATTCATTGGATTATCTGTTACAATACATTTATTCCCCCTAGCCATAGTGATCATTGTAATCTATGAACTACTACAGCATAGGGATTATCTCGATCACGCCTATAGGTATTTAGTAGGGTTTACAGCTGCTTTTGCATCCTATCTTGTACTTGTATTTGTTAATCCAAGGGTTCTTCCAAGGATATTCATTGGATCTGGTGTTATGTGTGAAAACTGTATATTCCTATACCTAACAGGTTCATCCACAGATCCATTGTCCCGCTCAATATCAATAGTCACGATAGTTATAGTGGTTACACTAGTAATGATACTATATGCTAGGGAGACAAATTTATTCAATACACTATACATTAAATCAGCTATAGCAGTAGTTGCTCTAACAGTATTCCACTATATATTTAAGCCCCAGTACCTACTCCTAATAACAACCATGCTGATACTAGTACTTACACTTAGAGAATTCATATACTATCTACTAATAGATCTCCTGAACTCCCTCATAATCCTACTATGGTTCCGGGATCAGGAGCTAAGGGAAATACTTGGATTCCTGGGAATAGGTAGTGGGTATAACCCCCTAGCACCAGATTCACCTATACAAATGATTGCTTTCACGAGAGACATACTCCTCTTTATACTACTGGCTAGTCTATTCCATAAGTATCTGTCATTAAGAAAAAGTATGGTTGGATAGAACTATTTCTTCCTAAACACTATGTATCCATGTAGAATGAGCAGTATTACGGCTAGTACTATTACAGTATATTGTAGTGCTGTTATAGAGTTCTCAAGATCCCTTATCTCATCAAGACTATCACTTATATCCTTTGTACTAGACTTCAACATATCTACGTCCCCCGATAGATCCGATAATTTCTCTGATATACTGCCTAGCCTATTTAGTTCCGACAATTTTGATAGTTCTGATAGCCTTGTGTTTACGTCTACACTCATAACCTCTATTCTACCTATTATCCTTGAGATAGAGCTATTGATTGATAACTGGATCCTGGATATCTTATCAACTACTGTCTCTCTACTATACGTTATATTCCCAACTATATCGTCCAGGATCATTGTCAACTGATCAGTGATTATGTTCTTAAGCTCCATCCTCAAACGATCTATTTCTGTAGATGTATTTATGGAGAGTACTGTTATGTTCTCCTCAATAACCGTTAGCTCATGGAATAGATCCTCTAGGTTAGTAGCTAGTGTCTCATTAAAACTATTAATGGATTCCCTAACACCTTTCTTAAACACTGACTCCTCAATAGCTATTGTTGCCTCAGCAATTACTTCACCATTGATCCTCCGGATACTTATAACGTGTTCTCCCTCCTCAAAGTAGCTTGGTATATTTATGGTAACTATTAATGGTTCAACCGATCTAGTGTATATTGTTGAGATGTAGTTATCATCAATGTATATGTATAGAGTCTCATTAACCGGGTGACCAGTTATATTAAGTACCAGTCTACTCTCCTGTAATACAGTCTCTCTATCCGGGATAACCCGGGTTTTCACATAGAATTCTTTCTCACCATAATACATACCCTCACTAACAAGCCTTATCCAGTGAATACCATGCTCTAGTGGTGGAACCTTTACCTCGATAACCATCTCCCTATCGGAACCAACTATATCCTGTAGCAACACCCTATCATCAAGTATTATTGAGAACTTTATACCATGTAGTGGAGGCACTATTATCCTAAGGGTATCCCCAACAAATACCTCCTCTGGAACAAGATCTATATGTACGGGCTTCATGCTAACCCATAGGATGCTACGATAGAAGATCTCCTTAGCCTCCATAGTCCAGTGATCCATGTTTGTCCACACCTCTGGTGCAAGACCAGCCAATAACACCCATCGAGTACCAGCCTCAGTAACCTTTACACCAATACCTCCACCACGGACACCAGCTTGTTCAGCCCCTATATAGGCTATCAGATCTCCATCCCAGTTGCTAAACCATGCATAGTCATAGTCCCCACCATCAACAACATATATTCTCTCACCAACACTATAGCCCTCAACTATAGGGTGATCCCTTGTAACCACATAGTATACGGGCCCCTGATCATATGATGAACCTATACTCCTTGGATTACGTGTGTAATAATATAGTAGGTTTATACCATATGGATACTCCCTGAGATACCGGTACTCGAAATAGTTATTCATAAACACTATACCCATGCCCAGCTCATAGGTCTTGTTAATAAGTTTCTCAAAAGTATCACGATCAGGCCATAGGTCACAGGATCCTATATACTCACCAGCTAGTACAAGTACATCGTAGAAATCTAGATCATTTATGAGATTATCCCAATCCCTATATCCACGTGCATACCATCCTCTCGATAATAGGTATGCTGTAAGTTGTCCAGAGAAATCAATCATTACTGCTGCACGTGGTGCTCTCAATAGCTCCACATCTATCCTAAGAGTCTCGTTAACGCCTACATAGATCGTTTTATCGAGGGAATAGTATCCGGGTGCAGAGTATTCTAGTGTATATAGTCCCTCTGGAAGCCATAGCCTATAGTATCCAGAGGCATTGGTTACCGTGGATACTATAGTGTCTTTAACAACTATCTTTGCAAATGCTAGTGGTTCACCAGTATCACCAGCGTATACATAGCCCTCTATCCATCCATGGGGTAGTCTCTTGAGATACACGTTAACCTCTGTAAAGGCATCTATGTAGAAACCAAGTGTTCCTCCATTACTCCCTCGAGTCTCTGATACTGTATCCATAGATAATGGTATACCTAGTAGATAGCATATGGTATTGAATAATAGTTTCCTAGTATTACTAGAATACTGCATATCCTGCCCCTTCTCCATATACTTGGCCCAATGATAGCTTCCACCAATGCTAAGGAATACCCATTCCTCCTCACCAGATCCTCTCTCCCACAATATGATCGAGTATCCATAGACCGTACCAGCCTTTACAAGCTCACCTAGGTAGATAAGAGATCCATTTGATGGTTCATAGAACCCAGTATAGACGGCATAGTCAACACGATCTGTTGGTGTGGATGCTATGTAGAAAGCCGTTCCCTCATCAAACTCTATACCATGGAATATCGGGTGTGATGTATTTAGTGAATTAAGCATTAACCCCTCAACATACCCATCACTCCTATAAGCTGGTGCTGGATACCCATAACTACTCATGTTCAATCCATACCTATACATAGCGTATCCAGCAAAGAAATAGTATGCTCCCCATGAGTCAAGGAATACTATTGATGTATTGTACTGGTCAAGCATACTTACTAGTGATAACAGGTTATCCGGCCCAGGATCCTGTCCAAACATGTTGAGGATAACTACCCTATAGGGCCCCTCTAGACTATATGGTTCAACAACATCTATAGCGTATGATGGATACCCCATTGATACTAGTGCTTGCCTAATATCCTCTCCAAAGACATCTGGATCGTCACTAGCTACTGCTATACGGTATGTTGTATCAATCTCTAGAGTATATTCACCAGGTTCTAGGGCTACGTCATAGACCCTTAATGCATAGTATGGCTTTGAGACTATAACAGAGTATGTACCGGGAGGTATATCGGCTATAGTAGCCCATCCACTACTATTCGTTAAAGCCCATTTACCAGTACCCCTCAATGAGATGTTAACGCCCTCTATAGGTGAACCCGTAAAATACTCTACTACGTGAACCCTTAGTATAGCCTGCATAGACCTATTGTATAGCTGGAAATCAAGTACTATAAGCTCCTGCTCCCCAATAACTACTGTCTTGGATTCACTAAAGTACCCATATGCCTCAGCCCTAACGGTATACCTACCTGGTGGTAGTGATACCTGGTAGTAGCCATCCTCATCGGTATAGACTGTAATGCCTAGTTCAACCACTGTTACTGATGCATTGACTATGGGTTCACCAGTCACCCTATCGGTCACGTGCCCCTCTAGAGTACCATTGTATATGACTACATTAACTATGGTACTATAGTTCTCATATCCAAACCTACTGTAGACAATAGTGTATGTCCCGGGATCGAGTGGTAGTGTATAGTGTCCAGTAGCATTAGTCATTGTATAGGCTACAAGCTCCCCATCACCACTATAGGCATAGACCGTGACGTGATCCAGTGGTTCACCAGATCCATAATCAAATACACGTCCACGGACACCACTAATCTTAGCAATCTCTAGTGCCTTACGTACGGCCTCATAGGCATCAACAACACCCCAGCCATACCTTGGATCCTGCCCAGGATCACCTAGATCAAGTGCTGTCCTACGGAGTATATCATAGATTTTCTCAGGGAGATCAGGTACTCCGTAACGGTACCAACCAGTGGCCTGAAGCATCAAAGCTACTATACCAGCTACATGGGGTGTAGCCATAGATGTACCACTTAATGATGAATAACCACCACCAGGTACACAAGATACTATACGTACACCAGGTGCTGTGAAATCGGGTTTTATATAGGTTGTTGGGTAGGTGTCGTTGAAGGGCCATGATGGTGGTATGTAGGGCCAGTATATGATTGCTCCTCCAGAGAAACCGGCCACCTGATCATATTCGTTTACTGCACCAATACCGAATACTCCATAGATGTTTCCAGGGTTATCATGTGTTCCATAGCCTCCATTACCTATTGCTGCAACAGGGATGATGTTTAGTAGTAGCATATGCTTTATTGGCTCAAGGAACTCCTGCCCATAATAGTTACGGGCACCCCAGCTCATAGAGACAACATGTGCTGGTAACCCAGTATAGACTCTCTCACCAGTATCTGGGTCTAGGTAGTAGGGGTCAGCGGCCCACTCCATAGCAGCTAGTGTTTGTGCAAACGTACCCCTCCCATAGGGTAGGGCTAGGGCATGCATGAGTGTTGCCCCTGGTGCTACTCCTATAACGATATCCCTTCCATCACCACCAAGTGCTGTACCAGATACATGGGTACCATGGCCATGTGTATCCCTCGGCTCCATGAGCACGGGGTTTCCGGCTGAGTCAAAGGCCATCCACCCACCCGGATAATATGGGTTACTAGGGTCTAGGGTGAGCATTTTACCAGCTAGTGCTGGATGGGATATGTCTACACCGGTGTCTATGGTACAGATCCTTACTCCAGAGCCATTGTACCCCATCTCCCATACCATTGGTGCACGTGTCCTATTGATCCCCCATGACCATACCTTACCGGATACGTTATAGTCATACTCCTTAACAGTATCGTCAATGTATACCTCAAAGTTAGGTATGATCCTCTCAACAGTATCTAGAGACGCTATATCTGGTAGTCTATCGGCATTTACCCTTACAAGTAATGCATTAAGTATCCAGAAGCTGTTGAGTACCCTACCGCCAAGCTGCTCGATATAGTCTTTAACAAGTGATTGTGTGGAGTAGGCATATGATTTAAGTGTTCTCTTAACAGCATCCGGTCCATAACGATACCTGATCCCCACTAGCTCATCATAGCCTAGGTCTCTAAGGATAACTATAGCCTCTACATCCTCACCAGTACCAATGAGTCTCTGGAGCTCCTGATCGATCTTATACAAGTAATTGTTACTACATATAGTACTAGGCACAGCTATAGAGGCTAGGGATACTATTAGGGAGAACAATATAGCTAATGCTATAACCCTATGGAGAACCATAGCCCGACACACCCGGAGCAATATGGATGAGGTGTTTATGGGTTAAAAAGACATTATTTAGGCACAGGCCTTATTAGGAAATGTCCTATAGCAAAACCTATGATCAATAGTACTACTCCAACAGCAGTTGTCACCACAGGATCAGCTGTTCTCTCAGTTGTTGTCATAGTTGTTGTCGAGATCTCTGTTTCCGTTGTTGTTGAGGTCTCTGTCTTGGTGACTGTTGTTGTATTGGTTACTGTTGTATTGGATGTTATGGTCTCTGTAGTTGTTTCCGTAGTTGTCTCTGTGACCGTTTCTGTTGTAGTCTCTGTTTCTGTGACAAACTCCGTAACTGTCTGATTAATGATCTCTGTAGTTGTCTCTGTCATGGTCTCTGTAACGGTAGTTGTTGCTGTATGAGTTGTGGTCTCTGTAACAGTTTCTGTAGTTGTTTCTGTTGTTGTCTCCGTAGTTGTCTCTGTGACTGTCACTGTAGTGGTGTTTGTGACTGTGGTGGTCTCTGTAACAGTGGTTGTTGTCACCTCAGCTGGTGGTTCACCAGTAGCTGTAGCAATATGTACTGTTGGTCCCACGAGCATACCGGGTATTGGGTATGTGTTAACAACTGGTGTAGCATAGTCTAGATCCATTGATACAGATGATACATTATATGATGGATATGATAGGGGTACATCGACAAGTGATGTGTTAACATCCTCTGGGAAATCATCATATACCCACATGAGATCGGGTGCGTATGGATCGAATAAATAGTCCTTCCTAAACTTAACCTGGAAAAGATCCTTACCACCCTCTGTAAAGCTTCCAGTCTTACCAGTAACATAGACGTATTCATCATCAACAGCTATAGCATAGCCATACTCCATATCCGGTCCTCCAAAATTCATAAAACTAAGTACTTCACCAGTATCCTTATCAAGAACAGCTATAAACGCATCCTCTTCACCAAGTGTACCAGTTACATATGACCCGGTATAGCCCGCTACATAGACATATAGGTCATCAACAGCTATACCATAGGCTACATCAGACTCACTACCACCAAACGTCTTTATCCAGAGCATTTCACCGTCTAGGTTGAACTTAGCTACAAATACATCATTCTCTCCAGTAGATGTGTTCTTAGTATTACCAGTGACATATATGGATCCATTATCATCAAATACTACAGACTGTACTGCATCAAGTTCTGGTGTACCAAATACTACCGTCCACTGGACCATACCATCACCAGTAAGTAGAGCTACGTAGGCATCATATCCTCCGCCAACATCTCCAAAACTCTTTGTCTGCCCACCAACAACCACGTACTCTACAGAGCCATTATTGAATGTATCAATGCTCCATCCATAATCATATGATGAGCCGCCAAGAGCTAATGCCCATAGGAGTCTACCATTACTATCAAACTTTACTATAAAAGCATCATTCTTACCAGCTCCAAAGCTGAAGGTATATCCAGTAGCATAGAATGTATTATTGTATCCGGGGGCTATGCTCCAGAATAGATCGCCTGATGAACCACCTACTGTATTGAACCAGTCAACCCCACCATTATCGTGTAGTTTAACTATGAATCCATCAATACTGCCAGCACCATAGCCTGAGACCTGGCCAACAACGTATATGTCTCCATCAACTACAACAATATCCCTACCATGCATGGTCTTGTTACCATAGACAATAACTGATCTAACGTTCTCACCATAACGACTATTCTTGACAATGAATAGTGATGATGCACCAAGTGGTTTCCAGGAACTCGTATATCCTACACAGTATATGTATCCATAGTCATCAACGTATATGCCGAACCACGGCTGATCATCTTCTACACCACCTATTGATAACCACCATGTATTAGGGTAGGATTCACTAGGTACTGGTGATGTGAATGTTGTGGTTGTATATGTTGTGTTGATAGGTGATCCTGTGTAGGAGCCCATGATCACTGCTAGTGGGAGGAGTAGTAGGGATAGGAGAACTATGAATAGCTTCTCCCTTAGCACAGGGTACACCCTATAACACGTGTTAGTCCATTCATTATAGGTGCTGAGTTGAAATATAAGGTTTTCCCACATTAAATCCACTACCATATGGTTTAGGGATCATCTATGGATAACATTATTATTTTAGCCAAGTGATAGATATTGTTTGTGGTGAGACAATTATTGCTTCAAAGAGACTACCGTATCTATGAACACCCAATAATATCGTTTAAACGTGGTAGGAGGATAAGATTCTATTTCGAGGATCGTGTTGTAGAGGCTTATGAGGGGGAGAGTGTACTTGCAGCACTATATGCTATTGGTGTAAGGGTTTTCTCGTGGAGCCCTCGGCTTGGTAGACCACGTGGAGCATTCTGTATGATCGGTAAGTGTAGTAGTTGCTTCGGCAAGGTAAACGGTATACCTAACCGTAGACTATGTATTGAGCCCGTCCGTGAGGGTATACGTGTTGAGAGACAGCATGGGCTACCAGAGATCCCTGGGGAAGTGGATGTTGACAATGTACCTACTGAGGAGATCGAGACCGATCTACTGGTTGTTGGTGGTGGACCAGCTGGGCTGCAGGCTGCATTGACAGCCTCTGATCTAGGGTTGGACGTGGTTATTGTTGATGAGGGGCTACGGCTTGGTGGTCAGCTTGTTAAGCAGACACATATGTTCTTTGGCTCCCGGATGCACTATGGTGGAGTACGTGGTTTCCGTATAGCAGAGATACTGTCTAAGAAGGTATTGGAGAAGAGGAATATACGTGTCTATAGCAGGGCTACTGTCTATGGCTTATTCCGTGGAGGGGTTGTTGGTGCTGCCGTACGTGGTGATAAGCTTCTAAACCTTGTCATCAAGCCTAAGGCTATCATTGGAGCTACTGGTGCTGTGGAGCGTGGACTGGAGTTTGAAAACAATGATCTACCCGGGATCATGGGGGCTGGTGGTGCACAGACACTTATGAACCAATATGGTGTTAGACCAGGTGATCATGCATTGGTGATCGGCTCCGGCAACGTAGGATTGATCATAACCTATCAGCTCCTACAGGCTGGTGTCCATGTACATGGTGTTGTCGAGATAATGCCTCATATTGGTGGATGGTTTGTACATGCAGCTAAGATTAGGAGGCTTGGCGTAAAGTTCTACCTTAGACACACCATTACAAAGGCTATTGGCCGGGATGTTGTTGAGAAAGCCGTTATACAGATGGTTGATGAGAACTGGAGGCCAGTACCAGGTACTGAGAAGGTTTTCGATGTCGATCTAGTGCTCCTAGCTGTTGGCCTATCACCAGATACCCGCTTCTTTAGCCAAGCCGGATGTGTTATGAAGTGGATCCCGGAGCTCGGTGGTCTTGTACCCCTAAGGACACGTTATCTTGAGACTAGTGTTGAGAACCTCTATATAGCTGGTGATGCAGCTGGTATTGAGGAGGCTACTACTGCCTTTATCGAGGGTGAGATTGCTGCTTTGTCAGCTGCTATAAAGCTTGGCTATGGTGGCCGTGAGGCCGTGGAGCGTAGGGAGAAACTACTTGATTACCTATGGAATGAGTATAGAATGGCCCCTGTTGTCCAGAGGGCACGGGCTGGTAAGTTGAAGGCTACTGTTAGTGAGGAGGAGATGGAAGAGATTAGGAAAACCCTATAGGCATGATCTACTCTAGATGCATAGCCATTACAGCTAAGTATTTCTAGTGTTTTATAATAAATAATTCTATGGTAGAGATGATGACTTCAACAATATCTTTACCAGAGAATATTATGAAGCATTTACGTAGAGCTGCTAAGGCACAAGGATTGAGTCTGGAGGAATATCTTATTGAGTATGCAGTTAAGGATCTTGATCCTGTGGATAGTGCTAGAGAATATATTGTTGCTTCTAAGCAACTTATTGAAGATGCTCATAAGGAGTTTATGGCTGGGGATCTTAGACAGGCTGCTGAAAAGCTTTGGGGTGCATTAGCACTTGCAGTTAAAGCTTATGCTGGGTTTAGGGATGGTAGGAGGTTATCTAGTCATAGGGATCTGTGGGAGTATAAGGATAGGGTTATAGAGGATCTTGGTGAATGGGTTAGGGATGTATGGAATACTGGTAATAGTATGCATACGTGTTTCTATGAGGGATGGTGTACTAGGAGGGATGTGGAGAAAGCTATTGACCGGATCACTAGGCTTGTTGATGAGATATGGGGGAGGATAATGAGAGGTAAGGAATGAATGTTATTGATGTAGGCTATATCTGGAGCATATTTACTTGAGCTCAAGCTTTATCCATGGCTGTTTACTACTATACCTGTATCTCCTGTATTCTCTATTATTAGCTGGTTTTCTTAGAATGAAGAGTTTCTCGTGATAGATTAGCAGGAAGCCTCGTTTCCCCATTTTAAGCCATTTCTCCCTTGTAGTCTTCATCTTATGCTGTATCTTGACAACCTCCTCCTTGAGTATGAATCCAGTAGTGAGTAGTGTTTGTAGTACATAGTGTGTTATTGGTACGTAGTGCTTATGTATCCTTGTATCACCAACTAGTATACCCATGTACTTACCGGGTTTCAAAACCCTATAGGCTTCTCCTGCAATATCCCTTATCATTACAAGGTATTCCTCAAGAGAACGTGTACGTGATAGATCTCCTTCAACGGCTTTTCTACCACCATATCTTATGATGTTAAGGTATGGTGGATGCGTTGCTATGAGATCAATGCTTTCACCAGCGATCTTGTCTAGGTTACGTGCATCACCATGGTATATCTCCACCTTAGCCTTCAATATATCCTCCGGATCGACTTCACATGATCCATTGTAGAGCTTGTCAATATTCTCCTCAAGACTCTTCTCAAGCCAGTAGAGTCTATGGAGGGTTAATATGACAGCGTTATAGTTTATATCAACACCAATACAGTTCCTACCAAGCAATTTAGCCTCTATACAAGTAGTACCACTACCAATCATTGGATCAAGTACTGTATCACCAGGCTTTGTATACATGAGTATTAGTGCACGAACCATCTGAGGAGGCCAATTACCACGATAATCACCCTTATGAGTAGCCCAAGACCCACGCTTGGGAAAACTCCATACAGTAGTACTTACATCAGTAAGTTCCTCAGGAACTGGGTGTAGACGTGACACCTTTATAGGCTCAAGCCTTATAACAGTATCTTCAACAACAACCTCACCACGCTCCCTAACATACTCCAGATACTCACTATACCCAACTCTCCTCATACCCAACACTAGACAACACCATATAACCCAGCTACAAATAACTATTGACGGATAAGGGATTATTAAAATAGAGAACACATGACAAGATCAGGTCAACAATGCCTTGGTTAACCGGGGGGTTAATCATGGAAGCCCTGTCCTTAGGGATCATGGACAGTTTCTATAGAGTCTAGGTATGGAGTTCTCTAGTAAAGAAGGCACTAGCTAATCTCTCAGTTAACAGGTACAATACCAGCTGGAGAACAAGATCGCTAATATCACACAGCATATTTTAAACAATATTAATAAGTACATAGATTTCTAGCAACAGTATCTATGAAAATACTATATAGGTGTGTATATTCAATAGCTATTATAGAACTATAGTGTATGGTTGATTGAGATGGCGGGTATTGCTGATATTAAAAAGGAGTTTCTAAGGCTACTGGAGGAGGATGAGGAGTTCCGATATACTGTTGCAGCTAAGATTGGGTTACTAGAGATACTACAGAAGCTTGAGGGACACGATCGCAAGTTTAATGAGATACTAGAACGCTTGGATAGGCATGAGATCGAGATCA